>JAMHWA010000068.1:0-39585 GCA_035911175.1 Alphaproteobacteria bacterium
GAGGCTGCTGTTTAGCATTTGAATTCTGATGGGCTGCAACTAGCAATATTCTGCGCTTCCAGTGCTCACGTACTCAAACGTACGCTGCGCGCTGGCTCTCGAACATCACTCGTTTCGCTCCATCATTGATTCAAATGGCATTCGTGGCATTAACTAAGCCACGGCCGCTTTTGGCAATGCCGATTTCTTTGCTGCTTCCATGACAAACTGCGTCATTTTCTCGATGGCGCGGGATTCGATCTGGCGGACGCGTTCGCGGCTGATGTTGAATTGCTTGGAGAGTTCCTCGAGGGTCAGCTCTTCCTCGTTCATGCGGCGGGCGATGATGATTTCGCGCTCGCGGTCGTTCAGGCTATCGAGCGCTTGGGCAAGGAGCTTTTTCTTCAGGCGCATTTCCTGATCATCGGCCAAAATATCTTCGTGGCTTTCCGCAGGGTCGGCCAGCATGTCCATCCACTCGGTTTCGCCATCTTGCCCGACACGGGCATTGAGGTTTTTATCGACCGCGCCCATGCGCTCGTCCATGTCGATAACGTCTTGCTCGTTCACATCGAGCTCATGCGCGATGATGCGGATTTCCTGCGGGGTGAGGGCTTTGCCATCATCCACCGTTTTGAGGCGCTTGCGCATTTTTTTGAGGTTGAAGAACAGACGCTTTTGTGCGGCGCTTGAGCCGACTTTCACCAAGCTCCAGCTACGCAGCACGAATTCCTGAATGCTCGCGCGAATCCACCACATGGCATAAGTGCTAAGGCGGAAGCCCTTCTCGGGCTCGAATTTTTTCACGGCAGTCATGAGGCCGATATTGCCTTCGGCAATGAGTTCGGAAACAGGCAGCCCGTAACCGCGATAGCCGTAAGCGATTTTAGCGACAAGGCGCAGGTGCGAGGTGACGAGTTTGTGTGCAGCATCATAATCGCCATATTCGCTCCAGCGTTTGGCGAGCATGTATTCCTCGTCGGCATCGAGCATCGGGAATTTTTGGATTTCCTGCATGTAGCGGCGCAGGCCACCATCGGGCGAGATGACGGGCAGGGCATGGGTGCTACGGGTGGCGTTCGACATGGTTGCTTGGCCTCTCTAAGGCGCTTTTGGGTGACGCCTTTTGTTGACCACCAATGTAGGATATTACCCCTTAATTGTCAAGGATTGGAGGGTGTTTTCGAGCTCAATCAGGTCGTCTGGTAAGGGGCACTCAAACGTCATTTCTTCGTTAGTTTTCGGATGGATAAGCACCAATTCCTGCGCGTGGAGGGCTTGGCGGCGCAAGGCCGAGAAAACGTTTATTGCCTCGTCGGTTAGCTGATAGCCAGCCGCTTTGAGGCGCTGCAGCCGTTGGCTGGTGGCCATGCCATAGACGGGGTCGCCCACCAATGGGCACTTGGCATGCGTCATGTGTACGCGGATTTGGTGGGTGCGACCCGTTTCGAGCTCGCACATCACTTTACACGCCAGCGGGGTAATGTTGCCAGGGATGTGGTAGGCGGCCAAAGTTTCATAATGCGTGACAGCGTGCTTACCACCCTCCACTACCGCCATTTGGCGGCGATAGCGCGAATTACGGGCGATGGGGGCATCAATCGTGCCTTCACGCGGGTTCAGTGCCATCCACACATAGGCAATATAGGTGCGCTTTAGGGTGCGCTCCTTCAACTGGGCGGAGAGGTGCTGATGCGCCGCGTCGTTTTTAGCGACGGCGAGCAGCCCTGAGGTTTCCTTATCAATGCGGTGCACAATGCCGGGGCGCGCGACGCCGCCAATGCCCGAAAGACTTGCGCCGCAATGGGTGAGCAGCGCGTGCACCAGCGTGTCGCCCTTGGTGCCAGCGGCGGGGTGGACGGTCATGCCCGCAGGTTTATTGAGGATGATGATGTCGTCATCTTCGTACACAATATCGAGCGTGATGCCAGTGGCGGGGGTGAGATCGAGCGCGACCACTTCGGGCACATCGAGCACATAGGTTTCGCCCGTTTTGACTTTGTAGGAGGAGCTGGCATAGGGCTTGCCATCCCTCAACACCGCACCACCCTCGATGAGGGCTTGCAGCCGTGCGCGGCTGATCTCGGGCAGGGCGAGGCTCAGGAATTTATCGAGGCGATAGCCTGCGTTGTCATCATCGACGGTGACGGTGTGGTGGGTGGTCATGCGGCAAGCTTTTGCGAAAGCTGTGCGTCATTCACACTACCGATGGGCCCAAGAGCGGCAACGGTGGGGGTGGCAACATTGAGGGCAAGTTCCGCCATACGGATCATATCCTCTTTCGTCACGGCCTCAATTTCGGCGACGAGCTTTTCGACCGTGCGGTATTCGCCGTAGACATGCAGGTGTCGGGCAATCCATTCGGCAATGCTTCCGCAATTTTCACGCGTCATGACGGTGCCTGCTTTGAGCTGGTTTTTGGCGCGCAGCAATTCGGCATCGGATACGCCGTCTTTCATGCTGGCGAGCACATCTTTAAGCGCGCTGGTGAGCTCCGCCAAATGCTCGACGGTGGTGCCCGCATACATGCCAAGCAAACCAATATCCTGATAGCCACTGGCGAAGGCTGAAACGGAATAGGCAAGGCCGCGTCGCTCGCGGATATCTTGCCACAAGCGGCTGCTCATGCCGCCACCGAGAATGGTCGCAAATACCTGCATGGCGTAATAATCGGGGTGGGGCGAGGCAAGTGCGGGAAAGCCGAGCACGAGCTGCACTTGTTCGAGGTCTTTCTCGAGCGTTTTTTCGCCGCCGTGATAGCGCGCTGTTGGCAATGTTTGCTGCACACTCGTATTCTTCGCTAACGCAAAAAACTCTGCAGCAATTTTTTTAACTTCGGCGTGATGTACGTTGCCTGTGGCGGCCAGCACCATGCGGTTGGGCTGGTAGTGTTTTTGCGTGTAGGCAATCAAATCCTCGCGCGTGAAGGTCGCGACGCGCTCGGCTTTGCCAAGGATGGGGCGGGCGAGTGGCTGGTCGCCAAAGGCCATTTCCTGATAGAGATCGAACACCAAATCATCGGGCGTGTCGTGGTGCATAGCGATTTCTTGCAGCACCACTTGGCGCTCGCGCTCCAACTCGTTCGCATCGAACGTGCTGTTGGCAATGATGTCGCACAAAAGCGTGAGCGCATCCGCCGCATATTCTTTCAGCACTTTCGCATAATACACCGTGTGTTCGTGGCTGGTGTAGGCATTGATGTTGCCGCCCATGAGGTCAAACGCCTCGGCAATTTCGCGCGCATTCATGGTGGCAGTGCCTTTGAAGGCCATGTGTTCGAGCATGTGGCTCAGGCCACCTTCGGATGGTTCCTCGTGCCGCGCGCCGACATCTACCGCAATCGCAAATGCAGCGGAATGTTCATCCGCGTTGCTCTCGGAAGCGATGCGGAAACCGTTGGGTAGGGTCGTTAATGTATACGTCATAGCCCGCGTATATAGGCCTTCAGCGCCTCTAAGTCACGCTTCATCGGCGTGAACACTTCCTTGCGCTCATACAGGTCGGCCAAGTGGGCGGGCAAAGGTGGAGTGATTCCAGTGGCTTGGCGCACCGCATCAGGGAATTTGGCAGGGTGCGCGGTGGCCAGTGTAATGGTGGTTCCGGCGGGGTTTAGGCCTTCCGTAGTGGCC
The DNA here is from genome assembly GCA_035911175.1 of Alphaproteobacteria bacterium. Classification (GTDB taxonomy): domain Bacteria; phylum Pseudomonadota; class Alphaproteobacteria; order Rickettsiales; family UBA3002; genus QFOX01. The sequence goes on from JAMHWA010000068.1 coordinate 3,609, forward strand.
ACGCCCACGGCCGTATGCGGGTCGAGCAGGTAGCCAGATTCGGCGTAGGTTTGTTTGATTTGTGCAAGCGTGCCTGCATCATCCACCGCGTGGCCAGCGAAGAGTGCGGTGAAATCCGCATGCTGTGCGGGCGTGAGCTTGAGGGATTTGGTGGCGCGGAAATTGGTCATCGCAGTGGCGAGTGCGGCACCATCGCGCGCAAATAAATCGAACAGGAGGCGCTCGAAGTTGCTGGAAATCTCGATATCCATGCTGGGGCTGAGCGAAGCATTTACGCCTGCCATGGAATATTCGCCCGTTTTGACGCAGCGGGCGAGGATGTCGTTACGGTTGCTGGCGATGATGAGTTTACCAATTGGTAAGCCCATTTGGTGGGCCAGGTAGCCCGCATAAATATCGCCGAAATTGCCGGTGGGCACGGTGAAGTTAAGCTGGGCAGCGGGCGCGCCAAGGCGCAGCGCGGCATAGAAATAATAGACGATTTGGGCGAGCACGCGCGCGAAGTTAATGGAATTGACGGCGAGTAGTTGGGTGCTGCTTCTAAAATCGGCATCCGCGAACAGGGTTTTCACCATGTCTTGGCAATCATCGAACGTACCATCCACCGCGAGGGCGTGGATGTTGGCGGCGCCCAGCGTAGTCATCTGCTTGCGCTGCACGTCCGACGTGCGGCCTTCGGGATAGAGAATGACAATGTCGAGCCCCGCGCGGCCGATGCAGCCTGCCATGGCGGCCGAGCCTGTATCGCCGCTGGTGGCGCCGAGCACCACGGCCTTTTTGCCCGTGTCTTTCATGGCGGCTTCGAGCAATTGGCCGACAAGTTGGAGCGCGAAATCCTTGAAGGCCAATGTGGGGCCGTGGAACAATTCGAGGATGAAATGGTTCGCAGAAAGTTGGGTGAGGGGAGCCACCGCACCATGGCGGAAATTGGCGTAGGCGGTGTCGATCATGCGCTTCATGTGCTCGCGCGAAAAACTTTCGCCCACAAACGGCATCATAATTTCGAGGGCTAAATCCGCGTAACTCAAACTGGCGAGACTAGCGATTTTTTGCGGCGAGAATTGGGGAATGGATTCGGGCACATACAGCCCGCCATCGCTGGCGAGGCCGGCAAGCAATGCGCCTTTGAAATCGACTTTGGGGGCGGAGCCACGTGTGGAGATGTACATCATGGAGGGCGGTTTAGCGGGTTTTTGCGGGGTTGTCACTAGCCTAGCGACGGGTAAAGATGTCATAGACATGGGTGGTGCCTTGAACCACCATGCGGCGGCCAAAACCTGGTAGGTCGTAGGGGACGAAATCTGCATCAAACAGGCTGCTGTCGGATAGGGGATCGCGCATTTTATGAGTGTTCCAGCCCAGCACCAGCAACGCCCCTGGCTTCATTACGGCGGCCATTTCACGAAAACAGGTACGTTGATCCTCGACGCTGTTAATGCCCCACCCCAGCACGCCATTGCAAAATACCAGATCAAAAAAATGGGGTTGGTAGACGCGTTGCATGGCGATGACGCTGGCAACGCTGTGCCGCACTCGGTGGCCATAGCGACGTGAGGCGGGATTAATGTCGATGGTGTGGACGAGCGCACCATCACGCTCGAGCCGCTTGTAATACGGTGCAGTGGTGTGGCACACGCCAATCCATAATACCTGCTTGCCAGCGCTCAGTGTATCGGTCTGATGGGCGAGGGTTTTGAACAGGGTTTTGACAAGTACCAAGCGGTCTGGCTTACGCGCGCGACGCAGATTTCCCAGTGCGTGGCGTAATGTCCTGAACACTAGGCCTCCCCCGGTTGTTTACGATGATACACCACGAAAATCACCAGTATGCCCAGCGCAATGCCATACCATGTGATGATGTAGCTTAGATGGTCGTTCTTAAGGCGAATCGTGCCATCCGATGGGACGGGAAGTTTTTCGGCATCTTGCGTGCCGACAAGGTCGAGCATGGCGGGTACGACATTTTCAAGCTTCGCATGTGCGGCCATCTCGGCGACATCGCGCCCGAACCAGATGTTTTTTTCGGGCTGGTTGATGGGGCTGAAATAGTTACGCTCTGCCCCCACGCGTAGGAGGCCAGTCACGCGGGTGCTGCCTTTCACGGCAGTTTCGGGGCGAGCGGCGAGGTCTTTCTTCTTGGCCAGAATCCACCCGCGATTGACCAGCAGAGTGCGACCATCCTTCAAGGTGAGGGGGGTGATGAGTGCGTAGCCGAATTGGTCGCGGTAGTAGCGTGGGGCAAGGTGGAACTCGACATCGCCACGCCATGTGCCCTTCACGCTGACTTTGTGAAACTGAAGAGCATCAAGCGCGGCAACATCGCTCGGCAAGGCGGTGATGGGGGCTTTGCTGTTCGCATCGGCAATCGCGGCGATGAGGTCTTCTTTCCATGCAAGGCGTTGCACTTGCCATGTGCCAAGCGCCACGCAGGTGCCAAAGGCAAGGAGGAAGAAAAACCACGCGACGGGTTTGGGGCGGACGAAGGTGCTAGGCATTGGGGTCGTTCTCTTTCAGCAACGCTAGGCGATGCTCGAAGGTGATAAAGATGGTTTTAAACGCGCGCAAGGAAGCAATGCAAGCGATGAAGGTGAAGGGAATCCACAATGCGGCATGTATCCATAGCGGTGGCTCGTAGGTCATCTCGACATAGGCAACGAGGGCGATGAGCAAAAAGCCAACCACGACAAGCGAGAAAAAGGTGGGGCCATCGGCTGCGTCATGGTGTTTGAGGACAAGGCCACAATGGCTGCAGGCATCAACAATACCGAGGCTATCCTTGAACAATTTTCCTTCGCCACATTTGGGGCAGCGTGGGCGGAAAATCTGAGCGAGGAGGGAGCGCACTAGCTCGTGAGCCAATAAATGCCAACGAACAGGAACAGCCACACCACATCGACAAAGTGCCAGTACCATGCAGCGAATTCGAAGCCGAGATGGCCTTTGACGGTGAGGGTTCCGCGCTTGGCGCGCACAAGGCACACGGCGAGGAAGGCGGTTCCGATCATCACGTGGATGCCGTGGAAGGCGGTGGCGAGGTAGAAGGTGGCGGCGTATTTGCCATCCTTCAAGCCGAAGGCGGCGTGGGAATATTCATAGGCTTGGCACAGGCTGAAGAGCACGCCCAGCGCCACGGTGCAGGCAAGGCCGCGAACCACGTCGCGGTTATCGCCATGCAGCAGTGCATGGTGCGCCCACGTAACGGTGGTGCCCGAGAGAAGCAAGATGAGGGTGTTCATCAGCGGTAAATCAAATGCATCGAAAGGAATGATATTGGCTGGAGGCCAGACGCCTTCGGCAATTGCCCAGACATCCTCGAGCGGGAGTTTGGGGAACCATGCTGCGCCAAAATAAGCCCAGAAGAAGGCAACGAAGAACATGACTTCGGAAACGATAAACAAGGCCATACCACAGCGCAGACCAAGCGCAACGGCGGGTGTGTGCGCCTTATCGTGCAAGCCTTCACGAATCACGTCGCGCCACCAGAAAAAGCAGCACGCAATGATAGCGGCTGCACCAGCAAAGGTGAGTGGTAAGCCGATGGGGTCGCTATGCAGGGCAAAGGCACCGCCGACCACAAACGCCATAATAGCAAAGGCCATGAGAACAGGCCATGGGCTTGGGTTGACTAGGTGGTAGGGGTGCGTAACTTTTCCGCTCATAGAATCCTCGTTTGATGAAGGCGGCGAACTGCGTTGTCGGCTAGGTGCTCGGTCAGTCATGTAGCGATGCTACACTTCTTCCCTGCGCGCTGCGCCTCCTAGCATTTCATCCGCCTTGATCAAACGATCGCAGCAAATGAACCACCTATAATTTCGACTTATTGGCCGATTCATAACTAAAAAATGAGTAAGATAAAGTGATATTTGTCACATCACGTGTTTCAGGGTCATCGAGCATGGCAGGATCAAGGAAAAATGACACAGGCATGTTGACGGACTGATTGCCCGCGAGTTGTTGCTCCTCGAAGCAAAAGCACTGGATTTTGTTGAAATATTTGCCCATCGAATGTGGGGTCACATTATAGGTGGCGGTGCCACGCGTGGGGTTGGCGGATAGGCTTTTGGCATGAAATGCCACCAAGCGGTTCTCGCCCACGCGCACCGTGACGGAGCGTTCGAGTGGCTTGAACTCCCACGGCAGTTGTGGATCGGCATTGGCGTCGAAGCTGACAACGATGGTGCGTTCGTTGGCGCGCACAGGTTGAATGTTGGCGACAACACGCTGGGTGGTGCCACCAAAACCGGTCACTTGGCAAAACAAGCGATAGAGTGGAACACTGGCATAAGCCAGCATCAGCATGCCAAGACTGAGCCCCGCTAGCTGTAAAGCAAATGAATGGTTCGATTTCATAAGCGGCGTTTTATGCCAAAAACGCGGTGGGCGAAAGCGTTATCGCAAAAAACTTATGCGCCGCCGACTTTGAGCATGGTGAGGTAAAACAGCCCCATGATGAAGGCGATGATGACGGCGAGTGCAAAGAAATTTTTACCGCGCTTGCGGCGGTGGATGTCGCTGAGCGGCATTATTGTTCTGCTTTCTCGCGCTGCAGGCGCATAAAATCGAGGATGATCAGGATGAAGATAGTGAAGAGGCTTCCGAGCACAAAGCAGGTGCCCATGAGATACACGATGTTCTCGTTGGAGATAATGGTGCCGCCATTGTCGGCCGCAACTTCCATGGCTTTTTGAATGGTAACTTCTTTCGTACTCATAGGTGCCTCCTAGGTGGCAATGGCTTGAGGTAATGTAACGTTAGACGAGATGAAAGCCTTGGGTGAGATGGTCGGCCACCAGCAGGGCAAACAAGGCGAAGAGATAGAGGATCGAAAAGCCGAACATACGCATGGCGTCGCGTGGCTCGGCGGAGCGAAGGACGCGGAGTGCATGGCGAAGGAAGATTGCACCAAGTACGCCAGCGCCAATACCATAAACCAAGGTGGAGCCAGCAAAAACGGGCGTGAGCGACACCGCCACCATCAGCACCGTGTAGACGACAATTTGGCGCTTGGTTGCCGGAATGCCCGCGGTGACTGGCAGCATGGGCACGTTCGCCTTGGCATAATCGCTATGGCGATAGAGCGCGAGCGCCCAGAAATGTGGAGGCGTCCAGAAAAATACAATCGCCACCATGAGCCATGGCATGAGGGCAGGCTCCGGCGAGGCGGCGACCCAGCCAATGAGGGCAGGAAAAGCACCCGCCAAGCCACCAATGACAATGTTGTGCGGTGTGGCGCGTTTGAGCACCATAGTGTAAATCACGGCATAGAAGAAAATGGCGAAGGCGAGCCACGCGGCCGCCACATAGCTGACAGCAAGGCCAAGCAGCAGCACCGAGGCCGCCGAAAGCATGAGGCCAAGTGCGAGTGCATCATCCGCCGCGATACGCCCAGCGGGAATGGGCCGTTTTTGCGTGCGGTTCATGATGGCGTCGATATCGCGATCGTACCACATGTTCAGCGCCGCACCCGCGCCCGAACCCAGCGCAATGCAGAGGATGGTGATGAACTGGTAGAAGGGATGAATGGACACAGGCGCCATCCACAAGCCTGCCGCGCCAGTGAAGACGACAAGCGACATGACGCCCGGTTTAAGCAGCGTGAGGTAATCCTTGAGGGAGGATTCTTCGGCGGGGACGGTAAGAGTCGAGGTGTTCATGGTGCCTGCTCGATGAAGTGAAGGGGGTACTTCTACCCCCTTCGATCATTCTAGTGGTGGCTTGGATATGCGCTTGCCACCTTGGTGTAGTCGGGTTGCGACTCGAAGGTGTGGAATGGTGGTGGCGAGCTGAGTGTCCACTCCAGCGTGCTTGCACCTTCACCCCATGGGTTGATGGCGGCTTTGCGCTTTTTGATGAACATTTCGGCAACCACAACAAGGAACCAGATGGCGCCTGCAAAGGCAATGTAGGAGCCAATGGACGACCAGTAGTTCCAGCCTTCATACGCATCGGGGTAATCAGGGATACGGCGCGGCATGCCCGCCATGCCCAAGAAGTGTTGCGGGAAGAAGGTGAGGTTGGTGCCGATGAAGAACAGCCAGAAATGGAACTTGCCCATCCACTCGCTATACATGTAGCCCGACATTTTTGGGATCCAGTAATAGAAGGCGGTGAACACGCCAAACAACGCGCCCAAGCTCATGGCGTAGTGGAAGTGTGCCACGACATAGTAGGTGTTGTTAAACGAAATATCGATCGCGGTGTTGGCAAGCATCACGCCCGTCACACCGCCCATGGTGAACAGGAAGATGAAGCCAAGCGCAAACACCATCGGGGTTTCAAACGTCATCGAGCCGCCCCACATGGTGGCAATCCACGAGAAGATTTTAATGCCGGTTGGCACCGCAATCACCATTGTGGCAATCATGAAGTAGGCTTCGGTATCGGCGCTGAGGCCAAGGATAAACATGTGGTGCGCCCACACAACAAAGCCCAGCACGCCAATGCAGCTCATGGCCGCCACCATGCCCAGATAGCCGAAGATGGCTTTGCGGCTGAAGGTGGCCACCACCTCGGAAATAATACCGAATGCAGGGAGAATGAGGACGTATACTTCAGGGTGCCCGAAGAACCAGAACAAGTGGTCGAACAGGAGTGGATCACCACCACCCGCGGGGTTGAAGAAGTTGGTGCCTAGGTTGCGATCCGTCAGCAGCATGGTGATAGCACCCGCAAGCACAGGCAGCGACAGGAGCAACAAGAATGCGGTGATCAGAATCGACCATGCGAACAGCGGCATTTTGAACAAGGTCATGCCCGGAGCACGCATGTTGAAAATGGTCACGATGAAGTTAATCGCACCCAAAATGGAGGACATACCCGCCAAGTGAAGCGAGAAAATAGCCAAATCCACCGCCATGCCTTTATGCAGGCCGTCGGTCACCGAAAGTGGGGTTTGCACGGTCCAGCCCAGACCCACACCGCGCGCTTCACCGCTACCAACAAGGGAGGAAGCAACGAGCAGCAAAATGGAAGGAATAAGCAGCCAGAACGAAATATTGTTCATGCGTGGGAAGGCCATGTCGGGTGCGCCAATCATCAGCGGTACGAAGTAGTTACCAAAGCCACCAATCAGTGCAGGCATGATGAGGAAGAACACCATGAGGAAGGCGTGCGCGGTGAGGAACACATTGTAGAGTTGGTAGTTGTCACCGAAATATTGCATGCCTGGCGCTTGCAGCTCCATCCGCATGGCAACCGAGAAGGCAGCGCCCAGCAAGCCCGCAAAGCAGGCATAGAACAGGTACAGGATGCCGATATCCTTGTGGTTGGTCGAATAGACCCAACGACGCCAGCCTTTAGGGGTGTCGTGGTGGTCGTGAGCGTGTGCGTCGGTACCGTGTGCCATAGTATTCTCTCGTTTTATTTATTGATTCAACGCCGCGAATTGCAGCGAATCGTTCGATGCGAATTGGAGTTTTGCGCCTTTCACCCAAGTATCGAACTCTTCTTGGCTGACGACGATAATTTTAACAGGCATGAAGCCGTGCAGTTTGCCGCAGAGCACCGAGCACTGGCCATAATAGATGCCTTCTTTATCGGCTTGGAACCATGTCTCGTTCAAGCGGCCTGGGACAGCACCTTTTTTGATACCAAACGAAGGAACGGCGAAGGCGTGAATCACATCCGATGCGGTGAGCTGGATACGAACGGTTTTACCCACGGGAACTACCAACGCATTATCGACTTCAAGCAGGCGTGGTGCGCCTTCGGGCAAATCGGCGTCCTTAGTGATGTTGGAATCAAACTTGATGCCATGGTCGGGATATTCGTATTCCCAGTACCATTGGTGGCCAACCACTTTGACGGTGAGGTCAGGGGTGCTGAGCGCATTCTCGTTATAATAGAGTTTGTAGTGAATGCGTACGGAAGGAATAGCAATACCAACAAGAATCAGAATCGGGATGACCGTCCAAACAACCTCGACCATTTTGTTGTGGGTGAAGCTGGCGGGTTTGGGGTTGGCTTTCTTATTGAAGCGCACCATCACATAGATCAGCAGTGCAAGCACGAACAGGGTGATGATGGTGATGATGACCAGCACCGCGTCGTGGAGCGGATAAACCGCTTTTTTGATGGGGGTTACTGCTTCTTGGAAACCCATTTGCCAATCGGTAGGGGCGCCCACTACTTTGCGGGCATCGAATGCGGTGATGCTGGCCGCAGCGGCGATGGCGGCTTTTTTCTCTTCCTCGGAAAGAGGCTTCTCGGCAGGTGCAGCCTCGACCGCGGGCGCTTCGGCCGCAGGCGCTGCCACCGCCTCAATTGGTTTCTCGGTGGGCGCGGGTGCTGCCTCGTTAGCGAAGGCTGGCAACGCAAGCAGGGCGCTAGTTACTAACGCCAGCGAAAAGGTGCGGAGGGAAATAGTCATTTTCTGGGTCATGAGCACTACTTAATAAAATGAGGGTGATTTGCTTCGCGTAGCCGATGGCGTGGGCAAGTGCAAGTTGATTTAAACCAAGAAGCTTGGACGGGCAGTTTGCAGGCAGCCGCGTTGCCCTATCTCAACAGTGTTCTTGTATTTTGCGGGCAATCCGCTAAGCGTTCGCCCCATACATTCGTCATAACAGAGGATTATATGCGCACTACACGAATCATGCTGCTTGCTGGTATTGCCCTTTTCCTTGCTGTTGAGCCGCGTGCTGCGCTGGCGGAGGATGATTTTTTTAGTAAGATGTTACAGCAGGCAACCGATTTGGTGAGCCCAAGCGCTAAGGGTGATGCGACGCCGCGTACAGCGCAGGGTCAGGCAATTACTGTAAAAGATGATGGAGTGGCAGTGGATACATCGCACGTCGCAACGCACGTAGCGATTGGTGATGACGATACGGTAATTTTGAAAACTGACGGTAGCGCTTCCCCTGTTACCGAGCCCCAGAAAGAGGCGGCTGCGGAACCGGAGAAAAAGCCAGAAGAACCCACGAACGAACCCTCGATGTTCGATGATATGTTGAATTCCCTTGGTCTTGGGGATGAAACGCCACCACCGGCTGCTGTAGATAAAAAGTAGGCCATTGCACTTCCCACGGTTGGTCGGTACAGCTAAAGGCTCACTCCCGCCATTAGGTTGACATGCATTTATCCGATCCCTTTTTCTCCCACGGCAACCTCGATCGTGCGGCTTCGCTTCGCACCTTGGAGGAGGCGCTGCACGGCGCGGATGATGGCGAGCTGTACCTTGAGCACCGCGCCAGCGAGAGCTACATGTTCGATGATGGGCGGCTGAAACAGGCCAGCGGTGATACCAGCCAAGGCTTTGGCCTGCGGGCGGTGAAAGGCGAAACCACTGCCTATGCGCACAGCGCCGAACTGACCGACGCGGCGCTGAAACGTGCGGCCGCTACGGTGAAAGAAGTGGATAGCGGGCAGGCGAGCGTGCGCGCGAAGCTGGAGCCAGCGTTTGGGGCCAACAAGCATCTCTATGTGGCCGAGAACCCGCTAGCGGCGGTGGCGTTTGCCGATAAATTGGCGGTGCTGCAGGCGATTGACACCTATCTGCGCGGCAAAGACCCGCGGGTGAAACAAGTCACCGCCAGCCTTGCTGCCAACTGGCAGCGCGTGCAGATTTTGCGCGCCGATGGCCGTATGGTCAGTGATGTACGCCCACTCGTGCGCTTGAGTATTCAGGCTGTAGTGGGCGATGGCACGAAAATGGAATCGGGCAGTAGCGGCGCGGGCGGACGTATTTTGTATGACGCATTGCTGAGCGAAGAAGGCTGGAAACCCGTGGCGGATGAAGCGTTGCGCCAAGCGTTGGTGAATTTATCGGCCAAGCCGGCACCTGCGGGTGAGTTGCCCGTGGTGCTGGGCGCGGGCTGGTGCGGTGTGCTGCTGCATGAAGCGGTGGGCCATGGGCTTGAGGGAGATTTCAACCGCAAAGGTTCCTCCACCTTTAGTGGACGTATTGGCGAGCAAGTGGCGGCCAAAGGTGTAACGGTGGTGGATGATGGCACGTTTGAAAACCGCCGTGGTTCGCTCACTGTCGATGACGAGGGAACGCCCACGAGCCGTAATGTGTTAATCGAAGATGGCATCCTCAAAGGCTACATTCAAGACCGTATGAATGCGCGGTTAATGGGGGTGGCAGCCACCGGCAATGGGCGGCGCGAAAGTTATGCGCACCAACCCATGCCACGCATGACCAATACGTTTATGCTCGGCGGCAATGCGCATAAAGATGACATGATTTCATCGGTGAAGCGTGGGATTTATGCGGCGTATCTGGGTGGCGGACAGGTGGATATTACCAGCGGCAAATTCGTGTTCAATGCCACCGAAGCCTATATGATCGAGGATGGCAAAATCACCGCGCCGATTAAAGGGGCAACGCTGATCGGTTCGGGCCCTGAAATCATGGGACGCATCAGCGCGATTGGCAATGACATGGCGCTTGACCCTGGCATCGGCACCTGCGGCAAAGCAGGGCAAAGCGTGCCTGTGGGTGTTGGGCAGCCGAGCTTGCTTATTTCCGCGATGACGGTAGGTGGAACCGAGCTTTAACGCATAGCGTCGGTGAAAAGCCCGCCATTGGGCTGCAACGCTGGCAGTGCATTAGGTAAAACAGGTGGTCTGCTCGGCGCTACGGCTGGGTTAGCGGCTGTCGTTGGGGCTACTGGCGTTGCTGGGGCTGCTGGCGCAACCGTTGCTACGGGAGCGGTTTGCATAGTTGTAGGCGCTAGTGGGGCGGCAGACGGTGATGGTGGTTGCTGTGCAGGTGGCATACCCAATTGCGGGGCTTGGAGTGCCTGCCTGAAGGCGCTGGCGTTTGCAGCCTGTACGTTAGCAGGTGGGGGTGTATCGGCGGCACGTGCCGTTCTGGCGACGCGTGGCTTACGATAATTACCGCGGCCATCAAGGCCAAGCATAATTTTACCATCCGCAGTGAGACCTGTTTGATTCGGCGCCGATGCAGCTGGGGTCGGAGCAGACGGGCGCGCAGGTTGGGCAAGGCTCGCGCTTGCGCATGTGGCCACCAGTAACAAAACCGCTAAGCGGTACATAGACCCTCCATGAATTAGCTCTATTTCTAGCATATTAGCCCGTTTGGCGCAAGGTTGGCGGCATGGCGTGTTAGTAAATGCGCGAGGCTGTGCAGGCCATGTCAAACGGAGAATTGTGACAGTTGTGTGAAGATTTCGCCAAAATGCGGGGTTTTTATTGCGTGGGGTGCGGCAAATGCGTAAAGTGGGAAGTAGGAAATAGCGCGCGTTGAAATTAACTAAAATGCCAGCAACTTTTCTGATAAAAAGTTAACCAATTAACTATTTGTTAGGGAAGATTTGCTAGATTTGAGTTAAGCGGAAAACGCACAGATAAAAAATGGAGCGAGTAGATGAGCATGGAAGATGTAGTCGTGAAGTTTCAGGGTGGTCAATGCACTGCAACAAGTTGCGGTAGCAAGAATCCTGTTGCTGGGGTTATCGCCATGGCCATGCTTCAGGAAATGAATGGCTTGAACGTTGAGCGGGCACAATCGCATGATACGCTGCAGTCGCAACTTGCGGGATTGAAGCTTTCTGGCGGCATTCAACTAGGCTAAATCCGCCACGTTTTGCTACAACTTCGCAAAAAATCTTCACAATTCTCACCTAGCGCTATATTTTTACGGCCAAACCTGCATAATGGTAGGCCATGAATACCACTTGGAAAACGAGCGCCCAATCCCAAAATTCAACCCCAGTGGAGTTGGACGAGGCATTGCTTGCCGAAAAAGTGGTGATTTTGCTGCAGGGCAAAAACGTCTATGGCGACGAAATTTACACCTATATTCAGCTGACCCTGCGCTCGCTTCAGTTGCTTCGCAACAAAATGCGTAAGACCGAAGATTTTATGCCCGCCGAATATGGTGAGGTGTTGGCCGCTGGCCGTGGTGAACCGCCAGCGGAGCTGCGCTCCGAGATGGCAGTGACCCATAATATGGTGGATGTGCCTCGTCCGAAAGTTGCCGCGGCGCCGACCTACGCCGTGCCCCAGCCCAAGCTATGGGATGATTAGTCGTTGTATTGAGGGCGGCTTCGCCCCCTCAATAATGACTAAAGCTTTTTTAGGATTTGATCGACGAATGCCGCTTCAATGCTGGCATAGCGTGATTGCTTGACCCCCTCGAGCGCGACGAACTCGCTGCCCGATTCGCGGAAGAACTTGGGAATGAAGCCCAGCTCGTCGAAGCGGTTGGCGATGCGGGCTTTCATTTCCACGTCGCGGGTGTTGATGGGCTTGATGAACGTGGCTTTGCCGCCAATTTCGTGCTTTTCCCAATCGCCTTTTGCGCCGAACACTTGCGCGTCGATCAGGGATTTCATCTGCATGTCGCCGAGATACGTCATGGGTGCCTCCTTCAAGGTCGTATCTGCGCACCATACAACGGAAAGAGTAAAAAAATCGTTAAGAGAGGGATTATTGGTGGCGGCTTCGCCGCGCTGGGGGCGAGCCCCCCTCGTTCGCCTTTGGCTCCGGCTCGCGCCGTAAAGCGCTACGCACCATCCACTGAAAATGCTTTGTGATTATCCATGCGTAGCCTTCCATGGCGAGCCCGAAGGGCGGGGGTCAGCGATAGCGTAGGGGGTAAGGCCCCCTTCACAACGACTACAACAACTAGAGCTTCACCACGTCGCGCATGGTATAAAAGCCGTTGGGTTTGGCGGCAACCCACTCGGCGGCAACCAGTGCGCCTTTCGCGTAGATATCGCGGTTGCTGGCCTTGTGGGAGAGCTCGATACGCTCGCCACTGCTCGCAAACATGACCGTATGGTCGCCAATCACATCGCCGCCGCGCAAGGTGGCAAAGCCAATATCGCCGGTTTTGCGGGCACCCGTGTGGCCATCGCGGCTGCGCACGGCGACATCCGCAAGGCTAACTTCGCGGCCACGGGCAGCAGATTCACCAAGGGCGAGGGCGGTGCCTGAGGGTGCATCCACCTTCATGCGGTGGTGCATTTCGAGGATTTCGATATCGGCTTCTGGCAATTTGCTGGCGGTATGCTCGACCAGCGCCATGAGCAGGTTGACGCCGACCGACATGTTGGCCGACCAGACAACGCGCGTGGACTCGCCCGCGCGGATAAGCGCCTCTTTTTGCGCGGAATTAAGCCCTGTCGTTCCGGAAATCAGGATTTTTTTATGAAGTGCCGCTAGCCCTGCTAGCCCCACGGTGTTCTCGGGCGCGGTGAAATCGATCACCACATCGGCGGCATCCACCATGTGGGCGGTGCTTTCGGTGATGAGCTCGCCCGCGAAGCTTAAGCCGGCCCCCTCGAAATGGCTTTTGGCAAGCGATGCCCCGCCCGTGCGGATGCCAGCGGCCACCAGCTCCAGCGTTTGGTGGGTGGAAAGGGCACGAATCAGCGCCAAACCCATGCGCCCCGATGCCCCTGCAATCGCAACTTTTAACGAAACTGTCATAAAACTTTCCTCATTTTAGTCTATGGTTAGCGGCAAGTGCAGCAAAAAGCAAAGCACGATGACAAGGATGAATAGGATGAGTGGCAAGCGGACTAAAGAGGAAAAGCGCCTTGGGATGGCGCAGATCGCTGAGCAGGGGCTGGAGCGATTGGTCACCACGCGCCTGACGACACGTAACCAGCAATGGCTGCACACTGTGGCGGATGGGCGCAAGGTGTATGAGGCGAATTGGCGTGATATTTCTGTCTATGAACCTGAACAGGTGCAGCAGAAAATTAGCGATGTGTTAGCGCAAGTAGGGATTTATGGTGCCGAGTTAGAGCCCATTCCCGAACAGGGCATTGCGATGCGTATTCGGATTCCCGAAGCACAGTTTAATGCCCAAGCGCTTTCGCAGCTGGGTAACCAGCGCGTGCGTATTCATGAACAAACAGGACGAGGTGGACGATGATTAGACCTGCAAATACCGTTGAATCAACCGATGCAACATATCAAGACAAGCTCGTGGGGCTGCGTTTGACCAAGGGCCTGCGCACCGTGCTGGTGGAGCAGTTGTTTTCGCCACAGCATATTGGCCATTGGCAAAAGAATGCTGGTCTTGGTGCGGGCTCGAAAATGACCCGCAGCCTGAGGCTGGACGAATTTCCGTGGCCAGCCAAAGAAGTGGAGGCGGCGGCGAAAGCCCTTTTTGCTGAGCTGCGCATGTCCGTGGATGCCGATATACAAGGTAGTTTTATACGGCTGCATGTATCGCCCAGCTTGTTTATCGCAAACAAGAAGACCATGGAAACCATGTATGCACAGGTGTCTGAGCCAAAGCATGACATAGCGCTGCTGAATGCGTTGTTTGATGATCTTTCCCGTTGGCATGAAGCAAATGGCAAGCGCGTGTGCTATCTCTCGCTGCAGCCAATGGGCGAGAATATGAGTACCATCACGCCAAAAGTGAGGTCGATTTTTGCTACCCTCAATATTCCGCCTGAGTCACTCACCGTGAAGGATGCTGAAGTGCAGGAAGCTCACCGTGGTGAGGTGCATGTTGCCATGCCCGCACAGCTATTCGATCAATATGCGTTGCGTATGAAGGAAATGCTGCGGGATGTGAAGCGTGCCCAAGGGGCAGGTGGTTTATCGGCGGCAGGGAAGTTACGATGAGCAACGAAAGCGTAAAAGGGTCGTCCTACGCCTATCTGCTGAACAGGAATATGGGTGTGGGTCAGTATGATTTTAAGGAACATGGCAGGGATAGATCCGCGCGATTGCCATTTCCAGAAACGCGCTTAAGCCTCTATCTCTTTTCGCCCGCGCGTGAATGGCAGCATGTGGGCACCTATTATAAGGAGAGCTTCCTTGAGGTGCCGTTGGCTAAGGTGCGGATGAGCCATGAGCAATTTGAAACGGCGGCACATAGGGTTTTTGATAAGCTGGGTATTGTTGTCGGCGCGTCAGTGAAGCTAGAGCCCATTCAGGGTGGCGCGGTGCGCGTTACGTTACCGCAACAGGTGCTGCAAGAAAAATCAGAAGCGATGGATGTGGCCTATCGGCAAGCAAGGGAGGATGCGCATAAGCAGAGGAGTAATCCCTCGCCTATCCGTTAATCCTGTTTTAAATCCGCCCAGAATTCTTTCACCTTGGTGAAGAAATTTTCGCTCTCGGGGCTGGTGGGTTTGCTGCCGCCTGCGTGCTCGAATTCCTTCAGCAAATCGCGTTGTTTTTTGCTTAAGTTGACGGGCGTTTCGACTGCCACCTCGATATACATATCGCCGCGCGCAGCCGATTTGAGGACGCTCATGCCCTTGCCTTTGAGGCGGAACTGGTGGCCAGTTTGTGTGCCTTCGGGAATCGTGACCTTCACGCGCCCACCATCAATCGTTGGCACTTCGATATGGCCGCCAAGTGAGGCAGTGGCCAGTGGAATAGGCACGCCGCAGAACACATTCGCGCCATCGCGCTTGAAGATGCGGTGCGGCTTGATGGAGAGGAAGATGTAGAGATCACCCGCAGGCCCGCCACGGAAACCTGCTTCGCCCTCACCCGCCAAACGGATGCGGGTGCCTTCCTCGACCCCAGCGGGGATGGTGACGCTGAGTGATTTTTCTTTGCGCGTGCGGCCAGAACCCGCACAGGTTTTGCATGGGTTCTTGATGATTTTTCCGGTGCCTTGGCAGGTGCCGCAGCCGCGCTCCACCGTGAAGAAGCCTTGCTGCGCGCGAATGGTGCCGCGGCCGTTGCAGGTGTGGCAGTTTTCGGGGTGGGAGCCGCCCGCAGCGCCGCTGCCGTTGCAGCTTTCGCAGCTGCCCGAAGTGGTGACCTTGATGGTTTTTTGGCTGCCTTTGAAGGCGGCCTCCAGCTCGATATCGAGGTTGTAGCGAAGGTCTGACCCGCGTGCGGCCGAGCTTTGCGCTTGCCCGCCACCACGACGCCCCGTGAATTCGGAAAAGAGATCCTCGAAAATATCGGAAAAACTACCCGCGCCCGAGAAGCCGCCGCCGCCACCGCCACCGCCCATGCCATTGGCAAAGGCATCGTGACCAAAGCGGTCATACGCCGCGCGTTTTTGCGGGTCCTTTAGGACATCATACGCTTCGTTGATGGTTTTGAATTTCTTCTCAGCTTCGGCGTTGCCATGGTTTTTATCGGGGTGATATTGCATGGCGAGTTTGCGGTACGCCTTCTTCAGGTCGTCCTCGCTCGCGTTCTTTGCAACGCCTAATACTGTGTAAAAATCTTCTGCCATACGAATAAGCGATGAGCCTTGAGTCGTGAGGTTCTAGCTTCTAGCGTGATTTGACGCGCAGTAAAGCTAAAACCTCTCAACCCAAGGCTCGTGCTAATTAGTCTTTCTTGTCGTCGCTGATGTCTTCGAACGTTGCATCCACCACTTCGCCATCGGCTTGGGCGGTGCTTGCGCCCGCGTCGGCCTGTGCTTGCGCGCCTGCCGCAGCTTCGCCGCTGGTTTGCTGCGCTTTGTAGATGGCTTCGCCAAGCTTCATCATCGACTGGCTGAGGGCTTGCGCCTTCTCGTCGATATCCGCTTTGTTGGTGGACTCGAGCGACTCGCGCACCGCTTTCACATCCGCTTCGATTTGCGATTTTTCGGCATCGCCGACGAGGTTGCCATGCTCGCGCAGGTTTTTCTCGGCTTCGTGTGCCAAGGCTTCGGCCTTGTTACGGCTTTCGATGAGGGCACGTTTTTCTTTATCCGCCGCCGCATTGGCTTCGGCATCCTTCACCATTTTCTCGATGTCGGCATCGGACAAACCACCCGAGGCTTGGATGCGGATTTGTTGCTCCTTGCCGGTGGCCTTATCCTTCGCGGAAACATTCACGATGCCGTTGGCGTCGATATCGAATGTTACCTCGATCTGTGGCATGCCGCGTGGAGCAGGGGCGATACCGACGAGGTCGAATTGACCAAGCGCTTTGTTGTCAACCGCGATTTCACGTTCACCTTGGAAGACGCGAATGGTCACCGCCGTTTGGTTATCATCCGCCGTCGAGAAAGTTTGCGATTTCTTGGTCGGGATGGTTGTGTTGCGATCGATCAGACGGGTGAACACGCCGCCGAGTGTTTCGATGCCGAGCGAGAGTGGCGTTACATCGAGCAACAATACATCCTTCACTTCGCCCTTGAGCACGCCGCCTTGGATGGCCGCGCCGATGGCAACCACTTCATCAGGGTTCACGCCACGGTGTGGGTCTTTGCCGAAGAAGCTCTTTACCATCTCGATGACTTTGGGCATGCGGGTCATGCCGCCCACAAGCACCACTTCGTCGATGTTGTTGGCATCCACGCCAGCATCCTTCAGGGCTTTTTTGCAAGGCTCCATGGTGCGGGCGATGAGGTCTTCAACCAGCGACTCGAGCTTGGCGCGGGTGAGTTTGACGTTCAGGTGTTTTGGACCGTTCGCATCCGCCGTGATGAAGGGCAGGTTCACTTCCGTTTGCGCGGTGCTCGACAGTTCGATTTTTGCTTTCTCTGCTGCTTCCTTCAAGCGTTGCAAAGCGAGCTTATCTTTGCGCAGGTCGATCGCATCCGATTTTTTGAATTCATCCGCGAGGTAATCCAGAATGCGCATGTCGAAATCTTCCCCACCGAGGAAGGTATCGCCGTTGGTGGATTTCACTTCGAACACGCCATCGCCAATTTCGAGGATGGAAACGTCGAACGTACCACCACCCAAATCGTAGACCGCGATGGTTTGGCCGTCTTTTTTCTCGAAGCCGTAAGCAAGCGCTGCTGCGGTTGGCTCGTTGATGATGCGCAGCACGTTGAGGCCAGCAATTTTACCCGCATCTTTCGTGGCTTGGCGCTGGGCGTCGTTGAAGTAGGCAGGAACGGTAATCACCGCATCCGTCACTTTTTCGCCGAGGTAATTTTCGGCGGTCTCTTTCATTTTGCCGAGCGTGAAGGCCGAGATTTGCGATGGCGAATATTTGTCGCCACGTGCCTCGACCCATGCGTCGCCATTATCGGCGCGGGCGATTTTGTAGGGAACGATTTTTGCGTCTTTTTGCGTGATGGGATCATCATACGAACGACCAATCAAGCGCTTCACCGCGAAGATGGTGTTCTCAGGGTTTGTCACTGCCTGACGCTTCGCCGTTTGGCCGACCAGACGCTCACCATCCGCCGCGAAGGCGACGATGGAGGGGGTGGTGCGTGCACCTTCCGAGTTTTCGAGCACTTTGGCGCTGCCGCCTTCCATGATCGCAACGCAGGAATTGGTGGTACCAAGGTCAATACCGATTACTTTTGCCATTGTTTTTCTTCCTTTTTCGAGTGATTTGCCAGCGCCTTAACGTTAGGCGCAAGGAGCATAAGCCTTCGTGGGCTATGAGGGCTAGATAAGGCATCTCGTGACAGATGCAAGGGGGAATGCCAAAAAATTTGTAACAGCCGCGCTGGCTATGGGTTCACGAAGGCTTAACCAGAAACCCTCGACGAAGGGTCAGTAAGGTTACGGTACGCCAATCGCGCAGTTTGTATGGGTATGGCTGGCGATTGACTGAAATTCTGAAATCTCGTCGGGTTTTCGAACTTCGGTGGGCACCAATCGGTCGGTCGTGCTGCCGTCGCCTAGGGCGCCCACGCCATTATAGCCCCAACAGAAGGTGCGTCTATCGTTGGTGATGCCGCAACTATAGGCCGCACTAGCGGTTACAGATTTATAAGAGGTGGCTCCCGTAGGAAGGTTGACGAGGGTGGGTGTATCGTAGTTGGCGGCATTATTGGTGCCATTGCCCATGGCCCCCCAATCGCCTTCACCCCAGCAATAGGCGCGGGCATTATTGCCAAGGGCACAGGTATGACGGTAGCCCGCACTCACGGAGGTGAAAGCGGTGACGCCGACTGGAAGCGTGGTAGCGGTGGGGACTGGGCTATCGACCGCAGAGCCATTGCCGATGACGCCATAATCATTATCGCCCCAGCAATAGATTCCGCCCGTGTCGGCAATGGCACAGCTATGGGTGTACCCGACAGCGAGATCGATGAACGAGGTGACGCCACCAGGAAGTGTGGCTAGGGTGGGAACGTTGCGGTCGGTGGTGGTGTTGTCGCCCAGATTGCCGTTGGCGTTATCGCCCCAGCAATAGACTTGGCCATCGTTACCCAGCGCGCAGCTGTAGTACGCGCCCGAACTAATGCGAGAAAAGCTGGTGACGCCGCCAGGGAAGGTAACGGCGGTGGGCACCAATCGGGTGGTGTTGGCGCCATCGCCGATAGCGCCATCGGTACCATTACCCCAGCAATAGGCGGAGCCATTATCGCCTAGTGCGCAGGTGTGAGTGTAGCCTGTAGCAATATCCGTGAAGACGACCCCAGGAGGCATGCTGACAGCAATGGGGCTGAGGCTGCTGGTGGTGCTATTGTCGCCCAGATTGCCGTTGGTGTTATCGCCCCAGCAATAGGCGCGGCTGTTATTGCCCAGTGCGCAGGTGTGCTGTTGGTAACTAACCACTTTGGTGAACCACTGCACGCCCGCCGGAAGTTGTACGGAAACAGGTCTGCTAGCGTCTGCCCCGCTGGTGCCGTTGCCCAATTGGCCAAAATCATTTCTGCCCCAGCAGAAGGTTTTTGGCACGTTGGACAAGGCACAGCTATAGCCCTCCGAAACAAGGGGTATCGTTGGGGTGGTTAACGCACTGGGGGCATGCGAGAGAATGGGAACAGGGTTGCTCCAATTGGAAGCGCCATTCCCGAATTGCTCGCCACCAAAGCCCCAGCAATAGGTCTGATTATCGTTCGCCACGGCGCAGGTAAAGGAACTGCCGCGCGATGAGATGGAGTGGAAGCCCGTAACCCCCGTGGGGAGGGTGACAGGAACAGGGACACTGCTATTGGCGCCCCCACCATTGCCCAGACCACCATGCCCGCCATTTTGACCCCAGCAATAGGCACGATTATTATCGGCAATGCCGCACGTGTGCGAATCGCCTAATGCGAGTTGGCGGAAAAAGTTGACGCCTGCGGGCAGGGTAACCGCCACAGGGACAGAGCTATCCGCTGTGCCACCATTGCCTAGCCGCCCATTGCCACCGTTACCCCAGCAATAGGCTTTGCCTTGCGCCGTCAGCGCGCAGCGGTGGTAGTTGCCCCCTGCGATAATCTCTTTAAAGATGGTGTTGGCTGGCATGGTGACGGCGGTGGGTGAGCTAGCGTTGGATGTCGTGCCATCCCCACGTATGCCATCGCCCCCGTTGCCCCAGCAATAAGTAACGCCGTCGTTACCCACGGCGCAGGCCGAGCCATTGGTTGCCGATACATTGGTATAGGCAGTGACACCCGGAGGGAAGATGGCCGGATCGACAGGCGCCCCTTGGCCGTGAGGCCAGCCATCCCCTATGTCAACCTGTGCCCAGCAATAGACACGTCCTGTATCGGTAAGGGCGCAGGTTGCGTTACCAAAGCCAGCAGAAACCTCGGTAAAATAGCGTGCGCCGGCGGGCACGGAAACAAGCAGCGGTACGCTTGAATTATTGTCGGTGCCGCCGGTGCCTTGGGCAAGTTGGCCGTGTGAGTTGCCACCCCAGCAATACAGGTCGTTCGTGTTGGCGATGGCACAGGTATGGTAGGGTTCCCACTGGCTGCCTGCGGTGAGGTATTTATACCCAGTGACGCCCGGCGGCAGGATGGACGCAGTATTGTAAAGCGCTGTATCGGGACTGAAGGAACCAGTCGCGAAATTGCCTGAAATATTTGAACCCGCGCAATGGAGGTTGCTCTTGGCATAGGAAATGGCGCAGGATTGGCTGTTTCCGCGCGAAATCTGGGTGATGGGGTTGAGCGTGCTGAGTGTGTGAGCAGGCACAGGCACATTGCTTGCGGTGAGGGTACTGTCGCCAAATTGTCCGTTGGTTTGATAGCCCCAGCAATAGGTGCGATTATTATTGCCGATGGCACAAGCGCCAGTTTGGCCCGCTGTAATATCCTTGAAGGAGGTAACGCCCGTTGGCAAGCTGACGGCCACGGGTGTTGTGCTAAGAGCATTTGCCCCGTGGCCTAACTGCCCATTCCAGCCCATGCCCCAACAATAGGCGCGGCCATTATTGCCCAGTGCACAGGTAAAGTGTTGCCCAGCTGATACTTTTGTGTAGGCACTGACACCCGCAGGAAGATTGGCCGCAACAGGGGTGCTGGAGTTAACGCTAGCGCCATTGCCAAATTCGCCCGAATCGCCTTCACCCCAGCAATAGGCGCGTCCATTATTGCCAATCGCACAGGAGTGAAACTGGCCTGCAGAAATGCTGGACCATGCGGTGACGCCCGCTGCAGGACTGATAGCGGTTGGCTCGTCACGGTCGGTGGTGGTGCCATCGCCCAGCTTGCCAAACTCGTTATGGCCCCAGCAATAGGCGCCGCCATCATCGCCAATGGCGCAGCTGTTGGTATAGCCTGCTGAGACTTCGGTGAAGTAATTCACACCCGCAGGCTTGGTGGCCTCGAGGGCGGGTACACGGGTATTGAGCCACACGAATGTATTGGTGCCAAGCCTGCCGTTGGCGTTACTGCCCCAACAATATAACGACCCTGTGTTGGCAATGGCGCAGGCGTGCTGACGACCCATATCGATATGTGTCCAGCCCGTGGTGCCAGCGGGCAGGGTAACTTTGACGGGGATATCGAAGGCGGTGGGTGATGTTGCGCTGCCGCCATTTCCAAGGACGTTAAGGCCGCTGGCGTTGCCCGTGGTGCCCCAGCAATAAGCCTGATTATCCTCACCAATGCCGCACGAAGCATTCTCGTGGTCTGTGCTCACCATACGCAACTTCACGCCATTGGGCAGCAAGGTGGGTTGCGAAATGGCGCTGGAAATTCTATTCCCCGTCCCCAGTTGGCCATAGGTATTGCCGCCCGCACAATAGGTGTTGGTTTTGGGCAGGCTGATGGCGCAGCTATGTGCCTCGCCAATGCCGAGCGCGCTTAGCGCATTGGTATAAGGCTCGAACGCGGCGACGGGGGTTGCGGAGTCCGACGTGGTGCCGTTGGCGAAGACATTGGCAATAAAGGGGGTGTCGGGATATTCGGCACTCCCATAGGTTGTGAAGCCCCAACAATAGGTTTTGCCCGTGTTGGCAAGGGCACAGGTTATATCGCCACCTGCGTTGATATTGCTGAAGGAGGTGACGCCCGCAGGCATGGTAACGGGCGCGGGCAGGGTTGGCGCCCATGCTGCCCCCATTCCCCAACAGTACGGGCGGCCATTATCGCCAATGGCGCAGCTATACCCAGCGACAGAAATTTCGCGGAAACCGTTGACCCCGCTGGGCAAGACGATGGGGCTAGGTGTGGTCACTTCGGGGTTACATATACCATCGCCCGCACCGCAATAGTCGTTGCGCCCCCAGCAATAAACTTGGCGGGTGTTGGCAAGGGCACATGCATGGTATTGGGAGGCATCCACCGCAGTGAAGGAGTCAACCCCCGCAGGCATGTCGGTTGCTGTCCAAAAGCCATTCTCGAAAGTGCCCGAGGTGCCGTTGCCGAAATTACCAAAAGAATTAAAACCTAACGCATAGAGGCGACCGTTATTACCGATGGCATGGACAGAGCCATAGCCTGAGCTAACGTCGATGAAGCCAGTGACACCCGGAGGGAATGCTACGGGCGCAACAAGAATAGGCGTAAAGCCCGCCGGCGTATATTCGCCCCATGTATAGAGCTGGCCGGTGTTAGCCAGTGCCCATCCGCCATTGCCGCGCCAAGCCACGTCGATATCGGTGAAGCTGGTGACGCCTACAGGCAACTCCAACATGGTTGGGGTGTTGCTGTGGGCGCCTCGGTTATCGCCCAAATTCCAGAAATCGCCACTGCCCCAGCAATAGGCCATGCCATTATCGCCAATGCCGCAGGATTGATAAGTGCCTGACGATATACGGCGCAACTTAATATCCCCCGGTAGCTTGACCGATTGCAACGTGAGGCTGTTGATGTTGGTGCCATCCCCCAACTGGCCGCGATCGTTGTTGCCCGAACACACCGCGTTGCTGGATTTGGTGAGGGCGGCACCGTTGTTTGTCCCTAACAGGTTGCTGCTCGTTGGGTTTTCAAATGCAAGGTCGGCGCTGCCGCTATAGGTGACTTGGGTGAAATCATCGCCCGGCCAAGGGTTAGGATTACCATCGCCTCTCTGGCCTTCAGGGTTCCCACCCGTGCACCATAGCGAATTATCCGCTTTAAGGGCGCAAACGTTAAATTCACCCATCATGAGTTTGGTGAAGACATGCTCGCCCGAGTATAAGGTGGGCGATAGTTCATTTGTCGGGCCTTGTCCCCACCAGTAAAGTTGGCCGCCTGTGGTGAGGCCAACGGTTCTGTACACGCCCAAGCGAATATCCTGAAATTTGTGGCCACCCACCACTGCCGTGGGCACCAAGCGGTCGGTGCTAGTGCCATCCCCCAATCGCCCAGTGCTGCCATCGTTACTATTGCTACCCCAGCAATAGGCATCGCCCGCGGTGGTGAGGCCGCACGTATGGGTATAATTGGTTTTAATGGTGCGGAAGCGCAAGCGGCCTGAAACTGGGGTGGGGGTGGCGCTATCGGTGGTGGAGCCATCGCCAAACGTGCCTTCGCCGTTACCGCCCCAGCAATAGCCACGCCCTTCTGCGGTAAGGCCACATTTGGTGTCATAACCAACCGACAATGTATCGAACGCAAGGCCGCCCCCGACCAAGGTGGGGGTTGGGGAAGCGGGGTTCCAGCAATAGGCCTCACCAAAGGGGGTGAGTGCACAAGTTTCGCCCTGCCAGGTGAACCCTGGATAGATTTCACTGAAGACAAAGCCCGAAGCAACGCGCGTGGGTGTTTTGCTCGCGATGCTTGAATCGTTGTAGTGACCGTCTGTATCGCTATTGGCGCCCCAGCAATAGGCGTAGCCATCGCTACCGATGCCACAAGCATTCTCGCTACCCATGCTTATATTATGCATTTTAATGTCGCTGCGCAGCTGGGTGGGCACATTACGGTCGGTGGTGGTGTTATCGCCCAACTGTCCTTTGTTATTATGTCCCCATGCATAGGCGTTGGTTTTGGGCAGGACGAGACCGCAGTTGAAATCGCCGCCGCTATCCATCACGCTGAAATTGGGGACACCGCCAGCGCTGCTCACGGGGACAGGCACATCGGCATCGGCGGTGGCGTCATTCCCCAGCGCCCCATCGTCGTAGCGGCCCCAGCAGTAATTCACATCGTTAGTGCCAGTGGCGCAGACGTTGCGATACCCAACGGAAATGGATTTGAACGCGGTGACCCCTGTCGGCAGGGTAACGGCAACGGGCACGTTGGAGTCGACATTGGCGCCATTGCCGAGTTTGCCAAAGCTGCCATCGCCCCAACAATAAGCGCGGCCATTATCGGCAAGGGCACAGACGGTGCTGTACTCGATATCGATATCGATGAAGTATTTAACGCCCGTGGGCAGGGTAACCGCTACGGGGGTGGTGCTATCGGTATTGGTGCCGTTGCCCAATTGGCCATCGGTGTTTTGTCCCCAGCAATAGGCGCGGCCATTGGAGCCGATGCCGCAGACACTCCCACCGCCGACGACGATTTTTTTATAGGTGACGCCAGTTGCTGGCGCGTTCACTTCGACGGGCACATTGTTATCAGCGGTGGTGGAGCCGTTACCCATTTGGCCATTGCCGCCATAACCCCAGCAATAGGCCTTTTCATCATCGCCAAGGGCGCAGGAGACATAGGTGCCTGCGGAAATAGAGGTGAAGCCAGTGACGCCACCGGGCAAGACTACCGGATCGCCCGAGCCTGCACCCGAGGATGCCCACGCATTCCCCAATTCGCCAAAGCCGTTGGCACCCCAGCAATAGGCTCTGCGCGTATTGGCAAGCGCGCAGGTATGGCCAGTGGTTCCGGCAGATACATGGGTGAAGGTGGTAACGCCTGCGGGCAGGACAGTGGCGACGGGGACGTCCGAGTTGGTGGTGGTACCATCACCAAATTGTCCGTCGGAGTTGCCCCCCCAGCAATACATGAGGCCATTATCGCCGATGGCGCAGGTGTGCGAGTAGCCATGCGACATGCGCTTGTAGTGATTTACGCCCGTGGGCAGAGCGGCCCTCACGGGTCGTGTGGCCGTCACGATGGTGCCATCGCCCAGTTGGCTTAGGTCATTCTTACCCCAACACCACATGTTGCTGTTGTTGTGAACAATGCCGCACGCATGACCCCAGCCCGTGGCAATGGATTTGAAATTAAGCTCGGAAGCGCCAGAACCCGTATTGCTTACGGCCGTTGGCACCAAGCGATCGGTGGTCGTGCCATCGCCCAACTGCCCAACGTTATTATTACCCCAGCAATAGGTTCTGCTGTCATCGCCAATGGCGCAGGCAATTTCACCTGTAACATCGAGCGATGTAAATAAAACCCCTACGGGCATGGTCACCGAGGTAGGGGAGTATCGTGTTGCGGCGACCCCGTTTCCTAAATACCCCGAGGTAGCATAAGAGGCGCCGTTACCCCAACAGTAGACAACGCCCGTGTTGGCCAAGCCGCAGGACATCGCGAAGCCGACTTTGACCGAAGTGAAGGAGTCCACACCTGTGGGCAAGGGAACGATAACGGGTATGTTTGAATCGCTGTCATCGACACCATTACCGAGCACACCATAATAGTTGTAACCCCAGCAATACACACGGCCTGTGTTGGCAATGGCGCAGGCGCTTACATATTCGGCATCGACATCCGTAAATGAGGTGACACCGCTGGGCATGGTGATGAGTTGTGGTGTGGTGTCTGCTGCTGTGACGCCGCCATTACCGCGCACATCGGAAGGATTGCCACCCCAGCAATAAATTTTTCCATCGCTACCGAGGCCGCAGATATTATCGCCCGCACCCGCAATTTTGGTGTAGGTGAAGGGAACGGGTATTTGGGCAAACCATGTTGTAGTATACGTCCAATAAGGCACACCGGCAGGGCCGCCAATGATCCCTGTGTAGGTTGAGGTTCCGAATTCACCGTTATTTTCATAACCCCAGCAATAGAGGTCTTTGGTGTCCGATTTGGCGGCGCAGGTGTAATCATAGCCTTTGTAGATGCTGCTATAGGTGTGGCCTGCAGGGGTTAGAACAGGCGTTGGTGAGGATCTGTCATTGTTGTCGCCAACACCCAAATAGTCTGTCCAGCCAGCATTTTGACCCCAGCAATACACTTGACCCGTATTGGCAAGGGCACAGGTGTTCAGCGCGTTTCCGTCATTGATGACTACGGACGAGAATGAGGTTACGCCGGTGGGCAATGACACCGCGACTGGCACGAGTGAATTGGCAGTGCCGCCGTTACCCAATTGGCCATTACTATTATAACCCCAGCAATAGAGATTGCCTTGCTCCGCGTCGTCGAGAATCTGAGGTCGGCCAGAGGCGAGCACCACATCATCGAAATAATTGGCGCCGGCATCTTTACCGTTGTTGAGAGGCCCGCTTGCCACTTCGGCTTGGGCGGCACGACAGTTCATGTTGCGCATGGTGCTTGGAGCCGCAGCGGTGCACCACCCCAGAGAAACCCCACTATAGTTGTTTTTCACGGCGCCAAGCTGGTCCTCGCCATGGCTAATAATAGCGTAGGCGATGGTGTTGGTGACGGTGACAGTCGTCGAGCTTTTGAGTTCGATATTACCCACCAAGCTTGTATTGAGAAAACCCGTGGTATCGGTTAGCTCGGTGGTAACCATATAGGTGAGCTTGTTACCCCAGCAATCACTGGCCATTGCAACAGGCAAGCCGAGGGCTTGAAAGGGAAGTGCGCCGACGCTGACGGTGCCAACGGCGGCAGCGAATTGCGTAATGGCAGCGGGTGCGGCTTCGCGGCCATAATTGATATCTTCAACGCCAATATTGCGTGCGGCAGGTAGGGGTAGTTTGTCGTTCTTGCGGGCGAAACGCTCAACCGCAGCTGAAATGGTTTTGACTTGCTCTTTGCTTGTTTCGTAACATTTAGCTGAATTATTGCTGCGGTTTGCCTGCACCATGAAGCCGACCATAAGGCCGCTAATGGCGAGCACCATCGCCAACTCCACAAGCGAGAATCCGCTGCGATTTTTCATGCTTTTCTGATCCACACCTTAGCCGATATTAATAAATAGGTCGGCGAAATTATTAAAAACTATACACGAGAGGGCATTTCTCATCAATAAAATCATCGTAAAACACCGATTATTTGCCCAACATTTTAATCAAACTGTGGCATTTACGGACGGTCGCTCGTTACTGGCGATAATAGCTCACGATATCGTCGAAATAGAACGTGTTGAGTGATGTCGGCGGGGTCGCAGTCGCATTGGCGCCGTCGGCGATGTAACTAGAGGTGTTGTAAAAAGTAGCGTCGCTATCGCAATTCTCGTAACGGTAGATGGCGCTGGTGGCGGTAGCACCGCACGGAATTCCAATGGTGGTGCTGGTGCGCTTGATCCCGCCAAGGCCGTCGCGTCCATAGCTTATCAGTAGGAAATCGGGTGAAGGAAGCGTCGCAAATGCGGGACGCGGATTGCTGATGGTAATCGTCGTGGCTTGAGCAAAGCTGGCGCCGCGTGTGACGTTACGGTTTACGACGTACATAATACGGTTATTCCACGGGTCGAAGGCATCATTAATGCCAATACCGTACTGTGTTAGTGCTTGCACGGGGACCATGCCGCGGATGGTGGAGCTGCCTGCCGCCCCAAGCACTTCAAGGCCAGTGACGGTGGCGCTTGGGTTGCCAACGACATCACCCGCCACACTTGAACAATCGGCGGCATAAAGGTTCGCTACCGTTACTTCCTTACCAAAATTTGCATCTGAGGGGAGAACGTTGGGCAGGGCGGGGCAGGGGTAGAGCAAATTAGTCCCTGATTTGTTGAAGACGGAATACTCGATAATTGCGTAGCTTAATCGATTGAGTTGGTCGGCCGCCTCATTGCGCCGTGAGATATTTTGCAAGGTATTGTTACGCTCGACCACGGCGGCGATGACGACTGCAAACGCTACAAACAAAGCCGCAATCACCACAATGGTGAAGCCAGATTGTTGGGATGTGTGTGACGGTGTCATGGACATTTCTGGAATCCCGTGGCGGTAGTGCCCGCCCAAAAACATGATGCGCTGCATGTCGTGGAGTTTGTCGTAATCACTTTTCTACATAAGGTGGCGGTACCTGTTGTGATGGCGGCGGGTGGCGCAGTGCTGCTGGCACCTGGATAGCTTGTACCGCATGCAGCGCACCATGCTTCGCAGGTTCCTGCGGGGCAAGTGCTGTAAAGAGCGGTATTAACGGGGGGGCGCACCAACGCGTTGCTGCCCCAGACGACAAAATCGTCAAAATATTGCGCGGCTTCGCTGCCATCGTTGTAGGTGGTATCAAAGAATGTTGTATCGACGGTATCGTTACAGTTCTCGATATCGATACACGAAGTATTGGTGCCAAGGGGACAGGGGGCAGGTGAGGTGATGCTGGCGGTTACGCCATCGTTACATTGTTTGATGGTCGGGATAGCGGTGCCGCCTAAAGGGAATGCGCCGCGCCCATCGGGTCCATGACTTACAACCACGTAGGTTGCTGCGCTACCTGGCGTTAGCCATTCGACCGTGCCAGAATCGGTAGTCGTGTCGGTATTTCCTGTTAAATCGATGGTGGTGGCTGTGCGGTTGGCTACGACGTAGGACCCTTTGTGAACGGCGGTGCCATTTACATGAACAAGCGTTCCATTCACGATACTGCCCGTTGTGGCCATGGTCAGTCGCGTGCCCGCACCCCCTGCGCCAGCCGAAGTAAAAGGAAGCGACATACGTTGGCTAGAAACGGCATAGTTCAATGGAGAAGCGCCCCGCTGGCCTGCGCGGATGGTGATGGATCCTGCCGTGCTGTTATAGTTGCTGGCGGAACTGATATGGTTTGCCGAAACGGCATAGGTGAATTTATTGCCCCATGCATCTGCGGCGTAGCTATCGGGCAAGCCCAGCGCACGCACCGGAACGGCTCCGTGCCAAATATTGTTGGCAAGAATAAGACCAGGAGGAGCACTAACTCCGGGTGCGGCTGTATTACAGTTGCCCCCACTGCGATTTTCTACCCCAAACAGCGTGCTGCTGGATAGGAGCGTGCGATTGAAGGGACAGGGTAGGTGTCCGTTGGTTTTAGCATAGCTATCGAGAGCAACCTTGATGGTGGTGAGGCGTTCTTGGGTGGTGATGCGATCGGCCGTTTTGAGGGCACCCGTGGCCATGGTCATGCCGCCGCCTGCGATAAGGGCAATGATGCCAAGCACGATAGATAGCTCGAGCAAACTGAAGCCATGAAGAGTCTTGCGCATGGTGTAAATCATAGTCGACCCTTCGTACGCCAGATCACACTATCATCAAAATAGCTAACGAGATTGAGCCCTTTATTGATACGGTTATCGTAAAAGACATGGTAGGGGATAGTGGCGGGCGTCATGTCTGCGCGTATGAGCGGATCACCGAATACGCAGTTCTGGGTATCGACGATGGGAGTGTTGGTGGTTCTCGCACAGGGGCTGCGGGCAAGCCCGCGCTCGGATACGGCGCCGCGCTGATCGGCGCCCGAAGAGAAAACTATATAGGCTGCGCCATTGTATGTTGCAGGATCGGCAAGCACTTGGCATCGGCTGCTGTTGCACGGCTCTTCAAGTCTGCCGGTTCGTATTTCGATGCCCGCGATACCATCATTCGTGGTGGAGGGAACGGTTGTTGATGTACCAAAGCGCCCCGTGTGTATGGGGGCTGCACCGCTATCGCCTCCTGCTACGGTAAGGTTTCTGGTTACGACGTAATTTATTTTATTACTGAACCCATCGAGTGAAAACATCATTGGCAGGTTGAGTGCGCGAAACGGTACTCCACCCGCCATTAGCCCATTACCAATCGTAGTCCCCGCGACTGAAACGCTGACAGAGCAGTCCTCCTGTCCATAGGTGATAGCCGTGGGTGCGGTGGTTTTAAGCGCAGGACAGGGCAGGCGGCCATAAATTTTGAAGAACCGTGCGATGGCCTCGTCGACAAGTATCACGCGCTCGCGACTGACGGCGGTGGCTGTACGAGTGACAAAATTTGCAGCCACCTCGAGCCCAAGCGTTGCAACAATGCTAAGAATCGCAACAACAACAGACAATTCCACCAAGCTGAAACCACTGGTGAATCTGGCAGGGGGGAACAATCGGGATAATAACCGCATGAGCGGAGTATAATGCAAATAGATTAAGAGGTGATTAATCCCTCGCCTTATGCTCAGGATTTGCTTTATTAGTTGAGCAGTGAGGTTTTTTTGCTACGAAGAAGCCGTCATAGACCAGTGGGGCGATAGCTCAGCGGTTAGAGCAGGGCGCTCATAACGCCTTGGTCGGGGGTTCAAATCCCTCTCGCCCCACCATTTGTTCTCGTTGTCTATTTTCGATGAGGCTGTAGTTTTGTTGCTAGCCTTATGCGGTGCTGTCGAGTATTTTTACATTAGGTTTAAGTCTTACGCGAGGTAGTATGCATCGGGTTGCTCCGTTTGTTCTGGTTTTGGGGCTTCTGTTTTCTGCGTCAGCGCGTGCGGAGACAATTACAATCGCCGCAGATCAATGGTGTCCCTATAACTGCGAACCTAACTCGGAGATCCGTTGCGCGTTGGCCAAGTCATCAATAATCTGCTCTCCAACGCGATCAAATACACGGATCATGGCAGTGTGGATGTGAAGGCGTCCTTCACGCGGCTACCGAATAACCAGCTAGAACTTTATTGTAAAGTCATTGATACGGGAATCGGTATCCCGCACGAACGTATTGATCAGCTATTCCAAAAATTCATGCAGGTAGATGCATCGAATACCCGCCGTTATGGCGGCACAGGGCTTGGGCTCTCGATTGCGCGACAATTGGTGGAATTGATGGGCGGAGTCATCGGTGTTGAAAGCCAAGAGGGGCTGGGGTCTACCTTCTGGTTTAAAATCCCGTTCGAGGTAAGCGATAAGCTCGTGCAGGATGAGGGCGTGAGTAGAAATAGTTTTGGGCAGGCACCCGCAAGCGCAATTCACGCTTCGAAGGCCAAGCTGCTCGTGGCCGAGGATTAAACACCACGGCGGCGCGGTGAAAATGTCGGATGATGCAATAGCTAAGGCGCAGAATGACGATGTTAAGGCCAAGGCAAAGGAAATCCACGATAAGCAAAAAGATGAAATCTCCGAAATGCAGAAAATGCTTAAGGGGATGAAATGAAGCACTCCCAAGACGAGCATCAACACCATTCCATGAAATCGCCTTACAAGCAGCTGGCGGTGATGACGCTTATTCATCTCGCCATTATGTATGTGGCGATGTTTGCAATGATTAATCGCGGCGCGTATTTTTACAATAACACCAACATGCTTTACATGGCCGTGCTCATGGCCGCGCCGGTGACGTTGTTCATGCTGATTTCTATGCGGCACATGTACCCGAATCGCAAACTGAACCTTGGGCTGATTATCGGCTTTGCCGTGCTTACGCTGGCCTCTTATGGCGCTATCCGTGCCCAGGCGGGCGTGGGTGATAGGCAGTTTTTGCGGGCGATGATTCCCCACCATTCCGGTGCAATCCTGATGTGCCGCGAGGCCCATATCACCGATCAGGAAATTAGCGGTTTGTGCAAAGAAATCATTGACGGGCAGCAGCGTGAAATCGACCAGATGGAAGCTATCTTGAAGCGACGCTAATAGATCCAGCAGCTTTTGTTTTCCGCAACGGCAGCATAAGCATAATCACCCCAATGCAAATCGCGGTATCGGTTATGTTAAACGCGGGCCAATGATAGCCAAAGGCGTGAAAATCTAAATAATCCGCCACCGCACCATAGCGCAGCCGGTCAACGGTATTGCCGACCGCGCCGCCGATTACCAAGGCAAGCGCTATAGAGGTAAACTTGTCATGAGTACGCCACAGCCAGCGCAGCAATATAAATGTGATAGCGAGTGCCAGCGCTGAAAGCAGCCATTGTCCGTGTGTTAGATCATTGAACATGCCGAAGCTGATGCCGGGATTCCACACTTCAACAAGATTGAAAAACGACAGCACCGCTATCGGCCCGCCATGTTCCGCCACGGCAGGAAATACAAGCCACTGCGCCATTTGATGACTGAGAATAACGGCAGCGGCAATTATTAAGTATCCTAGCCGTTTCCTCAGCATTCATCCTTCCCCTTTGCCGGTGCGGAAACATGCCGCATTAGATCGACCAGAATGCAGCGCACCACATCCCCGTTGACGCCGTAAAAAATCTGGCGACCCTCGCGCTTGGCATTCAGCAGGCTGGTCGCTTTGAGCAGGCGCAGATGATGGCTTACCAATGATTGCGAAAGCTGAACCTTTTCGATGATGTCGGAAACGCAAGTAGGCTGCTCCAGGCATGCGATGATGATTTTCAGGCGGCTGGCATCGCCCATCAGCCGAAGAATATCTGCCAGTTGATTAACATGATCTTCGCTGATGGGCGGAATAGGTGCGACGGTTTTTTTCAAGGGTTTTCCTCTAGCGATTATTCTGCATCTGACGCATCATTTCGTTCATCTGCGCCATTTCCTCGCGCATTGCCTTCATGTCCTGCGGCCAGTTCATCATCTTGCTTTGTTCGCCGCTTGGCATGATCATCTGGCAGCAAGGACACATCACCATGCCGCTGGGCTGAGAGGGGGGTGCGTTGTTTGCCAGCGCAGCCAGCGGCAGCGCGGCAATCATAGCGGTTAGCGCTAATTTTGTTTTCATGTTCATAACAAATTCCTTTCTGGGGGTTAGCTTATCGACTAGTCATATCGAATAATTACTAATACATGAATAGCTATTGATGTTTTTAGATAATTATGCTTTAGAAGTAAAGCGTTATTCCCGTAAAAGATGGGATAAATAAAGCCGTATATCGGCATTGCAAGGAGAACAAGATGAGCGGATGTGACGATTGCGGCCCGAAAAATTTAAGCCATGCCAGCCCTGCCTATAAGAGGGCGCTGTGGATCGTGGTGCTACTTAATGTCGGCATGGGCTTGGCCGAGCTGGTGGGTGGGTTCATTGCCGCCTCGCAATCGCTCAAGGCCGATTCGCTCGATTTCTTAGGCGATGGCATTATAACTTTTATCGGCCTGCTCAGCATCGGCTGGAGCATGAAAGCCCGCTCCCGCACGGCGCTGATCCAAGGCTATTTCCTCGCCGCGCTGGGCGTCGGCGTTCTCACGGCGGCGGGATACCGCTTCTTCGCGCAGCAACTGCCGGAAGCCGAGATTATGGGCGGCATCGGCTTTATAGCACTGGCGGTCAATATCATTGCCGCGCTGGTGATACGCCCGCACAAGGAAGGCGACGCGAATACCCGCGCCATCTGGCTGTTCAGCCGCAACGATGCGCTCAACAATGTTGCGGTCATGATTGCCGCCGGGCTGGTGGCCTGGACGCAAACCGCCTGGCCGGATTTGATCGTCGCCGTGATCATCGCGGGCGTGTTCTTGCAATCGGCTTATGCGATTATCACGGATGCGCGCCGCGAGCTGAAGCAAGCTGTTTAAAGCTGCAAAATCGGAAAACTTAAATCTTTGTCGAACGCAGTCGTAAGCTGTTGGCGATTACTGACACCGAGCTTAACGCCATCGCGCCGCTGGCGATGATGGGGCTTAAGAGGATGCCGAAGAACGGATAGAGCGCGCCTGCCGCCACAGGCACGCCGAGCGCGTTGTAGACGAAGGCAAAGAACAGGTTTTGCCGGATATTGCGCATGGTGGCGCGGCTTAAATGCCGGGCGCGCACGATGCCCATCAGATCGCCTTTGACCAGCGTGATGCCTGCGCTTTCCATCGCCACATCCGCGCCGGTGCCCATGGCGATGCCGACATCGGCCTGCGCCAGCGCGGGCGCGTCGTTGATGCCATCGCCCGCCATGGCCACTTTGCGGCCTTGCTCCTGCAGCTTGCGCACGGCGGCGTTTTTCTGATCGGGCAGCACATCGGCTTCCACTTGCTCGATGCCGACTTTCTTAGCCACCGCGAGGGCGGTGGTCTTATTATCGCCGGTGAGCATGACTATTCGTAAGCCATCCGCTTTCAGCTGCCGGATCGCCTCTACCGTGGTTTCCTTGATCGGATCGGCCACGGTGATGATGCCCGCTGGCTTGCCATCGATGCCGACGAACATGGCGGTATGGCCCTGCGCACGATAGGCATCGGCCTGCGTTTTAATGCCGGTCGCGTCGATATTCAGCGATTCCAGCAGCGCCAGATTGCCCAGCGCCACCTGCTTGCCCTCCACATTGCCGGTCACGCCCTTACCGGTGACGGATTGGAACTCGCTGGCGTGGGCGGGTTGCAGGCCACGGCTTTCCGCGCCCTTCAAAATGGCTTCGGCCAGCGGATGCTCGCTGCCGCGCTCCAGACTGGCGGCAAGCGAAAGCACGGTGGCTTCGTCATATCCGGCAGCAGCTACCACGTTCATCAGCTTCGGCCTGCCTTCGGTCAGCGTGCCGGTTTTGTCGACGATCAGCGTATCGACCTTTTCGAAGCCTTCCAACGCCTCGGCGTTTTTAATCAGCACGCCCGCTTTCGCGCCCCTGCCGGTGCCCGCCATGATCGACATCGGCGTGGCCAGCCCCAGCGCGCATGGGCAGGCGATGATCAGCACGGCCACGGCATTCAGAATGGCATAGCCCACGCGCGGCTCCGGCCCAACCATGCCCCAAGCGAAAGCGGCGATGGCGGCGACCGCGATCACGGCAGGCACGAAATAGCCCGATACCTTATCGGCCAGGCGCTGAATCGGCGCGCGGGTACGCTGAGCCTTGCTCACCATATCGACAATCTGCGCCAGCAGCGTTTCCTTGCCCACGCGCTCGGCGCGCATGGTGAAGCTGCCGGTGCCGTTGATGGTGGCGCCAGTTACCGGGTCGCCGGGGCCTTTTTCCACCGGCACCGGCTCGCCGGTGATCATCGACTGATCGATGGAGCTTGCCCCTTCCAGCACCACGCCATCCACCGGCACTTTCTCGCCGGGCCGTACGCGCAATGTATCGCCCTGATGGACATGCGAGAGCGGGATATCGTCTTCCGCGCCATCGGCACGAATCACGCGCGCCGTGGCGGGCGCTAAATCCAGCAGCGCGCGCATGGCGCTGGAGGTTTGCGCGCGGGCGCGCAGCTCCAGCACTTGCCCCAGCAGCACCAGCGCGGTGATCACCGCCGCCGCTTCAAAATACACATCGATGGTTTCCGACGCCGCGCCGAGCCATTGCCCCAAATAGCCGGGGAACAGTGTTACCACCACGCTGTAAAGATAGGCCACGCCGACGCCAAGCGCGATCAGCGTGAACATATTAAGGCTTTTGTTTTTAAGCGAAGCCCAGCCGCGCTCGAAAAACGGCCAGCCCGCCCATAGCACCACCGGCGTGGCCAGAATCAGCTGCCCCCAGGTGGCCAGCGGCGACATCAGGAACGTATGCAGCCATTCATTGGGAAAGTGCGCGCCCATGGTAAGGAGCAGCAGCGGCGCGGATAGCACCGCCGCCACCCAAAAGCGGCGCGTCATGTCCTTCAGCTCCGGATCGGCGCCATCGCTCAGCGAAATATCCTCCGGCTCCAGCGCCATGCCGCATTTCGGGCAGGAACCGGGGCCGATTTGGCGCACTTCCGGGTGCATCGGGCAGGTATAAATGGCATCCTTATCCACCGCCACCGTCGCAGCGCTCGGAGCGGGCGTGCTGTGACTGGCATGGCAACAGCTGGCTTTCGCCTTCACGTCTTGCGTGTATTGGCCGGGATTCGCCTTGAATTTCTCTAAGCAACCTTTACTGCAAAAATAATAATCATTGTCGCCTAAGCGCGTATGGTGCTGCGTTTCCGCAGGGTCAACATTCATCCCGCATACGGGGTCTTTCACCGTATTGGCAGCTGGGGCGTGATGATGTGCGTGGTGATCGTGTTTCATTATTCTACATTAACCGATGGGCTATAAAGGCGAAATAGAAGCCTGTTAAATACATGGCGAGGGAAAACAGAAAGATGGCGAGGCTAAAGCGGCGCATGCGCGTACAAGCTTTGGCTTTCACCGGGTCGGCAGGGCATGGCGCGTTGCGCGT
>JAMHWA010000069.1:0-1217 GCA_035911175.1 Alphaproteobacteria bacterium
GGTTGCTGCCGCGCGTGATGTTTGCAAACCTCTTGGCAAAGCTGCCTAATGGAGAGTGCTATGAAACCAGTGATAGTAGGTGCCGCGATTGCGTTAGTGAGCGCTGCGGTTGTTGGCTTCGTGGGGCGCCCACCTGTGGCGGATGCGTCGCGCACCATCAGTGTCAGCGGGCATGCCGAGAAGAAACTGGTGCCGGATGAAGCGCATTTGCGTGTCAACCTCAACTCTATGAAACTGAAGATGGCCGAGGCAAAAACCTCGCACGATGAAAAGCTGCGCGCGCTGCTTGAAATCACGAAAGCAGAAGGGGTGGAGGAACGCAAGGTGCGTACCGAAAGCTCCACCGTGCAGCCGATTTATGAATGGGTGAACCAGCCCATTACGGAAGGTATGCCGCACCCACAACCCAAGCAGGAGTTTAAAGGATATCGCGTGCAAACCTTGCTCGATATTACGGTCGTCGATACGTCGAAGGTCGGTGCGCTGATGGAAAAAATCACCGAAGCGGGTTTTGAAAAAGAGGCGCGTACGGATTGGGGCAACCTGCTCGATTTGCAATACGAAGTAAGTGAGCCTGAGAAAAAACGCGATGAATTGTTGGCTGAAGCGATTGCCGCTGCACGCACAAAAGCTGAGCGTATGGCGGAAGCAAGTGGCTCGAAAGTGGTGGGCGTGCGCCAGATTAGCGAGGGGAATGTAAGAAATTACATGGAGCCCCCACCGCTGCCTGTAATGGCAATGGCAAAAGGAATGGCGATGGATATGGCTGCCGAAAGCGCCCCAGTGACCCCGCCATCGGGCGAACAGAATTTACAAGCGAATGTATCTGTCATTTTTGAATTGAAATAAGAGGACTTCCCATGCCCATCGAAATTACTATGCCCGCATTGAGCCCCACGATGACCGAGGGTAACCTCGCCAAGTGGACGAAGAAAGAGGGTGATAAAATTAAAGCCGGTGACGTGATTGCCGAAATCGAGACCGACAAGGCGACGATGGAAGTGGAAGCCGTGGATGAGGGCATCCTTGGCCGCATTATCATCAAGGCGGGCACCGAAGGCGTAAAAGTGAACGAGGTGATTGCCCTTATTCAGGCTGAAGGCGAAGACAAAAAAGCGCTCGACGCGTGGAAGCCCAAAGTGGTGGAAGCACCGAAAGCCGAGGCCGCACCTGCGGCAGCAGCGGCAACCAGCGCGGCACCAGCTGCACCTGTGGCC
>JAMHWA010000070.1:0-1262 GCA_035911175.1 Alphaproteobacteria bacterium
AGCGCCGATACCGCCGACTGCTCCTGCGCGACCATGACTGCAATCTGTACACTACGGCTCATGGGCAAATTCCGCTCTTTTGTTGATTTATAGTGGGGCGTTTAACAAGCCCATCGCCTGCAAAACCGATTCGGTAATTTTCCGCGCTACCGGACCACCGTAAACATCACTTTCGGTAAATGAGCGAATATGCGTTGCAAAAGCATATGGCCGACCGTCTTTTTCAACATAACCGACAAACCAACCGTCATTTACCAGCTTGCCTGCTTCGTGATGACTGCCGCTGCTGCCGGTCTTGCCACGAAAGACAACATTCTGATCTTTCGACAAAACCATAATCTCTTTAACAATATCCATTGAGCGCTGCTTAACGGGCAGTTCATTATTAATGAATTTGCGCATAAACTGCACTTGCTGTTCAGCGTTAATCTTGAGCGAAGATTGCACCCAAAACTTGGTTAAACCGCCAGATATATCGCGATTTCCATAGGCCAATTTATCGATATATTCACGCATCTTCGGCAGACCAACCCGCGTGGCCAGCTCTTGATAATACCAAAGCACAGAGTCGCGCATTGCCGTCTGAAGCGTGTGATCGTGGTTCAAGACCTCGCGATCACGATTCTTGCCATCCCATTTAATTAAAAAGTCCTTATCGGCAATCGCACCGGAGTCCAGGCCGATTAGCGAATTAGGGACTTTAAAAGATGAACATGGCGAATATGCCTGCTGACATTCTTTTTCATTATAACGAATGTACTTGTTCGTCTTTACATCAAGCAGCACAAAGCAAGCCTGATAACCAGCAAAAAACCGTGCGAGATCGACTTTTGGCAACGTGTCGCTGGCAGTTGCGACCAGCGCAGGCGGCTTATCGGCAAATGCCAGCGGCGAAGCAAGAACCAATCCAGCAGCCCACATAAACTGTCGTCGCATCATCATCATATGTTTTGCCCTCTCCGGTTAGATAGGTAGGAAGCCTACTGAGATAGCCAACGTCTCAGTAGGCGGCAAAATTCCCTTTTTTGATTTGAAATTATGATGATGCGTTGTGGCTACTTCGCAGCGTCACGTAGCGTGGCGACGAAACACTAGTACGGAACTTCGATCTCTTCGGGCTCGCGCAGGCGGTAGTTCTGGCGCAGGTAGGTGTCTAGCTCTTCCAGCATGCTCTCGCCTTTGTAGCTGCCGCTGGCGTGGTCGGTGTAAAAGCCGCCTTCCTCGCACAGGTCGCCGCCTGCGGGCAGCGGGCCGTTTGGCAC
>JAMHWA010000071.1:0-34858 GCA_035911175.1 Alphaproteobacteria bacterium
CACCAGAGAGCATCACGCTTGAAAGCCTTGGCACCTTGCAACAGCCACCCATTAGCGCCAAGCCAAGCCCTTCATGCAGCAAAGGCCAAACACCTCAAAAACCAAACCGCCCCGCACGCTTGAATTAAACGCGCCTACCCATGAAAATAATCGTAGATTGCCTGCGCGGTGGCTTTGTTGATGCCCTTGACCTTGCCCAATTCCTCCAACGTCGCCGTTTCCACATCCGCCCGGCTGCCAAAGTGCTGTAATAGCGCCTTTTTGCGGGTGGGGCCGATGCTCGGTATGTCATCGAGCGCCGATTGAGTGAAGCTTTTGCTGCGCTTATTGCGGTGTTTACCGATCGCGAAGCGGTGCACCTCATCGCGCAAGCGCTGCAAATAATGCAGCGTAGGGTCGTTGATAGGCAACTGAAACGGCTCGCGGTTTGGCAGATGGAACCACTCACGCCCCGCATTTCTGTCCACCCCCTTGGCAATCGCCACGAGGTTCAGCCCTGTCACCCCAATCTCTTTTAGTGCATCCTCGACGGCATGCAATTGCCCAAGCCCACCATCAATCAGCACAAGGTCGGGGTAGGATGCATCCTTGTCCGCCGATGGCTCGGCAGAAACAAGGTCCCCCTCATTGATACGCTTAAACGCCTTAAATCGCCGCTTCATCACCTCACGCATCATGGCGTAATCATCGCCCGCCACCGTGGTCGCATCCTTGATGTTAAACGTGCGGTAGGATTTTTTGTCGAAGCCCTCGGGGGTTGCCACAATAAACGCGCCAATCGCATTCGTGCCGCTGATATGGCTGTTATCATAGACCTCGATGCGCTGCGGCATTCCTTGCAAACCAAACAGCTCCTTCAGCTTCAGCAAATGCGTGGCCACACTGGCGCGCTCCATCTCCAAACGCTCCAGTGCAGCCTGCGCATTTTTCTGCGCCGCTTCCACCAGCGCGCGTTTATCGCCCCGTTCGGGGATGCGCAGTTCAACCTTATATTCCGCACGCATGCTGAGTGCTTCCTCCAGCAGCGTCACTTCCTCAAACCCACGGCTGAGTAAAATTTCGCTCGGTGGTAAATGCGCCTGATAGAACTGCCCCAAAAATCCTGCCATCACTTCACTATCGGGCACGTCCTCGCCATGGCGCGGGTGGAACGACTGGTTACCAAAATGGCTGCCGTTGCGATAGAAATGCACTTGCACCACGCTCTTGTCGCCCGCACGCGCCAACGCAATCACATCCGCATCCTTCAACCCTGCCACGCGCAGGCCTTGCTCTTGCTGCACCTGCGTCAG
This sequence comes from Alphaproteobacteria bacterium, assembly GCA_035911175.1. Classification (GTDB taxonomy): domain Bacteria; phylum Pseudomonadota; class Alphaproteobacteria; order Rickettsiales; family UBA3002; genus QFOX01. The sequence continues at coordinate 1,293 of JAMHWA010000071.1, forward strand.
CGCGCGGATGCGGTCGCGCAACATCGCCGCTTTTTCATACTCCATCGCCTCGCTCGCCGCGTTCATTTCCACGGTGAATGTTTCCTGCACGTCGCGGCTGCGCCCTTTCAGAAAATCCCGCGCTTTGGTGATTTGCTCCGCGTACTGCGCTTCGCTCACATAGCCCACGCAGGGCGCGGTGCAGCGCTTGATTTGGTATTGCAAACACGGGCGCGAACGGTTCTTGAAAATCGTATCGGGGCATGGCCGCAGCAGGAATATTTTTTGCAACAGCGCCATCGCTTGGTTCAGCGCCAGCACATTGGCAAACGGGCCAAAATATTCCCCCGCCTTGTTTTGCGCGCCGCGATGTTTCTCGATGCGTGGAAACGGGTGCGTCGTATCCACCCGAATATAGGGGAAGGATTTATCATCCTTCAGCAGAACATTGTAGCGCGGCATATGCCGCTTCACCAAACTAGCTTCGAGCAGCAGCGCCTCGGCCTCGTTCTTGGTGGTGATAATTTCCACCCGCGCAATCTGGCTCACCATGCGCATGATGCGGTTATTCAGGTTGTTGATGTTGGTGTAACTCGTCACCCGATTGATGAGATTTTTCGCCTTGCCAACATAGAGAATTTTGTCAGTGGCATCGATCATCTTGTAGCACCCGGGCAGCGTCGGCACCGTCTTCAGCGCCGCTTTCAATGCCTCAAGGCCGATGGGTGTGGGTGCGGCGTCACTCATGGCTTAACTGCGTTTAAGCGCTGTCGCCATGCCATTGCCCAAATGCAGCACTTGCCCCGTGGTGCCAGTGGCACCCAGCAGATACTCCACCGCCGCCAGCACATCGGCCACATCGCCCGTGCGCTTGAGTGCCGCTTGTGCCGCAAGGCGGGCGAACATACCATCAGGGTCGGTGGTGTTGGGAAGAGTGGGGGCCAGTGCAATTAGGTTCGCGCGCGCGCGCGGTGCCACGCTAGCCGCGAGCAACTCAATAATGGATGTCCACGCATGCTTGCTCACCGCATAGCTGAAAAATTCGGGGCTGATACTCCAGCCCAGTGCATCATCGCCCAGCACCACCACATTGCCTGCAGCCCCCGCCGGCAGCTGTGCCATGAAGCCTTGGGTGAGCAGCAGTGGCGACTCGAAGTTGACCGCCATGTGCGCCCGTAAATCCGCCACCGAAAAACTATCCAGCTTGTCGCGGGTATAGCGCGACGCGTTATGGATGATGGTGGTGACAGGTGGCAGACCTTTCCAAAAATCCACGAGCGATGCCGCATCCTCAAGGTTCGCTTGCACCAAAGTCACGACCGCCCCGCCTTGGCGCAACTCCGCCGCAAGGGCTTCCGCGTCTACAGCCGAGCTATGGTAATGCAGCACCAGATTATGCCCCTTGGCCGCCAAATGCCGCGCAAGCCCCGCGCCAATGCGTTTGCCTGCTCCGGTAATCAACGTGGTGAATTTTTCGCTCATGGCTTGGCTTTTAGCCGCCTGACGCCGATTTGTCATCATGGATTGCGCGCGCCACGCTTTTGCGCTAAACGGCTTTCACTCACCCTACGGACGTAAAGGCTGCCTCGTATGAAACTCATCGCCGGAAACAGCAACCAACCCCTCGCCAAAGCGATGGCGGATTATTTAGGGGTGAAGCTCACCGAAGCCACCATCCGCCGCTTTTCCGATCAGGAAATTTTCGTCGAGGTGCAAGAGAATGTGCGCGGCGAGGATGTGTTCCTCATCCAATCCACCAGCGCGCCTGCGAACGATCACATCATGGAATTGCTCATCACGCTCGACGCCTTGAAGCGCGCCTCGGCGCGGCGCGTCACGGTGGTGATTCCCTATTTCGGCTATGCGCGGCAAGACCGCAAACCGGGTCCACGCACACCCATCACCGCCAAGCTAGTCGCCAACCTCATCACCAGCGCAGGGGCGGATCGCGTCCTCACCGTTGACTTGCACGCTGGCCAAATCCAAGGCTTCTTCGACATCCCGCTCGACCACCTCTATGCCCGCCCCGTGATTGTGAACGACATCAAAACCCACTTCACGGATGCACAAAACATCATGATCGTCTCGCCCGATGTGGGCGGGGTGGTGCGTGCCCGTTCGCTGGCAGGCAAGCTCGGTGCCGACTTGGCCATCGTCGATAAACGCCGCGAGCGCGCCAATGCGTCCGAGGTGATGAACATCATCGGTGATGTCACGGGTCGTGATTGCATTCTGTTCGATGATATTGTCGATACCGCTGGCACCCTGTGCAACGCGGCCGATGCGCTGCTCGAAAAGGGCGCCAAATCCGTCTCGGCTTATGTCACCCACGGCGTGCTTTCTGGACCCGCGATTGAGCGGGTGACCAAATCGAAACTTACCTCGCTCGTCGTCACCGACACCATCGCCGCGACAGATGCTGGCAAGGCCTGCAAAAACCTGCGCATCATTTCCGTCGCCCCTTTGATGGCCGAAGGCATTCGTCGGATTTCTGAGGAAAGTTCTGTTTCTAGTCTATTTGACTAGAAACAGATTATTTGTTTCGGTTTTGTCTACTGACAAAACCTTCACGCAGCTCCGCTGGCTGATGGCTCGCTCGCCCAGCTCGCAGTGCTTAAACGAAGAGTCATTATGAACCATTCAGTTCTCATTATCGGCGGCGGCAACATGGGCGGGGCTATTGCCCGCGCGTTGCATGCAGCACCCTCCTTTTCTGTCAGCATAGTCGAAACCAATGAAGCGGCGCGTGCGGGCTTTGCCATTGCGGGCATTCCTGCATTTGCCACGCTGACCGAAGCACCGAAGGCCGACACGTATCTGCTCGCCATCAAGCCGCAGCAATTTGCTGCATACGCGGACGAACTAAAAACCGCACTGGGCAATGCCACACCTCTGCTCATCTCCATCATGGCGGGCATTCCCCTTGCGGCACTCTCGGCCATCAGCCCGCGTGCGGTGCGGGTGATGCCAAACCTGCCTGCTATCATTCACGAAAGTATGAGTGTGCTGTGCGCACCGACGCTGGATACAGCATCGCGCAATTACGCTGAAACCTTGTTCGCCACCATTGGCAAAACCGCATGGGTCGAAGCAGAAGAACAACTCCACGCCGTCACCGCTATTTCGGGTTCAGGGCCTGCCTATGTGTTCGCGTTTATGGAAGCGCTGGAAGCTGCCGCCCTTGCACATAACCTGCCGCTGGAACTTGCACGTAATCTCGTCACTCAGACGGTGCGCGGCGCTGCCCTACTTGCCGATCAAGCGAGCGATTCTGCCGCCACCCTTCGCGCTCAAGTCACCAGCAAAGGCGGCACCACCGAAGCCGCGCTGGCAGCGCTCAGCAAGGGGCAATTCCAAGGCCTCATCACCGCCGCTGTGGATGCGGCTGCGATACGTTCGCAAGAACTCGCTGGCGATTAATTTAACTCACAAATTGCTGCACTGCACAAAAGGGGTTGACAAACCCAAATCGCCTCCCTATATTGCATCGCAACATGAATCAGCAGGAGATTCGTGAACCAAAATACTAGGAGATAACCATGGCCTACGAAAACCCTTTCGCGGATATGATGAAGCAATTCAGCCAAGCGGATATGATGAAACAATTCAGCCAATTTAAGGCACCAAGCATGAGCGCGCTTCCATCGTTCGACGTGAACCAAGTCCTCAGCGTTGGCCGTAAAAACGCCGAAGCATGCACCGCCGCCAGCCAAGCCCTCACCGAGAGCTGCCAAGCCATCAGCCGCCGTCAGGCGGAACTGGCGCGTGCGCAAGTCGAAAAAACCCTCAAAACCTGCAAAGACATGCTGGTAAATGGCTCGCCTGAAATCAACACCACCAAACAAGTGGAACTGGCGAAATCGATGTTTGAATCGTCGCTCAACAACATGCGCGAAGTCTACGAGTTGGTTGCTAAATCGAACCTCGAAGCATTCGACAAACTGAACCGTCGTGCGTCGCAATGCATCGAAGAGCTGAGCGCAACTGCAACTTCGACCGCTTCGAAGAAAAAAGCAGCTTAGTTCGCTTTTACTGAATACTTGGACGAAAACGCCGTCAGGGAAACTTGGCGGCGTTTTCTTTTTCTGTTTACGCGACAGGTTGCACTGCACGCGGCAAGCGAAGGGTAACTTCCAAGCCCGTCACGTGCCCTGCTGCATCGCGCTGGTTCTCGAGTGTCACATCCCCACCATGGCTTTGGGCAATCGCGCGCACAATAGATAACCCCAGCCCCACTCCGCCCGTTTGCGTATTGCGCGAGGGCTCGAGCCGCGTGAAGGGCTTAAACACCGTCTCCTGTGCCGTCTCGGGAATGCCTTTGCCCACATCGGTCACCTTAATGCGCACGAACGTTGCGCTTGGCTCTAGCGTCACGACTGCCTCGCCACCGCCATAGCGCAGCGCATTGTCGATGATATTGGTCAGGGCGCGGCGAATCGCTTGCGGTCGTAACATCAATTCCACTGGGGGGCCTTCCTCAAAATGCACCGCGCGCTTGCTGCGTTCGTAGTCGCCCACAATATCAGCTAGCAGCGTGTTCACCTCCATCGGCTCGGCCAGTTCGCCCGCATCCCCGCGAGCAAAATCGAGGTACTCATCGATCATTTTTCCCATCTCATCAATATCGCTGCCCAGAGCACTGCGCGTCGCTTCGTCCATTGTCGCCAATTCCAGTTCAAGGCGCATACGCGTCAGCGGTGTGCGCAAATCATGGCTGATGCCGGCGAGCATTTCCGTGCGGCTTTGCACATGGCGACGAATGCGCTCGCTCATCACCAAAAAGGCGCGTCCTGCGCGGCGCACTTCGCTCGCCCCGCGTGGTTTAAAATCTGTTACATCCTGCCCCAACCCTAAGCGCTCGGCGGCTTTTGCAAGCGTCACAATCGGCTTCACTTGGTTACGCAAAAACAGGGTAGCAATGAGGGTTGTCAGCAAGGAGGTGCCCACCATCCATAGCAAGAAAATGAGGGTGGTGTTGCTGGTCAGCGCCTTGCGATGAATATTGACCATCAGCACACCCTGCGCCAGACCGATACGCAGCTGCACCGCATCTTCTTTTTCGCTCTTGAGCGCTATGGGCGCATCAATGCGGCGCTTCAAGCCCTCATACAAATCCGGAAACTCTTTGCGGCCGCTACCGCCATCCACGCGTTGTTTTGCCTGTTCATCCACGCGCACCTCGACCCCCAATTGTCGGGCAAGCAGTTTGCTCTGTTTGAGGGCCGTATCCGCATCATAGTTCGAGCGCGTCTCGACATAATTCTGATAAATCCACACCACATCGCCCACCACGGAATTGGCCATGTTGCGCGAGACACTTCCCCAGTGACGGTCATAAAAAATATGCGCAATAATCAACTGCGAAACCAACACAGGTAGCACCAAAATCAGCAGCGCCCGCGCAAACAAATTGGTGGGGAACAACCCTTTAAGGCTGAAACGGCGGCGGCGTTTACGCAAATTCGGCATAGAGCACATACCCCGCATGGCGAATGGTTTGCAGATAGATTGGCTTGCCCGGTTGCGGCTCGATTTTCTTACGCAGACGGTTGATTTGCACATCCACCGAGCGCTCGTTGGTCACATCGCCAAGCGTCGTCGCCATGGTTTCACGGCTCACAGGGGTGCCCGCCGATTGCGCCAAAATGCGCAAGCAATCCACCTCGCTCGAGGTGAGGTAGACAGGCTGATCGTGATACATCAAGCGCCCTTGCGCGATGTCGAACTGATAATCGCCAAAGCGCACTGCGCGGGTGGCCACCTGCTGCGCGCGCGCACGGGCAATCATATTCTCAAGCCGTAACAATAATTCCTTGGGCGCAAAAGGCTTGCCCAAATAATCCGCCGCGCCCGCCTCCAGCCCCGCAATGCGGTCATCCACTTCGCCTCGGGCAGTAAGCAGTAACACTGGGGGGGCCTTTGTGCGGTCACGCAGCCGCGCGGCATAGGCAACGCCGGTTTCCCCTGGCATCATCACATCAAGCACCATGCCATCGACCGTGAATACGGATAGGATCTCTTCGGCCTCGTTGGTGTTGGCAGCGGTTGAAACAAAGAACCCCTGCTCGCCCAAATATTTTTGCAGCAGTGCGCGCAGACGCTCATCGTCATCGACCACAAGGATATGGGGGGCTGGCGCGTTTGCATTCATGATGAACGCTTTAATAGCACATGCGTGAGCCCATCGCCGCCTTTTTCTGCACGGGCGGTGGCAAAGGCCGAAATCAGCGGGCGTAGCGCCGGTTCATTCAGCCAGTGCGGCAGGTTACTGCGCAGCACCCCCGCCTCGCCCATGCGTCCTTTACCGGTGATGATCGCCACATGGCGGCGGCCACTGCAATGTGCCCGCATCACAAATTGCTGCACCCGTACATAGGCATCAAGCTTACCCATCCCGTGCAAATCCAGCGTTGCCTCAATGCTGGTGTTGAACACCCGCCGCGCCTCGCGCACTGGTAGTGGTTTAAGCGGGGGTTTGTTTTTCACCTTTGCTGCGGGCAGCACCGCTTCCTTATCCTTGGCAGCAATCGGCTTAGCTTCACTCGCTATGGTTTGATTGGCGCGTACGGATACTGGCTGACTAACCACACCCTTCCTCACCTTCGTCCCCCGATTGCTCTCTTGCCAATCGGCAAGTTCCTCAGGCGTGGGCAGGCGCGGCTTCTTCATGGCACCATATCAACGGGTGGCGCTTCGTCGTCTTCGGTGACGGGCTGGCCATCGTTTAGCTTCATACCTTCTGCCACGGGCAACAACCAATAGGTATTGCCCTGCTGATTCTGGTGGCCGGCTTGCCATTCTTCTGCTTCCCCGCGGCCAAAGAAAATATCAGCACGTCCTGGGCCCTTGAGCGCCCCGCCCGTATCCTGCGAGACAAACAGGCGGCGCAGCGGCACTTGGCGCGAGCTATTAAATTCCGTCATGTAGGTGTCAAGGTACGTAGGCACGCCATACGCTGCGCGGTCATCATCCACCGCGATGGAGCGCAGCGGGGTGAGCGGAACGCCAAGCGCGCCTTTGGCATATTCATCCCCCGCCGAAAGCTTGAAGAACACATAGGAGGGGTTGGTGTTCATCACTTCATCCGCTTGTTGTGGGTTGGCGCGCAACCAATCGCGGATGCCTTGCATGCTCGGCTTGGGCAAATCGCCGCGCTCTTTTAGAATGCGGCCAATCGGCACATAGGAATAGCCATTCTGCGCCGCATATTGCAGGCCGACCATGCTGCCATCCGTCAGGCGCACTTTGCCTGAACCTTGAATATGCAAAAAGAACAGCATCACCGGATCATCGACATAGAGCAGCACGGGCGCGTTGCTCTGCCCCGCCAGAATTTCCTCACGGGAATAATACGGCTTGGTCAAATCGCTTGGCACGCCGTGCACAGGGGTCAGATACGGCGCAACACGCGTGCGCGAACCATTGAGTAGCGGCTCGTAATAGCCCGTGTGCAACCCCGTGGATTTGGACTCGGTCTCGACCTTATAGGGCGTAAAGTTGCTCTCGAAAAACTGGCGCGCTTGTTCATCGCTCGCCGCGCTCATCTCGCTGGCTACACGGCATACATGCTGCCAGTTCTCGCGCACGCCGATGGGGCCCTCCACCTTTGATTGATACGCCGAACTGCGGTTGGCATTCGCTGCGCAGGAGTTGCTAAACACCACAAGTGCTTCAGCATGCCTGTCACCCGCCCAACCATCGAGCGCGCTGTAGGTGGTGGGGGTGAGTTTTGTTGCATCCCCCGCGCACGCGGTGAGGATGAGCAGGAGGGAGAGCGGGGCGAGGATCTGTTTCATGGGTTCAGTGATAGACAAACTCCATCGGACTGTCATCCACGAAAAAACTCCCTATAAGAGCCCCATTTATGTGAGGCAAGCACTAGGCGCGGGCGCACATAAAATGAATAGCCAGAGGTAAGCCTTGCGTAGCGCTACGCGCGAGCCGCTTGCGGCTGGGGTCAGCGCGAAGCGCGAAGGGGCCAAAGAGGCCCCTTCAACTAGGTTTCCACTATTGTCCAGTTGGGGCTACTGCTCTTCATATCCCGCGTCAGCACCCATTCATCTTCCACCACGTGGCGCGCGCTGGCATCACCCTCGATGATGGCACCCGACTCATCACGAATCAGGTGAATCTGCTCGCTCACAAAATCCACCGTGAGGGTGGCAAGGGTGCCCACCAATTTCGCCTTGCGGATGGTTGCCTCGTTAATCGACAGCAACGTGGTGTCGGTGAAGCGTTTTTCCCTCTCGGCGTCAGTCAGCGACAGGTCGAAGCTCTTATACATTTGCTCCGAGAGCAGCATTTTCAGCGTGTCGCGGTCGCGCTTGCTGTAGGCATTGAGCAGCATTTCATAGGCCATACGCGCGCCTGTCAAAAACTCATCAGGGGTGAATTCGCGGTCGATGGCGCGCATTTTCACGAAGGTCTCGGCCAGCGAGCCATATTTTTCCGCGAAATCATCTTCCTTCGGCTCTGCTTGCGTGCGCGCGAGCGTAATAGGCAGCTGAATCACCTTAGATTCCTCTGGCGCGGGCTGGGCACCGGCGCGGATATCGTGCTCATCGCGGCCACGGGGCTCACCCAGCATGGCGCGGTAGCGCAGCAAAATGAACGCCGCAATCGCACCGATCACGATAATATCACCGTAGGGAATCCCACCATCCATACTAATCTCACATTTCTTGGCGCTAAGGTTCAAATTTAAGGGGTCGACAGCGCCATGCGTCTGATATAGAGAAAATGCCAGTAAATACAAGAATTGCTTCACCTAAAAAGGCTCTCATCATGACCGAACCTGTTGCTCAACCTGCTGCCGATAAACCCGCGATTTTCCTACGCGCGCAATATATCAAGGATTTATCGTTCGAGAATCCACGCGCACCAGCGAGCATTTTTAATCTTAAAGAAGCACCCACGATGGATGTGTCCATCAACCTTGCTGCCCAACGGCTCGACGAAAAAGTGTTCGAGCTATCCATCCATATCGCCACGCGCGCGGTCGTCGAAAAAACCACCGTCTTTTTGTGCGACGTGGTTTATGCAGGTGTGCTCGAAATGCAAAGCATTGCGGATGAGCAGATGGAGCAAGCACTATTCATTCAGGGCGCGCAACTGCTCTATCCCTTCGCCCGCCGCGTCATTGCCGATTTAACGCGCGATGGCGGCTTCCCACCGCTGCAACTGGATCCCATGGATTTCGCCGGACTCTACGCCCAGCAGCGTGCGCAAGCAGCGGCAAGCGCCTAAATGTTCACCCGCCAGCAGATACCCAACCTGCTAACCTTTGGCCGCGTGCTGGCGGTGCCCATCTGCCTTGCTATCATGCTCGTCAACCCAGCATGGAAGAATGTCGCCCTGTTCGTCATTTTCGTGGTGGCTTCGGTGACCGACTACCTCGATGGTTACCTCGCGCGCAAATGGAACGTGTCCTCCACCATTGGCGCGTTGCTCGACCCCATGGCCGATAAACTTCTCGTCGCCCTCATGCTCATTTACATATTGGTCGAAGGGGGCGGCACCGCGAAGCCCGCATTCGATAGTTCGCTGGTGGCCAGCTCACCCATCTTCCTACCCATCGCCGTCATTTTGCTGCGCGAGCTTTACATCTCGGGTCTGCGTGAATTCCTATCCAACCGCCACATCAAACTTCCTGTCTCCAGTGGTGGTAAAATAAAAACCGCCGTGCAAATGGTAACTGTCAGCACGCTGGTTGGGCTGCTGGCTTTTCAGGCTACGCCCTCGCCTCTCTTTTGCGAAGCGCCTCTCACTGCGGCCTTCAGCAATGATTGCAACAGTGGCGATACGCTCATTGTGCGCATCTTCCGTCCGCTGGCGCTTCCCATGCTCTATCTCTCGGCACTGCTCGCCGTCACCAGCGCCATCAGCTACACCCGCGCCAGCTGGAAACATCTGCGTTAGGCATCAAAATCTACGCCGCACTGCAATAATTTTTCTTCTCACATTGCGCTGCAACAATCACCAACCGTCTCAATCATCGGCACAATAAAATTGCAGCATTTTAGCTATGCTGCAACGCCCTGCTATGGTGCGTTGCAGCTACGAATTCACCAGATTTTCTGAGGGTTTTTTGCTATATTGAAGTTGTGGGATAATCCCATAGAAAGTGTAAGGTTAATGTTATGAAAGTGATTCATGTTATTACGTTGTTTCTCGTAATTCTTGGCGGTCTGCATTTTGCGCTGACTGGTTTTGGGATCGATCTGTTGCCAGCGTTGTTTGGCACCATGAACTTGACGATTCTGTACATTGTGATGGGCGTATCGACCATCTACCATGTGCTGCCAGTGCTCAGAACGCACTTGAACGCCATCAAGTAAAGACAACGTCGGCGCGGCTTATATGACCGCTGCCGAGTGAGTCCTCCAATAGCCCCGCTGGTAACATTGGCCAGCGGGGTTTCTTTTTAGAGGCGCCCCGCCACCGCGTCGATGAAGTCTTTGGTGTTCAAATATTTCTGGTCTTTGCCCACCAGCAACGCCAAGTCTTTGGTCATCTGCCCAGCTTCAACCGTGTCGATGGTCGCTTTCTCCAACTTATCGGCAAATTCGGCCACTTCTGGCGTGCCATCGAATTTCGCGCGGTATTTCAGCCCTTGCGTCCATGCAAAAATGCTGGCGATAGGGTTGGTGGATGTTTCCTTGCCTGCTTGGTGTTCGCGGTAGTGGCGGGTCACGGTGCCGTGCGCCGCTTCAGTTTCCACCGTTTTGCCATCGGGGGTGAGGAGCACGCTGGTCATAAGGCCGAGGCTGCCGAAGCCTTGTGCCACCACATCGGATTGCACATCGCCGTCATAGTTTTTGCACGCCCAGACAAAGCCGCCGTTCGATTTAATCGCATAGGCCACCAGATCATCAATCAGGCGGTGCTCATACCACAATTTTGCGTTAATGAAGCGCTCCTTAAACTCGCTGTCATACACGCGCTGGAAGATGTTTTTGAAATCGCCATCGTACTTCTTGAGGATGGTGTTCTTGGTGGAAAGATACACCGGATAGTTCACATCGAGCGCATAGTTGAAGCAGGCGCGCGCAAACCCCTCGATGGATGCATTGAGGTTATACATGGAGAGCGCCACACCAGCGGATGGGAACTTGTAGACTTCCACTTCGGTCGGTGCGCTGCCATCATCAGGCACAAAGCTCATGCTGAGGCGGCCAGGGCGGTCGATCACCATGTCGGTCGCGCGGTATTGGTCACCAAACGCATGGCGGCCAACGATGATGGGTGCTTCCCAACCGGGCACATAGCGCGGGATGTTTTTGCAAATAATCGGGGCACGGAAAATCGTACCATCGAGAATGTTGCGGATGGTGCCGTTGGGCGATTTCCACATTTGCTTGAGGTTGAATTCCTTCACCCGCGCTTCATCGGGCGTGATGGTCGCACATTTAATGCCCACGCCGTACTGCTTGATAGCGTTCGCCGCATCGACGGTGATTTTGTCATCCGTCTTGTCGCGCATCTCGATGCCAAGGTCGAAATATTTCAGGTCGATATCGAGAAACGGCAAAATCAGTTTTTCCTTGATCATCGACCAGATGATGCGGGTCATTTCATCGCCATCGATTTCGACAACAGGGGTGTTCACTTTGATTTTCGACATAGCGTCCTCATTGGTTTTTCTGCCGCCTTGCAATAGCAAACTGAGCGGCACTTGCAAGCCCCAGTGCAGCCTACTTGCCCAAACCGGCGTTCTCGCGTAAATTGCCCCTTCCGTATCCCCAGCCGAAAGCCTCGCCATGACCGAACCCCTGCCCCATGAAATCCCGCCTGCACTACCTCCTGAAGTGCTTCACAACCCCAACCGCATCGAGCCGCACACCCTGCGTATCCCGCTGTCGCGCTCGAAAATCATCCTCATGCTGGCAGTGGTGGTGGCAGGCGGCGCAGCGCTCTTTTTCCTCAAATCCACCGCGCAGGAGGAAAACGCCAAAATTGAAGTCGCGATGAAAAATGCCGCCGAACAGCGGGCGGCCGAGGCCATTGCCATCAGCGAAACACTCCAAAAACGCTATGGCGGACTCAGCAAGAATGCCGAGCAAAAAGCGTTGGTTGGCCGCGTCGGCACTGTCATTCGTGGCAAAGTAGACCCCAAATCGACCGCGCCTGCCATGCGCTTCTACGTATTGGCCGAGGAGAACTCCATCAACCTGTTCGCCCTCACCAATGGCGATATCTATCTCACCACCGCGCTTGTCAACCGCATGCAAACGGAAGGCCAATTGGCTTCGGTCATTGCGCATGGCGTCGCCCATGTGGTGAGCGTGCACGAAATGGCCGCCATTCCAGCAGCGAACGAAACGGCGCTGCCGAACTGGAGCTATACCACCAAGGCCGAGCGCGAAGCCGATGCGCTGGGGTTAAAACTGATGAGCGAAGCGGGCTACGACCCGAACGCCTACATCAGCATGCTGGGCGTGCTCACCAAAGCCTATAACGACGGGGCGGATGTGGCCTTCTTCACCACCCATCCGAACGAGGAAGGGCGCATGGGCGAAATCGCAGCCACCATCCAGCGTCTCTACCCGGAAGGCATTCCTGCGGTGCTGAGTAAGTAGCGTTACTTTTTAGCCTTCGCCTTTTTAGCGGCAGCTTCTTGCTGCTTGCGCGCCTCATCGCACATGGGGCAATCATCGTCCATGCTTGGAGCAGCGCTAGCTTTTTCCTTGCACGCGCATTTCTTTGATGCGGCATCGGGGCAATCGCAAGGCGCAGGCGCACAGGCTGTAAGGGCTAAACCCAACAATACTAAAGTAAAAATCTTTTTCATACGGCTCTCCTAATAAAAATGACTCGATGGCGGTCCCGATGTGATTCGAACACACGACCTAGCGTTTAGGAATCACTGGTTCGATATTTACTGTTGTTTCTGTCTTTTTCTGCTTCACTCAATAATCTATTGAATGTATAAGGCTTATAACAGATTTTTCGCTGATGTGAACATTATTTGTTCGGAAAAATCGCCAACCAAATAGTTCCAGTATGGTTCCAGTTATGCCCAAGCAGAAAACAAACCTTACCCAACGCTTCGCAGAAAAGGTCGCTCCTACAAGCAAGGAGTACTACGTTTGGGATGGAGAAATTACAGGGCTGGGATTGCGGGTCATTCCCACCGGTGGGAAAACCTACGTTCTCAAATATCGCAATAAGCATGGGAAGCAGCGCAAATACAAAATCGGTAATCAGCGCGACCTCGATATGGAGGGGGTGCGCAAAATTGCGCGGCGTTTGAAAGCCCAGATTGCCGAGGGTAGCGACCCCTCCGCAAACAGGCGGGAAGACCGCGACCAACTGACCTTCAAAGAGTATGCAAAACTTTTCATGGAGGAGTACGCCAAGAAGCATATAAAGAGCAGCACGGCTATTGGTTATGACCGCTACCTGCGGTGTTACTTGCTTGATGCGCTTGGCAACAAACCCCTGCCCATAGCCTTTTCTGCCCCTGAGGTGCGCAAATTCTATTTCAGCATGAGCGGTAAACGCGGCACGGCGAATCGGTCGCTGATGCTGTTATCCAAGATGTTCAACTACGCGAGAGCCAAAGAGCTTATCAAAGACATGGATAACCCTCTGACTGGCATAGACAAGGCACAGCGATACAAAGAAAAGAAATGCACCCGCTTCCTTAACAATGAAGAAATCAAGCGGCTTGGCGAAGTGTTGAGCGAACGTGAGCGCAACCGTATGGAGCAACCCGAAAGCATTTATGCGGCGATTCGCCTTCTGATTTTTACGGGGTGCAGGTTAAACGAAATCCTGAAACTGCGCTGGGACGACATAGATTTTAACAAACGCGTGATTAACCTGCGGGACTCGAAAACAGGCAAGGGGACGGTATTTTTAAACGACCCCGCCCTCAACGTCCTAAACAGCATCGAGCGGATGGATAACAATCCCTACGTCATTTACGGCAAGGTTGAGGGACAGCACCTTATCAACCTGCAAAAAGCATGGCGGAGAATCCGCAAGCTGGCGGGCTTAGACGATGTTCGCATCCATGATTTGCGCCATACGTTTGCAAGCGTGGGTGCGAATGCCGGTGTAGGACAATTCATGCTTGCTGCGTTGCTCCGCCACAGCCAGATTGAAACCACAGAACGCTACCTACACGCGGATACAAACCCGGTGCTTGAGCAGTCGAATTTCATTGGCGACCGGATTGAGTCACTGCTTGCTGGTGTAGAGCCTTAATAGCGTTTTCGCGGTGGCATCATGTGACGGTGAACGTATGCCTCCGCGCCCGGACTATCGAACAGTATATCGTTTACCTTCTTATCCAGCGCATCTGTACGGACTTGAGCTTTACGTTTATCCCTCGCATCCCTGTACTGCTTTCGTAGATTACCAAAGGCGGTAAGCGAGTTTACAAGCGCATAAACTTCGTTCGCATTCATCTTTCCCTGAGCCAGCTTTATACTGCAATCTGCTAGTAAATCTGCTGCATCAAGCTCGTTACGGATTTTCCTTCTGGGCATGACTCCCCCCTCTCTAATTTTCGTGAAAAAATCTTATGTATTTTGAGGGCTACAAAAAATCGGATATAGCGGCATCAAATCACATGATGCTGAATTTTATGATAATTATAATTAGAGAGATGGTGGCCAATGCCGACCGACTACATAAGTAGTACATAAGTAAGTATATATTCAGCCCCTTAAAAGTACCATATACCCCCACTAAAGTACATAGGGCGCATTCGACATTTTACTCCCCAGCCCCCGATTACAAAATGCGAGAAAACATACTGCGGTTTTTTAGAGATATAGAGAGGTCAGGGGGTACAATCACTTGTCACTGTTTGTAGAAACGCATTTACTACGTTCGATTTGCTTACGCTCTGCATAATCGAAAAGACAATGCAGCTGATGCGCCGCATCTCGCCCTTGTGCAAATAATGCGTGGCGTTCGTCTGTGAGTTTGTAGTGAGGGTCTTTGCGGATGGAAAGCAAGATACCGCTGGCAGTATCAACCATTGCTATCGCCCCCTCAAGCGTCACGGGTTGCAGGTGGTGCGGTTGGTAGGGAGAGAATGCCCTAACCGCATAACAGATGCAGCAAACCACCCCCACGATAGTTGCGCTGAGCGTAAGCACTATCAATGCCTGAATAACAGGAATGCTTGCGTAGTATTTGCTGAGAGCATCCGCCCAAAAATTATATTCCATAACCATCATGACCGTGGATTTTCCATGAAGACTATAAGTGTCACCGCAGATTTTTGCAAACAGAAACTCCACTCATAGTCGGTAGACCCATAGTCTTCATAGGGCAGACTCAGCCGCATGGAAAAAGCTGAGTTACAGAAAGTCAGAAAGAAGTTCGGCCAGCGTGTACGCACCCTCCGCAAAGAGCATGGCTATTCGCAGGAAGAATTTGCTTACGAGTGCGGAGTGCATCGCACCTACATGGGCGATGTAGAGCGTGGAGAACGTAACGTTTCCATTGATAACATCGCCCGCATCGCAAAATCACTTGGCTTAAAGATTCACGAGCTTTTTGATTTCTAGCCCTTATTATTGTAGCGAATGACAGCATGAGAAGGGGTGAGGCATGGGCTTTCGTTTCCGCAAATCCATCAGGATTCTTCCGGGTGTGCGCCTGAACGTTGGAAACCGCAGTTCCAGCGTATCGCTTGGCGGTAGAGGGCTGACGTTTAATGTCGGCAAAAAAGGCACTCGCACTACGGTAGGGCTTCCCGGCACGGGGCTATCGCACTCCACTTACAAGCCGTATAAAAACGCTACGCCATCGAGCGCAAGTGCGGGCAATGGTATCGGCGGGTGGTTGCTGCTGGGCTTTGCTGTGCTGGTAGTAATCGCGGCTATGTCTTAAGCACCCACGGCTTTCTTATCCGTTTCGGCCTGAGCGAGTCGCGCACACGCCCGCTCAAGCTCTTTTTGCAATGCCCCTCGTGACGTAATAATTTGGGTGCGGATTTGAATTAACTCAGGCGCACCCGCCATCAGTTGAGCCTCAAGCTTACGCTTGGTATCCGCCAACTCGCGGTCGAGTGCCGCAATATCCCGTGGGTCGATTCCCTGCGCCGCATTAAAGACAAACCGTTTCTCGATGCCGCGCCGCCACTCCAATAGCTTCTTGGTAAGGGCCGTCCCGAAACCGGGAACTCGCCTGACGGCATGTTGGGTAATATCCCACGCCGTTTCAATATTATAAGACTCAAGCATCGCCTTACGGCTAGGGCCAACGTCCGGTATCCGCGCCTTATCAATCAGATGATTCTCAAGGAAACGCTTAAGCTGCGCCTGATGCCGGTCTGACTGTAATTGCTGGTAACGCTTCTGACGTGTGGCGGGCAACCCTTCCCACTCTGTCTTTACCCTGCGCAACTGGTCTAGCTTGTCATGAAATCGTTTGTTGCCAGCTTCCCTCTGCCAGCGGTCTACGGAAGCATTCCACGCAGAATGGGCATCCCTATAGGCGGTAGAAAATTGTGCCGTCCCACCCGTGGAATTTTTTAAGAAGTAATGCAGAACAACCGCACCGGCTATCAGCCAGAAACCACCCGCGCCGGGAACGCCACCGGCCAGAAATATAAACACCGCCGCACCTATGGCACAGTATCCCATCCATGTGTTTTTAGTGCGCTTCGTGGCTACAGCCCGCGCATCGGTTGATGGTTGCAGTTTATAGGCTGCCGTAGTCGGCAACTCAGGCGGTGGTGCGGGCGGCTGAACATCGGTGATTTTCTTCCAAATCACTGCCATATTATAGGTAGAGCCTTGTGTTCCATGCTGAATGAATAGCGAGAACAGTATGACACCCGTTGATGATTCGATTTTACACCACGGGCAGGTTCCGAGATTAGAAAAGTGATAATGGGAGGCGTTCGTTCCACATTTCTTTATCTGCTTCTCTAAGCCCTCTAACGCCTCCACCCATTCTCTTGCAGTGGGACGGCCACCGTCTCTACTGCCATCCCGTGCAAATGCCCGCTCGAACAGCAACGATACCTGCGGCGAGACAGAGCCTAACGGCAACGTATGCGGTGGCGGTTCCATCAGTGCCTGTTTGCTGTTGGCACTGAATGCAAACCTATACTCACTTATCGCCTTCTCTATCGGCATATCCCCGTTTCCGAGATAGCGGCCCGCGAACGGATGCCGCCCCATGAAGAGAAGATGGAACAGCATAATAGCCAGACCAAACGCATCATGGTTCGCGCTGCGCACAACGCCCTTGAAAGACTTCCCCTGTAGCTCCGCCGGGGTATAGGTGGGAACGCCCACAGAGCAAAGAAACCGCTGCTTAGGCGTGTTGACCTGAAAGCTATCACAGTCAATCAGCCGCACGGTGGCCTTGGCCGAAACCAGAACGCTGCCGTGGTTTACATCCCCAATGACGCAGCCGTGGTCATGCACCATGGCAAACGCCCGTGCAACATTCGCAGCCGTATGCACCAAGAAACGCCAATCCGCCTCCGGGAAGCTGTCCTTGCGGGTTTTAGGCGTATAAAGCGCGTGAATATCTTTATGCCCGGTCACTTGGGGCATCAGAAACCCTTTGGGCTTCCCATCCGTGCCGTTCAACACATCCACCGGCCATGCCGTGAGTGCCAACAGCCTGTCGGTCTTCATATCCGACATGGCGTATAACTTACCGGCTTTCTCGGCAACGATGGGCTGATGGTAGATTTTTGCGACTAAGGATGACGCGCCGGAGACTTCATACACCGACCCTTCGCCGCCCTTACCCAGAAGACGGCCCAGCTGAATAGTCTCTCCCTTGCGGCTTTTGAGAGCGGTCATCGTTTTCATTCACTGAGCGAAGCATTTACCTCTTCGACTGGCGGCACAGCGTTAGGTAGTCTTCGTGTTGCTAAAATAAGGCTCTTATCATCGTCCGTGCGGTCGCACACAGACGGCGAGGCCAGGTATTTCTCAAGAGATGCCGAGAGGTCGCCGTTTAAGCCCTCTATGCTGGCGACGCGTACTGATGGGAACATCCTATCGTAAAAGGGCGCGAAGGCTGTCTGCGTAGCGTATTCCAGCACCAGCGGCTCTATACCATCCGTGAACAATGCCACTTCCAGCGGTGGGATGTCCGTTGCGTCAAAACTCACGCGCTCAAGCGCATTGTCATCTGTCAGGAAAAAGGTGGTGTTGGCGAACTCCCCACGCTGAGGCCAGAATATCCAGCCCCAATTTGATTCCTCGCCGTCCGATACCACAATCGCGCCGTCACCAATCTGCACATACACAGCCCTGTTTTGGCTGATAATGGCGGCGAGGAAGGTGCAAGCATAGTCACGGGGGCGTTTCTCGTCGCTTACAGCCCGCTGCTGAATCACATCACGGATTTTTTGCAGCCATGTGAGCGCGAGGGCATTGTCTATTGTATCGGTGGTATTTTCCGACAGGTACGCGGCGGCTTCATCAGCGAATAGCGTACAGGCGATTTCCGAACCGATATGACTGTTTTCAGCACTTCCCGCACCATCGGAAACGACAGCGATTAAAACGGGGTTATCGTCTTTATCAGGCGTAACAACGCATTTCGCATAATCCTGACAAGGCAAACCTTGCTTTATGTGCGAAGTCCCAATGGATGTTGCGATGACATACCGCCACACTGCCATTATCCAGCCACCGCCCAACCATCAGGCGAAGTGGGGTTTTCCAATGCCGGTGCATCTCCGGGCTGGGAGCGGGAAACAGACCCCAGCGAGTTCGAGAGCCATACGAACAGGTCGCGGAAGCGCATCCCCTTGAGCTTGAGTGGTTCGCGCACGGAGATTTGTGCAAGGGTTTCCATGTTCGCCCCTTCGACACCCACGGCGAAGAACATGTAGGATTTGGACTGTTCGCCCTCCTTGATGAAGGAGGCCGCTTGCTGCCAATCATCGGTAGGCGCACCATCCGTAATCAGGAAAATCCACGGGCGGTAATAGGAAACGCCATTGCTGCGATACACATCCTTGCGCTGGCGGATTAACTCCAACCCCTGCAAAATAGCCGACCCCATAGGGGTATCGCCGTTTGCGCTCAATGTTGGCGGATGGAACGTATCCGGCGTCTGGAAATCGGAAATCACCTGCACCGGGCCGAAAGAGACAACGCCAATCTCAACGCGCTTGGTGGCCATCGTATCGGCCATGAGTTCGTCTTTAAAGGCAATCAGCCCCGCATTCAGTTCGTCAATGGGGCGACCCGACATGGAGCTTGATGTATCCAATATCAGGAGGCACGGACAACGCGGCTCAGGGTTGTTTGCAAACTCTGCCGCACCAAATGGCACTTGTTCAAAATCGGTCATAGGTGGCTCATGGCTATAGGGTGGTACAACTATAGCTTGTTTGATACACGAGGGTTACAGCCCCAATCAAGGAGTTATTTGAAACCCTGAATGAGTGCGCTATAGTTTCTCGTATATTCCTGCGAACCCATTCTTCTGAGCATACCACTATGGACGAATCAGTAATTCTATTGCTACAAACGATAGCCAAGAACACAGAGGCAACGAACCTTCCGTTCTATACTGCCGCTGTTAGTGCGGGCGCGGTCATCCTTGCGGGAGCTATCGGTGCATATGGCCTTTTAAGACAAGCAAGAAATCAGAGCTATGCGCAGATAGTTTGCACAGAAAGATTACGCTGGCTCAGGGATATAAGGGAGAAAACCGCTAAATCCTTTACTCTCATGGATAGACAGGCAGACTTGCTACGCCGCCCCGGAACAACGCAGCTACAAATTGATGCATTATCAGAAGAAATAATGGACACCGTGCATCTTATTCAGGTTTACCTGAATAACAAGAAGGGCGCACAAAAAGCTGTGTTTCTTGGCCTTTCAGAAATGCAAACACATCTGTCTAATGCCATGGCATCGCCACAAAACAACACACAGCACCTACAAAGCTATGCTCAGGCAAAGCAAGAAACTTTCACCGCCTTGGTTAAGCTTGGAAAAAAAACATGGCCTCAAATCAAAAAGGTATTCTAGGGGTAGACCTTA
Source organism: Alphaproteobacteria bacterium (assembly GCA_035911175.1). Lineage (GTDB taxonomy): Bacteria > Pseudomonadota > Alphaproteobacteria > Rickettsiales > UBA3002 > QFOX01. The sequence continues at coordinate 21,263 of JAMHWA010000071.1, forward strand.
AGATATGATTTCGGCAATGTCTTCAAGACTGCCCAGTTCAACCTCTTGAATACCAGTTGCAGTGTTTCCACGGGGACTCAGCAACACAAAGCGAAACTCTCGCTGGTAAGCAAACTCTATCTGCTTTGATAATCCAGCATCAATATGTTGATTTCTCCCCTTCTCGTATGGGTCGTAATACTCCACGGGTAAGTAATGGAACGTCCATGCAGGAAGATTATTATTCATCCACCCATTGAGGCGGTGCGCAAATTCTTTCGGGTCTTTTATCACGACACACGCCCCGCCAAATTCGTTTAAGAGTATTGGGTCATAATCCGTAGCCACGCAGTACAGATAATAATCAGGCAGTGTGCGGCTATGCGTTACATCGCCAATAACGGGCAGGGCTTTACCGCCCGCCGTAATAATCTTAACGTGCTTCCCCTGAGTATAATATGATTTGGTTGTTTCAATATCCTGCCGCGCTTTATCGCCTTCATATTTAGCCATTTCGGAGGCGGGCTTTAGCAGCAACCGTCCTTTCGTCAGCAGGTCTTTAGCGTGTTCAGCCGATGTATAGCGATACAGAACGTTACAGGCGTTAGGGCTGCTTGGCCGTATAGCTGCGCAGTGGTTGGTAGGGAATTCTAAGGGCAGACCTTCAATGGCTGTCTTTGCCTCTAAACCACGCTTTGCCATCTCACATCGCGTCTGGTGCTCCTTGCGATACCAATACCAAGAACTCAGAAAAGACTCGACGGGTATAACATGCCTATCGGGGCTGGTTAATGCCCTCATATTCTTCATCAGAAATTCGTGCCGAGCGTATAAATCCTGTTCACTTAGGGAGTCTAGATACTCGTAGCAGGAATATTGCAGTTCCCACATCTCCGGCAAATAAGCCGTATCGCTCTGTATCGCTTGTCTAGCAGGAATAGACGGGGGCAATTTCAAGGGTTGAGCGCATATTATTTTCTTTGTCTGCATAGGATTAAAATCCGTCAGAATGGCGCACCCGGCATGACTCGAACATGCGACCTGCGGTTTAGGAAACCACCGCTCTATCCAGCTGAGCTACGGATGCATAACAATAGGAAACATCAGCAAAAGACCAGAAAAGCGGCGAAGACACAACCGCTGAATCATGCCGGTTCGGAAATTTCTGCTCTCATCTTTTCATACAGCACCCGCAAAAATCCTTCGCAGGACAGATGTTGCAGCGACTGGTAATCCGGCGTGAACCCAAACAAGTGATTCTTAGGGGGTTCGCGCCGAGCGGTTGTAATACGTTGCAGGATTTTCGCGTTCACCAAGCAATCTATCGGGTGGTCAAGGGCTGCGTCCCCGGTGCGAACGATAGAGCCGTGCTGCGACAGTATCTCCAACAGCCGCGCACCTGTTTTCGTGTTTCCGTCCGTGGCGCGGTGCAGCACCTCTAGAAAACGCTCCAAGCGTTCGACAGGTATATCGGCGGGCATACCCTGCGCAGCCGCATCCAAAGATGTCACTGCCTCAAAGAACGGCCTTGCCACATACTCGACCGCGAAGTGAGCAAACCCGGCGATGTTATAGGGTAGCCCGTGTATGGGGGCATCCGTGCAGAATGGCGTTGCTTTGGTTCCGCCCGTGTAGCGGCGCACAAATTCATTTAACCCCTTCCTACGGGCGTTAAACACCACTTCCATGCGGATTCGCTGCCGCGTCTTAGCATACAGCCTTATGGAGAGATGCTTGCTGATTTTTGCAGTAAGCGCGTAGGTGTTATTGATGCGCTCTATCGAAACGGGGTCTTGGTTTTCCGGTAGTGCATCATCCTCATCAGCAACCGCGTATTCATTTCTGATAAACTCGCGAGATGCGCGGCGAAACGCTGGCTCAATGCGTTTGATAAAGCCAATCGCGTTGCTGCTTTTAAAGTCCCAGCATATTTCAAGGTAGGGAACAAACCAGTTGGAGAAATCCAGCACTGCAACTTTACCTTCCTGCGCCAGCAAGTCGGGTATGTCATCCGCACTAGCATTGGATGCCAACCCGGTATCAATGCCCATGTTTGCAAGCATCAGGCTCTGTAGTTGGCTAAAGTACCGTTCCAGCCAATAGGTGAAGTCTTGGCCTTCGTCCCAATACCCGCGCACCAAATAATTATCGTTGGTATCCAGCGCAGCACTGCTCAGGCGGCTTTCAACTTCCGGGCTGCCTATAAACGCTTCCTCCGCCGCAGTCGTCTGCGACCAGTTGGGGTTACGCCGTGTGCATGATTCGTTTGAGAAAATGGGCTGGTGCGCAATGAATCTGTTAAGGTTGCCATTAAACTTGATAGAAAATGGACGATGGTAATTTCCTTCCCGGCCCGATTGCCAGCCGAATTTGAAGGGTTCGCACGAAACTATGAAGTCTTTGCGAATACTGAAACTATCCTGCTTTTGGCCCTCTACTTGAAAAAGGAGGCTGTCCCGCATCGCGGATGTGATGGAGTCAAATTGGGGTTCGCGCCGGTAGTGAATCTTGAGTTGGTCGAACTTAACCTCGAACCGGTCAACCCGCGCATGATGCACCGTAATATTTTCGACCGAAAATGTAGGAAGTGAATGGGATTCACTAAGCACTCTATCTGTTATTTTCCTTATACTCATCACTATCCCCTACTTAAGACGCCCTCTATAGTAAGGGTCATGCCTTGTCCTGTGCTTCCATGAATGCATCCACGTCATCCGAGTCATAACGGATTCTGCCATTTTCCTGTTTTTTGTATTTTAATGTCGAACTCTCGCGTGACCGCCACTCCGCCAGAGTTTTAACGCTATACCCAAGCTTCTTGGCGACTTCTTCCGGCGTCATCATTCGTTTATTATTCTTCGTAGTGGAAGCGTAACGCGTAATGGATGGTAACGCTGCCGGTGCATGTAGCGACTTGATAACCGATTCTGATTGCAACAGCTTCCTGAGCGCATCGAAAGTAACAGACAGCACCCCCTCAATTTCGCCCAGCAGATTGATGCGGTTTTTGCGAATATCAAACATCACCATATTTTCGCGTATCAGGCTGGCCGGTAGCGGCTGAGTTTCGGCGGTGCTTGCCTTGGTATATCGGGCTTCCAGCTTTTCTGAGCCTAACAATTCCCTGAGATACCCAAGGGCCTGTTGCTGTGCGGCATAGGCTCGATAGGCGGTGGTGTAGGTGGCTGGGATGCCCTTGGAAAAGTCATGCTCCAAGAGCGCGGGGAACTTTAGCACATCGAGATACTGGCTAAGCGTTGGCCGATGAACGCCCTTAACGTGCCGCTTCAAATTCTTCTTGAATGCCAATAGCGATTGCAGGGACGCCCCGTGCTTGTTCGCATATATGCGCAGTTGCTCTATCGCAGATTCAACCGTCTCCGGCGATGGTAGCGGTAGTGCGTCAAGGTGGGACTCTTGCCATTCTTCAAGCAAGGCCGAACCTACCAGCGCGACCGCTTCTCTTAGATTCAGATTTTTAACCATAAGTGCCGTAGTTGCAATTTAGAAATAGAATTAGTACGAGCGAACTTAGTCGATTACCGTCAAAAGTACAGGCTAGGGAGAATCCGCCCAAAAGTTCCTATATGGTTCCAGCTTGCAAATGTTTGCACGGATACAAATCCGTATCAATCTGTTATATAGCAGATTTTTTGTAATAATAGATGAATGGAATCCATGTTTAGGAAACGCTTGCTCTATCCAGCTGAGCTACGGAACCACGAAGGCGCAACGTAACCGAATAATCCTGCCAGTGAAAGCCTCTTATCGTCACAAGCTTTGACTTTTTATGACGCCAAGGCAATACTTGCGCCATGAGCAAAGCCAAAATACAAACCGTGATCGAGAACGCCATCAGCAAGGCGGATTCCAGCTATTTTTTCGAGAACTACACCAAGCAAGCACAGGCGGTGATTGCTGCACTCAACAGTGCGGGCTTTGCCATTATCACCAAGGATTTACCCGACGATATTTGGAAAAAAATATCGGATGAAATGCGCACTGGCCGCGTCAAGCCCGAGGAACATGTGAAGGATGTATTTCAGGTTGCCCTGCGCCACGCGAGCAGCAAGTGAACCGCGCCCTGCTTGTCGTTATGCTTCTTTCTCTTGGTGGCTGCACCAGCTGGATCGATAGTACGCGCGCGGGCATTTATCGTTGGTGCGAGAACACGCCTAAATGGTGCGATACAAACGCGGTGCAGCCCTAGGCGCCAGCGAGAAACAGAATCAACGCGCCCACTGCAATCCGATACCACGCAAAAGGCTGAAATCCGTGGTGCTGCACAAAACGCACCAGCCATTTCACCACCAGCAGCGCCACCAGAAACGACACCACAAACCCAACAGCGATTTGGTCCATCCCGTCGGCACTCAGCGTGTCGCGCGCCTTGTAGAGGTCATAGCTCGTTGCCGCCATCATGGTTGGAATGGCAAGGAAGAACGAAAACTCCGCCGCCGTTTTGCGGCTCACCTTCACCATCAGCGCGCCCATAATGGTCGCGCCGCTGCGCGACATGCCCGGAATCATCGAAATGCACTGAATAAAGCCAATGGTCAGCGCCGTTTTCCAGCTCATATCCTCGGTTTCATGAATGGTCGGGACGGGCTTAATTTTCTCGATGACGAGTATCGCCACCCCGCCCGCAATCAGCGCCCATGCTACCGAAACAGGGTTGAACAGATACGTCTTAATCGCATCATGCGCGAAAAAGCCGATGACCATGGCGGGCATAAAGGCGAGGAAAATATTGCGCACAAAATGCTGCGCCCGCGCGGTGGTGAGATGCGTCAACACCTCCCAGAATTTGCGCCAGTAAAGCACGAGAATGGCAAGGATGGCACCGAGCTGAATCACCACCTCGAACACATGGCCCGTCGGCCCTTCAAACTTCAGCAAATCAACAAACAGAATGAGATGCCCCGTTGAGGAGACGGGTAAAAACTCCGTCAACCCCTCGACAATCCCCAAAAACGCTGCATTCAAAAATTCCATGGAAACATCCTAATCCGAGCGCGCTCAGTGTGGGGTCAGTGCAAGGCGCGGGCGCACGCAGAAGCGGAGTGTAGCAGCGCTACATGAGCATTCGAGTACGCACGCAACGCCGCAATGACTCCGCAATCAGCGCGCTGTTAGTGTAAGTCACTCCAGATGCGCTTTTTGACGAGATAGAAGAACGTGGTCATGATGGCCAAAAACAGCATCACCTTGATACCCATGCTCTTGCGCGCTTCCATCTCTGGCTCCGCCGCCCATTGCAGGAAGTTCACCACATCCCGCGCCTGCTGGTCGATGCTAGCCTTGGTGTTGTCCTGATAGGTCACGCCATCCTCGGAAAGTGGAAGCGCCATCTTAATCACGCCGCCATCCATATACGGGTTATAATGCGCACCTTCTGGCACACTCACATGCTCAGGGGCGGTTTGACCATAGCCCGTCAGCAGCGAATAAACATAATTCGCACCGTCATGGCGCGCTTTCACAATCAGGCTCAAATCAGGTGGCAATGCACCATTATTGGCAGCGCGCGACGCATTGTCGTTTGCATGCGGGCTTGGGAATTTATCCGAAGGACGGCCTGGGCGCTCGAACATTTCACCATCATCGTTCGGGCCGTCCTTAACGGTGTAGCCCGCGGCGAGCGACTTCACTTCCGCTTCCGAGAACCCTACATCCTGAAGGGTGCGCATCGAAACACGCTTGAGTGAATGGCACGCCGAGCACACTTCCTTATAGACCTGAAGCCCGCGCTGAACCGATGGCTTATCGACACGGCCAAACACGCCGTCGAACGACCACTCCATTTGCTTGGGGTGCTCTTTCAAGGCCGCAGCAAGCACGGGGCTTGCCGCCATCATCACTGCTAACCCTAGAATACGAACATACGATTTCATGTGTCTAACTCCTAGTGGTGGGCCGTGGATTGTTTCGCCAGCACCGATGCCGAAATGGATTCAGGCAATGGCAGTGGTTTCTCGATGCGGCCAACGATGGGCAACACAAGAAGGAAATGTGCAAAGTAGTAGAGCGTAGCGACCAAGCTGATGCTGATATCGATGAAGTGTTTCTCCATCCATGCCGAGTCAATCAGTAGGCCCATCACATGTTTGGTGGCGCACGCATCCCCCGAACAGAAGCCGAGCAAAATGCCCCAATCCGCTGTTTGCGAACCCGCATAGCCAAGGATGACGGCATTCACCGCAAACACCCAGAAGAAGATGCGATAAATCGGGCGGTAGTTAGACGAGCGCACAGGGCTGGTATCAAGCCATGGCAACGCCAGCAAAATCAGGATCGAACCAAACATGGCAAGCACGCCCGCTAGTTTGGATTCAATCACTGCACCGCCAAGACCAGCAAACAAGCACACCAGGCCGATGGCAAGCAAGGTGCCAACACACCCCCAGCCGCATGGCTTTTTGGGAAGAAACGCTGCCAGTTTTGGCAGCAAGCCAAGTGGGCAGAAGGTGCTGCATGCACGCGCCGCATCGGGACGACGCAACATCCATGCAAAGGCTAAGGCTCCAAGGCCAACAATCCAAAGCGCAATGTCAAACGTGATCGCACGAAGGATGGCGTAGAATGGCAAGAAGTACCACTCCGGCACAATGTGCGCAGGCGTCACTAGCGGATCAGCCGGCAGGTAGTTATCGGGGTGACCCAAATAGTTCGGCGCAAAAAAGACGAACGCCGCAAAAATCAGGAAGAACGCGCTGAAGCCAAAGAAGTCCTTTGCCGTGTAATACGGGTGGAACGGAATTTGATCCTGCGGGCCTTTCACATCAATCCCCGTGGGGTTGTTGCTACCATGCTGGTGCAGCGCCATCAGGTGCAGCAGCACCACGCCAACCAGCACAAACGGCATTAAAAAGTGCAGGGCAAAAAAGCGGTTGAGCGTTGGGTTATCGACGCTGAAGCCACCCCACAACCAGCTAACGATCGACTCGCCCACCAGCGGGAACGCCGAGAACAGGTTGGTGATTACCGTCGCACCCCAGAAGCTCATTTGGCCCCAAGGCAACACATAGCCCATGAACGCGGTCGCCATCATCAGCAATAAAATCGCAACGCCCAAGAACCACAGAATTTCGCGCGGACGCTTGTAGGAGCCGTAATAAAGACCACGGAAAATATGGATAAAGACCACAATGAAGAACATGCTCGCGCCCACCGCATGCATGTAACGGATCAGCCACCCATAGTTCACATCGCGCATGATGTGCTCGACCGAGTCGAACGCCACGGCGGTATTGGCAGCATAATGCATGGCCAGAAACAAACCTGTAAGAATCTGGCTAACAAGCATAATGCCGGCTAGAGAACCAAAATTCCAGAAGTAGTTCAGGTTGCGCGGCGTAGGATACGTCACGAGCGAATTATTGAGCATCGAGAAAATCGGCAGACGATATTCAATCCAACCGATAACGCCGGGTTTTTCTTCTTGTGGTGCGTGGGCCATGTTTTTTGCTCCTAGCCAATTTTCACTTTAGTATCGCTCACGAATTCATAGGGCGGAACGATAAGGTTTTTCGGTGCAGGGCCTTTGCGGATGCGGCCTGCGGAATCGTAGTGCGAACCATGGCACGGGCAGAACCAGCCATCGTATTCACCGCCGCCCGAACCAATTGGAATGCAGCCCAGATGGGTGCACACACCCACCATAACGAGCCATTGCTCTTTGCCTTTTTTGACACGGGCATCATCCGTCTCGGGGTCACGAAGCTCGGCGACGTTCACCGTCTTCGCATCTTCGATATTCTTAGCGGTACGGTGACGAATGAACACGGGCTTGCCGCGCCACATCACTTTAATTTCCTGTCCTTCCGCAATGGCACCAATATCCACCTCGGTGCTCGAGAGCGCCAATACATCGGCGCTGGGGTTCATGCTGTCGATGAACGGCCACAGCAAGGCGCCAGCACCCACAGCACCCATTGCTTGCGCGGTGAGAATTAGAAAATCGCGACGCGGCGCGCTATCGGGGGTAGTAACGTGGGATGCATCTGAACTCATAAAACCTCAAAGCCAAAATTGGCACACATGGATGATTTATCTCGCAGCTACAAGGTGCGCCACGTGCTGTCAAGCCACGAACAGAGAACTCACTCGAAGAAGTCAAAGAATGAAGGTAGCGTGCCCGATAGGCTACAGATTGTTGCGATTAATTATTATTATTAGCGGGTTGTTTTTGTTGCCCTCAAATGCTACTATCAGTGTGCGCCAAAACCCCTTGAATTCGGAGCCTTCATGTCAACCTTCTCTAAGGAATCAGCAACACCGAAAGAAAAAACTTCCTTAAAAAACTACGATGCCTCGATTGCCTCCAGCACATCTGCCACCCAATCGCCCACGCCGTCTGAGCATCCCAAACAGGCTTCTGCAAAAAAAGAGGTGTGCCTGAACTACTACAACGAGCCACATCGCGCGCCCTTGTGCACGTCTGGAAAACCTGCCTTACAAGACTACGACACCGTGGTTGCTGCTGCCAAGGCGGCTCAAAAAATGGCCACGCCGTTCGAGCGAGCGAAACAGGTTGTCACCTCGTTCCTCAATTTCGCTAAATTGACGGCAGAACCAACCGAAGGGCCTACTGGCGCGCCACACACGCCCGCAAAAAATGCGGGGGCTCAGCTCCGCACCTACCAACCCGAACGCTAGTTGGTTGGCAGAGCGAAGAAATGGTTCTAGCATGGCTTAATGCTAAACCTTGTTCTCTATCAACCCGACATCCCGCAAAACTTTGGTGCGTGCCTGCGCCTATCGGCCTGCATGGGCGCCACCATCCATGTCATCGAGCCTTGCGGTTTCCCGCTGGATGATGCCAAGCTGCGCCGCGCGGGCATGGATTACATCCACAAAGCCAATTATGTGCGGCACGTGAATTGGGCAGCGTTTCTTGAGTATCGCCAACAAGCGGCTGGGCGCCTCCTTTTACTAGAGACGGATGGAGCCACAGCCTATACCGAGATGACTTACCACCCCACCGACTATGTGATCCTTGGCAGCGAAGGGGCGGGCACCCCGCGCGCACTCTACGAGCAAATGGATGCCACCCTCACCATCCCCATGCGCGAGGGGGTGCGCTCGCTCAACGTTGCCATGAGTGCGGGCATGTTGGTCGCCGAAGCCTGTCGGCAGCAGGAATGGCGGTGGTAAAATGAATCCTCATGCACTAAAACAACCCATTAGCCAATCTATCCACAACGAGCATCCGATGACCCTGAACGAGAAAAAAGCCACCGCCGCCACATGGTTTCGTGATCTGCGCGACCAAATTTGCGCCGAGTTCGAGGCCATCGAGGCGGAGCATGCCGCTAACACTGGCGAAACCACCAAGCAATGCTTCACCCGCAGCCCATGGAGCCGCGAAAACGGCGGCAGCGGGGAAATGTCGCTCATGAAAGGCCGCGTGTTCGAAAAAGTCGGGGTCAACATCTCCACCGTCCACGGTGAATTCTCGGAACAATTCCGCCACGAAATTCCAGGTGCAGCCGAAAACCCAAGCTTCTGGGCAGCGGGCATTTCGCTGGTCGCGCATATGGCCTCCCCCCTCGTCCCTGCCGCGCATTTCAACACGCGGATGATTTGCGTGGGCGACCAACCTACCCGCCTCTGGTTCGGCGGCGGTGGCGATTTAACACCCATGTTCGAGAACGAGCAGGACACACGTGATTTCCACGCCGCCTTCCACAAGGCCTGCGATGAAACCGACAGCACCTTCTATCCCGCCTTCACAGCGTGGTGTAAGGAGTATTTCTGGCTGCCCCACCGCAACGAGGAGCGCGGCGTCGGCGGCATTTTTTACGACTATCTGGGCCTCAATAAATTCGGTGCGGATACCACGCCTGTCACCTCGGGTCGTTTCGGCAAAGGGGGCGTCACGGCGGAAAAAACATTCGCAGGCATGCAACTTGCGGCCAACGCTAACTTGAGCTGGGAGGAAGGCCTTGCCTTCACCAAAAATGTGGGGGGCGCATTTGCCACCATCTATCCCGAGCTCATCCGCCGCCATATGTTCGAACGCTGGACTGACGAACAACGCCACCACCAACTGGTCAAGCGCGGGCGCTATGCCGAATATAACTTGCTCTACGATCGCGGCACCCGCTTTGGCCTGATGACGGGTGGCAATACCGAAGCGATTTTAATGTCGCTTCCGCCCGTGGCGGTATGGGAGTAGCTAGTCGGCAGCTTTGCTGATGGACTCGCCCAGTTTCTGCGTGTCGCGGCCAAGGCCACCAATGGTTTCACACGCCGCAAGCAGGGTGAGTGTGGCGGCGAGCAGTGCAATCATTTTCATAAAAACTCCCTGAAAATATTTCCTGCTTTCTAACCTAAGAAATGCTGGCTGTAAATGGCCTGGCGTAATTACTCAAACAGCGCACATGCGTTAGAGCAATGGGCCAGATGTTAGGAGCGCTTGCCCTTGGCGAGAACCGCAGCGTAGCAGCGCTACGAGAGGATTCGCGGCAAGGGACGCGACGACACAGATGGTCCGTTGTTCTAACGCACCTTCCGCCGTTCAATCCACCAGAGCAATATTAGGCTCGGCACTGCCATCAAGCTCGCAATCGCAAAAAACACTTCCCAACCCACCGCTTCGGCCAACGCACCCGAGGGCGTCGAAAGCCACGTGCGCCCTGCTGCTGCCAGCGAGGAAAGCAGCGCATATTGTGTCGCCGTATAGTTCAGCTTACATAGCGCGCTGAGGTAGGCAATAAACGCCGCGGTGGCCATGCCGCCCGTAAAATTCTCGGTCGAGATGGCGAGCACCAAAAAGTTCAAATCTGCCCCGCGCCGTGCCAGTTCCACCAGCAATAAATTGGTCAGCATGTGGCCAAAGCCGCAGATCATCAGCGCGCGATACATGCCGATATGCCCGACCAGCCACCCCCCCGCAAATGTGCCCAAAAGGGTGGCGATGAGGCCATAGAGTTTTACCACCTGCGCAATCTGCGTTTTGGTAAAGCCAAGATCGAGCAGGAAGGGGTTAAACATCACACCCATGAATGCATCACCGAGTTTATAGAGCACCACAAACACCAGCACATGCAGCCACATTGGGCGCGTCATAAAATCGCGAAACGGCGCCACCACATAATTGCGCAAAAACGGCATCACACCGCCTGCTGGCTCACGCGTTACAATCTCAATGTCGGGCTCGCGCATCATCAGCGTCAACAGCACACCGAGCCCCATCACACAGGCCATGATCAGGTACGTGCTGTGCCACCCCAATTGATCCGCTAGCGCCAGCGCACCCGCGCCCGAAACTAGCATACCGATGCGATAGCCAAACGTCGCCCATGCTGCGCCGGTGCCTTGTTCTTCCGTCGGCAAGCGCTCCACGCGGTAGGCATCAATCACCGTGTCCTGCGTCGCCGATAGCGTGGCGATGATAACGCCCACCAGCGCCGTCATCCATGGGTTGATGCTGGGGTTGGTGAAGGCCATCAGGGCAATCGCGCTGGCAAGCAGCGCTTGGGTGACAAGCAACCAACTGCGCCTGCGCCCAAGCCGCGCCGTAAGCAGGGGCAAGCGCAATCCATCCAGCAGCGGCGCCCACAAAAACTTGAAGGCATAAGGGGTTGCAATCGCTGCAAACAGGCCAATAGAAGCCCGTGTCACTTGCGCATCGCTCAACCATGCGGTGAGGGTACTGGCCGTCAGCGCGAGCGGCAAGCCACTGAAAAAGCCAAGAATTCCTATCAGGATCCAGCTACGTTTAAAGGTGGGAAGGCGCAAGGAGAATGTCATAAAAGCTTCATACTACAGGCTTGGAAGATATACTAGTCTAAGCCGAATCATTAGGAGAGCGTCATGAGTGTCGCAAGAATTGTCGGAAATACAGTCAGGGTCGAGAGCAAAATCATCGACGGCTACGATACCTATTTTATCGAAGGCGAGGGTGCTGCAGGACTCCATGCGGTGTGCGCCCAAAATGATTTATCCGTATCACCACTCATCGAAGGCAGCTTCCACATCCTGCGTGAAACCGTATTGAAGGAACAGCGTGGCGCAAGAAGTCTTGTGACGGATTATATTTGCACCGCTATTCGCGACGCCGCACTCGACAAAGACGCGTCGCTTACCCCTTAAGTGACTCAAACAGCGGCCGCCCTGTGTTGAAGCGCGCGAGCGCTAAGCCCACGCTGTAAAGCAACACCGCCGTCATCAAAAACGCGAACATCGCCCCCTCAGCATCGGTCGGCAGCATGCGCAACCCCTCATTCAGCGATTGCCGTGCAATGATGGCACACACAATGCCAAATGCCATTTTGCCGTTGCGCGTCGTGGGGAAATTCTTGATGCGTTCATACATACGTTGCTCCATCCGAAAGTTTTTTATTCTTGCAACTGCCTGCTTTTAACATCGATTCGTACAGTGGGTCAGATGCTAGGAGCACCTGCCAGTTTTCTGAACCGCAGTGTAGCAGCGCTACATGAGGATTTAGAAAACTGGATGCGACGACGCAGATGATCCGCTGTGCGAATCAACCTTTATGCCACCAGCAACCGCTTCAACGGCTTCTGCGCGCGCGCCCCAAGGTGGGTGATGATGTCCGACGCACAGGCCGAGCCAAGCTTGCCGCACTCGGCAAGAGGGCGGTCGTTGCAGTAGCCATAAAGGAACCCAGCAGCATAGAGGTCGCCCGCACCAGTCGTATCCACCACCTCATGCACCCAAATCGCATCAACCTCGATGCGCTCATTCTTGGTGAGGATGATGGAGCCTTTGGAGCCGCAGGTGATGGCAATCACTTCGCACTGGCCTTGCAGAATATCGAGGATTTCCTCGAGTTCTTTGCCGGGGTAAAGCGCTTTGGCTTCCTCGTGGTTGCAGAACAAAATATCGAAATCATTTTTGATCATCGCGAGGTATTCGTCGCGGCTGCGCTCGACACAAAACACATCCGAAAGCGTGAAGGCAATTTTGGTACCCGCCTTACGCGCCACATTAAACGCATGGCGCAGGGCGGCTTTGGTGCAGTCCTTGTCCCACATATAGCCTTCGCCATAGAGGATTTTTGCTTTGGCAATCAGCGCCTCATCCATATCGGCTTCATACACTTCGCCTGCTGCACCCAAATAGGTGTTCATGGTGCGCTGGCCGTCGGGTGTCACTGCAATCAAGCAGCGCGCGGTGGGCACGCCATTCTCGGCTTCAGGTGTATCGAAATCCACGCCAATCGCGCGCATGTCGTGACGGAAAATTTTCCCGAGTGAATCTTTATTCACCTTACCAATGAAGGCCGTTTTTGCACCAAGGTCAGCCATGCCGGCGAGCGTATTCGCAGCCGAACCACCGGATACCTGTGTCGCTTGCCCCAGCGCATTATAAAGTTCTTCCGCGCGCGGCGCATCAATCAGCTGCATAGTGCCTTTGCGCATGGCCTGCTCTTCAATAAAGCGGTCATCGCACAGCGCGAGAACATCCACAATCGCATTGCCGATAGCGACAACGTCATACATTTTATTTGTCATGATTTACCCCAATAGTTCATTTGCCCGCGCCAAATCCTCAGGCGTATCGACGCCGAGTGGTACAGTATCCACCACCACGGCGTCAATGCGTAATCCAGCCTCTAGGGCGCGCAGTTGCTCAAGTTTTTCGCG
>JAMHWA010000072.1:0-140834 GCA_035911175.1 Alphaproteobacteria bacterium
GAGGGCATCCTTGGCCGCATTATCATCAAGGCGGGCACCGAAGGCGTAAAAGTGAACGAGGTGATTGCCCTTATTCAGGCTGAAGGCGAAGACAAAAAAGCGCTCGACGCGTGGAAGCCCAAAGTGGTGGAAGCACCGAAAGCCGAGGCCGCACCTGCGGCAGCAGCGGCAACCAGCGCGGCACCAGCTGCACCTGTGGCCGCCGCATCCATTGCACCTGTGGCCAGCAAAGCGCCAGCGGCTCCCATTGCATCAGCCGCACCCGCACATGGTGGTTCGGCAGGTGGACGCGTGAAGGCATCGCCGCTCGCCAAACGCCTTGCTTCCACCAAAGGGATCGACCTTTCGGGTGTGATTGGCAGTGGCCCGCATGGCCGCATTGTGAAGGCAGATATTGAAGCGGGCGTGGGCCGCAGTGGCGGCGGTGCGGTGCGCCGCAACCCACAAGAATTTGTGCAGGTGCCCAATAATGCGATGCGCAAGGTGATTGCGCGCCGCCTGACCGAGAGCAAGCAACAAGTGCCGCATTTCTATGTGACGGTGGAGGTTGAGTTAGATGCGATGCTGGCTGTGCGTGCGCAATTGAATGCCGAGGCCGAGCGCAAAGCGGGCAAAGGCAACGCGCCTGCCTATAAACTATCGGTGAACGACATGGTGATTAAAGCCACAGCGCTTGCCATGCGCGACAAGCCCAATTGCAATGTGAGCTGGTATGACGACGCGATCATTCAATATAACAATGTGGATGTGAGCGTTGCTGTATCGACCGATGGCGGCCTGATTACGCCGATTGTGCGCAATGCCGACCAAAAATCGCTGCCGCAAATTTCGACCGAGATGAAAGACCTCGCTGGCCGCGCGCGGGCGAACAAGCTTAAGCCCGAGGAATTCCAAGGCGGCGGATTCAGCATCAGCAACCTTGGCATGTATGGCGTGAGCACGTTCCAAGCAATCATCAACCCGCCACAAGCGTGCATTTTGGCCATTGGTGCGGGTGCCAGCAAGCTGGTGATGCGTGACGGCGGCGTGAAAGAAATTCAGGTGATGAATGCAACCCTTTCGGTCGACCACCGCGCGGTGGACGGGGCGCTGGGGGCGGAGTTCCTGCAAGTGTTCAAGCGCTACATGGAAACGCCTGTGCTGATGTTTGTGTAAGGAGCGCGGCGTGGCCGAGTATATCTGCACTGCATGCGGATACGAAGGCACTGGCCGCAAGCGCAAGCGTGGCAGCAAGGGGATGGAGCTTTTCCTTTGGGCGGGATTGCTGATTCCAGGGCCGTTCTATTCGCTCTATCGGCGGGTTGGCCTCAAGCGCGAATGCACCCATTGCGGCTTGCCGACAGTGGTGAATGTGAATAGCGACGCAGGCTTCATCGCCAAGCGTAAAATAGATATCGAGCTGGGGCTGATTACGATCCCCAAGGTCGAGGAGAAGAAAGTGGCGGAGGCTTTCGGCAACGATAAACCCGCCGTGAAAAGAGAAACGAAACGGTCAATCGACCCAGAGCAATTTTAGGAGAGAAGCATGGCTGAGAATTTTGACGTAGTAGTAATCGGTGGTGGCCCAGGTGGTTACGTGGCGGCGATTCGCGCGAGCCAGCTTGGCAAAAAAGTGGCGCTGGTGGAGCGCGAGCATCTGGGCGGTATCTGCCTCAACTGGGGGTGCATTCCCACCAAAGCGCTACTGCGCTCGGCGGAGGTGTTTCACCTGATTCAGCACTCGGCGGATTATGGCATCAGCGTGAAGGATGCGAAGTTCGACATCAGCAAAATCGTCGCCCGTTCGCGTGGCGTGAGCGAGCAGATGAAAAAGGGAATTGGTTTCCTCATGAAGAAGCACAAAGTGACCGTGTTTGAAGGCTTCGGCGCGCTGGCTGGCAAAGGCAAAGTAGTGGTGAAGGATACGGACAAAAAGACGATTGCCGAGCTGGAAGGCAAAGCAATTATTCTGGCCACGGGTGCGCGTGCACGCAACATTCCCGGGCTTGAGGCGGATGGTAAGCTCATCTGGAGCTACCGTGAGGCGATGGTGCCTGCCGAGACGCCAAAATCGCTGCTCGTCATGGGTTCGGGCGCGATTGGGATTGAGTTCGCGAGCTTCTACAACACGCTGGGTGTGGATGTGACGGTGGTGGAATTGCAAGACCGCGTGATGCCTGTGGAGGACGAAGAAATCAGCAAATTCGCGCAGAAGCAGTTTGAGAAACAAGGTATGAAAATCATCACCGGTGCGGTGGTGAAGGAGCTGAAAAAAGGCAAAAACAATGTGACTGCCGTCATCGAGAAGGACGGCAAGAAGCAGGAAATTACCGTCGACCGCGTGATTTCCGCCGTGGGCATTGTGGCCAACACGGAGGGCTTGGGGCTCGAGGGCACCAAGGTGAAGCTGGAGCATGGGCGCATTATCGTCGATAGTAACTGCCAAACGAACGAGGCGGGCATTTATGCGATTGGTGATATTACGGGCGCGCCATGGTTGGCGCACAAAGCCAGCCACGAAGGCGTGATTGCGGCCGAGCACATTGCAGGCGCGCACCCACACGCCATGAAGCGTGAAAACATCCCCGGCTGTACGTATTGCAACCCGCAAGTGGCAAGCGTGGGCCTCACCGAAAAAGCCGCGAAGGAAAAAGGCTACGAGCTGAAAATTGGCCGCTTCCCCTTCATGGGTAACGGTAAAGCCGTGGCGCTGGGCGAGCCCGAGGGCTTGGTGAAAACCATCTTCGATGCCAAAACGGGTGAGCTGCTGGGCGCACACCTTGTGGGTGCCGAGGTGACGGAGCTGGTGCAAGGCTTCGTGATTGGCAAGCAGGCGGAACTGACCGAGGCTGACTTCATGGCCACTGTATTCCCGCACCCAACCTTGAGCGAAATGATGCATGAGAGCGTGCTGGATGCTTATGGCCGCGCGCTGCATATTTAGCCATTAATCGATGTATTTCTGTGGCCGATTGCGTTGTCATCGGCGTGCTCCGTCAGTTACGTAGCGGTGCTACGCGCCTTCCATGCGCGCGCCGACTCCTAGCACTCGTCTCACATAAATACATCTTGCTTTCAGCTTGTTTGCGAAGCCCGAAATTTTCTGCTATACTAATTCCAACGATAAAAAAATCGGCAGGCTTCCATTAGGAGGCTTATGAGGCTTAGCTCGTTTCGTCCGCGCCGCAAACCGCCGTTGTTTTTCCGCACGGTCTATGATCAAGCTGCGCTGGATGATTGCTTTTACGACCTCATCCACGCGCCGGTATCCGAGCAGGATAAAATCGAGGTGGGCTGCCTCATCCAGTATTTCATGATTTTGAAAAGTAATGGGCTGATCGACCTGCCCATCGACATCACCAAGCACCGCCAAGGCGAGGGGCCCGATTTCACCATCTGCGATAATACGGGGTTGTATGGGGTGGAGATGACCAAGGTGACGACGCAGGATTATCAGGTGTGGTTGAAGCGGCGGATGAATTATCGCCCGATTCGTGATTTGAGTGAATTCGCCGAAAACCGCCCCGAGCAGCGGGTGGCCGCGCTCGCGGGCTTGCGGGTGATGCGCAAGAATTTCAAGATCGAAAATTACTATGCCAGCGTGCCTGACATGAGTGCCTGCGATTTGGTGCTGGAGGAGGACGGGGACACCGCCATGAACGAGCATGTGCTGATGGCGCTGATGCAGGAGGAGCTGAAGAAGCTGCGCAACCAACGCTTTCGTCGTGTCTCGATGATTTCAGGTTCCGTGCTCTATTATGCCATCAACACGGCGGATGCGCAGGTGTTCTATGCGCCCGAGGTGCGTCCTGTGTGGCTGAAGCCCTTGCGGGCGATGGTGGGAGTAGCGCCACTAGTGGGTTGGCATTAAGCGCCGCGCTTCATGAATTCAGGCAGCCAGCCTTCAACCTTGCCGAATCCACCTATCAGCTTCGCTTTAGCTTTTTCGATTTCCATGACGTTCTCGATACGGCGACGCAGGAATGCCTCAGTTTCGGTGAGGTTCTCGCTCGCATCATCGAGCCAGACTTTGACTGTACTAGTGAATACGCCCGCAAGTAGGGTGCGCTTGGTGTAGAAATTATAATCAGTGCTGGTGTCGCCCGCGGCGCGCCACATGACATCCACCGTGGCGTAAAGGGCGGTAAGGCCAGCAGCAGCGTTCCATGGTAGCGCATAGAACCCGAGCGCGCGGCGTACCGCCTCACGGTGCTGGGTATTCTGTCGTAGGCGCACCATGACGCACGTGGTGATGCGCTCGCGGATTTTCATTTTTGATAGGTCGTAATCGCGGCTAAGTGCTTCGATCATCTGCTCATCCGCGCGGGCGCTGAACAACGCCAGCGCATCCGCCACGCCATTGGGGAAGGCGCGCTTTACATCGAACGCGGTGAGGTCAATGGATGTAGCGGCATTTTCAAGCGTCGCCAGTGTCCAGCCATCGAACACAATGGCGGGCAAGGCTGCATCAAGAATGCGGGTTTGGAGGGTGCTCATGCGCACATTATGACAGATTAAAATGCGGTTGTCATGTGGGCTGAATTACAGGCTGCGGCGTTTTTGCGGTATGCCGCTGAGCACTTTTGCTGTGGGTAGAATGATGGAAACCACCGTGCCTTTGTGGCGCACGGAGTCAATCATCACGCGGCCACCGTGGCGTTGGGCAAGTTCCTTAGTGAGGGAGAGGCCAAGGCCGATTCCGCCAGACTCGATACTAAAATAAGCGATGTCAGCATTCAGTGCGTTGCGGATGATCTCAAGCTGGCTGCTGGCAATGCCTTCGCCTGCATCGCGTACGCTGATGATGACGCCTTCATCGGCTTGTACACGCACGCTGACGACGACGTTTGCACCATCTGCCGAGTGGCGCAGCGCATTGGTGATGAGGTGGGAGGCGGCGCACATTAGCTTCGCGCGGTCGCCCATCATTTCAAGTTTGAGTTTGCAATCCAGCGTGATGGTTTGCTGACGTGTAAACGCTTGGCGGCTGTGAATTTCGATAGCTTCGGCCAACATGCCATCGAGGCGGAATTCTTCCTCTTCGATCTGTAGGCCGCCCGCATCCATGCTGGCAATGTCGAGTAGGTCGTTGATTTTGCCCAGTAGCTGCGAGCCTGAATCGTGGATATGCTTGGCGTACTCGGCATAGGTGGGGTTACCTAGTTCGCCAAAGACGCCGGATTTCATCATCTCGGAAAAGCCCATGATGGCGTTGAGTGGCGTGCGCAGCTCGTGGCTCATGGAGGAAAGGAACGCGGCGCGGCTGCCTTCGCTCATAGCGAGGGCGGATTCGGTTTGGGCAAGGGCTACTTCGAGCGCCTTTTGTTCGCTCAGGTCGCGTATCAAGACCATGACGCTGGGCTGGCGGGCAGTGGCGGCCTTGATGTCGAGCATCAGCCAGCGCGTTTCAGCGTCTTCCTTCAGGCGGCGGGCTTGGACAAGGCAGCTTCCATCCACCCCCTCAAGGGCGTTCAGCATGGCCTCGTTCACGGCATATTGCTGGGTGTGGTGAATCATATGAATCCACTCGTGCCCTGCGCATTCGCCGCTGGATAGCCCCGTGACACGCTCGAAATTAGCTGAAAAGAGGCTAAAGCCTGCATCTTCATCCCATACGCCGAAGGCATGCTCACCATCGACACTCAGGCGTTGTAGGTAGGTGGTGTGGGGTGAAATTTCTGACGACGAAGGGGAGGGAGCGGGAGGTGCGATCTCGTCGCTCTTGACCACATAATCGACTTGGCGTTTAGCGGCGTTGCGGGTGCGCTCGACAGGGCGGGTGTTTTCTGGTGGGTCGCGAAAGACCACGGTGACTAGCTGCGGTGGTGGAACTTGACGCGCATGGGTGCTTGGCGCGGCGTGAGCTTTGTTGGTATCGTTCGCGAAGTATAACCAGAACATTCAGCCATCCATTACTTCATTGATTACTTGAAGTGTTAGAGGCGTGGCCCTCAAAAACAAAAGAAATGGCAGATTATTTAAGCCAAGTAATGATTCGAGGCTCTACTGCGGCAGGGATGCCACAATTAGTGGGTGTGAAATGCGACAGTGGGTGTGAAATGCAACGGTCGGGGCCAGCGCTATGCGAGCATCGCATCCAGTTTGCCAGCCTTGTCGAGGGCGTATAAATCGTCGCAACCGCCAACATGGCTATCACCAATAAAGATTTGCGGCACCGTGCGACGACCGCCCGCTTTGACAATCATTGCCTCGCGCACATCGTCATCTTCGGCGCTGATTTCTGTCCAGCTTACGCCTTTGCGCTTGAGCAAATCCTTCGCCTTCACGCAATAAGGGCAATAGGTGGTGGTGTAGATGGTGATGGTTGGCATGAGTGTCTCCTATGCGAGTGATATAGGAGCAATAGGGAGTGGGGGCAAGGGGCTAACGTGTTCTAGGTCGTTCCTGTTCAGCTTTCCATTCCATGTAGTCGGATGCAAATTTTGAGGTGCTTGGCTCTGAGAAGCTTATGGCATCGTGCTCGGTAGCTACGCCATCTTTATGAGTGGTATGTTTTATTAAAGTTGCATTTGGATAAGATTTTTTTATCTCGGACAGTAGATTGTTTGGCCCTGCCCAAGCATTTTTTGAGCGAATGAGCGCAATGAGGGTGCCATCCGTAACCTGAATGTTTGGCAGAAAAGCAGGGAATACAACCCGCCTATTGGTCTCTTCAGCAATAGGCTGCTTCGGCTTGTGTATTTCTGTCCAATTCATGGGTACTCTCGCGCTACATTGAACTTCATTGTAGCCGAAAATCAGTTAAATTAATGTAAATAGAAAAAAGCCTTAAAAATCAGGGTCTGCGTAGTGGCTGGGGGCTTTGAAGCCCTGCACGGAGTCGCCCAGAAGGTCGCGGAAGGCGGGGCGGCATTTGATAAGGGCATACCACTCCTTGACGCTTGGGTGCGCGTCCCAATCCACATCGCCTAAATAATCGAGGCTGGAGAGGTGGGCAGCGGCCGAGATGTCGGCAAGCGTTAGGTAATCACCCGCTAGCCAGTTGCGGCTGGAAAGCAAATGAGCAATGTAATCGAGGTGATAGGTGATGTTTCGCTTGCCTGCGCGGATGGCCTCGCTCGATGGTTCGCCGTAACCCATGAGGCGCTTGTAGATTTTCTCGAACAAAACAAGTTGCGTCACCTCGCGGTCGAACTTCACGTCGAACCACTCGACAAGGCGGCGCACCTCGGCACGCTCGATCGGCGTGTTGCCGAAGAATTGCACATCGGGGAATTGGTCGTCCAAATATTCGGTGATAGCGTAGGGTCCGCAAATGGCGTTGCCCTTATCGGTCACGAGGACGGGCACTTCCCCCGCAGGGTTCAGGGCGAAGAACTCGATTCGCCGCATCCAGAATAATTCGGTTTTAAGTTCGTGCGGGACATTTTTCTCGCGCAGCATGAGGCGCACCTTGCGGCAGGTAGGCATCAGCGGAGAATGGTAGAGCGTGAGCATGCGCGTTAACCGATAAGCTGTGGTTGATCAGGGGTGTTCGAGCATTTGATGGCGGCAAACAGTGCCACGCAGCCAGCGCCAAACAAAACGATTTTGCTAGTGGGGTAATGCAGGCCAGCGAACAACATTGTGTCGAGTATGGCAATGGGGGTGTAGCTGATGGCAGCAAGGCCCACCGCCGAGGCATACGATATGGGCGATTTGATGATGGAGCCAATGGCAAGCCCTGCAGCACCCAGTGCCAGCAACATAATGATGCGCAGCACAGCCATGTAGATGAACATGAAGAACCAGCCGATGCCGCCAAAAACAAGGTAGATGGAGGTTAAGTTACCATGCACGCCTTCGATGGTTGCCCTCGCTAAATCATCAATCATCGCGCGGTTGATGACCGTGGTGCTGGGCAGACTTTCCGTGATTTCCGAAATGGATTTAATTTCGGTTTTCCGATCCGTTTTAAAAATTACATCCTTGGTGCCGACCAAGATGGGGGTGGTCATGTTCTCGTGCGTGGTTTGGCCGCTTGTATCGATCGTGATGATGGGAATATCTTGAAAGTTCTCGCCAAATACATCGCCAGATAGCTTGATGTAGGTTGGGGTTGGTTCGCTGCTCATCAATTGATTGTTCTCGAGCGCCATGTTGGGCACTTGAGCCGCGATTTGGGTGACTATGTCGTCAAACAAGGCCGGCTTGCCGTCACGCGCGGTGAAAATTTCGCGGTGAATGAAAACCGTGTAGTAAGCCGCGACGGCAAAGGTGCACAGCAGCACGATCAACATGGCGTAGCCAATGAAATAGTTATTCTCTGCGCGCGCTAGGCGGTAGGTTTCGGCCTTAAATATGCCAGTGAAGAGTGACCAAAGTTTCATCGTTAGCCTTTAGTAAAACGGCTGAGATAGTCGGGCAATGCGGTTTCAATATTGGTCGGGGTGATGCCCAGCGACTGGAGCGAGGCGGCATTCGAACTTTGCACGTTATCATGCGCCAGTAGCTTCACCTGATCGCGGGTAATCATTGGCTTCATGGGAAGTAGTTCGCAAATGAAGCCCTGCATGTTCGCCATGCAGGTGGGCATCGAGATGAGACATGGTTTGCGCTTGGTGATGCTGGCCATGAGCTGGAGCAATTCCTTCATGCTATACACTTTGGGCCCAGCCAATTCGTAGGTGGTGCGACGCGCCTCGGGCTGCACGATGGCGGCAAGGATGGCTTTGGCCACATCCGTCACCAGCACAGGTTGGAATTTGGTTTTGCCGCCAGCAATGATGGGGAGCGCAGGGGACAGCAGGCTCATGCGCCCAAAACGCTGGAAGAACCCATCCTCGGGCCCGATGATAAGCGAGGGGCGCAGGAAGGTCGCCTCTGGGAATGCTTCGCGCACAGCAGCCTCGCCCGCGAGTTTGGTGCGGCCATACTGGGTGTCCTTGGTGTTTTCGATGCCCAGTGCCGACATGTGCACAAACGCTTTTGCGCCCGCTTTTCTGGCTTCCGCCGCGACAGCCTTTGCGCCTGCGATGTTAATCGTATCGAATTTTTGGCGGCCAGACTCATGAAGAATGCTGACCAAGCTCACCACCGCATCCGACCCTGCGAATTTGCCTGCAAGTGTTTCAGGGCGGGTGATATCGGCATGCTCGATAACGATTTGGCCGACATTGCCTGAAGTTTTGAGGAATTCCGCCGCGATGCAATCGCGCACCAGCACGCGGATGCGATAGCCCGCACTGGCAAGTAGTTTAACCGTATGGCGGCCGACAAAGCCAGAGCCACCAACAATTGTGATGAGGGGGTAGTGCTGCATAAACATCTCCGTTAGCGCTTTCCATAACAAGCGCAGCGTGGGCGCGCAAGCTTTCGCGGGCATTTGTTCGCCACCTAATCGCAATCGTTGACAGCTGTGGCGCAAGCGCTTATAGAGGCGTCCTCCTGAGGGCCCGGGTGGCGGAATTGGTAGACGCACTAGCTTCAGGTGCTAGCGTTCGCAAGATCGTGCTGGTTCGAGTCCAGTCCCGGGCACCAAACTTATCCCCTGAATTGTGACAGTTGTGTGAAGATTGCAGCCATTTCGGCAGTGCAGCATGGAATCAGGGTTGCGTTGTGCCGTTTTGGCATTAACAGTGGCCGTGAGGAATAAAGTTTAATTATTCTTAACCATAAAAAATCAGTTGGATGAGTTGAGTGTGAGCGTGAGTTCTGAAAAAGTTGGCAAAGACGATGCCCATACGCGCGTACCTTCTTCGCCGCTCGCCCACGCGGCCGATAAGAAATATTACAATACGAAGCGTCTGGTCGAGGTTGGCTTGGATGTGTATGGCCATGCGTGGGCGTTGGCGTTTGCTGGCTGGCGGGCATTGGCGGGAGATTTCAATTATCGCAATGCATTTGAAGCCTCGCGTGACAGAGCGGTGCATGACTTGACGCATACCACAAGGTATTCGACCCGTGCGCAGGCAACAGCAATGCGTGCAATCAGTGACGATTTACTCGAAGGATTGTTGAAAACAAAGAAGTTCACGCGCGATGAGCTTGAAAACTCCTCCATGCGTAAACAATGCAATGACAAGCTTTGGGCGCTTGATGATCAGTCCATGCGGGTGAATCGGGTGACATCGGATGATGTTGCGCCGCTTTTTGACCCACGTAAGCCAAAGGATTGGCCAAATATCATCCTCACGGCAAATCATGCCCGCGCTAGTTCGAGCGATGATCTGGTCGAGTTGCTTAAGGGGGTCGAGCAGATTGCGAGAGATGCTGGCGGTAAGCCGCTTAACTTGCATCGCCTTCAGAACGCGCAAGCCAAGCCTCAGGTGGCAGGCAAAACGATTACGCTGCTCGCATGCCACACGGCGCGCGATATTTTCTGTAACGGCGCAGATTTACTGGATCGGCGTTGCACGCTTGAAGAAGATGCTGTGGGAAATGCAGACCCCGCCAAGCGTAGCTTGGAACATATGTCGCCTGCAGCGATGCGCATTGCCAAGCTAATGTTAAAGTCGATGGCTGAGTCGCCTGCACACTCGAGCGCTACGCCGTTGATTGATCTTGATCGTGCGACCAGTGCACATCGTGACGCGGGAAACCCATTTGTTGCGGATGCACATGCAAAGAATGTGGTGCTTCGTGCTGATGCCAATGCCATTGCGCAGCACTTCAAATTGGTGGGGTATAGCAAGGGAGCCAACACCGTCACCGATGCCTTGCGCTTTTTCTACATGGAATGCACGCGTCTTGGTGACCGCTTGAAAATACGAGATGCGCATGGCCACACCCATGTGGCGACTGCAAAAGAGATTAAAACGTTAATCGAGAATATCGGCTTGCTTTCGCTTGCACCGGGTGAGGTACCGCTGACGCATGCTGAGAAGCACGTTGTGGGAATTAAGCGTACCACTATTTTGAATACACACGATGTAACCGCAGGCCATTTGGTGAATCCCGATGCGAAGGATTACGATGTCTGGTCGGATAAGTTGGTGACGATCGAGGGGTCCGATGCTGAGCTTGGTCACAGCATTCGCTCCGCCCTCGGAGGGGCAGGAAAGCCAGGCTATATCATGGACCCTGCGAATAAGCTTAAAGCCGGCTATCGGGTTGCACAAGATGATGTGCGTGCGTTTTTTGCCTCGAACCATAAGCTTCACGCCATTACCACGCTGTGTTTGTCGCCCGAGGGCAGCGAGAATGTAATGTATATCCAATTCGCGCCAGGGGTTAGCCGTGCCGAGGAGCGCGCAGTTGAAAGCCATATCGCGCAAGCCTTTAAGCAAAATGGCTTTGAGGGGGCGACAGTGCAAAGTGATTTAGCGAATCGCCGCCGCTTGCGTGTGGTGCTTGACCATGATGCCGTGAAACACCCGTGCATCACCAATGACAGCGAACATTACCAAGTAGCATCCGCTAACCATGCAAAAGTAACTGCGTGTAAGAATGCCTTTAAATCGCTGCAGCGCATTGAAGGGGCTGGTTTGTTCGTGACAAATGAAGCCATTGAGTATTTTGATAATCTTCTGAGCATTCCAGATAAAGTTGTTGCGGATGTGGAGCATAAAGCGATGGTCGTGTCGTCGCCCCTAAGGCAGGGTAAGTTCGCCTAATAACAGGGGCACAATTGCTGCGGTGCATTAACGAATCGTTAATGCTTTTGTGGTTAACTGACTTTATGAGCATTATTTTTGCATCGGTATTGATCGCTACAGGCACCGCCATGGTGCTGAAGGCGCGTTCGATGCATGTACGCCGCGTTAAAGTGCGCGTGAAGCGCTAAAAGCGCCCATTTTCCACTAAATCCTTGAGTGTTGCCCCGCCCTGTGGCAGGTTGCAGGCCTATTTAGGAGGCCGTTATCGCTATTTATTTACACATTGGGGATTTACCCGAATCCGTCACCTTCGAAGGCGATATTGCTGTCGATACCGAGGCGATGGGGCTTAACAACCAGCGTGATCGCTTGTGCCTAGTCCAGCTTTCCGATGGTAAGGGCGACGAGCATTTGGTGCAGTTTCTACCCAACCAGTTCAACGCGCCGAACCTATGCAAGCTGCTGACCGACCCGACACGCGTGAAATTATTCCATTTTGGCCGCTTCGATATTGCCATTTTGCAGCATTATTTGGGGGTGACGACTGCGCCTATCTATTGCACCAAAATTGCCTCGCGCCTGACGCGTACGTTTACGGATAGGCACGGATTCAAGGATATTTGTCGCGACTTGCTTGGCCAAGAAGTGAGCAAGCAGCAACAAAGCAGCGATTGGGGCGCCGAGACACTGACCCCCGAACAGCAGGAATATGCAGCCAGCGATGTGCGCCACCTGCACCGCCTGCGCGAAAAGCTGGATGTGATGTTGGCGCGCGAAGGCCGCACGGAATTGGCTCAGGAATGCTTTAAATTCCTGCCGGCACGTGCCAAGCTCGACCTTGCGGGCTGGCCTGAAATCGACATCTTTGCGCACTAGCCATGAACAATCCTGCGCCAAAATCAGCTACTAGCTTTGACCCCATTGCTTCCGCACGTGCAGTGATTGCGCGTGAGGTTGAAGGGCTGGAGGCCATTGCGTCGGCATTGGATGAGAAATTCGTGGCGCTGGTAACGCGTATCGGTGCGCTCAAGGGGCGCGTGATTATTTCCGGTATGGGCAAGTCGGGGCATATTGGCCGCAAGATTGCCGCGACCATGGCTTCGACAGGAACGCCAGCCTATTTTGTGCACCCTTCGGAAGCCAGCCATGGCGATTTGGGCATGATTACGGCCGATGACCTTGTATTGTGCCTCAGCAATTCGGGTGAGACACATGAACTGCGCGATATTATCGCTTACACGCGCCGCTTTGGCATTCCGCTGGTTGGCCTTGCGCGGCGTGCCGGCTCGGTGCTGATTGAGGCAGCGGATATTGGTATTGTTCTGCCCGAAATTCCGGAAGCATCGCCGATTGGCGCGCCCACAACATCGACTACCATGATGCTGGCATTTGGTGATGCGCTGGCTGTCGCGCTCATCGAACAAAAAGGCTTCAGCAAAACGGATTTTGGCGTTTATCACCCCGGTGGCAAGCTGGGCTCGCAGTTTGTGCGGGTGAGCGACTTGATGCACAAGGCGGATGAATTGCCGCTGGTGAGTGATACGACCCCGATGCAGCAGGTGCTGTTGACGATGACCGCGAAGCGATTTGGCTGTGCAGGTGTAGTGAATGGCGCAGGCGACATGGTTGGCATTGTGACGGATGGTGATTTGCGCCGCCATATGGGCGCGGATATCATCAATAAAGCCGCCGCTGAAGTGATGACGAAAAATCCCGTGACGATTACGCCTGTGATGTTGGCGGCAGAAGCGCTTGGGATAATGAACGCAAAATCCATTACTTGCTTATTTGTGCTCGAGGCGGGCAAGCCCGTTGGCATTCTGCACATTCATGATTGCCTGCGTGCGGGCGTAATGTAGGCATGGAGCCAAAAGAAACCAGTAAGCGTCATGATGGGTTATCCGCTTGGTGGGCCATGCGCGAGGTGGAGTCGCTGTTTGCACGCCTAGGCCGCTACACGCGCTTTGTGATGTATGGCAAGTGGTCGCTGGTGGTTGTTGCCGTCTTACTTACGGCTAGTCTGATTATTTGGCCATTGGTCACGAAGGATAACTCTGGATTGCGGATCTCGTTTACCGAGACAAGTCCCGTTAAATCGAAGCCAACTAGCCCTGTGATGCAAAGCCCAACCTATTCCGGGAGTGGGACTGGCGGGCAGCAATATAAAATTACGGGTAAAATAGCGACACAGCAAACAGCCACGTTGATTCGGATTGATGCGGTGGAAGCAGCGCTAACGAAACCAGATGGTTCGTGGCGTATATTAACCGCCGATTGGGCCGAGTATCGTCAGGATAAGAGGCAGGTTGATTTGTATGGGAATGTAACCGTGCTGGATGCTCAGGGAACCAATTTTGTGACCGAACATGCCACGATTGAGACCAATACATCACGCATCTACGGTACAAAACGCATCGTTGGGGATGGAAATATGGGTAAGCTTGTTGCAAGTGGATTTGAAATCACTGACAATGGGAAACGCATTCGGTTTACTGGCGGCGAATCGCCAGTGAAGCTCACCATTAAGCGTACGGCTAAGAAACAATGAACTATTTGACGCATGTTGGGGTATCCTTTGTCGCGCTGTTTCTGGCGCTTCCTGCTGTTGCGCAAATGAAGAAGGATACGCCGATAGAAATCTCCTCCGACACGTTGGATGTCATTCAGGCTGAAAAAAAGGCCATTTTTAGCGGAAATGTGATTGCCACGCAGGGCACCACCAATATGCGAGCAGGGAAAATGACGGTGTTTTACCGTGACGGTGCTGCGACCGAATCAGCGAATGCGCCGCAGGGCATTTACCGGATTGATGCGGAAGGAAGTGTGGTATTCACCACGCCAACGGAAACTGCGATCGGCGATAAGGCCATTTACAACGTAGATGCTGACACGATTGATGTCGTGGGCACAAGCGTAACCCTGACACGCGGCCAGAATATTCTCAAAGGCAGTAAGCTAAACTACAATATGGGTACGGGGCGAAGCATCCTTACGGGTGGTGTCGCTGGAAGCACCGACGTGACGGGATCGGGGAAACCAACCCGCGTGCATGGCCTGTTTGTTCCGAAAGCTGATTCTAAGCCCACGGGGGCACCATGAGTCGGGATGAGGATAATGGTTTTGGTGAAAGCTGGGTGATTAAGCGCCCTGAAAATAATGCTATGCCACCAGCGGCAACAGAGCCAACTGACCAAGCGCCTGTGTCTGAGGAGTCATCGGTTGTTGTGAAGTTAAGCCGACCTGACCCATCACCCAAAAAACCACTATTGGTAGAAAAGAAATCCGGCCTTTCGGTACAAAATCTAGGAAAACATTACGCCAAGCGTCCCGTGCTTAGGAATGTGTCGCTAAACGTTCAGCGCGGTGAAGCGGTTGGGCTTTTGGGCCCAAACGGGGCAGGGAAGACAACCTGTTTTTATATCATTACGGGCCTTGTTGCGCCTGATTATGGCACGATTAGCCTTGATGGGGCGGATATTACGAACCTGCCCATGTATCGCCGCGCGCGGCTTGGCGTTGGCTATCTGCCTCAGGAGACCAGTATTTTCCGTGGTTTAACGGTTGAGCAAAATATTATGGCAGTGCTCGAAGTGAGCGAGCCTGACCCGCAAACCCGCTTTGCCATGCTGGACGCCTTGCTTGCAGAATTCTCGATTACCCATTTACGGGCATCGCCAGCGATTGCTCTTTCGGGTGGTGAGCGCAGGCGGGCGGAAATTGCACGTGCTATGGCAGGGCGTCCATCCTTCATTCTGCTTGATGAGCCGCTGGCGGGGATTGACCCGATTGCCATTGCCGAGGTGCGTGATTTGGTGAAGCACCTCAAGGATCGCGGCATTGGCGTGCTGATCACCGATCACAATGTGCGCGAGACACTGGATGTCATTGACCGTGCTTATATTATTCACGAGGGTAGCGTGCTGTTCGAGGGTGCGCCGAAAGATATCGTGAATAATGAAGAGGTTCGCCGCGTTTACTTGGGCGAAAAGTTTAGCCTCTAGACCTCCTATTTGCGATTACACCGTTGAGTGTTGCCGATTTAATTGGTATAACTATTGCATGGTTGGAGCTGTGCAATGGTAGGAATTAAGCAGGAGTTTCGTCAGTCGCAAAACCTTGTGATGACGCAGGCGCTTCAACAATCCATCAAGCTTTTGCAATTGTCCGCCGTCGAGCTTCAGGAATATATCGACGAGGAACTCGAAAAAAACCCCCTGCTTACCAAAGACGAAGTCGAGAGTGATGAGCACCCAAACGAACTGGGGGCCGATGAGCCAGTCGTGGATGCGCCCAGTGGCGATGATGAAGAGCCGCGGATTGAGGCCAAAGAGATAGAGGTAACTGATTCCGACTATTCGGTGAACGAAGAGTTGGTGGGTGATTCATACGGTGACGAGTGGAGCGAGGGTGAGTCCGCCCCCATTTCCGCAGGGTTGCAGGGTGCTAGCGGTGGCTATGACGATGAGGGTGAGGGGTTCGGTATCGAATCGGCCAGCGCCCGCGATAAAACGCTTCGTGAATATATCCTCGAACAAATTCATATGGATATTACCGACCCCGCACAATTACTGATTGCTGAAAAATTGACAGATATGCTGGATGATTCCGGCTATTTGCGCGAAGATACGGCGACGCTCGCCGACAACTTAGGAGCGACGAAAGCAGAAATTGAGGCCGTGATTGCTCTGTTGCAGCAGATGGAACCTGTGGGTGTATTTGCGCGTAGCTTAACGGAATGCCTGAGATTGCAGTTAAAGGATATGAATCGGCTCGACCCCGTGATGGAAACATTCCTTGATAATATCGAGATGATGGGGAGCGGCGATTTGCAGGGCTTGCGGAAAAAATGCAATGCCGACGCCGAGGACTTTGCGCAAATGATTGCCGATATTCGCCGTTGCAACCCGAAGCCTGGGCTTGGGTTTGCGAGCGAGGATGTGCAAGCCGTGATTCCCGATGTGATCGTGCGCCGCGCGAAAGTGGGGGGCTGGCACCTCGAATTGAACCCCGATGCAATGCCGCGCGTGCTCATCAACCGCCAATATTCGGCAGATGTGGGCGCACGGGCAGGTGACAAGGAGGCCAAAAAATTTGTCAGCGAGCAGTTGGCAAATGCCAATTGGCTTATCAAAGCGCTCGACCAACGCGCTAATACCATCCTGAAGGTGGCGACAGAAATTGTAACGCAACAGGATAAGTTCCTTCAGCATGGTATTCGCTTTTTGAAACCATTGGTGCTCAAGGATATTGCTGCAGCGGTGGGCATGCACGAATCGACCATCAGCCGTGTGACGACCAACAAATTCATGGCCACGCCGCGCGGCACGCTGGAGCTGAAATTCTTTTTTACCAGCAGCATCAATGCGGGCACAGGTGCGAATGATTTTTCGAGCAAAACCGTACAGTATTACATCAAGGAGCTCGTGAATGGTGAGGATCCCAAGGATATCCTCTCGGATGACGCGATTGTGAAGCGCCTGAAAGACAGGAATATCGATGTTGCGCGGCGCACGGTGACGAAATATCGCGAAGAAATGAACATTCCATCTAGTGTGGTGCGGCGGCGACAGAAGGCAAATTCCGCCTAGTTTAAGGTGCTGATTTTTATAAGATGCTTTTACTTTTGTTCGCGGGTGCAGCAATAATTCGCGTCGATTAACGAAACATTCACATTTTGCCCGTAGGATGGGATTATAAATCCACGGAGCAATTATGCGCAATAATACGGAAGCGGTTCCTATGACTGACGAACAGTGGCTGACAAAGATTAATGCATTGGCTGTTTCGGAGCAACCGCTCGACACGTCGCGTGCGGCGAATATCAATGAGCCTCAGGCGGATGTGGCGCCAGCGCCATCGGAGGTTGTTGCCTTGGTGCAGCCGACGGCAAAACCCGCCCGCAAGATTATCCATGATGAAATGCCCGATTTGGGATTGGTGAATCAGTTGATGGAAGATGAATCTGTCGGCGATATTCTTATTAATGGCATCCATAGTATTTATGTCGACCGTAATGGCAAAATGGTGGATTCGGGCTTATGTTTCTCGACACACGAAGAAGTATGGGAAGTAGCCGAACGTATTGTGAAGTCGGTTGGGCAGAGCATCTCGGCGGATCGCCCGATGGTGGATACGCGACTGCCCGATGGTAGCCGCGTGAATATTGTCGCCCCACCAATGGCGGTGGATGGCGTGAGTATGTCGATCCGTAAATTTCCGACCCGACAAATTACGCTCGAGACCATGGTAGAATCTGGCCAAATGTCGGATGAGCTTAGTAAGTTCCTGAGTGAGTGTGTTTCCAAGCGCCTGAACATTATTGTGTGTGGCGGTACGGGTTCGGGTAAGACAACGCTGCTGAATGCGCTTTCAGGCGCAATTGGCGAGGATGAGCGCGTCGTGACGATTGAGGATTCTGCCGAGCTGCGTTTGCAGCAGAAGCATGTGGTGCGCCTTGAAGCGAAAGTGAAAGTTGCGGGTGGCAAGCCAGATAGCGAAGTGAGCATCCGCGATTTGGTAAAGAACGCGCTTCGTATGCGCCCTGACCGTATTGTGGTGGGGGAATCACGCGGGGCTGAGGCGCTTGATATGTTGCAAGCGATGAATACGGGGCATGATGGCTCGATGACAACCTTGCACGCGAACACCCCGCGTGATGCGTTGGCGCGTCTGGAGACCATGGTATCGATTGCGATGCCGCAGCTTCCTATTCGTTTGGTGCGTCAACAAATCGCGAGCACGGTGAATCTAATCATCAACATGGCTCGCTGTAAGGATGGCGTGCGCCGCGTGATGTATGTCAGCGAAATTTCGGGCATGGAAGGCGAAGTGGTCATCATGCAAGATTTGGTGTCCTACACGGATGCAACAACCGACCGTAAGGGGCATTTCCGTTGGGCAAATGGTGCGCCGCGTAACCCGTATGTGATGGATGCAGCACGCAACTCGGGAATGATGCGTGGAATGCGCTAACTTCAGCGCTTGCAGCTTTTCTTTTTTAATCGATTGTTCATAGTTGTGCGAACAACTGCAGCCAAATGCCGTGCTGCTCTGCTATGAGGTGTTCCATGTCTGATGATTTAGCCCTGCGCGTAGCTCAGCTTGAGCGCCAAATTGCGATGCTGACAAACCAGCCAGTGCCAGCCTATGCGCCAGCACCGATACCTTTGGAAGTGAACTTACAAACCGCGCTGGCTGATGCCGTGCAGGCACTGGAGCCGCTCAAACCACTGCTGGATGATGAATCGGTGAATGATATCCTCATCAATGGCCCTAACAATGTGTTCGTCGAGCGCGCCGGAAAGCTGGAGAAAACCAGCTTAACTTTCCCCAATGATGCGCAAGTGTTTGCGATTGCGGAAGCGATTGCCAGCAACATTGGCCGCCATGTGAGCATACAGAAGCCGCTGCTGGATGCACGCCTGCCTGATGGTAGCCGTGTGAACGTAATCGTGCGACCACTCGCGGTAGATGGCACGGCGATTTCGATCCGTAAATTCTCGAAGCGCTCCATCACGCTGGATCATATGGCGGCCAATGGCAATACCTCGACGTCGCTTTCGGAATTGCTGAAGGTTGTCGCGCGCTGCCGCCTGAACGTCATTATTTCGGGTGGTACGGGTTCGGGTAAGACCACACTGCTTAATGCGGTGTCGGAGCATATCGACCATTCGGAACGGATTGTGACGATCGAGGATGCGGCGGAATTGAAATTGCAGCAGCCGCACGTGGTGCGCCTTGAAACCCGCCCTGTGCGTGCGGATAAGAACGAAGATGAAGTGACCATTCGCGATTTGATGAAGAACGCCCTCAGGATGCGCCCTGACCGTATTCTGGTGGGTGAGGTGCGCGGTGCCGAAGCCTTCGATATGATGCAGGCGATGAATACCGGCCACGAAGGTTCTATCACCACCATCCACGCCAACCACCCGCGTGATGCGCTGGCGCGCCTTGAGAATATGATTGGTATGGCGAACCTCAACTTGCCGCACCAAGCCATTCGCTCACAGATTGCTTCGGCCATTCACCTGATCATTCAGGTGAGCCGTATGCGCGATGGTCAGCGTCGGGTAACGTTTGTCTCCGAAGTGGTCGGCTCCGAAGGTGATGTGATTACCATGCAGGATCTGTTTGGCTTTAATGCCAAGGGCGAGGGGCCAGATGGCAAACTGATGGGTGAATTTAAGTGGACGGGCATTATGCCGCGCTTCATTCGCCGCGTGGCCTATTATGGCGAGGCCGACAGACTTGCTACGGCGCTGGGCGTGAAGTTGCCGAAGGTCTAGATTTTTCCTGCTTTTTTCTGCCTTTTCACGATTTCTTAACAAACCTATGCCTAATATTAGGGTGAGTAGTTTTGCCCGTAATTTTAAAGTGATGTGCTGATGGCAGAAAATAAAAGTTTTTGGACTAAGGTTGAGGCGAGGCTTGATAAGTTCCTCGGATTGCCCTCTCAGTCGCCCAGAAGTGCGGACGTGGAAATGTTCAACCCCAATCCCATTGCAAAGCCAGCGCCGCAGCCAGTGTCACAGCCAGCATCTCCACCTAGTGTCGCCGCAAAGTCAGCCATCCGCACCTACGCTCTAATCGGAGATGATAGTAAGGCGGAGGATGCAGCCTTTTCTAATCGTGGCGATGTAACCATCATCCGCGCGAATCCAAATCAATCGATTGAAGAGGCGATTAAGGATATAAAAACACCCGCCAATATTATTCTCGTGGCTCATGGCGGACAAAATGGAACATTCACCTGGAACAATGGGCAGATTATCTCTTACGATCGTTTGTTGGGAGCACTACCACGTGAGGGTGTCACTTCTCTTACGTTAAATAGCTGTTATGGGGGAACTGCCAACGCTGAGAGCTTTTTAAAAGAAGCGCCACCAGGCATGTTGGTTCAAAGCATGGTTGGGGCGCAGACACTTGGTGTAAGTGTTCATTCCGAAGCATTTGCGCGTGAAACTGTAAACGAAACTAACCCTGTTAGTCTTTTTATTAAGACGTTGGATAATTTTGATCCAAAGCTATTCCATGAATTTGTTCGCCGTCATAATCAAGCTACCGGTCAGAATAATGATTCTAATCCTGAAAATGCGCTGCCCCATATCATTGGTATGGGCGGAAACCCTCCCAAAAAAATATATCTAGATCTTGAAGCTGAGAGAATTAATTCGTGGATAAATACAAATACGCTTGAGGCTGCATGGAGTAACTCCGTTACGCGTGTTCAGGCCGCTTTTGAAACAAATCATTATGTGCTTCAGTCGAATAATCATAGGAGGTCCAATTGGCAGAATCTTGGCCCAGAAGCAGAAAAAAAGCTGGATGACGATATTGCGCGCGTTGCTGGAATGATGCGTCGGGGAGAGCCGCTTGGTGGCGAAACACCCATTGAGCGCGCAGAAAATAAGCGTATTGCCTATGCGCTAACTGCAGCATTCCTTGATGAATCGGGCGCCCTTGACCTTTGGAGATCCAAGCAAATTGCCCAAGTACCAAGTGCAATCAAGGAAGCAGTGTTAGATAAGAAGCAGGTTATTACCACAGGCAACCAATCGAGTGGTGTTGCCAAAGAATTGGAAGCGTTCGCTAAAAAATTTGGCATCCAAGGAGTGGATGATAATGGCAATCTCACAAAATCTGAAATTCAAGCCATTCAAGGTGCGTTGGGTGTAGAAAAAAGCGGCGCCATTGGGAAGAAAACATTCGCAGCCTATGAGCGCGCGCTTCACGAGGGGCATTTGCCAACACCCAGCACGCCTTCATTATCGCCTGCAAAGGTGATAGGCGCTAAACGTGAGTAGCGTTTTTTCTGTGCGTTCGCACACTAATACACTGGAATTTTTTCAAAACTGTGCCTATATTAAAAACGTGACCTACATTCTCGCAGCAAGCCTGCATAGGCCTTCAACTTCCCAACCAAAGAGGAATTTATGCAACTACATATTTCTGGCCGCCATGTCGATTTGGGCGCGGCTTTCCAAGAGCACGTTGAAAAACGCCTGAGCGATGGCTTTAGCAAATATCTAGACCGCATCGTTAGCATGGATGTGGTTGTCGCTAAGGAAGCGCATCACCAATTCCGCGTCGATATTCATGGCAACACAGGTACACACTCAGGCATTGTGATTAAAAGCCAAGGTGGCGCCAACGAAATTTATGCTGCGTTCGATGATGCAGCTACTAAAGCTGAAAAACAACTGCGCCGCTATAAGCGCCGCCTCAAAGACCACCATGTGGAGGGAAGCGATAAGGAAGCGCGGGCACAGTTGGCTCGTAAATACGTACTTCAGCCTGAATCGCACGATGCAGAGTTGGAAGAAAAAGGCGCACCCGCAGTGATCGCCGAAAAATCGACCAGCATCGACCGTCTGACGGTAAGTGATGCCGTGATGCGGATGGACCTCGCCAACCTACCTGCGCTCATGTTCTTTAACGCAGGTAATGGTCGCTTGAATGTGGTCTATCGTCGCGTGGATGGCAATATTTCGTGGGTCGATCCTGAAGGCGTGGCTGCGTAGCCATGATAAACCTGCACGCCAGCGCGTTTGCCTATCGGGGCATGGGGTGCTTGTTGCTGGGGGAATCTGGGGCGGGCAAGTCACGGCTTTTGGCCGAGGCGATGATTCATGGCGCGGAGCTGATTGCCGATGACCGCGTGCAGGTGGGCATATTGGGTGACCAACTCACTGCCAGCGCGCCATTGCAACTGGAAGGGGTGATGGAGCTTCGAGGCTTTGGCCTTGTCCGAGCGGATAGCTTTAAATCGCCACACCCCATCCATGTTGCCATTACGCTCGATGCCAAGGCGGACACTCGCTTACCAGAGAAAGAAATGCGTGATTTCGCAGGGGTTGCTGTGCCGCATTTGCATTTGCTGCCCCCACCTGCACTGTCGGCAGCGGCCTTGCTGCTTTACCTCGATGCGATGCGCGAAGGCCGCATCCTGCCAGCAGATTGGCATCCTGTGGGGTGATTTACATCAAACCGTTGCAATTAACGCCATGCTGGCCTAATGCAGGCGAATGATTGGCATTATTGTTGTGACTCATGGTGCGCTAGGCACCGAATTGATTGCCGTTGCGGAGCACGTTGTGGGCCGCCAGCAGGCGTTGCTTAGTGTGTGCATCGGCCCCGAGGATGACATCGAGCTCTGTCGAGAAGCCATTTTGGGTAAGGTTAAAGAGGTGGATGATGGCAGTGGCGTTGCTATTCTCACCGATATGTTTGGCGGTACACCGAGCAACCTCGCAATTTCCGTCATGAACCCAGGTAAGATTGAGGTCGTGGCGGGTGTGAACGTGCCCATGCTCATCAAGCTCATTAGTGTGCGTAATACCATGGCCATTCTGCCAGCTGTGATGACCGCACAAGAAGCGGGGCGTAAATACATTAACGTCGCCAGCAATTTGCTGAAGAAGGCTGTGTAGCGTGGCCACCGCCCGCGCAACTATTTGCAACAAAAAAGGGCTGCATGCCCGTGCGGCCGCGAAGGTGGTCAAGGCTGCCGCCAGCTTCGATGCCCGTATCGAGATAACTCGACTGCCCCGTGCGGGCGAGGAGCCAGACCCTGCTGCAAAAGCGGGTGCCACTTCCATCCTCAGTTTATTGATGTTGGCAGCGGAACGCGGCGTGGATATTGAGCTAAACGGTGAGGGGGCGCAGGCTGAAGAAGCAGTCGCTGCCATTGTTGCGTTGGTGGAGCGCAAGTTCGACGAAGAAGAGTAAAATCTACGGCGAGCCTCTAAATTATCCACTTTAAAATTAAATGTGCGTAAAAATAAATATTCGCTGTGGCCGAAAATCCGCCATGTCCAGAAAAGTCAATCCGCAGTGCAAAAATATAATTATTTTGTTGACTGTGTTTTTTATTGCCCTAAACGAAGCGGTTTGCTTTTATCTAACTGTTACCAAGGAACATGAACAAAGATCGGTGATGAGCCGGCATTGATTCACCCACTGGGAGAACATGGGTTCCCCCGCACAACAGGTAAAGGTAGGTATCACTATGTCGTTACAAGCACACTATACAATGGTTGAACAAAAGCACCACAAGCTGGAGGCTTTGATAAGTGAAGAAACGCACCGCCCATCACCCGATTTGGCGATGCTGCAAACCTTGAAAAAACAAAAACTACTCCTTAAAGAAGAAATGGAACGTATTCGTCAGTTGGAATCGCAGCGCCTTGACGCCGCGTGATGGTTGACGTGTGAATTCCCACGCCCATGTGGTGTTGGGTTAGGCTGCGTCACTGAGCTGACGCAACTTCGAGCGGGGGACTTATTAGTTCCCCATAACAGGAGGCCCCGCAAACCTAGGTTTACGGGGCTTCTTTTTTATTTAGAGTGGCATGTCTGACTAGAAGCGTGTGCCGAGAGTAATTACGCCGACATAGGCATCGGATGGTGAGATATTGGAGCCTGCTAATGTTTTTGCAGGCAGCCAGTAGCCACGCGCGCCAAGTTCTATTTTGTCCGTTACGGCATAAGACGCGCCGACATAGGGAGCGATGGCGGGGCTTACATCGTAGTCATAACCGGTGATGCCGCCAGCATAGCTGCCAACACTGAGCGCAAGCCTCGGCCCGACAAATTTCTCTAGCTCTACCATTCCGCCTAAGAATACGGATGTTTTATTGATCGAGTTATCGAACACACCACCAGTAACACCAAGGCGGACATTGGTAGTTTCATTCACATTCCATTGCGGCCACGAAACATCGGCCATGATGCCTTCGTTATTGAGCCAACCTTCGTTCCAATCCTGTGTGGCGGAGCGGTCATCGGGGTGGGTGACATAGGTGGGAATGCCAACAGTGAGGCGGGTTTTACTGGCTGCAGCGCTATCCACCGCCATTGCGGTGCAAGGTAACAGCACGAGTGCGGTTAAAAAAGCATAAATAGATTTCATCATGGCGTGTCTCTTTATCGGTGATGTTATGATTAACTTTAACTCTAGCTAACGAGCGTTGCTTGCCTAGTATTTATTGGCGATTAGCAAGTTTGACTAACGACAGATCATGTGGGCGTGATAAAAATGCTAATGCGCAAGCCGCACCAATGGCTGCAAGGGCCATGTCTTTTTGAGTATCCCAAATATCGCCTTGGGTGCCCAGAAACGCATCCGCCTCGCCACCGACGGAAATCGACACGATCGCCTCCAGCAATTCGTAGGCACCACTAATGCCCAAGCAGCTCAAGATTATGAGCGTGATCATCCATTTGCCACGTGGTAGTGGTGATGTGCGTAGTAGCAATTCGCGCATAATAATGGCGGGAATGAAACCTTGGGCAAAATGTCCCACCCCATCATAGGAATTGCGCGTGGTGCCCAGCCAATCACGAATACTGTTGAATAGCGGCACCTCGGCATAGGTGTAGTGCGCGCCGACGAGCAAGATGAGCGCATGGAGGGTGATGAGTACATAAGCAAGGTTGGAGAGCGTAAAGCGTCGATAGGTGAATGCTAAGATAGGTAAAGCCACCAATGCAGGTAATGCCTCGAGCCACCATGTGAATGGATCAAATGGATGGATGGCCGACCATAGCACGATTGCGATAAATGTGGTTAAGAGGTAGGCGTGTAATTTGTTTTTCATGGGGGCCCTAAGTACGAGGGAAGAGATTTTCTCGGCTTTGCCTCGTGCCATTTCCTAAATTCGCTACGCTCATTAAGTAAATGATCGAACGGCGAGTTTTCTGATGTAATCTGCCGCTTATCCATTACCCTAGCCTCAACTGGGGCTGGGGTAATGGAGGAGGGGAAGAGATTCGAACTCTCGATACGCTTTCACGTATACACACTTTCCAGGCGTGCTCCTTAAACCACTCGGACACCCCTCCATATTCCATGCCGACCACAAGTAGCCTCGTGGTTGATTTATTCTCATGCGCCGAAGGGCTGGCACTCGGACACCCCTCCATATTCCATGCCGACCACAAGTAGTCTCGTGGTTGATTTATTCTCATGCGCCGAAGGGCTGGTACTCGGATAACCCCTCCGCTGTGGAGCCTTCTAGCATTGGCTGGGGCGGAAAAACCAGCGAAATTTTTGCGGGCAGGCCCCAAGTGGAGAACTATTCGTCTTTGCCTTCGTCGCGCAGTGCATCCACGCGCGCTTGACGGTGGGTGTGGTAGAGCATGCGCTGAATCCATGGGGCGAGCAGCAGGCCAGTGGTGGAGAGAATGACTAGCCCACTGTAAAGCGCATAGATGGAGGCAAAAATTTTGACAGCATCGTTGCTCATGGGGGCAATGGCACCCATGCCACCCAAAATCATCGAGGCTTCAAGTAATGCATCGACCCACGTTAGGCCACCAACCGTGTGGTAGCCAACTACGCCGATGGCAAGTGATGTCGCAACGATACACAGCGCCAGCAACAGCGAGCGGCGCACTTGCGTGAGCCAGTGTGAGTGAGTGAAAGGTTGGTGCGCTGGGGGATTTTTCATGTGCGCTGCTTACCAGCCTCACGACGAAAACACAAGTGACAGGGCAATTCGCTGCTGCTAAGCGTTATACAACCCCGCGAGGATGCATGATCGTTTTTACCGAGCTAAACCGCCATATTGTGCCACATGATGTGAGTGAATCGCTCGCGATTCCTGAGAATGCTGTGTGGGTTGACCTGCTGAACCCTACTCAGGCCGAAGAAAAAGCAGTCGAAGAATTTCTGCAAATGGAAATCCCCACGCGCGAGGAAATGAGCGAGATTGAGGTGAGTAATCGCCTTTATACCGAGCATGGTACGCACTATATGACCACCACGATGGTCACGAAGGTGGATAGCGGCGCGCCTGAAACCCACGCAGTCACCTTTATGCTGACCGACCATGTGTTGGTGACAATTCGTTATGTGGATGCAACATCGTTCAAGCGATTTATTGCGATGGCGCCTAAACTTCCTGTGGGCGATCATGACGGAGTGACGTTGTTTTTGGGGCTGGTGGAAGCCATTGTGAACCGCATGGCAGATATTCTGGAGCGCCTTGATCGCGATATTGACCGCATTACGAAAGATGTATTCCGTACCCGCAGCGAAGGCGCTGAGAAGAAGGCAGCCGTGGCCTATCAGCACGTGTTGGAGCGTATTGGTCGCTGCGGGGATCTCTCCTCGAAAACCCACGAAAGCTTGGTGACATTTAACCGCGTGATTGCCTACGCAAACCACCATAAAAAGGCAGCGTTGCCCGAAAATCAGGCGCAGATTGAGGCAATTCGTAAGGACATTTTAGGGCTGACCGACCACGGCACTTACCTTACGGGGCGGGTGAATTTTCTGCTGGATGCAACGCTGGGGATGATTTCGATTGAGCAAAACAGCGTGTTCCGCGTACTTTCGATTGCGTCACTCATCTTTTTGCCGCCGACCTTGGTTGCGGGAATTTACGGTATGAACTTTGATATTATGCCCGAGTTGAAATGGCAGTTCGGCTATCCCATCGCACTGCTTATTATGCTGGTGGCGGCCATTTTGCCATACGCGTATTTGAAAAAGCGCGGGGTTCTATAATTTCCCGTAAAGCGCCTCTGCGCGCGTGGTGAAGGCACCGACCATTTTCTCGCACGCTTTGCCAAACATGCCACCGAGCATTTTATCGAGCAATTTCGATTTGAATTCGAAATCGAGATCGAGGTGAATTTCGCAGCCATTGGCATGCGGCACAAAGCGCCAATGGTTGTTGAGGTGCTTGAAGGGACCAGTGACGAGGGCGACATCGATGCGGCCTTCTTTGCCATTGTCGGGTGCGATGGGGGTGACGCGGCTGGTGTAGCGCTCGGTGAGGTGGCTGACGCTAATAATCAGTTCCCCCAAGAACGAATTCTCCTCGCGGCTGACAATACGGGCCCCGCGACACCATGGCAGGAATTCAGAATATTTCTCTACATCGGCCACCAACAGAAAGAGCTGTTCAGGTGTATAAGGCAGGATGCGTGTTTCGGAATAGGTGTGCATGCAATCTTCATACAATTGTCACACTATTAGGCAAGGGGTGCTGTTAGCACATTCGATGATAATTTTGTGGAGAGAGTTATGCGCTTGAACGAACAACAAATTCGTAAGCTAGAGAAGCTGCTGGCACCAGAGCAATCAACGCCAATTGAACTCAAAGTCCCCATGGTCTCTGCGTTGGCATTGCTTGGAGATTACATTACTCTGCATGATGAATTGAAAGACACTCCGGGCATAGCCAAGCCGTTATTGCAAAGGCGAATCACTGTTGTGGAGCAAAATCTAACTGACATGCTTGGCGTCGTCGCGCGGAATAATCCGAGTGAAGAAGAGTTCTTCAAAGGCTGCATCGACTCCATCTCCCCACAGCGCTCGATTGGCTAGAGTCTTAGTGGCTCGCCTTAGTGCCTAACTTTGCATTCCTTGCATCACGCATTTTGGCGAAATCCGCATCCGCATGGTAGGAGCTGCGGGTGAGGGGGCTGGCCGAAACCATGAGAAAGCCTTTGGTATAGGCTACGCGCTGGAAGTAATCGAATTCCTCGGGCGTGACGTAGCGCTTCACTTCGGCGTGTTTGGGCGTGGGTTGCAGATATTGGCCAATGGTCATGAAATCCACATC
Organism: Alphaproteobacteria bacterium; assembly: GCA_035911175.1. GTDB lineage: Bacteria > Pseudomonadota > Alphaproteobacteria > Rickettsiales > UBA3002 > QFOX01. Next base: position 28,091 of record JAMHWA010000072.1, read on the forward strand.
GGCACTGCGCAAATCGTCCATCACTTGCAGTACTTCTTCGTTCGTTTCTCCAAGCCCAACCATGATGCCCGATTTGGTGAACACCGTGGGCTGTAGCTCCTTCACGGTTTTGAGGAGGTGAAGGGAGTTGAAGTAGCGTGCGCCAGGGCGGATGGAATGGTAGAGTGAGGGAACGGTTTCGATGTTGTGATTGAACACATCTGGCCGAGCGCCTGCGATGACGGGAATGGCGTGTTCTTTACGTAAGAAATCTGGCGTTAAAATCTCGATAGTGGTTTCTGGCGAAGTGGTGCGGATATATTCGATGCATTGCGAGAAATGGGCGGCGCCGCCATCCTCTAAATCGTCGCGGTCGACGCTGGTGATGACCACATGCTTGAGGCCAAGTTTGCCGATGGCTTCGGCAAGGTTTTTTGGCTCATCCGCATCCACCTTATTGGGTACGCCCGTTTTGATGTTGCAAAACGAGCAGGCGCGGGTGCAGGTGTCGCCTAGAATCATGACTGTGGCGTGGCCTTTCGTCCAACATTCGCCAATGTTTGGGCAGGCTGCTTCCTCGCACACGGTGTTCAGCTTGTTTTTACGCATCAAGGCGTGCGTGTCGATGAACCCTTGGGATTGTGGCGCTTTCACGCGGATCCAGTCGGGTTTTGGCAGTTTGGTGGTGGTGGCTGTTTGGGTCATCAGGGTGATATAGAGTTTTGCTTGCAAAAGGCAAGTAATTCCCCTAAAAGTCCCCATCCTTAACATCTATATCCGGAGTATCCATGGCTCGCGTTACCGTTGAAGATTGCGTTCAAATTGTTCCTAACCGCTTTGATTTGGTGGTCACCGCCGCCGCGCGCGCCAAGCAAATCTCCTCGGGTATGCCGCTGACAATTGACCGTGACAACGACAAGGATTCCGTTGTTTCGTTGCGCGAAATTGCCGACAAAACGATTGATGTAAAGCTGGTTCAGGAAGAAATCATCGTGAACTTCACCAAAAAAGCAGGCTTTGACCCATCGGATGTGATTGAGGAAGAAAACCTCGCTAGCTACACGATCGATGGCCGTGGCGAGATTCAGGAATCCTTCGCTGCCGAGCAGCGCCAATATACCGAGCAAGCCAGCCAAGGCATGAGCTTTGTTGAGGAAAATATTGAAGTTGAGGACTAGCCGTAAGCACGCACACGTGCTTCCTAGCGTTTGATAGTTCATACCGGCCAGCTTACCAGTGCTTCATGCTGGCGTGTGGGAACAATGGGCTCGCCCTGCGCGTAAAACACATCATGCCCTATAAAGTACCTAAATCTCGATATTTTTACGCACGCGGCTTTGCTTTTGCTGCGCTGCGGCGCTATAATGCGAGCTTATGATTCGACAAACTGAGCTTGTAGACAAAATCCGCGCCTATGACCCGGATGCCGACGAAGACGCCCTTAACCGCGCCTACGTCTATGCTATGCAAAAACATGGCATGCAGAAACGCGCCAGCGGTGACCCCTATTTCAGTCACCCTGTGGAAGTGGCCTATAAGCTGACGCAGTACCGACTCGATACGGCATCCATCATTACCGCCTTGTTGCACGATACGGTGGAGGATACTGACGCGACACTGGATGAGATTGAGCAGCTATTTGGTGTTGAGATTCGTGGGATGGTAGACGGGGTGACGAAACTCAACCGCCTCGAGATTAAATCGGAATCCAGCAAACAGGCGGAAAACTTCCGTAAATTGGTGCTGGCCATGGCGCAGGATTTGCGCGTGCTGATGGTGAAGCTGGCCGACCGCCTCCACAATATGGAAACGCTACACCATATTCCCAAGCCCGAGAAGCGCCAGCGTATTGCACGCGAAACGCTGGAGATATATGCGGCGCTGGCCGAGCGTATTGGTATGCGTCGCTTGAAAGAAGAATTGCAGGATCTGGCCTTCAAGGAGCTGTTCCCTGAGGCGCGTGACTCGATTTTAAAACGCCTCGAATTTTTGCGTGCGCAGGGCAAAACACAAGTGCAGCGCGTGGAGGAAATTCTGCGCGAATTGGCAGCATCGGGCGGGCTAACCCATGTGAAAATCTATGGCCGTGAGAAAAAGCCTTATTCCATCTGGAAAAAAATGGAGAGTAAGGGCGTCACTTTCGAGCAATTATCGGATATTGTGGGGTTCCGCGTGCTCGCCCCAACGGTGCAGGATTGCTACCATGTGCTGGGCTTGATTCACGAGAAATACCATACGATTCCTGGGCAGTTTAAGGACTATATTTCAACGCCCAAAAACAACGGCTACCAATCCATTCACACGGCGGTGATTGGCCCGCAGCAGCAGCGCATCGAGGTGCAAATTCGCACCGAGGACATGCACGAAGTGGCGGAATATGGGGTGGCGGCGCACTGGGGCTATAAGCAGGGGCAGGACAAGGACAAGGTCAGCACCGAGGGTAAGCAATATCGCTGGGTGCGCGAACTGCTCGAGATCATGGAGCAGTCCGAAGGGGCAGAGGAATTCCTCGAGCATACGAAGCTTGAGATGTACCACGACCAAGTGTTCTGCTTCACGCCCAAAGGCGATATTATTGCCCTGCCGCGTGGCTCAACCCCTGTCGATTTTGCGTTCGCGGTGCATTCGGGCGTGGGCTTCACCTGTGTGGGGGCTAAAATTAATGGCCGCATCGTGCCGTTGAAGCATGTGCTGAAGAATGGTGACCAAGTGGATATCATCACCGCCAAAACCCAAACCCCCAGCCCCAGCTGGGAGCGGTTTGTGGTCACGGGTAAAGCGAAATCGGAAATCCGCCGTTATATCCGCGACCAGCAGCGCGAGGAATATGTGACGCTGGGCAAAGCGATTTTGGCCAAAACCTTTAAGCAGGAAGGTCACGACGTTACCGAAAAAATGCTCGACCCTGCGATGGCGGTGTTCAAGAAAAAGGATGTGAACGACCTGTATGCCGAGGTGGGCGAGGGCATCATCAACCGCAATCAGGTCTATGATGCAGTGTTCCACACCAAAAAGTCGGAATCGGCGGGAGTTAAAAACCCATTCGATGTAGCGAACCTTAAGAAAAAATCTAAGAAATCCGTCCCTATGCCCATCAAGGGGTTGGTCGCGGGCATGGCCATCCATTATGCGGGCTGCTGCCACCCCATTCCGGGTGATAAAATCGTGGGCATTGTGGCAACGGGTAAGGGCATCACCATCCACACCATGGATTGCGATACGCTCGAAAACTTCAGCGATTCGCCCGAAAAATGGATCGATGTGGCGTGGGATTCAAGTGGGCAGGATGATACCTATATCGGTCGCCTGCGTGTCAGCCTGAGCCACGAAACCGCTGCGTTGGCGAGTGTAGCCAACGTGATTGCGAAGGATGAGGGCAATATCAGCAACCTCAAAATCACCAACCGCAGTACAGATTTCTTCGATTTAATCATCGATCTGGAAGTAAAAAACTCGAAGCACCTCAATAATATCATTGCCAGCTTACGCGCCAAAAGCGTGGTGCAAAGCGTAGAGCGAGTGTAGATAAGATATTGATTAAATTTCTTTATTTCTGCGCAATCGGCGTGGCTTTGTAGTTTTGCTCAGTTGCTGGCAGCTCAATCTCCCAATTGTCACATAATCTTCACACTTCTCGCTTTCGGGATGGGTTATAACTTAGGCATGGAGTTAAATTAACGTCAGGAGTTACCCATGAGCAACCAAACCGAAGAAAAAGAAGGCACCGGCTTTATTGGAGCCACTGCTGCAGGCGTTGTTGGCGCAGGTGCGGGTAAGCTTATGGCGGATCGTCAGGCGAACAACCTCATTGATGCGGCGCTGAAAGGCGAAGATGAGATTTTTAAAACTGGAAAAAAAGCTGATTTTGCAACCAAGCTGAAGGAAGTTGCGGGCAAGCCTGCTGGCGAAGGCCAAGCACAGTCTTTTGTTGAGAAGTTAAACAAAGCCAAGGCTGATTTAGCCATAACGGGTGAAGAAGCATTGAAGGGCGATGCTAAAAAAGCTGCCAAGACCGCGCAAAAAGAAGCGCTTTCAGGAATTAAGGCGGGCATGAAAGAAGCAAAAATGCCTGTTTGGAAAAACATGACGGCTGGCCAAATTGGCAAAGTCGCGCTGGTAGCGATTCCTGCAACGATAGCCACGAAAATTGCGCTTGATGGCATGTTTGGCCGCAAACACACCAGCCAAGTTGAAGCTTCGCGCGCCAATGCACAGGTAGAAGCTGGTCGCGCTTAGTATTCCCACGAATCACTAAATGAAAAGGCGCTCTTCGGGGCGCCTTTTTTGTTGGTGGGGGAGGAAAAGCGTTGTAAAGAGCGCGTATGAGCAAGCAATCCCTTCGTCTTGGTGTGAATATCGACCATGTGGCCACGCTGCGCAATGCGCGTGGTGGCCTGCACCCATGCCCTGTGGCAGCGGCGCAATTGGCGGCGGATGCGGGGGCGGATGGCATAACGGCGCACTTGCGCGAGGATCGGCGGCACATACGCGATGAGGATATGCGGCGGTTGAAGGCCGAGGTGAACTTGCCACTGAATTTTGAAATGGCAGCAACGGCAGAAATGCAAAAAATCGCACTCGAAATTAAGCCCAACGCCTGCTGCCTGGTGCCCGAAAAGCGCGAGGAGCGCACGACGGAGGGTGGCCTTGATGTGGCAGGGCAGGAAGCCTATTTGCGCGACTACTGCGCGGTACTGAAGGCGGCGGGAATTCGTGTTTCGCTGTTTATTGACCCCGATGCTGCGCAGGTGGAAGCGGCAGCGCGCATTGGTGCGGATATTGTGGAGCTGCACACGGGCACCTATGCGCATGGGTGGGGTCAGCAATCAACGGAGGCAGAAGAATTAGCCAAGCTAAGTGCGGCGGCAAAACGGGCATACACATTAGGGCTTGAGGTGCATGCAGGGCATGGCCTGACATTTGATAATGTGGGGGCCGTGGCGGCCATTCCTGAACTGGTGGAGTTGAATATTGGCCACTTCATTATTGGCGAAGCCGTGTTCATGGGGCTTGATATAGCGATTTTGGAAATGCGCCGTGCGATGATCGAGGCGCGCGCATGATTCTCGGCATCGGCAGCGATATTTGCGACATCACACGCATCGAAAAATCGCTCGCGCGGTTTGGTGAAGTGTTCGAGAATCGCGTTTTTACTGAAGGTGAGCGCGCCAAAGCGCGCCGACGCAGCGGCGGTGGTAAACGCAATGGAACAGCCAGCACTTATGCTAAACGCTTTGCTGCCAAAGAAGCGCTGGGCAAAGCATTGGGTACGGGTGTTGGTAGCGGTGGCGGCATCTATTGGCGCGATATTGAGGTGGTGAACCTGCCCAGCGGCAAGCCAACCATGAAACTAAGCGGCGGAGCATTGGCAGCGCTGAACTACATCACCCCTGCCCATCACCGTGCGGTGATTCATGTGAGTTTAGTGGATGAATACCCGATGGCGCAGGCATTTGTGATTATCGAGGCGCTGCCACATTAACATAAGCGGCGACAGCTTCGCGCAAAAGCGCCAATTCTTTGTGCATGTTGTAGATGACGTTGGACGATTGTGGATGTGGTAAGCTTTGGATTTCTTCGGCTTCCTCGCACAAGGTGGTTAGGCGTTTGGCAGTAATGTTTTTAGCGGCGCCCTTCATTTGATGCGCTGTTTGAAGCCAAGCAATGACATTGCGTGTGGCTTCGGCCTGTTCCATTTTCTGAATCGATTGGACGCTGCTTTTGATGAACATGGTAAGCAAGCTCTCGATCGTCGCTTTATTCCCGCCAAGATTAAGGGCTAGCTTAAGAAAATCGATGCGCTGGAGTGGGCTAGCATCCATATTATTCCTGAATGGCTGGGGCTGGACTGAACATGCTGCCTGTCACCACATCGCGCGGGCGAATGCGGCGTATCTCGGCCTCGCCAGATTTCAAGAAGAGCAGGGCTTTGATGGGTGTTTTCGCTTCGATATTCTGGCTGATATCGCCCAGCACTACCTTTGGCATGATTTGGACAATGCTACCGTCCTCGACAACGAAAAGTACGTCCACTGGGGTATAAACCTTCATGGCAGGCAGGGCGACAATGCTTGGTGCATCGAATGCAATCATGACCCCTGTAGTGGGGGTGAGTAGGTTGAGCGTATGAATATTCTCGAGGTTTAAGGCCGATTCGGGGCGCAACTCGACGCTGTAATTCAGCGATGGGCGTGGCTCAGCATTTTCTTTGATTTCGTTGGCAGAAAGTGTGGCGTCGATGCGAATTTTAGCACGCTCGAAAATGAGGGAGGTTTGTGCTTGGGCTGCCGTTGCGAGCAAAATGAGCGAAGCCAGAAGGCTAATGCGCAAGCTGCCACGGAGTGGTTTGAAGTTCATAACGGACCTTATCGCCAATGGTGATACCTTCCTTCTTAGCGCGGCCACCAGCAATTTCAATCACTGTCGCCACAGGCCCATTGGGCCCCACGGCTTTGAGCGATAATGGCTGAGCAGTCGTGATGTGAACGATGGTTCCGCTAGCATCCAAAAACAAAATATCCAGCGGGATGAGAGTGTTTTTCATCCAAAATTTCTGGTTGCTGAAGGTCAGCGGCGCAAGCGAAGTGGCAGGAAAGAAAAATGCCATGCCATCGCACGGGGTAATGGATTTGCGGTTCATGAGCCCATATTCGCGGGTCTCGGGCGTGGCAGCAATTTCAAGCTTCAATGGTTTGGTGGTCGCTTTTTGCGTCTTGGTTTTTTTAATCTCAACCGTTGCGTTAAGGCAGGCTGGCCTTGCCAGTGCAGGAGTTACAAAAAACAGCGATAGGACAATGGCGAAGAGCAACTTCATTGTGCGGCATCCAATGCGTTACCTATATCATGTGTTAAATCGGCGATAGATTCAAGCCCGACGGAAAGCCTTAACGTGCCATCCGTAATGCCAATCGCCGCCCGCGCATCGGCGCTGATGTTGCTGTGCGTGGTGGTGGCGGGGTGCGTGGCGAGTGATTTGGCATCACCCAAATTATTAGAAATGGCGACGATGGAAAGTGCGTTGAGGAACTTAAAGGCAGCCGCTTTGCCGCCTTTAAGCGTGAATGCAATCAGTCCGCTACCGCCACCCATTTGCTTTTGCGCCAACGCATATTGCGGAAAGCTTGGCAGACCGGGGTAGTAAACACGCTCAATCGCGGGGTGTTTTTCCATTAGCTCCGCAATGGCTTGCGCATTGGCGGTGTGGCGCTCCATACGCATAGGCAAGGTTTCGAGGCCTTTCAGGATGACCCACGCATTGAAGGGGCTTAGTGCGGGGCCTGTGTGGCGGTTGAAGGGCATGATTTTTTCTTCGAGCAGCACTTTGCTGCCCAAAATGGCGCCGCCAAGGGTACGGCCTTGGCCATCCATATGCTTGGTGGTGGAGTAAACCACCATGTCCGCGCCCAGCTCCAGCGGCTTTTGATAAAGCGGGCTGGCGAAGACATTATCGACAATCACTAATGCGCCAGCTTTTTTAGCCAGCTCGCAAACGTGTGCAATGTCGGTCAGCTCCAGCGTCGGGTTGGCGGGTGATTCGATGAAGATGGCGGTGGCAGGGGTGCTCAGCGCTTTTTCCCATGCGGCATTGTCGGGCCCATCCACTAACTCGGTGGTGATGCCAAAGCGCGGCAGAATTTCGTTGATGATATAGTGGCACGAGCCAAACAGCACCTTATTGGCCAGTACGCGGTCACCCGCTTTCAATACGCCCATGAGGCTGGCGAACACGGCCGCCATGCCCGAACCAACGGCGATGCAGCTTTCGGCACCCTCAAGCAGGGCCAACCTGTCTTCCAGCATAGCCAGCGTTGGGTTGCGATAGCGCGAATAGACAAAGCCGGGCTCCTCGCCATTGAAGCGCTTTTCGGCGGTTTCGGCATCATCGTAGCAAAAGCCGGAATTGAGGAAAATGGCTTCGCCCACCTCGCCAAACTGGCTGCGCATGCTGCCGCCATGGACAAGCTTGGTTTCAAGCCCCTTCTCGCGGTGTTTTTCGATGGATTCGGCTGTTGACGGTTTTGGCATAGGGCAGCTAGTGTAGCGGCCAAACTAAAGGCACGCAACATGTTCGGTAAAAATCCCATCCGCCCGCCCGAAAAAGGTGATGGCCAAAGTCTCAAGGTGGTCGAGATCTTCGCCACGCTGCAAGGTGAGGGGCCGTTTGTCGGCCAACCCAGCGTATTTGTGCGCCTTGGTGGCTGCAATCTGGCGTGCAACTTTTGCGATACGGAGTTTGAGCAGTTCGAGGAGATGGAATTGGCTTCCGTGATTACGCAGGTGCAAGCGCTAGGCGAAAATAAACGCGATTTAGTAGTGATTACCGGTGGCGAGCCGTTGCGCCAAAACATTGCGCCGCTGTGCGACGCGCTGTTAGCCAAGGGTCTGCGGGTGCAAATCGAAACCAATGGCACGCTATGGCGCGAACTTCCTGAAGGCGTGAATATTGTCTGCTCGCCCAAAATGTCGGAAGGGAAATATCACCCGCTGCGGCCTGATTTATTGGCGCGGGTGGATGCGCTGAAGTTTATTGTGAGCGAGGATGATAACGATTACCGCGCCGTGGGCGAGGTGGGGCAGGCGGGAACGAATATCCCCGTCTATGTGCAGCCGATGGATGCGTATGACCCTGCGAAAAACTCAAAAAATGCTGCTCATGCGCTTGCCTTGGCGCAGTCGAATGGCTATCGCCTCAGCATGCAAATGCATAAATTATGGGGGATTGCATGACCAAAAAAGCCGTACTGCTTCTCTCGGGCGGGTTGGATTCTGCAACCACATTGGCGCTGGCGCGCGAGCAGGGGTTCGAGGTGTATTGCCTAAGCTTTCGCTATGGGCAGCGCCACGCGGTGGAGCTGAAGGCGGCGGCAAAGGTGGCTAGCGCACTGGGTGCAAAAGAGCACAAAGTGGCGGATATTGATTTGCGACTGTTCGGTGGTTCGGCCTTGACGGATGATATTGCTGTGCCCAAAGACCGTAGCGACGCCGAGATATCCACAGGTGTTCCCATCACCTATGTGCCCGCGCGGAACACCATTTTCCTCAGCTTTGCATTGGCATGGGCAGAGGTGCTGAAGGCCTATGATATCTTCATTGGGGTGAATGCGCTGGATTATTCGGGCTACCCCGATTGCCGCCCTGATTTTATCGAGTCTTTTGAACGTACGGCCAATTTGGCGACGGCCTATGGAGTGGAGGCGAAACAGCACATTAACATCCACACCCCGATCATCCATATGAGCAAAGCGCAAATCATCCGCGAAGGGTTACGGCTAGGGGTGGATTATTCGATGACGATTTCGTGCTACGACCCCACACCCGAGGGCAAAGCCTGCGGCCATTGCGACAGCTGCACACTGCGCGCGAAGGGTTTTAGCGAAAATGGGCTGGTGGAGGCTTAGCGCGCCATCCCTGCCGAGCGGTCGGCAACAAGCAGCCCAACTGCGTGTGCAGTTTTGATGGCGGCATTCAATCGAATCTGAAACTCTACGAATTTTTGCGTGTCGGGTAGCTCAAGCATTGCCGTATTAAGTGCCACTAATTTATCGCGCAAATCATCTGTGTTGGCTGGAAAAACGCCCCTTTGAGCTGGGGTCAGAATTTTCATCAGGCCGCCACATTTGCCAACAATTTTGGGATAGTTGTTGGCGATGCGGCTGCATTCGCTTACTAGCTCGCCCAGGTTTGCTGCGGCTTTTTGTTTGCTCATAGGTTCGGCTGGCATGGGTATCTCTCTCGAATGTATAATATTGAACGAAGTTATAGCACCGCGAAATAAGCCGTGTGTGACGATTTGATGAAGATTTGCGGCGCGCGCTAACTTCTTGACCAAGCAACGACTTCGAGCTATCCACGCCGCATGAGCAGCACCGAAAACCTTACCCAACTGGGCGAACAGACGACATTGCCGCAATCGCCCGAGGCGGCGGTGCTGGAACGCGTGGCGAACCCACACCCGAATGTGGACTATTTGATTCGCTTCACCGCGCCTGAGTTTACCTCGCTCTGCCCCAAAACGGCGCAGCCGGATTTCGCCCATTTCGTGATCGACTATGTGCCGCGCCAATGGATTGTGGAAAGCAAATCTCTGAAGCTATTTTTGCACAGCTTCCGCAATCACGGGGCGTTCCACGAAGATTGCTCGATCATGATCGCTAAGCGCATTATCGAGGCGATTGAGCCAACATGGCTGCGCATTGGTGGCTATTGGTACCCACGTGGTGGCATGCCGATTGATATTTTCTACCAAACGGGTGAAGCACCCAAGGGTGTGTGGCTGCCTGAACAGGGCGTGGCGAATTACAAAGGTCGTGGCTAGGCGAACTTCACGGCTTCTTCTGCCGCGCGGATGACGGCTTTGGCTTTATTCACCGTTTCCATATATTCATCGTGCGGCACAGAATCCGCCACAATGCCACCGCCTGATTGCACGTGGATTTTGCCATCCTTCACCAGCGCCGTGCGCAGGGTGATGCAGGTATCCATGGTGCCGTTAGCTGAGAAATAACCGACACAACCACCATAATAACTACGCTTCACGGGTTCTAGCTCATCGATAATTTCCATGGCGCGGATTTTGGGGGCGCCCGAAACGGTGCCCGCAGGGAAGCCGCCCACAAGCGCATCAATCGCATCGTATTTCGGGTCAATCGTGCCTTCGACATTGCTGACAATATGCATGACATGGCTGTAATGCTCGATAATCATGCGTTCGGTGACGCGCACATCGCCCGCTTTGGCGACGCGGCCTACATCGTTGCGACCTAAATCGAGCAGCATGAGGTGCTCGGCCAGTTCTTTCGGGTCGGCCAGCAAATCGGCAGCGAGTGCAGCATCCTCGGCTTTGTTTTTGCCACGCTTGCGGGTGCCCGCAATAGGGCGGATGGTGACCGTATCATCCCGTAGTCGCACAAGGATTTCAGGACTGGAGCCCACTAGCGCATAACCACCGAAATTGAGGTAGAACAAAAACGGCGAGGGGTTCATGTGCCGCAAGCTGCGATAGAGTGCGAAGGGTGGTAAATCAAAATCTGCGGTGAAGCGCTGGCCGAGGACGACTTGAAAAATATCGCCCGAAGCAATGTATTCCTTGGCTTTGGCGACCATGCTGGCGTGTTCGGCCTCGCTCATGTTCGACTGGAAATTGCGCGAAGTTGCAGGGACATCCTTGTAATAATTGCGCTGATCGACAGGGCCTTGCAGCTGGCGGGCAATTTTCTCGAGCCGCGCGATGGTAGCATCGTATAGCTTGCCGGCATCGCCGCTCACATCCCACACAGGGGCGATGATGTAAACCACGCCATCCACCGCATCAAAGATCAGCTGCGTGCGGGGGCGGATGAAGCACGCATCGGGGATGTTGATGGTGTCGGGCTTGGTGTCGGGCAGGCGCTCCATCAGCTTCACCATGTCGTAGCCCATATAGCCAATGAGGCCAGCGGCCATGGGGGGCGTGCCTTCGGGCAGATCCATGCGGTGCTCGTGCACCAATTTGCGCAAGGTGCTCATCGAGTCATCCCACGCGGATTCGAAGCTATCCTCGGCGAAGGGTGGCGTTTTGCTGATTTCCGAGCGGTTGCCGTAGCAGCGCCACATCATGTCGGGGTCGATGCCGATGATGGAGTAGCGCCCGCGCGATTCACCGCCCTCGACCGATTCGAGCAGGAAGGAAGGAGCGTCATCAATCGGCAATTTCAGCATGGCGGAGACGGGAGTTTCCAAGTCGCTCACGCGCTTGGTGTAGATGACCTGCGGCTTGCCGCTAGCATGATTGCGAATGAATTCCTCGCGGGTGGGGCTGAAGGAAAAGACGCTCATTATTCCGCTGCCTGTTGGCGCATGATGGCAGGATTCACCTCGACCTTGTGGGTTTTGGTGAAGTATTCGTAGGCGCGGGTTTGCACGTATTGGCCAAGCATCTCGCCCATGCGTTCCATCTCCTTGCTCGAAACATCTTCGCTGCGGTTTTCGGGCAGACGTGCTTTGGTGACAAGTGCCAATACCTGATCGCCATTAGGTAGGGTGAGGGGGCCTGCCACTTCGCCCACGTTACGTTCAAAAATGGCGTTCTGAAGCGCGACGGGAACGCCATCGACAGCGCTTGAAGTGTCGCTAGGGCGGCCAACACGGCTAACCGCGCGACTGGAAAGGCCATGATTTTGGGCAACTGCTTCCCAGCTGGGGGATTTTGCCAGCTCAGCCTTTGCCTGAACCGCCTTGCTGCGGGCAGCATCACGGGCGAGTTGTTTGCTCAGTCGCGTTTCAATATCGGCCTTTACTTCCTCGAACGGTTTAGGTTCAGCAGGGATGATTTTTTTAGCAGAAACCATGAGCATCGCGCCGGCGTTTGAGCTAATGAGGCGCGAAATTTCACCTTCGCCAAGGCCAAAGCCCTGTTCAGCCACGGTTTTGATAATGTCGTCGTTGCTGGTCTTTGCGGTTTCGGCGGTGGCGTTGTTAAGGGTATGAATGGTGGCGACAATGCCCGCTGCCTTGAACGCCTCACCCATGGTTTTTCCTGCGGCTAGGGCATCCTCTACATCGTTACCGAATTGGTGCAACGCCTCCTCGCGCGAGGTTTTTTCGCCTGCTTTATTAGTGGTAAGTCCGTCAATGTCTGCCTTCGTGAGGACCACATAATCGAGCACGCGTTGCTCGGGGCGCAGGTAGGAGAGGGTTTTATTTTCTTCGTAAAACGATTTTAGCGCAGCTTCGTCAGGCTTAGCAGGGGTGCTGGCAGGAATTGTGAGTAACACCGCATCGCGCGTTTCGCCTTGGATCATTGATTGAAGGCCGACCACACTCGTTGGGGCAAGTGCATCGCGCATATCGAGGCTATCGGCGAGGAATTTGCCTGCGACATCGCGTTTGAGCTGTGCAATGAAGGCTTTTTCGCTTAAGCGTTGCGCGTCGAGCATACTCTTGAATTTCTTACCATCAAATTTACCGTCTTTGCCCTTGAATTCGAACATATCGGCAATCAGCTTGCTAATGAGTTCATCGTTAACGACCAAGCCCATATCTTGCATCGCCATCAGCGACAATTTTTGCTGAACGAGCTGGCGGATAACGCTGGCTTCCAGTTGGCCTTGAGGTAGATCTTTCATACCCAGCGATTGAAGCTGGCGCGCCACAAGCGAGCGTTGTTGTTGAAATTCGTTGATGCCAATGCGTTCGCCACCCACTCGGGCGGCGTAGGTCGGACCGTTGTTGGTGAGAATGTCGCCAACGCCCCATACAGCAAAACTGATGACGAGCAATATCATCAGTATTTTGGACACGATGCTTTTGGACAAGCTGCGCATGGAATCTAGCATAACTACCTCGTAAGTTCGACGTGGCAGATGTACACGTTGGAACGTGATTGTCAAAGGGTTGACGTCTGCGGGTGTGGGTGGCATAGGTGGGCGATGACTCGAACCCCGACATGGCTTATTGCCAACTGGAAAATGAACGGCGACGCCGCCCGCACTCGTGCTTGGGCCTATGCACTCAACGCTGCAATGGCAAACAGTAGTGCTAAGGTGAAGTTGGTGCTTTGCCCACCCATGGTTTACCTTGCGGATGCATTGGCTGCGTTGCCTGCTAATGCTCAATTATCGATCGGCGCGCAGAACTGCCATGCCGCTAGCAAAGGCGCGCACACAGGCGAAATTAGTGCTGCAATGTTGCTGGATGCTGGCTGTGATTATGTAATTGTTGGCCACTCAGAGCGGCGCGCCACAGGGGAAAACGATGCAGATGTGCTAGCAAAGGCGCGCGCAGCAATCGAGGTGGGAGTGATGCCTATTATCTGCGTCGGCGAATCACGCGAAGCCTACGAGCAGCAGCAAACCAATCACGTGCTGGATGGCCAATTGGCGCCACTCAAGGGTCTGCCACGGGGTGGCTATCTCATTGCCTATGAGCCGATTTGGGCGATTGGCAGCAGCAAAACCCCGAGCATGGATGAAATCAACGCTGCGCACAGCCATATTAAATCAGTGCTTGGCAGTGAAACGGCTGTCCTGTATGGAGGCTCCGTCAATGCTGGTAATGCAGGGGAAATCCTTGCGCAATCGCAAGTGTCGGGCGCGCTGATTGGCGGTGCCAGTTTAGAAATTGAAAGTATGTGCAGCATTCTTGCTAGCGCATCAACACGAGGGAAATAATGGAACAGGTTTTACTGGTTGTACAAGTTATTGTGACGCTGGCACTGATTGTGATTGTGCTCATTCAGCGTTCGGATTCGGATGGGTTTGGCCTCAGTGGGGGCTCGGGCAACAATTTGCTCTCGGGGCGTTCGACCGCGAACGTGATGACGCGCACCACTGGAATTTTGGCGGCGGTGTTCATGGCGAATGCATTGCTTTTAGGCGTTATTGCGGCACGTGGCCACAGCTCATCGATTGTTGAAACGATTGAAGAGCAGCAAGCAGATGTACCAAGTGTTCCGGTTGCTGGCGAAACAAAGACGGACAAAAAAGCATCCAAATCGGAGAGCGATAAGGCAGATGCGCCAAGCGTTCCAGACGCCGACAAAGCACCTGCTGCAAGCAAGAAAGAAGCGGTAGAGGATGCGTCGAAAAAGGCATCACAGGCAAAGAAAGTCGAGAAAAAATCTAGCGACAAAGCAGATGCGTTCGACCCCAATGCTTCCACCGAATCCAAAGAATAATTAAGGAGAGCCTTCCCCATGCCAACGCGCTATATTTTTATTACTGGTGGCGTGGTTTCATCGCTGGGTAAGGGGCTCTCGGCGGCGTCGTTGGCGGCGCTTCTTCAAGGGCGCGGCTTCAGCGTGCGCTTGCGTAAGCTTGACCCCTACCTGAACGTTGACCCTGGCACCATGAACCCTACCCAACACGGGGAAGTGTTCGTGACCGAAGATGGTGCCGAGACCGATTTGGATTTGGGGCATTACGAGCGCTTCACCAATGTGAACGCCAAGAAATCGGATAATATTACGGCGGGGCGAATCTATTCGGCGCTTCTGGCGAATGAGCGCAAAGGCGCTTATTTAGGTGGTACCGTGCAGGTTATCCCTCACGTGACGAACCTCATCAAAGAATTCGTGACGGGCGATAACAACAAAGAAGATTTTGTCCTTTGTGAGATTGGCGGCACCGTGGGCGATATCGAGGGGTTGCCATTTTTTGAGGCGATTCGCCAAGTGGGCTATGAGCTGGGGCGCGACCGCGTGCTCTATTGCCATGTAACATTGGTGCCCTACATCGCGGCCGCCAAGGAACTTAAAACCAAGCCAACCCAGCACTCGGTGAAGGAGTTGCGCTCCATCGGCATTCAGCCAGACATGATTCTCCTGCGTGCGGATCGCCCGATCCCCGAAAACGAAAAGCGTAAAGTCGCGCTATTTTGTAATGTGCCCGAGGCGAACGTGATTTCGGCACTCGATGCGTCGAGCATCTACAAGGTGCCCAAGAATTTGCATCTTGAGGGGTTCGACGAGCGCGTGTTGGCGCATTTCAAAATGAAATCGAAGCAAGAACTGGTGCTTAAGGAGTGGGAACGCATTGTGACCCGCTTTGAAAAGCCAGCGGGCGAAGTTAATATCGCGCTGGTGGGCAAATACACCAGCATTGGCGATACCTATAAATCCCTCACCGAGGCGTTGGACCATGCGGGGATTGAAAACAACGTGCGCGTGAATGTGCATTGGATCGACGCGCGCGTGTTCGAATCCGCCGATGCTGAGAAAAAGCTAGCACATGTGGATGCGATTCTTGTCCCAGGTGGGTTTGGCGAGGCAGGGGTGAAGGGCAAAATTGCTGCCGTAACCTATGCCCGCGAAAACAAAATCCCTTATTTTGGCATTTGCTACGGCATGCAAGTTGCTGTCATCGAGATGGTGCGTAACTTGTTGGGCGTGAAGGACGCAACTAGCAGTGAGTTCAGCGCCGCCACCACGAAGGACCCACGCGGCCAAGTGGTTGGGCTGATGACTGAATGGGATCAAGACGGCGTGAAACAAAAACGTGGCAAAAACGAAGATATGGGCGGCACCATGCGCTTGGGTGCGTTCCCTTGCACCATTAAATCGGGTAGCCTTGCGCACAAGGTATATGGCGAAACCAATATCACGGAGCGCCATCGCCACCGCTATGAAATCAACTTCGCCTATGAAGAGGATTTGGCGAAGCATGGTGTGGTGTTCAGTGGCCGCTCGCCCGATGGCCGCTTGCCCGAGATCGTGGAAATTAAAGGCCACCCATTCTTTATTGCTGTGCAGTTCCACCCCGAATTTAAATCGCGTCCCTTTGCTGCACACCCCATTTTTGCAGGGTTTGTGAAAGCCGCGAAGGAGCACGCCAAAGCGCAGGATAAGGAAGCAGGAGCTGCATGACCACACACGCCCATATTAAAGCCGGTAATGTAACTTTCGGCAACGATTTGCCCATCAGCATCATTGCGGGTCCATGCCAAATGGAATCGCGCGACCATGCGATGGATATGGCGGGTGCGCTGATGGAAATCGGCAAGGCGAAGAATATCGGGATTGTTTACAAAACCAGCTACGACAAAGCGAACCGCACCAGCCTCAAGGGCGTGCGTGGCATGGGGCTCGAGAAGTCGCTCGCGGTGTTCGAGGAAATCAAGAAAACCTTCGGCTGCCCTGTGCTGACGGATGTGCACGAGATTGAACATTGCGCCGTGATGGCTCCTGTCATCGATATTTTGCAAATCCCTGCCTTCCTGTGCCGCCAAACGGATTTGCTGATTGCAGCAGCTAAAACGGGGCGGGTGGTGAACATTAAAAAGGGCCAGTTCCTCGCGCCGTGGGATATGAAGAATGTCGCTGCGAAAGTGGCGGATTCGGGTAACCCGAATATCATGCTCACCGAGCGTGGCGTTAGCTTTGGCTATAACACGCTGGTGAACGACATGCGCGCCCTGCCGATCATGGCGCAAACGGGCTACCCCGTGATTATTGATGCCACCCACAGCGTGCAGCAACCTGGTGGACAAGGCACATCAAGCGGCGGCCAGCGCGAATTTGTGGCGACCATTGCCCGCGCCAGCGTGGCCGTGGGTGTTGCAGGCGTGTTCATCGAAACCCACCAAGACCCTGACAACGCGCCGAGCGATGGCCCCAACATGGTAAAGATTACCGATGTGCCAGCTTTGCTCGACCAATTGATGGCGTTTGATGCCCTCGCGAAGAAGTTTGGCTAGGCTTCCTAACTTAAGATAAATATCCAGAAATTAAGTTGCGAGAGATAGGATTTTTCTCACTTCGTTCGTGTCAACGCTAAGCTTGCCTTCGGCGCGCTAAGCTTATGATGAACCTGCTTCGCAGATCAACCGTGTGCCCGACCAATAAAAAAGCCACCCAATGGGTGGCTTTTTTATTGGTCGGGGAGACAGGATTTGAACCTGCGACCCTCTGGTCCCAAACCAGATGCGCTACCAGACTGCGCTACTCCCCGACAGGCGGTTCTTATCACCGCAACGCGAACAAAAAGCAAGCGCTGTGATTGACCTTTGTGTAAATTCCCATTAACTGCTGTAACTATGAGCAATTTTTCACAGTTTTTTGGCTGCTACACCGCACTTGTCACCCCGTTCAAGGGTGAGGGGATCGATGTGGCTGCATTTGAATCATTCGTTGAGTGGCAAATCACGGAAGGGGTGCATGGGCTGGTTCCGTGCGGCACCACGGGTGAATCGCCTACGTTGACGCCTGCCGAACACGGCGATGTGATCGCCCGCGCGGTGAAAGTGGCCAAAGGCCGAGTAAAAATTATGGCGGGCACCGGCAGCAACTCCACCGCCGAGGCCATAGACTATACCAAGCACGCCGAAAAAGTGGGTGCGGATGCGGCATTAGTGGTGGCGCCGTATTACAATAAGCCAACGCAAGAGGGCCTGTACCAGCATTTCAAGGCGGTGGCTTCGGCAACCAGCTTGCCGATTTTTATCTATAACATTCCTGGGCGCTCGGTGGTGAATATGACGGACAGCACCTTGGCGCGCCTTGCCGAGATTCCCAACATTGCCGGCATTAAGGATGCTACGGGCGATTTGGCGCGCGTGGCAACACTGCGGCATTTGGTAGGAGATCGGCTCGTGCAATTCTCGGGCGAGGATATGACACCCGTTGGCTTTAATGCCATGGGCGGGCGCGGCGTGATTTCCGTTGTCAGCAACCTTGCACCGAAATTGACTGCACAGATTCAGGAGCTTAGCCTTGCTGGCAAGGTGACGGAAGCACGTGATTTGCATGCCAAACTGGTGCCGCTCATCAGCAGCATGTTTATTGAAACAAACCCAATGCCTGTGAAGTTCGCATCGAGCCTTATGGGTAAAACGGATGGGTCGATGCGTCTGCCGCTGGTTGCGCCAACGGCTGAAACGCAAGCAGTTGTACGCGCCGCGATGGCGGAACTGAAACTCATTTAACCATGGCCGAGAAAAAAACAGTCGCCATCAACCGCCGTGCGCGGTTCGAGTATGCTATCGAGGAAGTCTTCGAGGCTGGGCTGGTATTGGTAGGCACCGAAGTGAAGTCGCTGCGCCTTGGCCGCGCCAATATCGCGGATTCGTACGCCAGCCATAAACAGGGTGAAATTTGGCTGTGGAATGCCCATATTCCTGAATATAGCCACGGCAATCGCAATAACCACGAGCCAAACCGTGGACGCAAATTATTGTTAAATGGACGTCAAGTCAAAAAACTAATAGGCGAGCTAAAGGTCAGAGGAACAACATTAATTCCGCTTGAACTTTACTTCAATACGCGGGGATTTGCCAAAGTGGCGATTGCCGTGGCTCGCGGTAAAAAACAGCATGAAAAACGGGAAGTTATCAAGGCGCGCGACTGGAAGCGCGAGCAAGGGCGCTTGCTAAAGAAGTAGCACGGTTTTGCCTTGCCAACTTGAAGGTTAATGAATACTTAACGGCCTCACACTATAATAATATTGGATGATGTGGACTAACCTACAAAAAATATTGGGTGGAAACGAGGAGATGGCAACGCCTCCCGCGGTGCCGCTGCGCAAACACCAGTTTTCTTCGGAGGACGTAGCCGTGGGCAAGGTGATTCGTTTTGCGCGCAGCTGTCCACTCGCGCCACTCTCGGGCACCGATGCGGTGGTGATCGCCGCGCGCCACTATCGTTTCGGCGCGGATGTCATGAAAAGCTACCAGCTACAAGTCGGCAGCGCGAAGCATTTTTACCTTACGGTGGCGGAGGATGACCAAGGCCAGTATCTCGGCATTTCGCGCCTGCTGAACGATGCAGAGCAAGAAACATGGTTTGGCCGCGATGCGTTGGGCTTCTTCACGGAGCCTAGCAGCGCGAAATCGATTCGCTGTAAGGCCGATTTGATGCAAGAAGGCGAGTGGGCTGGTGCGCGCTATGCCAAAACGGTCGATTGGATCGAAGGAAGCATTGCCCCTGCTGAAACGCCGCGCCTTGCTCATACGATTCATTACAGCTTGCTGGTGACGGAAGCGGGCGATAAGGCGCTTGAAATTGAGCATGAGGATGCAAGCGGTGAGAATCGCTTTTTCATTACGGTCTATCGTCCCATCGAGGATATTGCTGCGGTGGATGTGCCACGTGCCGCCGAACCTGCTGTTGCACCCATGGCGGCTGCAGCCAAAACAACGATTCCCGCTAATGACGATGTGCCGCTGTTCAAGGAGCCTGTGTTTACGGCTGCCCAGCCACAACCACAGCCGCAGCCAAAGCAGCGCATGGATTTTAGGCGCTTAGATGAGCCATCGCAGGAAATTCACATCGAGCGCACGCCGCCTTCGCTGAATGTGAAAGACGATGAGCCAAGCGATTTGCCAGCCTTCTTATTGAATCGCGAGGGAAGCTACCTCTCGCTGGATGAAGTAATCCCGCCCGAGGCGGAGCGTGTGCGCGTGGGCATTGGTGCCGCGCGCGGGTTGATTGAAACGGCTCTACGCAAAAATGTGCGCGTGCGCGATGTGCTGCGCGATATGCTGGGGCTGGAATCGGCCATGTCGGACGAGGTGATTTTTGAACTGCCACTGACGGATGAAGATTACCGCACCCTTGCGATGCGCTATAAGCTTCGCCCCGATCACCGCATTGAAATTCGCTCGCGACTCGAGGAAGAATTGCGCCAAAAACTGACAGGTGTTGCGAAAGCCTAGGCACCTGCTAGGGTGCGTTCATGCCCAATTTTTTCACTGTTCCTGCTGGAGAATCTGTCGCCCGTTTGGCGGCTGCACACATGCTGGTAACGCATGCCCCTGAAGCACTGGCCAATGCCGTTGTTTTTGTGCCCAATCGCCGCAGCGTAAAGGTGCTGCGCGAGGCATTTGCGCACAGACTGGATGGAAAGGCGGCATTGCTGCCACGCATGGTGCCGCTTGCCGATATTGGAAACGAGTTGCTGAACTTGATGGGCGAGGCGGCGTTTGAAGTGCTCGACCAAATTCCGCCCGCTATGCCACTTGCGCAGCAGCGTTATATCCTCACTCAGCAAGTGGCTATTTTTGAGCGTAAACACCGCGAGCATGTGACGCTCGATTACGCGATGACGATGGCCGATGCCTTGATGGAACTGCAGGAGAATGCCGCCCGCGCAGGGGTGGTGCTGACGCAGGAAAAACTGCTGGCGCTGATGCCACAGAATTTTGCGCAGCATTGGCGCGATGCCTTGAAATTCCTCGCTATCCTCACCGATACATGGCCAGCGATTGAAGAAGAGATGGGACTCATTACCGCCACCACGCGGGAGTTGCGACTGATGGAAGCGCTTGCGGCGCACTGGGCGAAGTGCCCGCCCGCATTTCCGGTGTATGTTGTTGGCTCGACCGCCAGCCAAAACGCCACGGCAGAACTGCTCGCTACCATCGCGCGGATGGAGCAGGGGGCAGTGATTTTGCCCGGAATTGACCCCAATATGGAGCAAGTAGAGTGGGATGAAATCAAGGCAGGGCATCCGCTATTCCATCTCAAACAATTGCTGGATGAGTTTGCGCTTGCACCCGCACAAATAGCATCACTTGCGAGTAGCCTGCGCAGCCTGTGGCTTGAGGCGTTAGTGCCACCCGCATTGATTCCCCAGTGGCCAGATCGGACATTGCCTAATCATCAGTCACTGAAGATTATTCCGTGCGCGCAGCCCGAGGAAGAGGTGCGGGTGATTAGCCTGTTGATGCGTGAGGCGCTTGAAAATCCGCAACAGCACATAGCGCTCATCACCCCCGATGAAATGCTTATGGCGCAGGTGGCTAGCCACATGAAGCGCTATGCTATTACGGTGGATAGGCTGAGCGCTGACACGCTTGCCACCACACAAACCGGCAGCTTGTGGGCGGCGCTGCTTGCCGCCCTTGATGACCCTGAGCGTCAATTGCCGCTGCGTAGTTTGTTGCACCACCCGCTGCTTGGAGTGGATGTGGCCTTACTGCAAGGGCTGGAGAAGGGTTGGCATGGCCTAAACCGTACGTTTGCGTGGCAATTGCCACGGCACGATGCTAGCCTGAAAAGCCATCCACAGTACGAGGCGCTGGCAGCACTGGTGAAACAGATCGGCCAGCTTTCCAAACAAACATTCAGCGCGACTGGGTGGGTGGAGCAGTGCCGTGCGCTGCTCGCTGCGTGGGTGAAAGACAGCGGCCGAGCGCACGAGGCTGTGGAGACGGAACTTGCGGCTGTCGCCTATGCCGATGGTTTTGGCGCCATGCCCATTCAAGATTTTGTAGCATTGCTGACAGACCGCCTGAGCGCACCATGGCGCGATGCAGGATTGAACACGCACCCGCGCATTCATCTGCTGACGCCTGTGGAAGCCCGCCTGCAACGCTTCGACCGCGTGATTTTTGCGAACATGGTGGATGACCTTTGGCCTGGCGCTGAGCGGTCTAACCCGTGGCTTAACCTTGCTGCCAGTAACGAACTCGGCCTGCCTGATGTAGCTGAGCGTATCAGCCTCATGGCGCATGATCTGCTAATGTTGGGCAGCCATGGCGAGGTTTTCCTAACCTATCCGAACCGTGCTGGTGGCAGCCCGACAACTCGTTCGCGCTTTATTGAGCGACTGGTGACGTTGCTTGCCAGCCATAAGATTGCTGAGGCGGATATCACCGCGACGCACTACGTGACGTGGGCGAATGCGCTCTATGCGAGCGCGACTTATGCGCCTGAGCTGCCCGCACAGCCCATGCCCGAAGCCAGCCAGCGCCCGCGCCGCATGCAGGTGACGGATATTGAAAAATTATTTTCCGACCCATTCCATATTTACGCCAAATATGTGCTGGGCTTGCGCAAGCTGGATGAAATTGACGCTAGCCCTGAGGCCAGCGATTTCGGCAGCCTGACCCACAAGGCGGTGGAAGGGCTTAGCAAGCACTGGGACGCACACAACAGCCCCGCAACGGAGAATGAATTAGCAGATATGGCGCAGCGCGCGTTGCGCGAATTATCGGAACGCCCCAGCATCGATATTTTTTGGCGGGCGCGGCTGGTGAATGGCTTGCGCTATGTAAATATGTTGGAAGGTCAGCGGCGCGGTGCCTTGCAACAGGTGCAATGCGAACAGCAAATTGAGCAAAGCCTACCGCTTGCGGGCAATGAATCCGTCATCCTCTATGGCCGTGTCGATCGCATTGAAACACGCACCTCTGGCATCACAATCATTGACCACAAAACAGGGAAGCCGCCGACCGAGAATGAAATCCTCGATGGTCGCGCCCCGCAACTATTGGCCTACAGCATGCTGCTTGGCAGCAGCGTGGAGGCGGTGGAGTATTGGGCGTTACCAAGGCTTGGCAGTGTTGGTGAAGTGACTCATGCCGCCGTGACCGAAGAAAACCTTGCAACGATTGAAGAAAAATTGCGCACGGCGCTGATGACCATGCTGAATGAAACTACCCCGTTTCTTGCGCGGCCAAATGGTGGCGACGACCGCTTCGGTGGGTATTATGATGGCATTAGCCGCTGGGATGAGTGGGCAGGCTGATTATTCTTTAGTGGTGGACTCGATTTTGAACCCTTGGCTTATGTAGCTATTCACGCATTTCTCATCGCTGTTTTTCTGGATGTTATAGCCAATCATGCCACCAGCCATGGATGCAGAGCTATCGCCACCACAGGTGACAACTTGCTTTGTTTTGGGATTTTTCAAAGTTGTTACAGGCGTGGCGCATGCGGTGAGTGCAAGTGACAGTGCGATTAAGCCGATAGATGGTGCAAGCTTTTGCATGGTTATTCCTCCGTCGTATTGTTTTCGCGCATGCGCTCGATATAGGCGATGCATTGTTTGTCGAATTCGCGCTGCTCGTAGAAACTAATTTCGTGCTCGCCTGCACAGGTCATGGTTTGCAGCTTCTTGCCTTTAGAATTTGTGGCAGGGGCGCAGGCCGAAAGCGTGATGGTTAGGGCTGCAAGTGCGAATAACTGAATCACTTGCTTGGCCATCTTATTGCCCATCCTTGGCTTTGATCTCTTCGATTTTCTTCTCAATCTCAGCCATTGGGTCGATCGGCTGAAAGAAGGTGCTGGCATCCGCGCCATACATTTCGGCAACCTTTAAGGTCACTTCCTCGGGCGGGGTTTGGCCTTCGGCCGATACAATCACCTCGCCATAAGGCTCGAAGTTGTAGAGGTCGATCGTGCCAGCGCCCTCGGCGGCCTTGAATGCATCAAACTGCGAGGGTTTCACTGCGACGTAGCACCAGAAGGGGCCGCCATGATCCATTTTGCCGTAGAGCAGCATGATGACACGGCTGACGTTATCCGGTGCGTATTTATCGGCTTCGTTTTGGTCGCTCATCAATTGCTCCTATCTCTGGAGGAAAAGGGGATGTCGCAGGTGCGTCATCCCCATATTCCTTATGCCGCTTGCTTGTTCCCACCATTCATAATCTGGCGCATTACATATTGCAAGATGCCACCATGGCGGTAGTACTCAAGCTCATCGGCGGTATCAATGCGGCACAGAAGCTTGGTTTTGACCACCGAACCATCGGCGCGGGTGATGGTGCAATCCAACTCCTTGCGGGGCTTTAGGCCGCTTGATACGCCGTCAATATCCACCACTTCATCACCCTTCAGGCCAAGGCTCTGGCGGGTTTCGCCATTGGTGAACACGAGCGGCAAAATACCCATACCCACGAGGTTGCTGCGGTGAATACGCTCGAAGCTTTCAGCAATCACCGCTTTTACGCCCAGCAAGAAGGTACCCTTCGCTGCCCAGTCGCGGCTTGAACCTGTACCGTATTCTTTGCCTGCAAAGATGACGAGTGGCGTGCTTGTCGCTTTATACTTCATCGCTGCATCGTAGATGGCCATTTCCTCGCCTTGATAAAGCGTGAAGCCGCCCTCTTTACCGCCCAGCATTTCGTTTTTAATGCGGGTATTGGCAAAGGTGCCGCGCATCATCACATCGTGGCTGCCACGGCGCGCACCGTAGGAGTTGAAGTCCGCAGGGACGACTTTATTATCCGTGAGGTATTTCGCCGCAGGGCTGGTTTTGCTGATGTTACCAGCGGGCGAAATATGGTCGGTGGTGATGGAATCGCCCAGTAGTGCCAGCACTTTCGCGCCTTTCACATCCTTCAAGGTGCCTTCGGCCACTTGTGGCTTCATGCCCTCGAAATACGGTGGGTTTTGTACGTAGGTCGAGGCATTGCTCCATGAGTAGGTTTTGCCTTCCCCCACATTGATGGCTTGCCATTCCTTCTCGCCGGCAAAAACATCGGCATATTTTGCGAGGAACATTTCGCGGGTGACGACGGAGTGCACAGCATCGGCTACTTCTTTCGTGGTTGGCCAGATATCTTTCAGGAAGACATCTTTGCCATCTGGCGTTTGGGCTATCGCATCCTTGGTGATGTCGATGTTCATGCTGCCCGCGATGGCGTAAGCCACCACCAGTGGGGGCGACGCGAGATAGTTTGCGCGGATGAAGGGGTGCACACGGCCTTCAAAGTTACGGTTGCCGGAAAGCACCGAGGCAACCACAAGGTTGTTATCCTTAATCGATGCCTCGATAGGTTCGGCAAGAGGGCCCGAGTTACCAATACAGGTGGTGCAGCCGTAACCCACGAGGTTGAAGCCCAGCGAATCAAGCGCCTTATCGAGCCCAGCCTTGTGAAGGTATTCCGTTACCACTTTGGAACCAGGGGCGAGGGAGGTCTTCACCCAAGGCTTGGCTTTGAGGCCAAGTGCCGCAGCCTTTTTCGCCACCAAACCTGCACCCATCATCACATAAGGGTTGCTGGTGTTGGTGCAGCTGGTGATAGCCGCAAGCACCACATTACCATGTTGCAGTTTATAGTCAGCACCTGCAACGGCCACTTCCGTGCCCGCAGCCAGTGTTCCAGCGTTCAATGTTGGCAGTTCTTTAGCAAAGCCTTCTTTAGCGCCACTCAAATTCACACGGTCTTGCGGGCGTTTGGGGCCAGCGAGCGATGGCTCGACGGTTGCCATATCGAGTTCCAGCGTATCGGTGAATACGGGGTCGGCGTAATTCTCGTCACGCCACATGCCTTGCAGCTTGGCATAGGCTTCCACCAGCGCAATCGTTGCCTCGTCACGGCCTGATACGTTGAGGAAGTTAATGGTTTCCGCATCGATTGGGAAGATACCGCAAGTCGCGCCATATTCAGGTGCCATGTTGGCAATCGTCGCGCGGTCGGCCAGGGGCAGGTGGTTCAAGCCCTCGCCATAGAACTCAACGAATTTACCCACCACACCTTTTTTGCGCAGCATGTTGGTGACGGTGAGTACGAGGTCGGTCGCGGTCATGCCCTCACGCAGTTTGCCAGTGAGTTTGAAACCCACCACTTCAGGAATTAGCATGGAAACAGGTTGGCCGAGCATGGCGGCTTCCGCCTCGATGCCGCCCACGCCCCAACCAAGGACGCCCACACCATTAATCATCGTGGTGTGTGAATCGGTGCCCACGCAGGTATCAGGGTAGGCGACGGTTTCGTTGCCCTCTTGCTTCGTCCACACCACTTTGGCGAGGTATTCGAGGTTCACTTGGTGGCAAATACCCGTTCCTGGGGGCACTACGCGGAAATTATTGAAGGCTTTTTGGCCCCAGCGCAGGAACTCGTAACGCTCCATGTTACGTTCCATCTCGAGTGCCACGTTTTTGGCAAATGCATCCGGTGTACCCGCAAAATCAATCATCACCGAGTGGTCGATGACGAGATCAACGGGGGTCAGGGGGTTGATGCGCTCGGCATCGCCACCCATTTTGGCTACCGCATCGCGCATGGCGGCCAAATCGACCACCGCGGGCACTCCAGTGAAATCCTGCATCAATACGCGGGCAGGGCGGTACGCGATATCGCGCGGTTCGTTCTTGTTCTTCAGCCATGTGCCGAAGGCAGCCACATCATCCTTGGTAACTGTTTGACCATCCTCGTTACGCAGCAAATTCTCGAGCAGCACTTTCAGCGAGAATGGCAGGCGCGCAAAATCAACCCCAAGCGCTTTTGCGGCCGCAGGGATGGAGTATGCGGTGTAGGTTTTACCTTTGGCGCTGAGCGTGGTTTTGCTGTTGAGGCTGTTTAGTGACATCATATTCTCCTAAGTGATTTTTGTTTTAACAAGGTTGTAGCCAAGGCTTGGATGGATTATTCAGTGCGTCATGCTATACGCAAACGAAATTCAAGCATCTTCAGCTTTGGTTTGCATTTTATTGGGCAGCGCGGATGAAAAGTAACAGTTTAGTGTTGGAGTCGCTGGTAGTTGCACGCGATGGTGCGCCGCTGACTCAGGCAATTACGCTATCGCTAGCGGGTGGCGAGATGCTCGCCATTCATGGCAGCAATGGCTCGGGCAAATCCACTTTGCTCAAGACATTAGCCGGACTACTTCCTGTCTATTCAGGTAGCGTTGCAATGAATGATGTCGCGCCAGTGGATCAAAAGCCTCTTTATATTGGACACAAGCGTGGGTTAGTGCCCAGTATGAGCGTGATTGATAATGTGAGTTTTTGGGCAAAGGCTTCGGGGCACCCAGAGCTAGCCGCCGCAGCGATGCATTATTTCGACCTTGATGATATTCCGCATGCAAGTGTTGGCGACCTATCGGCAGGCTGGCAACAGCGGGTGGCGCTGACGCGGCTTATCACCATACCCAAGGGTATTTGGTTGCTGGATGAGCCGATGGCGAATTTAGACGCGGCGGGGGTAGCGCTGCTTCAGTCCCTTATTCAGTCGCGCCTAGAGCAAGGCGGCATTATTCTCATCGCCACGCACGCGCAATTACAAGGCGAAAGAGTAAAAATATTGAATATAGGTAGCTTAAAAGATTCTATTAAGGTTGATTGCTAATGCTTGCATTATTCCTACATGAATTAAGGTATTACTTTAAGAATAAGCAAGAAGCTATTTATATATATAGTTATTTTGTTTCCATTTTTGTGCTTGCTCCGTTTGCGGGGAGTTATGATCCGTCGAGATTGCAGTCTCTGGCCGCTATTGTGGTTTGGATAGCGTTGGCCAGCGCCATTGCAATGGGGGCTGCTGGGCTATTTCAACGCGATCAGGAGCAAGGACGGCTTGAATATTACCAGCTTTTGCCCACCAGCATGGAGGCGGTGGTGCTGGCGAAGTGGCTCGGATTCTTTTTGTTCATATCCACCCCTTTACTGGCGGCGATTCCGCTTGCGGGCTTGCTTTATGGGCTCACGGGCGCGCAAATGCTGCATTATACGGTAGGTTTGTTGACGGGTGCGCTTGCGCTGACGTTAATATCGACCACGGTTGCGGCGCTGACCAACGGATTGGCAAAGGCGGGGGCGGTGTTAAGCCTGATTGTGCTGCCATTATCCATTCCGGTGCTTATCTTTGGCGCGCAATACTGTCTAAATGACAGCCAAATCATCCAGCCAAACTTGCTGTTCATGCTAGGGTTTAGTGGGTTTATGCTGCCCATCATGTGTTTTGCTGGCGGCTATAGCATCCGCGCGTCGAACTAACCCGAATCATTGCATTACGCTCGGGAAGCGCTGAATTCCCTTGCTTTACCCCATACCCTTGAGTTGTATAATATGTATTATGGAAAATAATGATGTGGGGCTAAGCTTCTACAAGAAGGTGAAGATACCCACATGAGGTTCAATAGCTGAATCAATGGCTTAACTAAGTAGAACGCGGAGATATCCACATTATGGCTCAGCTATCAGCGTCTTACGCTAGTTTCTGCGCCTTGGTGAATAAGTTGAAGAAGTTTCTGGTGGTAACTTCTGCAAGCTCTTCGAATGAAACGGATTTTACTTCGGCCAATTTGCGTGCCGTATGTAAGGTATAAGCTGGCTCACACGGTTTGCCACGATGCGGCTCTGGCGCCAGATACGGCGAATCGGTTTCGACCAACACCCTGTCGAGTGGCACATTGGCAAAGCTATCACGCAAAGCCTGCGACTTTTTGAAGGTAATGATGCCCGATGCTGAAATATAGCCGCCCAATTTCACTGCTTCTTCGGCCAGATATGGCGTGCTGGTGAAGCAATGAATGAGTATTTTGAACGCCCCGCCAGCGTATTCTTCCTGCAAAATCCTGACGGTATCGTCGTCTGCCTCGCGGCTGTGAACTATCACTGGAAGATCAAGCACACGGGCTACGCGTATGTGCCGCCTGAATAATTCCTGCTGAGCCTCGCGTGGGCTGTGTTCGTAATAATAATCGAGCCCTGTCTCGCCAATGCCAATCACCCGCGGATGGTTGGCGGCTTCGAGTAGTTCAGCTTCGGTAATATCCTCGTGGTCCTCGGCATCATGCGGGTGGATACCAATGGAGCAGTAAATTTCGGGGTAAGCCTCCGCCAGCGCCTTTACCTGAGGGAAATCGGAACGTTTGGTGGAAATGGTGAGCATTTGTCGCACCCCCGCCTCCTTCGCGCGCGCCACCACGCCCGCCGTATCGGCAAGGTCAGGGTAATTCAGGTGGCAGTGCGAATCGATGAGCATGAATTATGCCTCCGCCACTAGCCTTGGGAACACCCCTTCGGGCTTGGGCAGTGGTGTGCCAGCCTTCAGCGCAAATTGGGGCGTGAGGTGCAGGAACAGGCGCTCATCTGCTGGCACGGCAAGCTGGTCGAGCAGCTTCGCTGCGGCATCGGGCGTGAAGGGTTGCAGCATGATGGCAATGCAGCGGATGGATTCGGCGAGGTAATAAAGCACTGCGTTCATGCGCTCGAGATCCGTCTTTTTCAGCGTCCACGGTGCTTCTTTGTCGATGTACTCGTTGGCGGTGCTGCTCATGTGCAAAATCGCCCCTATTACCTCGGCGAATTTGCAGCGCTGCATTTGCTCGCGCGCGCTGTTGTGAGTGCTGGCACTGGTTACGCGCACCAGCTCCATCAAAGCAACATCCTGTGGCAGCGTCACCGCAGGGTTGAGTGCTGGCACCGCGCCATCGCAGTTTTTGGCAATCATGCTCAGCGTGCGCTGGGCAAGATTACCGATATTGTTCGCCAAATCTGCATTAATACGCTGCGCCATGCTCTCGCGGCTGAAATTGCCATCGGAGCCAAACGGCACCTCGCGCAGTAGGAAATAGCGGGTTTGATCGAGCCCGTATTTTTCGACCAAGTGCGCAGGCGCGACCACGTTGCCGAGCGACTTGCTCATTTTCTCGCCCTCAATCGTCCACCAGCCATGGGCGAAGACGCGCTTGGGCAGATCCAGCTTGGCGCTCATCAGGAAGGCTGGCCAATACACGGCATGGAAGCGCAGGATATCTTTCCCGACCATGTGCAAATCGGCAGGCCATTTGCCATCCGCGGCCGTCCAATAATTCGTCAGCGCATCCAGCCAAACATACATGATGTGCGCTTCGTCGTTTGGCACGGGTACACCCCACTCGAACGTGGTGCGGCTGATGGAGAGATCCTTCAGGCCACCCTTCACAAAGCTCGTCACCTCGTTGCGGCGCGATTCGGGGAGGATGAAATCAGGGTTGGCTGCGTAAAAATCGAGCAGCGGTTGTTCGTATTTGCTGAGTTTGAAGAAGTAGCTTGGCTCCTCCACCCACTCCACCTCGGCGCCGGTGGGGGCTTTGCCGTTGACGAGCTCGGATTCGGCATAAAATGCTTCGTCGCGCGTGGCATACCAGCCGCCGTAATTGGCTAAGTAAATGTCGCCACTGGCTTCAAGACGCTTCCACATTTCCTGCGCAGCCTTGATGTGTCGTGGTTCCGTGGTGCGGATGAAATCGTCGTTCGTCAGGTTCAAAATCCGTCCCATCTCGCGGAAATGCTCGCTCACCTCATCCACAAAGGCTTGCGGCGGCACGCCTGCTGCTTTGGCGGATTTCTCGACCTTCTGGCCGTGTTCATCCGTTCCCGTCAGGAACTTCACTTCCATCCCATCGAGGCGCATGTAGCGCGCAATCGCATCGCACGCGACGCTGGTGTAGGCGTGGCCAAGGTGCGGCTTGTCATTGACGTAATAGATGGGGGTGGTGATGTAGTAGGTGTTATTGGTCATGCGGCGAGAGTCCTGAGTCGTTAGTATTAGGCAAAACTCTGTATACCAACGCCTCGCGGCTGTCGACCCGCGACTTTATGCCGCCAACCTATCTAACTGCCCCGCATCGGTGAGCATCCGAATCGTGTAGCGCTTATCGAGGTTGAAGGTCTCGGTTTGGACGATGAGTTGGTTCCCCTGCTCCACCCAATCAGCGCGCTGGGCGGGGCTTAGGCGCTCGGCAATCGCTGCTATCAACTCCTCTTCCCGTCGCAAAATTTGGCCGTTCGGTGCGTGCGGGTGCAGGCTGATGCGGTGCATGGCGGTGCGCCAGCCATGGATGATAGCCGCCCAGGCCGCGGGGGATTTGACGGCCACGGCACTATCGGCAAATTTCTGTCGGGCTTCTGCTGTCGCGGTGGGTTGCATAGCTTTCAGCCAACCTTCATACCATTTCAGTCCATCCTCGCTATAGAGCGTAATGGCATGACCCGCCGAGCCACCACTGAGGGCATAAAGTGCGGCATGGTGATGCACCTCGATACTGGGTGCGATGTGATGGAGAATTTCTGCAAACGCGGATTCATCGGGCGCGCTGAGCTTCAGCAAGCGGCAGCGCGAGCGAATGGTGGGCAAAATGGCAGCGGGTTGATGGCAGATGAGGAATAACATGGCGCGCGCCGGTGGCTCCTCGAGAATTTTGAGCAGTGCGTTGGCAGCATTGGCGTTGAGTTGATCCACCGCATCGATAATCACTACGCGCCAATCGCCTTCCGCAGGGGTGAGGCTGAGAAATTCCGGCACTTTGCGCGCATCATCGACACTGATGATGGTTTTCTCGACATGCTTTTTTGCGTCATAGGCTGGGCTGAGTGTCAGCAAATCCGTATGCGAGCTGGCAGCAACGCGACGAAACAACGAGCTATCGGCATCCATGAACAGTGAATTAGATTCAACTTTTGCGGGCGTTGGTGCGGCTGGTTCATCACCAAACAAGCTGAAGCTTGGCGCCTCCTCCACCTTCGCTGTTTGTGCGCCATGGCCGAGCACATACCGCGCGAAATGGTAGGCCAATGTGGCCTTGCCGATGCCTTTAGCCCCTGTGATGAGGTAGGCGTGGTGCGGTTTTCCTTGGGTGAATTCCTCGATGAAACGCTGCGCTGCGGCCTCGTGCCCAGTGAGTCGAGGGTTTTCACGTGGGTGGAGAATTTCGATGTCTGGGGCTTTGGCCATGGGGCTATTTCACTAGCTTGCGGCTTCAAGCGCAAGTCCAAAGCGCGCGTTGACCTTGGCGATGATGGCGCTGTGGACGGATGCAGCATCCTGTGTCGCATCCACCGTTTGGATGCGGGCCGGATTAGCCGCAGCCAGTTCAAGAAAACCCGCGCGTAGCCGCTCGTGAAATGCAATATCCATTTGCTCGAAGCGTGACTCGGCCACGTTGCCGCGTTTATCGGTGCGGGCAAGGCCGATGCTAGGCGGCAAATCGAGCAGCAAGGTTAAATCGGGCGCGGTGTTGGCGAATAGTTGGCGATAGAGCTGGTCGAGCCACGCGGTGCCGACGTTTTTGGCAATGCCTTGATAGATGTAGGTGGAATCATAGAACCGATCGCACAGTACCCATTGGCCAGCCGCCAGAGCGGGCTTGATTTTGGTTTCGAGGTGATCTAAGCGCGCTGCCATGAACAAAAGCGACTCGGTGGTAGGGTTCCATCTATCGGTTGCACCGCTAACAACAAGGTTGCGGATTGCCTCGCCCCCTGTCGAGCCCCCGGGCTCGCGCGTGATGATAGAAGCTAGCCCAGCAGCCGCAAAGGCTTGCGCCAGCAGTTTAATTTGCGTGGATTTTCCCGCCCCTTCACCGCCCTCGAGCGTGATGAAACGGCCAGCCGACATTATAGCCCCAGCGCACGCGGAATGCGGGCAAAGAAGCCAAGCTTCGGCGCGTCCTCTGCCGCTAACAAGGGCAATTCTTTGGTGCTGCCATCAGCAAACGTCATATTGAGTTTGCCCACTTCCTGCCCTTTAGTGATCGGGGCAATGAGTGGCGACTGATAGGTAACGGTTGCCTTATAAGCAGCACCTGCACCCGTTTTGGGCAGTGTAACCATGACATCCGAGCCAACGGTCAGCGGCATTTCGCGCTGCGCGGCCATCCACACGTTGGCATTAGTGACGGCACTATCCGTAGCAAATGCTTTTACAGTGTGGAAGTTCGCAAAGCCCCACTTCAATAGGCGCTCACCCTCTTGCGCGCGGGCAGTTTCGGAATCCAGCCCATTGATAACCAGTACGAGGTGACGGTTGCTCGCAGGGTCTTTTGCTGAAAGAGCGATGCCGTAGCCAGCCGCTTCGGTGTGGCCAGTTTTAATGCCATCCACCTTCAGCGATGGGTTGCCCAGCAGCAAGTTGCGATTGAACTGGCGGATGCCATTGTACGTATATTCACGCTCGCTGAGATAATGGTAATATTCGGGAAAGTCCCGCACCAGCGCTGCACCCAGCAACGCCAAATCATGCGGTGTCGTCACATGGTCGGGGTGTGGCCAGCCGCTTGCATCCACAAAGTTGGTATTGTTCATGCCCAGCTTTTTAGCGGTGTCATTCATTTGTTTGGCAAAAGCTTCCTCGGATCCCGCAATGCCTTCAGCTACTACGACACACGCGTCGTTACCCGATTGAATGGCAATGCCGCGAATCAAGTCCTCCAGCCCGATTTGGCCACCCAATGGCACAAACATTTTGGAGCCTTGCATGCGCCATGCCTTTTCGCTGACAGTAAATTGGCTATCAAGCGCGATGGTGGCCGCCTTCAGGCGGTCGAAAATCATATAAAGGGTCATGATTTTTGTCATGGAGGACGGGTACATTTTAGCATCGCCTGCTTTTTGGGCGAGTACGGTGCCAGTACTTTCATCAATCAGGTAGATATGACTTGCGGGCGATTCTAGTGCACTTCCATCCAGCGTTTTTGCAGGCATCAGCGCTGCGGCCGTGCGCAACGAAATGTCTAGCCCTGCTTCGGCAGGGACTGTCTCAGCAGCATCGCTAGCCGTGGGTTGAGCCGAAGGGGTAGCTGAATTTTGCGCTTGAGCAGCAAAGGCAAATGTTCCGCCAACAATGAGCATTCCTGCAATGAGCCATGGGTAATTTTTAAACATAAGTGATTCCTTGGTTACTGGTGTTTGGTTCTTTATTCACGAATGATGCGCGCATCGGCGCCAGCGTTGCTAGCCTTTTCGAGGGCAGCACTGCTGGATTGTGCGTCGGTGTATGGGCCCATGCGCACATGGTAGAGCGGTGTCCCGTTGCTTGAGGGCTTCTGCTCGATTTTTAAATCCGACAGACCACTAAACTGTTGCCGTAATTTCTCTGCGTTCGCCGCGCTTTTAAATGCGCCAAGCTGAACATAGGTTGCCCCGCTCGGCGCCTTAGTTGCAGGTGAATATTGAGCAGGATTTAGTGCCGCCATTTCTACCTTCGAGGGAGCCACTTTTTGTGGAGCCGGAGCGACGTCATCGAGCATCGAGAATGGTGAATAGTTGTTGTCGTTCGGATCGGTTACTTGATCGCTTGTTGTATTAGCAAGCTTAGGTGCGGCTGGCTGATACTGGGCAGGCGCTGAAGCCATGATTGGTTCTGGGCTTGCTAAATCACTGGATTCAACTTCCGAAACAGGTGCGGCTTGATTGGTTTGCTGTGGGTTACGTGGGGTTGATGCCTCGGCATTGCGCACGGGCGAAAAGCGATCCCAAAAGCTTCCGCTCGAACTGTCAGACGTATCGTTTGATGACGATGTGCTCTCGTTAGCAGTCACGTTACGGACATCGGCACGGGCATAATTTGTGGCTCCGTCATTGTCGTAACCTAAAACTTCACTCGCTACATCAATCGATTTAGGGCTGCGACCTTGTGCCAACAATTCGGCAAAGCGAGCAGATTCCTTTTCCATATATTCAACGCGAACTTTTGCAACCCCTGCCCGCAGAAGGCCGATTTTCTCAGCGGCGCCACGGCTTAAATCGATAATGCGGCTATGGGCAAAAGGTCCGCGATCGTTAACGCGAACGACCACTTGCTTACCTGTGGAAAGCATGGTGACGCGCACAATGGACGGTAGTGGCAAGGTTCGGTGAGCCGCGGTTAATTCATCCTCATCAAAGCGCTCGCCATTCGCTGTTTTGCCGCCATGAAAGCCTGGGCCATACCACGAGGCTTTACCTTCCTCGACGTAATCGGGTTGGTGGCGCGGAACATAGGTCTCGCCAGCCACTGTATAAGATTGGCCAAGCTTCACGTGTTCGGAAACTTTTTTACCTTTAACGAAGCCCGGTACGCCTTCAGTGCTTTCCTGTTTGCCCGAATAGGTGGGGCGCATGCTTGATCCGCCGCAGGCAGTTAGGGTTATCAGCGCACCAATAAGGCACAGTGTGGTTGATAGTTTCATGGTGTTTACTCCCCAATCGCATCTGCAAGCGTGCCAACGGCTGTTGCAAAATAACGTGAACGATTCCATTGTAAAATGACATTAAAATTTTCGCTTACCAGAAATGCCCCCTCTTCGGGTGTGCCAGCAAAAATGGCATAGCGTAGTGAGTAGCCCTCTGGTGTGGAGCCATCTTCATAAACCACGCCACGCTTCGCCCATTTTGCAGCAGAACGGCCATGTTTTAGGCTGGTTTCGGATTGCTTGAAGTCCGCAGGTACGATTATGCGGCGCCCCCACTCTTCTTCGCCATCCCAACCAATGGAGCTTAAATAGTTGGCGATGGAGGCAAAAACATCCTGCTTCGATTGCCAGATATCGCGATGCCCATCACCCGTTGCGTCGACCGCATAGGCAAGAAATGTGGATGGCATGAATTGGCAGTTGCCCATTGCTCCCGCCCATGAGCCACGTAGCTCGCTTGATGGAATGTTCTCTGCTTCCAGAATCTTGAGTGCCGCAATGAGTTCTTTGCTGAAAAACTCCCCACGACGACCTTCATAGGCAAGTGTGGCCAGCGAACGGATGACGGAAAAATCCCCCTGTTGGCGGCCAAAATCCGATTCAATCGCCCATAATGCGACAATATATTTAGGTTGTACGCCATAAAGGCGATGAACTTTTTCTAGCTGTGTTGAGTATTCCTCCAGCATATACCGCCCTTTTTCGATACGGCTGCTGGTAATGGTATTATTCAAGTAGTGAGTGAGAGATATTTTGCCTTCGGGCTGCTTACGGTCGAGTTTGATGACGCGCATGTCAGGCTCAAGACCATCGAAGGCTTCGTCTACCACGCGTGTGCTGATGCCTTCGGAAATTGCTTGCGCCTTGAAGGAATCGACCCATTTTTTAAAGGCTAAATCCTGCGCATAGGCGCTTGTGCTGAATATGAGCACCGCAAGTACACTTAGAAATGCAAAGCAACGCAACTGCATCGAACTGGCTACCTATGGGTTGGGGAGGAAGTTATGACTTCTGCGGCGCGCGCGGGCAAGCCGAAAGGAGTTTATTGCTAATCATGCTGATTTGCGTTGTCATCTGAGATGGTTAGTGGCACGTTCCCTGTGGAAAACATGAGCGCACCCCTAACACCTATTCGCATCCTCGGTATCAACGCAATGGCACAGATTGCGGGTGCGGTGGCGATGCACCTAAATGCCAAGCGGCTGCTGGTAGTGTGCGATGATAACACATGGCAAGCCGCGGGTGAGCAGTCATGCGCGCTGCTGGCGCATTCATGCGAGTTGGAGGCGCTAACCCTTGGCCGTCAGGTGCGCCCTACCCTAGCCTTGGCAATGGATGTAGCAGCGCGGGCAGCGGATGTGGATGCCCTCATTGCTATTGGTTCGGGCACACTTAATGATGTTACTAAATACGCAGCCGCGAAGGCGAATAAGCCCTATGCTGTGATTGCAACGGCAGCGAGCATGAATGGTTATACATCCGCCAATGCAAGCTTAGAAGAAGATGATCACAAGCATTCCTTCCCTGCGCGTCCTCCTGTATTTGTGCTTGGTGATGCTGTTATACTTAGTAATGCGCCCAAGCGCTTGATGCGAGCGGGCTTGGGAGACACGCTGTGCCGCTCCACGGTGGAGGCAGATATGCTGCTTAGCCACTATATGTTTGGCACATCGTATCCGCGTGCTTTGTTTGATAATTTGCGGCGCCACGAAGCTGTTTTGCTGAATGGGGCAATGAGTGCGCTTCACGATGATGCGCTTTTTCTTTCGACATTGTTTGAGGCTTTGCTGGATGCGGGCGATGCCATGACTGCCCATGGTAGCAGTGCTCCTGCTAGCCAAGGCGAACATATGATTGCACACACGTTAGAGCTTAAATATGGCTCGGAATTGCACAATATTATGCATGGCGAGATGATTGCGGTCACAGCCATCACTATGAGCCAGCTTCAGCAGCGCGCCTTATTGGAGGCGCCTGTAGTGCGACCTCTTTCCTATGAAGTGGCGCGCTTTGAGCAATTATTCGGTAAACGCCACGGCGAAGCGCTGGCGCATGAATATGCTAAAAAGCTTCTGACTGCTGAGCAAGCTGAAGCAATTAACAAAAAGGTTGGTGAGAGCTGGGAAGAAATTCGGCAATCGTTAGAGGATATTATGGTTCCCGAACACACGCTCGAACGGGCATTTATTCATAGCGGCATGGCGACAAAACCGTCGCAGCTAGGCATTGATGATGAGCGCTACCGCTTCGCTGCTAGCTATGCGCATCTGACCCGCGATCGCTTTACGTTTCTCGATGTTGCGGCGATGAGTGTAAAACGAATGCGTTAATCATCTTGCACTGCGTCAACGAATTGGTGCGGTGCATAATGCAATAGATTGGTGTTGCTGTCGTAGTTTTGCTATAATAAAGCTATCGGATATGGCAATATTGCAACAGTTTGTTCTGCCGCTTCGTAGCCTAGCGCTCACCTGTTTGGCTGCGATGACACTTAGTGCCTGCGGTGGTTCCGATAAGATTGATCTTCAGGCGAACAAAAATGTTGGGGATGCGATTGAGGCTGCGACTGGCCCCTTGCAGGATCTAAATTTACGCCGTCAGGAAATTCCCCCACTGTTAGTGCAGGCCGCAATGAATCCTTATGCCAGCGCGAAAAAAAGTAAGTGCGAAGAAATTAAGGCTGAGGTGGCGCAGCTGGATGAATTGCTGGGGCCGGATGCAGAAGCCAAGTCGATTACCCTTGCTTCATCCAATGGTGGGTTAGTTGAAAACATCACCAACGCAGACAATATTATGGATAATGTGGAATTACCTAAAACATCGAGCCTTGCATCGAGCGCGGGTAGTTTTGCCAAAGATACCGTCTTGGGTGCGATTCGCAGTAAGACCGACATACTGCCATTCCGTAGCATTATTCGTAAAGTATCTGGCGCAAATCGCCATGCTAAAAAGCTTGCTGCAGCTTACGAGGCGGGCAAACTTCGTCGTGCCTACCTCAAGGGAATCGCGGATGTTCGCTTTGGCGACAAATGTTCGCTGACACCCATCGTGGTGGAAGCAAAAGCAGAAACCACCACTACACAATAGCTTTCACCGTTGCATCTGACGCATAAACGGTTAAAACGCCGCTATGGCCAAAAACATTCTCCTTATCGATAATTACGACAGCTTCACCTATAATTTGGTGCATTACCTAAGTGCGCTTGGTGCCAACGTGGAAGTAGTGCGCAATGACGCCCATAGCGCGAAGGATATTATGGGCAAGAACCCCGATGGCATTGTGATTTCTCCTGGCCCTGCGACCCCGAATGAAGCAGGCATTTGCCTTGCTTTATTGGCCGAAAATCAAGGGAAAATACCGCTGCTTGGCGTGTGTCTTGGGCATCAGTCGATTGGTCAGGCATATGGCGGCAAGGTTATTCGAGCTGCACAGGTGATGCATGGCAAAACCAGCCAAGTGACGCACACCAATAAAGGGATTTTTAAAAATATCCCATCCCCCTTTACTGCAACGCGCTACCACTCGCTCATTGTGGAGCGGTCAAGTTTGCCGCCATGCTTGGAAGTAACAGCGGAAACTGCCGATGGTACAATTATGGGGCTGCAACATGTTGCGCAGCCAGTGTTTGGGGTGCAGTTCCACCCCGAAAGTATTGCGAGTGAGCATGGACATGCCATGCTAAAAAACTTTTTGGATATACTATGAGTGCGCGCTTAGAAATGGAAGGCCGCATCGGTGCGCTGCTCGATGGGACTTTGGCTGGTGATGAGGCAAAAGATTACCTTTCCAGCCTCGACATTTCGCGCATTAACGCTCATCAGCTTGCAGGTGCCGTAGACGCAGTGATGGCGCGCGCCAAACCTTTCCCGACCCACGCTGATGCGTTGGATTGCTGTGGCACAGGCGGCGATGGACGTGCGACGTATAACATTTCAACCGCGGCTGCGTTTGTGGTGGCCGCGCGTGGCATTAAAGTGGCAAAGCATGGTAACCGCGCCATCACCAGCAGAAGTGGTTCGGCGGATGTGCTCGAGGCGCTGGGCATGAACACGGCCATGAGCCCCGATGTTGCAGCACATATATTGGATGAACTAGGGATTTGTTTTCTCTTCGCGCCAAGTTTTCATACGGGATTTGCGCGCGTTGCTCCCATTCGTAAGGCCATTGGCAGGCGCACGATATTTAATTTGCTTGGCCCGCTATGCAACCCTGCACGCGTAAAGCGCCAGCTTGTTGGGGTGTTCGCCCCTGAATATTGTTCTGTTGTAGCAGAAACGTTGCAATTGCTCGGCCATACGCATGCCATGGTCGTGCATGGTGATGATGGTACGGATGAGCTTTCTATCACGGGCAACACTCATGTCGCACATCTGATCGATGGTGAAATTCGCTATGCAACAATACGGCCGCAGGACGCTGGACTGATGGCGCATGATGGCCGCACGCTGGTTGGTGGCGACGCCAACCAAAATGCACGCGCTCTGCGCGATGTGCTCGATGGTTTAGCCAGTCCCTATGCCGATGCTGTATTGCTTAACGCTGCGGCGATGTTGATGATTGCTGATAAAGCGCCAACGTTGCACGAAGGTGTGGCACTTGCCCGTAGCGCCATTGCGCGTGGCGAAGCGCGACGCAAACTGGACCTCCTTATTGACGCGAGCTATCCCCATGACTGATACGCTGAGTGAAATCTGCGAACAAAAACGCACCCATATCGCTAAACAAAAGCAATCCGACAGCGAAGCCGCGCTCTATGATCGCGCTCTACATGTTACGCCGCCACGTGGGTTTCACGCCGCGCTGAAAAAGCAAGTTTCGGCAGGAGGCATTGGCTTAATTGCGGAAGTAAAAAAGGCGTCGCCCAGTAAAGGTATTATTCGTGCGGATTTTGACCCTGTAACGCTCGCCAAAGCCTACGAAGCCGGCGGCGCCACTTGTTTGAGTGTGCTTACCGATGTTCCTTACTTTCAGGGAGCGGATGAATATCTGGTGGCGGCGCGTGCAGCAGTTTCGCTGCCTGTGCTTCGCAAGGATTTTATGCTCGATCCTTATCAAGTGCTTGAAGCGCGCAGCTTGGGCGCGGATTGTATTTTGCTGATTATGGCGGCGTTGAGCGATGAGCAGGCTAAGGAGCTTGAGACAATAGCGCATGAATTAGGCATGGATGTGCTGGTTGAGGTGCATGATGCCCCTGAGCTTGAGCGCGCACTTGCCCACTTAACCTCGCGACTGATTGGGATCAATAACCGCAACTTAAAGACACTGGAAGTCAGCCTTTCAACCAGCGAGCAATTACGGACGCAAGTGCCAGCAGACTATACGCTTGTCTGCGAGAGCGGTATTGCGACGCATGCGGATGTGGTGCGCATGCAAGCGGCTGATATTCAATGCTTCCTTGTCGGTGAATCGCTGATGCGCCAGCCGGATGTGATGGCGGCAACCCAAGCGCTGCTTGGGCGCTAATGCTTGCCAATGCCTCAAACCTGCGGTAAACAAGGGATATGACCATTCGCCCCCTTGTGATCGAGCCTGACGAGCGCCTGCATATTCCATCTACCAAGGTGGATGTGGTGGATGACGCAACGCGTGTGCTGCTCGACGATATGCTTGAAACCATGTACGCG
Source organism: Alphaproteobacteria bacterium (assembly GCA_035911175.1). Taxonomy (GTDB): domain Bacteria; phylum Pseudomonadota; class Alphaproteobacteria; order Rickettsiales; family UBA3002; genus QFOX01. The sequence continues at coordinate 68,553 of JAMHWA010000072.1, forward strand.
AACGATGGCATTGGTTTGGCTGCCGTGCAAATTGGCGTTCACAAGCGCTGCATTGTCGTGGATGTTGCTGTGCGCGATGGCCGCAAGGAGCCTATCAAGCTCATCAACCCCGAGATTGTGGTTAAGTCGAGCAATGAATCGGTGTTCACAGAAGGCTGCCTGAGTTTTCCCGACCAATACTCGGATGTGGTGCGCCCAGAAACTGTCACTGTGCGCTATTTAGATGAAACAGGTGCAGAGAAAACAATCGAAGCCTCGGGCATTATGGCGACATGCCTGCAGCATGAAATCGATCATATTAACGGAATTGTTTTCGTTGATCATATCTCGAAAATGAAGCGCGATATTATTCTGCGTAAGCTAAAAAAAGCTAAGCGCTTCGGGTTGGTGGATGAGTTACCAACACGGCCAACGGTTTAGCGTTGCTGCTTCGTCGGCGCGCTGCTAAAAAATGCTTATGCGTCATTTTATTTCGGCAGTGATATTTAGTTTGTTGCCCATGGTTGCCATGGCGCAAAGTTATTCGCAGGCGCCTATGCTAGTCGTTGGCGATTCTCAGCCTACTCCCGCGTCTACAGCCGCACCTACTGATGCGAGTCCATCTGATAAAGCTGGTGCGCTTGCTAGTTTCCCTGAGAATGCCGTTACAAAAATAGGTGATGTTGCTAGCCCTAGCAAAGAAACTACTAGCGCCGTGAAGCCAGTTGCCGATGTTCCCGCGAATGCTGAGGCCGAAGCAGAAGAAAGTAAGTTGTGGCCAAAGAATACATTGGAAATTTTTATGCCACGCTGCACTGGCTTGAAGCTTCCGTTCGTTGGCCCGTGTCGCTGTGTTATGACGAAATTAATGAGTGCTATGCCGCACAATGAATTCCTGAAAAAAAGTAAAGACGGCACGATCGAGCAGGATTCTCGCTTAATCAGTATTCGCAAAGAGTGTGCCACTGCCCCTCAGCGGAAGAAATAAGCCATGCGCGTGATTTTTATGGGTACGCCCGCCTTTGCGGTTCCCGCATTGCAGGCACTGATTGATTCCGAGCATGAAGTGGTTGCCGTATACAGCCAACCGCCTCGACCCGCTGGACGCGGGATGAAGTTAACCCCCTCACCCGTTCACCAGCTGGCTGAAGTGCATGCAATTCCTGTATTCACCCCTGTCAGCCTTAAACCATCCGAGGTGCAGGCTGAATTTGCCAGCCATGCGGCGGATATTGCTGTGGTGGCGGCTTACGGGTTGCTTCTTCCCCAAGCGATTTTAGATGCGCCACGGTTGGGGTGTATCAATATTCACCCTTCGGATTTGCCCCGTTGGCGCGGTGCTGCCCCCATCCAGCGCACGCTGATGGCGGGGGATGTGCACACTGCATGCTGTATTATACAGCTTGAATTGGGGCTTGATACGGGCCCCATTCACCTACGCGAGCCGTATGTGATTCCACCCGAAATGGATGCGGGCGGCCTACACAATGTGATGGCAGCAATTGGGGCGCGCCAAGTGCTGGAAGTTCTTCAAAACCTGTCAGCCGTGCCACGTCCTACGCCTACCCCACAGTCCGCCGAGGGTATTAGCTACGCCGAAAAAATTACGAAGGCCGACCGTGAGTTGGACTGGGCGCGCCCCGCTACTCAGCTTTTGAGCCAAATACGCGGTTTATCGCCTGCTCCTTGCGCTTCCGTGGCGCTGAATGATGAGGTCATTAAGGTATTTTCTGCCACCCTTGAACAAGGTGACGCCGCCAAACCCGCTGGTGTTACTTTGGATAATCAGCTGCTTATTAATGCTGGGGAAGGCAGTGCGTTGCGCCTTCGCGAGGTACAACGTGCCGGAAAAACACGCCAAAAAGCCAATGAATTCTTGCAAGCATTTCCTGTCGCAGCAGGGGTGATTGCACAAAAAAGCGGCACATGAGGCAATAACCGCTAGAAAATACCCTAAAACTGTGATATAACCGCCACTGTTAATTAAGAAAATTCAATGATAACAGAGGCATCCAACCATGTACACCCAATGGCAAGTCGCTATGAATGATGATATCGTAATTTTCAAACAACTCGATGATTTAAAAGATCAGCACCGTCAGCTTGATGAGGAAATCCGCCAGCATCAGCTGCTTGGCACCCTCGATGAAATGGGCTTGGCGCGCATGAAGAAACGCAAGCTTCAGTTGCGCGATCAGATCATGACACTTGAAGTCGAAATCTATCCCGACCAGCCCGCTTAGACTTCGTACAACGTAATACTTAAAAACCCAGCCATGTGAGTGGCTGGGTTTTTTGTTGTTATGCAGCCATGCCTTTTGCCAAAAACGCGCCGAGGCGCCGTGAGAATGCAGCGGCATCGGTCACAGGTTCGCCTTCAGCAATCAATGCTTGGTCGAACAGCAGCCATAGCGCATCCTCGCTCTTGCTCGTGATGCCATGCGCTGCCACATCGGTAGCTAGATTGCTTATAATAGGATGTGTGGGGTTGATCTCGAGCAGTTTGGGTGCGCGTTTGGGCAGTTGTTTGTGGTCCGCTAGAAAACGCTCCATACGCATGTCCATCGCGCCTTCGCTAACGCCCAAGCATATGGGGGTATCCGAAAGTTTGCGAGTGGTGCGCACAGCACTTACTGCGTCGCCAAATAAGTTGGCCATTGCCTCGCATAATTGCTTGATTGCATCGCTGTTTTCGGCGGTTTCCTCAGCTTTTTCGTTGACTTCGTCGAGCTTGAATTTTTCTAAATCCGCGCCTGCTTTGGTGACAGATCGGAATGGTAGGTCACCAAATTTCTGTGTCACGTTGGGCCAGAAATCATCGACATGATCGGTGAGCAAAAGCACCTCGATGCCGCGCTTGGTAAAGCCTTCCAATTGCGGGCTGTTTTTAAGCACGCTGAGGGTGTCGCCAGTGAGGAAGTAGATTGCCTCCTGCCCCTCTTTCATGCGCGCTTTATAATCGGCAAGCGAGATGAGCTGCTCGGGCGATTGACTGGAATAAAAACGGCATGCTTCTAGAATTTTCTCGCGCGGCGAGTTTGCTTCGCACAGCCCCTCTTTCAGCGCGGCGCCAAAATTATCCCAGAACTTGGCGTATTCAGCAGGCTCTTTTTCTGCACGCTTTTTGAATTCACCCAGCACTTTACTGGTGACCGATTCACGGATTTTATCGAGCACAGGGGATTTTTGTAGTGTCTCGCGGCTGATATTCAGCGGCAAATCGGCGGAATCTACCACCCCACGCAGGAAGCGCAGATAGGACGGAATGAGCTCCACGCCTTCATCCGTTATGTATACGCGCTTCACGTATAGCTTCACGCGGCGTTTGCGCTCGGGATGAAATAAATCGAACGGCTTAATTCCAGGAACGAAAAGAAGGCTGGTATATTCGGTTTTGCCCTCGGCTTTATTGTGAAGCACTGCCCATGGTTTCTCAGGTGAGTGCGACACATCGCGATAGAACGCGTGGTATTGTTCATCTGTCACTTCTGATTTTGGGCGTGTCCAGATGGCCGAGCCATCATTGAGGTTGTGTGTCGCACCCTCCTCATCCGTCAGCGTGATGGGAAAGCTGATATGGTCGGAATAGGTGCTGACAATATGGCCAAGCTTGTGGCGATCAAGGTATTCTTTGGCATCCTTTTTCATGTGCAGGGTGATGGACGTGCCACGTGCGCGAGCATCGGCAGGTTTAATTTGGTAGCTGCCCTGCCCGTCTGATTCCCATTGCCATGCTTGTTCTTCGCCCGCTTTGCGGCTTTCGACAGTAACACTGTCGGCGACCATGAACGCCGAATAGAAACCTACGCCAAACTGGCCAATGAGGTTGACGTCCTTGCTCGCATCGCCTGTCATTTGGCTTAAAAATTCGGAGGTGCCTGATTTGGCAATAGTGCCCAAATGGGCAATTAAATCCTCGCGGTTCATGCCAATGCCCGTATCGGCAACGGTGAGTGTTTTTGCTTTTTCATCGAAGGAGAGATGAATTTTGAGGTCTGGCTCGTCGCCCATCAGGCCATTGTTGCTTTGCGATTCATAACGCAGTTTGTCGCAAGCATCCGAGGCATTGCTAATCAACTCGCGCAGAAAAATATCGCGGTTGGTGTAGAGCGCATGAATCATCAGTTGCAGCACGCGCGCAGTCTCGGCGGCAAAAGTTTTTGTTTCAGCGGTATCGAGTGTCGTTGTCATGGGCACCTATGTAGTCTGTAGTGAACGATAGGCACCATATAGGTGGGGGTAACGATTCTGCAAGGGTGCGTAAGGCTAGACTGGTTTTTTAACGCACTTTAAAATGGCTTTTACGTAAGGCTGATGTCTACGCAATTGTTCGTCTGTAAGATCGTTCATGGCGCTGAATTCTTGGAAGGTCATGGTTGCTTGAAACTCTGTGATGACGCACACACAAAAATCATGCAGCGCTGGCGTGGCATTGGTGCAGGATCTAATAAATAATCGACGATCTTCCGCGGAATAGACATTCGTTTTCTTGGTTTGGCTGGAGGTCGGTTTTTGCGGCTGGCTTGTCGCGGGGCTTGTGGCGAATGCTCCATGTGCCGTCAAAATTAGGGCCAACAAAGCGAGGCGATACATAGGTATGTCCTAACGGTAAGATTTAAAGCGCAGCAAGTGATCGGCAAGGACGCAGGCCATCATCGCCTCACCCACGGGCACCGCGCGGATGCCAACGCATGGGTCATGGCGTCCTTTTGTAATAATGTCGGTATTTTTGCCAGAGGTGGTGACAGTTTCAACGGGTGTAAGGATGGAACTGGTTGGTTTGACTGCGAAGCGCACAATGACCGGCTGGCCAGAACTTATGCCGCCTAAGATGCCTCCTGCATGATTACTTTTGAACTCAACACCAGTATCCGTCGCACGTATTTGGTCGGCATTTTGCTCGCCGCGTAGGCTGGCGGCGGCAAAGCCATCGCCAATTTCCACTGCTTTGACTGCGTTGATGCTCATCATGGCGCGTGCGAGGTCGGAATCGAGTTTATCGTAAATGGGTTCGCCTAGCCCCGCAGGGACGCCGCTAGCGACTACCTCAACCACCGCACCGAGGGATGAGCCGTCCTTGCGGGCGGTATCGAGTTTGCTTTCCCAGCGGGTTGCAGCTTTGGCATCAGGGCACCAGAAGGGATTTTTATCGATCTGGGCGGCGTCGAAATTAGCGCGGTCGATTGTATCATCGCCCATTTGCACCAAATAGGCCTGAATCGATATGTCTGCCTTGCTGAGTATTTTGTGAGCAATGGCGCCTGCAGCCACTCGCATTGCTGTCTCGCGAGCACTGCTTCGCCCCCCACCCCGATGGTCGCGGATGCCATATTTCATTTGGTAGGTGTAGTCGGCGTGTCCTGGGCGGTATTTCTCGGCAATATCGCCATAATCTTTCGATTTCTGATCCTCGTTGTAAATAATCAGCGATATGGGGGTCCCAGTGGTCTTGCCATTGAAGACACCGCTCAAGATCTTCACTTCATCGGCTTCGCGGCGCTGGGTGGTGAATTTATTCTGTCCAGGCTTACGCTTGTCGAGAAATGGCTGAATATCGGCTTCACTGAGATCAATCAGCGAGGGGCAGCCATCGACCACGCACCCGATGGCCTCGCCATGCGATTCGCCCCACGTGGTGAATCGAAAGATAGTGCCAAATGAGTTAGATGCCATGGTGAATGCGCCTCGTGGTATTGATGAAGTATACCAACTGCTAGCGTGATTCTCAAGATTATCCAACTAACTTTGCGCCAAATAGCAAAAAGCCAGCCATTGAGGGCTGGCTTCTCGTGCTCGGTGAGCAACGCTTATTTGTTGTATGCCCACCATTCACGCTCGTTGATGGCAAATACTGGGTTGTAGCGAAAAATGGATGCTACAGGCTTAACGGCTTTGGCTTGATTATCGAGAATCTTTGCCTCACCATCGACATCCACTTCGAGAATAGCGTGGATGATGCCACCCAGATTTTTATCACGAACGATAAGAATGTGCATTTCGCTCTCGGAAACGCCCAAGCGCTTTAGCGATATGTATTTGGCAATCGCATAGTCTTCACAATCGCCACCACGCTCAAACAACTCGTATGGGGTCTGCCAATAATCACTGGTGCCATAGTTGCGTTGATCCGTGATATAGGTGATGGCATTGAAGAACTTGTTCACGGCATCCACTTGGGTGGCTACATCCTTGCCGTCTAGCTCGGTTAGCAGTTCTTCCCATTTCTGGTTCATGCAGTCTTTGCCGATGCATTTCTCGCTAGCGTCAGCTTGTTGCTCTTCGAAGCGCTCCAAGACAGAGGTCCATTTCGTAAAGGGCGCCAAGTCGGAAGAACTTGACTGACGCTCGGACAACAGTGGGTTTACGATAGCCAATGCGGAAGATGCTGTTAAAACCATCACTGTAGCTGCAATAAAGCCTGCCAAAGTGAGGGTTGCAATGCGCGACCAACCCGTGGTGATTTCGGTGGAAACATTGCTGCGTGTCGATTCTGTGCTCATAGCTACAGAATACGGTCAGCTTGATTTCTAACCTGTTAATAAAGCCGAGCATTTTATTAGTTATTATTAACGCTCTAGATTTATCTAAGTTGCTGTATTTTATTGATTGCAGTGCGGCAAATTAATGCAATTTAGCTAAAATTGTAGCGTAAAAATGCAGTAAGAGTGTTTACTGATTCTTTGCTGGCTGCTGCGCATCCGCAAGTTTTGAGAGGCGCATCCAGTTCGTGGTGGATGCTATGGCGAGATAGACAAGCGGCAGCCAGCCTTTCGTGCGGAACATGCTAAATGTGGCTTCTGGGAGCTGATTGAAGGTTTTTTCATCAATCATCGTGAAGCCTGACAAAGTAATTTTGCGGCCAGTCTTTAAGGTGACGCTGGATTCGTAAGGCAAAAGCAGATTATGCTCTTTTAATGCTGCCCCAAACTCGCGCGTTAAGCTGTGGTGCTGCTGATATGTATTGCAGAATTCCAATGCCTGGTTTGTCAATTGAGATGGCGTGCCATCTGCATTGAAAAATGGCTTGGCATCTTCACCACCTTCAGCGCGAAACTGCTCGGATTTCTCATCAACACAGAGATAAAATCGCTTCTCTGCTTCGTTTTCAAAGAATACGAATGGGTATTGGCGGATATAGGCTGGTACGTAGGCATCGTTCAGCCACTTGCCGTCTGCATCAACAAAGTAGTTCTCCTGCTCTAGTCCCAAGATAGCAAGGGGCACAGGATCGTTAGATGCCGTGAAGACAATTGGGTAAAACTTAGATGCCTCGACAAACTCGAATGCGGTAATGCTTACAGAGTTCGCCGCTTTGGAAAACCGCAAATCAGGCTTGGCTATTAGGCCTGACTTAGCGTGACGGTCCTTCTCAAGAGCCGCTGGCTTTTTGAAGAAGAGAGGCAGCCCATTTTGCTTGCTGGACAATTCCTTGGTGGAGCCAATGTTCTCCGCCTTAGATGCCGCTAGTGGTTGGGCCGCCTCTTTCTGTATCGATGCCATTACGCTCTGTATCCTTCAGCCTACTGGACGTTTGTCGAGCAAGCGAAGCCAGTTTCGTAGCCGCCATCAAGGAAGTTGTTGCCACAGCTGCCAGTTGGTGTCGAACCGCCAGCGGCTGGTGCCAACGAGGCCAGTTGCTCTGCCTCGGTGCCGCCTGCTGCAGGTGCAAGGTTTGCTAAGTCCTGAGCTGTGTTCACAGGATTGTTATTGCCACCTGCTGCGGGCGAAAGTGCTGAAAGCTGGCTAGCGATACCTGCGGGCGAGTTATTCAACAAGCTTAGGTTTGTAGCGTTAGCAGCACCGAATGCGCCAGGATCAACGGGGTCTACCACCACGTTGATCGCGCGACCAGCGTAGGAGAAGTTACCACGACGGTAGCGGTTACGGATGTTGTTCTGGAAGTCATCCAGTACGGCTAAATCAACGATAGCGGGCAGTGGTACTGGCACGAACTGGGCAAACGCTTTGTAGAATACGTTGCCAATCGTTAGGTCATCATCTCTGTCCGTGGTGTGACCATCTTCCGCAGCAGCTAACTGCTCTTCAGTGAAATCAGCGGCACGGGTACCATCAAAGGTTTGCTGGCTAGCGTCGATCTCGTCACCAACCATCGCCCCGTTCTGAAGGATGAAGTAGTAATTTTGACCAGTAAAGGTGCTACCATTACCTTCGAACTGCATCGAAGCGCTTGGGCCAACCAGTTCTTCACCTTCACCAAAGCCTGGGCCGTCGATCAGCACACCGATGTCGCCACCGTTGAATGCTACGTCTTTTACAATCGTGTCACTCGATACGCCACGCAGAATGAGGGCTATGGTTTCAGACTCTTCTTCTCCGCTGAACGGTGTCGTGATGCTGCCACCTTCGATACGAGCGAATGCGGAGTCATCAAGCACAATACCCAATGGGTTTGCAGTAAACACGTTGCCACTTAGCAGTGCATTGTTGCTAGTCAGCAGGTTTGCGCCAACAAAGTTGCCAGTTACGATGTTGTTGAGGACTTCAGCAAATTGGCTGTACACGAACAACAGACCAGTCTTGGCTCCCTTCACGGTATTCAGGCGCACGGAGCTATCTGCCGTGTTGACCACTGAAATACCAGCATGACCAACATTGGTTACCTTGTTTGTGATAACATCAACGTTTCTCATTCTCTCAAGGAATATGCCGTCGCGACCAACATCGTGAACATTGTTATTGGTGACGGATGACTTGTTGAAGCTACCATTGCCAGGCAAGGAATACTTAGAGCCTGCTGGGTAGTTGACCATGTAAATACCATTGGCACGAACATTATGAACATGGTTCGCATCTACGGCAGCATTTTGGATGCCTTCAACATGAATGCCATCCGCGCTCGTGTTATAAACATGGTTGTGATCGATGCGCGAGAAGCGGAAGGTTTCCGGAGTGCTGGTCACGTAGAGATTGCGAGCCAGAATGCCGTGGCTTTCCATGTCATGAATCTCATTGTACTTCACATCTGCGTTTTCAATGAAATCGAGATCAATGCCGTTATCACCGGTAAAGGAGATGGTGTTATGCGAGAACTCGTTCGTCTGGTAGCTTTCTGGGATGTAGCCGCTGCCCATCAGCACTAAACGCTTGAACATAGTCTCGCTAGGCATATCGTAGTCACTGCCGGTTACTGTCAAATTATAAGCATAGATGCCATCTTTGCCAGTGCGGCTGATGTTGTTATTCGAAGCCTTCACGTTCTGCGAAGTTTCGATGTGAATGCCATCTTGGTAGATGCCATAAATAGTGTTGTTCGAAATGATCGTGCGCCCTGGGCCCACATATTCAGTCGATATAACTTCATCAAGCAATACAGCATCAGGCGCTGCAGCAACTCTTGCGAACAGTTCTTCACTGCCGCCAGAGACGCTGTCACCAAAATCAGTATCTTCATCTAGAACTGGACCGCGAGTGCTGCCACCTGTGACATAAAGGTTATCGACATGAATACCATGGTAGCCAATGCCCAGTGGTTGCAGTTCAAGGATTGGGCGGGCGGCAGTAACCGAGAATTCGTAATCACCTTCATCAGGGCCAATTACTGGAAAACCAAAGTAAACTGCTGGGTCGCCGCCATACGTGGCATACGCCATACCAGCGCCACTTGCGCCGATATTGTAGATGGTATTATTCGTAATTTCCGCATTCTCAATCATCGTGCCACGGATGCCGTTAATGCCGGTGCCGTGAATGGTGTTGCCGGAAATCAATGTGCTCGTAGGCCAGTTGGTGTGTGCATTTTGAACATAAATGCCGTTAAAGCCAAGATTACGAGTGGTGTTGCCTACTACTTGCAGGTTCTCAGCATCTTGAATGCGAATGCCGTTTCTGCCCACTTGGTAAATGGTGTTATTGTTGAATTGGTTTTGGTTGAAGGGGATGCTGCTCTCGGTGGCATCCGTCAGCGTCGTCAGATTATTGGCGCGAATACCATCATGCCTTAGGTTGAAAATTGTATTCTGGTTTACGAGCATGTTCTGTCCGCCATTAATGACGATGCCGTTCTGACCAGTTTCGTAAACAGTATTGTTCTGAATCGAGTTGTCGAAGCTGTTGCCGCTAGTATCCTGCGTTACAGTGAGGTTGCTAGCACTAATACCGCTGCCTCTTACGCCACGAACCACGTTTTGTTGTGCATTCAAGTTGGAAACGTCGTTCAGCGTTATGCCGTTACCTTCGGCATAGAGCAAGGTGTTGCCAAGCATCGTTAGATTCGAGGTGTTAGCAACATTGATGGAATCTTGTTTAGAGCTAACAACGCGGTTACCGCTTACTTGGTTATTGCCAGTCGAACGAGCAAGGGTGATGCCATTGCCTTTTGCGGTGTTCCAAACATAGTTGTTATTGATGGTTACATCTCTGTTTTGCTGCAAAGCATCTACATAAATGCCGCCCAGAGCATCAAAGAAGCTCGCCGCGCTGAAACCAACATGGTTAAAGCTGAGGGACGACTCTCTGAGACGTGTTCCGCGGATGCCAGCGATCAAGGAGTCCATCACGAAGTTGCCAGACACATTGGCGCGTATAGCATTGTCGATCAAAATACCTGTTCTGGCGTTATTAACGAAAGTATTTTGGACTTCGCTGAAGCCAGTGTTGTTGAGCACAATGCCATGCGATGCGCGGTTCAAGCCGTCCACTTTCAGTTTGCTGACATTGATATCGTAACCGTTAGTACCGTAAACAACGGCAGCAACCATCCCGTTATTGTCGGTTGGGCGCCATGTCAGAGCCTTTGGTGCACGGATAACAGACGTAGCACCTTGACCCGTCAGAGTGAAGTTGCCTTGGTTGATGTTGACTTGTTCATCCCACGTGCCTGCAGCGAGGGTTACCTTCGCGCCACTCCAACCCGTTATGCCAATCGCATCCACAGCATTTTGAATGCTGCCATCCTGAGTTTGGTTGAGGTGTACACTACCTCTTTGAGCAGTGCTGCCATTTCTAACCGCGTTTGCCAAGCTGCTGAAGAATGCGCCTGTGTTGTTAATTCTGATATCGCCTGTGTTAGCGGTAACGGTTGCCCCGTTCAGCGTTACAGCCTTACCATTCATGGTGATGTCACCACGTGCCGTTCTAATGGCTGCACTGGTTGCAGAGATGTTATTGCCCGCATTCAGAATTAGGCCACCTTGTGTGCCATTAATCCCGACTACTGAGGCAATAATGCTGTTGTTGATGATGATATCGTTCACCGCGTTTAGTGTCAGGGTGCCAAGGCCATACCAGCTGATGTACGCCTCATTGGTAATGTTACCAACGTCGGCACCTGGGCCAAACGAAGTGATTTCAACATCGGTGTTCGCGTTCAGCGATGCTTCAGTCGCCAATGCTAATGCCGCATCAATCACTACATCGATTGGGTCGAGCAACAATTTACCGTTCTTGCCACCATTGGTGCCACGTGCAATCGTGTTACCAGTATAGTTCAGCGTGCCCTTCGAGGAAACTTCGACAAGGCCGCCATTGCCACCTGCTGCGCCCGCACTTGCGTTTGCGCTACCTGCAAATTGGGTTGCTTTATCCGACCAAATAACGGCGGTGCCGCCATTGCCAGATTCCGTTGCGCTTACGTTGATTTTGGTTGCAGCATCTGCTGTCACCGTATCAGCGTGTGCAAGGGTACCACCGCCTTGGTAATCACCACCAATACGTACGTTGCCGCCTGCAGTTGCGCCGCTAGCATCGATATCAGCGCCAACGAGTTCAATGTTCTTACCAGTTACGGTTACCGAGCCACCTTTGGTGCCCGTTGCTTTGAGTTTGCCGCTAACGCTAACTTTACTGTTGCTGCCGCCACCAATCACGATGGTGCCGCCAACCGAGTGCGCCGAGGACGCTTCGATGATACCGGTGTTGTTGACAACGCTGCTGACAACATCTTTAGCGGCATTCGCGGTGAGCATTACAGTGCCACCTTCCGCCGAAATTTTGCCAGCGTTGGTAACGTTCTTACCACCCGTACCCACAGCAAAGCTGTAGAGGCCGTCACCGTACATATCGACAGTCATCGTGTCGCCAGCAGCAAGCTTCACAGTGCCAGCTTTGGCTTGAATGATGCCATTATTGATGACAGTTGGCGCAATGAATGCAACCAAGCCCTTATCGGCAGCGTTGATGGTGCCGCGGTTTTCAATCACTGCATCCGCATTGCCTGCGCGATCGAATTTCAATTTACCTTGATTCAACGCATCAACATTTAAATCAGCGCTACTGGCCACTAGGCTTGGCACGTTTACAGTCGAGCCAGCGCCAAAGAGTACGCCATTTGGGTTGATGAGGACTACTTTACCGTTTGATACGAGGTTACCGTTAATGTCGGTTCTGCCCACATACTGTTTACCAACGAACAGCGAGCCAACGCCTTGTGTTTGGTTTGATGTTCCAAGTGTGGCCAGCGGCAACGTTCATTTCTGCAAAGCTTGCAACCGTGGTGCCCGAATAGGTTGTCACGAGGTCGGTGGTTGCATCAGGCGTTGTTAGTACCGCGCTACCTTGCTCTACATTCATCCCCGATACAGCGTGGGCATTGCCCGCCGAAACAGCAATTGCGAGCGATATGAACGCTGCGCGGTAAAGTGATGAGCTGTTGCTCAGTGCACGAACTGTTGACTGAAGCGCTGATGGTTTGTGAGCGTTACGCATGGTTGTCCCCTGAGTTTTGATATTTCAATGCAACGTGGTGCGGCTCAAATGCCACACTGATTGCGGGGGGAACCTAGTCCAACCAATAGTTAATAACAAGTTAAATAATCAAATTTTATACAATTTCTTGTGGCATGCTAATCGAATTATAAAAGTCTAATAAAGACAGATGCTTGTTTTGGCTCTGTCTGCCATGCGTGCGCCCTTTGCGAGAGGCGATTATTAGCGTTTATTAATAATACTGCCAAATGAATTGAGTCTATTGGGATTGACGATGCAAAAACGGGTGCGAAATTAACGCACCCGTTGATACTTTTTTGCAATCAATCGTTAGATGCTTAGTATTTGTAATTGATGTTAAAGAAGATACGAGGATGATCGCCAGCGTTATTAAGCGCAGCAACTCTACGCGTCAGCGGAACAGCCCCTTCAACACCACCTGAAACAGAGTCATCAATATTGAAGCGTGCGCCTAAGCCAGCAGAAGAAAGTGAGTCAGAGCCATTTTCTGTGCCCGCAATCGGATTAATGTTCCAGACTTTGCCATGATCGTAGAAGGTGTAGACTTGGTACTGCGATAGGAAGTCCTCGGGGTTGGACTGGTTGTATTGCAGTTCGGCGCGTGCTGCCACGCCCGAATCACCAGAAATTTCTGCTGAATCATAAGCCGAGCCAAATTCTGCGCCGCCAATGGTGAACTCTTCTGAAGCGAGCAGAGGATCGTTCGATTTCTGGCCTGAAGCCGATGCAAGTAACGAGAACGAGCCAAAAAGAGGCTGGATGCGCGTTAGCTTAGCATTGTACTTGAAAAAGTCTGTTTCACCGTTCGCACGCGAGCGGGCATTCAGGCCTTGCCCCGTACCCCAATCGAAGCCCTTAGACATATTAAACTCTGCCTTGTTAATGGCAGCGCCGCTATCTACAAAATCGTAGGCAGTGCCTAGGCCGATCACGCGTGTTTTATCTTTATAAAGATCTGTTCCAAGTGTCGTAACTTCAACGTTACGTGCTGTGATATCGCCGTTAACAAACCAGTTGGTGCGGCGTGAGCGAATGATAGGATGGCTAACGCCGGCGCTAATCACGCCGCTGTCACCTTTGATATCCAAGTTTTTGATCAGCGAGCCTGGCTCGGTATGAGCAGCATTGGCGAACACCGTCAGGGTTGTACCTTCGTTACCGAGCTGTTGCGCATGACGCACTTCACCAAACAGAAGCTCGGAGCGATTAAAGATCGAGTTTGATACACGCACCTGTGTTAGGTCGTCTTCGCCCATGAGGTTGTTAAAGAAAGCACTGGCGTTTGCCTGAATTGGGCCAAGGTAGCGGCTACCACGGTTGTCAACCCCTGCCGAGAAATCAAATGCGCGGCGCGTGATATTGATTATCACATCCGAAGCGCCGGGAACTTTTGCTGCAGGTTGCAGAACAGCGCGAGCATCAACACCAGGGAGATCCTCCATCAACAATAAGTAGCGCTCAAGCGCTTCCGCACTCAGTGGCTTGGTATTCTTGATTTTATCAGCGTAGGCCTGCAAGCGCTCATCATTTCCTTTGCCGATATCGCCCGTGAGGCGCACTTCGTTGACAAAGCCCTCAACCACACGAATCTTGAATTGGCCGCCTTTTGCGCTTTGCGGTGGAACCACCGCGCGGCTGAGAATATAGCCGCTATTGCGGTAAAGGTTGGTAATCTCATCCGCAATCTCGTTGAGGCCACCAAGAGTGATTTTGCTACCCACCTTGTCTTTAAAGGCAGGTTCGATCTCTTCCTTGCTCAATGCTGTTGCGCCTTCAACGGTGATGCCGTTCAACACGAAGCTTGGTCCGCCTGTTGCTGTGCGGGCTGTCCGCGCGGGCGCGCTGACGATGGGGGGCGCCACCAACTTCTGGGCGCGGGGTCTCAATGCGATTCTGACGCTCAATTAATTCTGGACGAGCGGTGTTTGGAACCTGCTGGGCAAGCGCCGCACCTGCTGTCAGTAGTCCAAGCGCAATAGCTGTGGTTGAACGGAAGATGTGTTGCATTGAATGTTTCATGTGGGAGCCTATACAAGAATTAACTGTAAGAATATTATGTTAGCCATTAATCACAATAGATTGCGGATGCCTAGTAAAAATAGAGCATTGCACGTTTTGCTTGAATATATAACAAGCAAGCTCGCTTGTTCTGGTGCTTTTTTAACACGCTGTGGCGGCTAAACATCCACAGCCATGTTTGATGAGCCTAAAGTTAGGGTATTTGCCAAGTATCGATTCCCTATTACTTTGATTGGCGGCAAGCTGATTCCTCGTTCCATTGCTTCCGAGATTGATTATGAGTTGTTTTTCCCATCACGCTACTAATGCCAGCCCCATCGTTGCACTTACGGCGGTCCAATTTCCCGCATGGCTCAAGCAGCAAGACAAGGCAACACAGGCGTGGCTCAAGGCGCAATCCTTTTCGGCCGAGGTTGGCTCAACGATTATTGTGCCGTCGGCATCGGGGAAGATTGGCGCTGTAGTGGCCGTGGTGGCAGAAGCGACTGATATTTGGTCGCTCGCGCATCTGCCAAGCATGCTGCCTACAGGCAGTTATTACATTGACGCCAAATGGAAGCCTGCTGTTTTGGCGGATGTGGCGCTTGGGTTTGCCCTCGCCCAATATCAGTTTGGGCGCTACAAGACGCTAAGGAAAAAAGCATTGCTTTTGCAGTTGCCCAAGGCAGTTGATATTGCTGCGATTGAGGCAGAGCGTGCAGCCATTCAACTGGTTAGGGATTTAATCAACACGCCTGCGAATGATATGGGGCCTGCCGATCTTGCGAAGGCAGCACGTGAAATGGCTAAAAATGCCGGCGCCCACTTTAGCGAAATTGTTGGCGAGCAATTGCTGAAGAAGAACTACCCAGCGATTCATGCAGTTGGGCGAGCGGGGCCGCAAGCGCCTCGTCTTATCGAAATCACGCATGGTAAAGCATCGCATCCGTTAGTGGTGTTGGTTGGTAAAGGCGTTACCTTCGATACGGGCGGGTTGGATATCAAGCCTTATGCGTCGATGAAGCTAATGAAGAAGGATATGGGCGGCGCGGCCTTGGTTCTAGGATTGGCGCAACTTATTATCGCCAGAAAACTGCCTATTCGCCTTAGGGTGCTCATTCCTGCCGTTGAGAACAGCATCAATGATAATGCCTTCCGACCGCAGGATATCATCAACTCGCGTAAAGGCTTGACCATCGAGATTGGCTCGACCGATGCAGAAGGGCGACTTATTCTTGCCGATGCATTAACCGATGGTGATAGCGATAAGCCTGCCTTGATGATTGATGTGGCAACGCTTACGGGGGCAGCGCGCACTGCGCTTGGCACTGAGTTGCCCGCTCTCTTCTCGAACCGAGAGGATATTGCGCGTGCGCTTGTCGCCGTAGGCCAGAAGGTGAACGACCCAATGTGGCACCTGCCATTGTGGCAGGGCTACGCAAAATATGTGAACAGTCCTATTGCGGATGTAACAAATACGCCAAACTATGGTTTTGCGGGCAGTATTACCGCTGCCTTGTTCCTTGAGCGCTTTGTCTCTGCGCAAACGCCCTGGGTGCATATCGACAGTTATGCGTGGAATGGTGAAAGCTCGCCAGGTCGCCCAAATGGAGGGGAGGCTCTGGGATTGCGAACGTTATTCACTTATCTGAAGAACCGCTTTGCATAACTATTGCGCATCGCAATCTAGCTAGCTAGAACGATTCCTATGAGGGATACAACTAGTACAACAAACGCACTAAAGCTGTGGCATCAGGTCATTGCGCGTAGCCTGCGTGAGCTTCCTTACGATCTCTCGCAGCGCCAAATTGGCGTGCTGCTTACGGTCTATATGTCGCCCCCACCCCACAGTATCCGCTCGTTATCAGAGGCGCTTAACGTCTCGAAGCCTGCTATCTGTCGCGCGGTGGACACGCTTTCGGCGATAGACCTTATTCGCCGCAAAAAGGATGAAGAGGATCGCCGCAACGTGTTTTTGCAGCGGACAATTAATGGTTCGGTCTTCTTGCGCGATTTTGCTGATATTATTGTACAATCTACGTCTCAGGCTATTGCCACCGAAGAAAAAATAGCTAGCTAGGAATTATTTTCCTAGTTTATGCACATTTGTGCTTGCCATCCCCCCTTAAATTAGGTAGATTTTCATGGTAGACGGAGTGTAGCTCTTATCTGCCAAAAATTAAAAATAATAATAAAAAACAATACATTAAAAAATATCGCAGGGGGGGATTGCTATGTGTTCAAATAACGATGATTGCTGCACGATTCTTGCCCCCTCCTCTGCTTTGGCTCGCACTGCGATAAGGATGGAGTAAGCGATGAACGCAATGGTTCAATCCATTAAAAGTATCAATCAAATGAAGCTGATGGCCATGATTGGCACAGCCGTAGTGATGATTGCCTTTTTTGCTTACATCTCATTGCGCTTAGCGGCGCCTTCCTTTTCCCCACTTTATAATAGTGTCCCTGTTGAAGAAGGTGGAAAGATTGTCTCTGAGCTCGAGTTGCAAAACATTCCCTATGAGCTTCGTCGTAATGGTACGCAAATTTTGGTGCCAAGCGATCAGGTCGATAAACTACGCCTAAAGCTGGCGCAAAGCGGCTTGCCCTCGCAAGGTTCGGTGACGGGTTACGAGATCTTCGACAAAACGGACACGCTTGGAACATCCAACTTTGTGCTTAGCATCAACCAGCTGCGTGCACTCGAAGGTGAATTGGCACGCACCATTGCAAGCTTCGATACGGTCGAAACGGCGCGCGTGCATCTCGTGACCCCCAAGCGCGAGCTTTTTTCTCGCGATACGATGGAGCCTACAGCCTCGGTGGCAGTTAAATTGCGCAATTCAGCGGGATTGGAAAAAAATGAAATCGCTGCCATTCGTAACTTGGTGGCAAGTGCTGTTCCTGGGCTAAAGCCTCAGCGCGTGACGATTGTAGATAGTCGTGGAGTGTTATTAGCAAAGGGTGTCGATGAGGCCAACGATCCGAACGCAGTGAGCGAGGATTCAGAAAATTTTCGTACTGAATACGAGAAGAATATGGTGTCGCGTCTTGAGCGTCTGTTGGAGCAATCGGTAGGGATTGGCAAAATCAAGGCAGAAGTAAATGCGGATATCGACTTTAATCGCACGGTTAAAAACACAGAGAAATACGATCCCGAGGGGCAAGTTGCGCGTTCGGTTCAGACGGTAAAAGAAGATGAAAACAGCAACGAGAAATCAACCGATAGCACGGTGAGCGTTGCAAACAATTTGCCCGCTGCTCAGGCCAATGCTGCTGGCGGGGCCAATGCAAACAGTGCTCGTAAGCGTATCGAGGAAACTACGAATTTTGAAATCAGCAAGGAAGTGACCAATTCTATTAAAGAGGCTGGTATCGTCAAGCGCATCAGCGTCGCGATTATGGTGGATGGGCTCTATACCTCGAATGCGGAAGGCGTGAGCACCTATGCCCCGCGTACGGAAGAAGAAATCAAAAAACTTGAGCAGCTTGTGAAATCTGCGATTGGTTTCAACGCGCAGCGCGGCGATGAAGTGAGTGTTGTGAGCATGCAATTTGCACCACCACCCGAAGATATGTTTGAATCTGGCCCATTCGATTGGCTGAAACAAGATCTCAATTCTATCATACAAACCCTTGTGCTCGGTGGCGTGGCTATCTTGGCTATCCTTCTTGTCATCCGTCCGCTTGTTGCGCGCGCCATTGAATCCGCGGAAGCTGCGGCGCGAGAGGATGAGATGGATCAAGCTGCTCTGGCTGCCCCATCTATCGCGGCACGCCTACAATCAGGCATTCGTGCCGATGATGATACGCCAATCGAGAATGAAGATGACATGATCAATATCGACCGCATTCAGGGTCAGTTGCGCTCATCTACGTATACCAAAGTTAATAACTTGATAGACAAGCACCCCGAGGAAACTGCACAGATTCTTCGTCAGTGGCTGTCGGGAAGCTAGGGGGATATAGGTCATGGCTCTGCCAGCAACAACCGAACGTAAGGAAGACTATCGCAAGCTGACTGGCGCCCAAAAAGCGGCCATTGTTTTGATGTCGATTGACGAAGAAAATTCGACCAAAATTCTTAGTTCGATGTCAGATGAGGAAATTAAAGAACTCTCCAGCACCATGGCCTCTTTGGGCACGGTAAGTGCGGAGACCGTTGAACGTTTGTTCGTCGATTTTGTTGAGTCGATGTCGGCATCTGGCGTGGTTGTCGGTACGTTCGACACGACGGAACGCCTACTGATGAAAGCGCTCGGCAAGGATCGTGTCGACGGCATCATGGAGGATATTCGTGGCCCTGCTGGTCGCACCACGTGGGATAAGCTGGGCAATGTGAACGAAGAAGTTCTCGCAACCTTCCTCAAGAATGAATACCCGCAAACGATTGCGTTGGTTCTCTCTAAAATCAAGGCAGAGCATGCGGCACGCGTTTTATCCGTGTTTCCTGAAGAGCTCTCCATAGAAGTAATCTCCCGCATGCTTGGCATGGAGGCCGTAAAGAAAGAAGTGCTCGATGGCGTGGAAAAAACGCTCAAGGTCGAGTTCATGAACAACCTCGCCAAAACGCAGCGTCGTGATACGCATGAAATTATGGCTGATATCTTCAACAACTTCGATCGTAACACCGAAGCAAAATTCATGGGTGTGTTGGAACAGAAGAACGCCGAAGCGGCAGAACGTATTCGCGCGCTTATGTTTACCTTCGAAGACCTCAAGAAAGTCGACCCTTCGGGCATGCAAACGCTGCTGCGCAATGTACCAAAAGAGAAGCTTGGTATTGCTATGAAGGGCGCTTCGGAAGTTATTAAAGAGCTCTTCTTCAAATCCATGTCGGAGCGTGCTGCTAAGTTGCTACGTGAGGATATGGAAGCCCTTGGCCCTGTGCGCCTTAAGGATGTTGATGAGGCGCAAATGGCCATTGTTCAGGTTGCCAAAGACCTCGCTGCCAAAGGTGAAATTGTTATTGCCGGCGATTCTGCCGATGATCAGTTGGTATACTAATGACTCAGCCACGTATACATCGCTTCGACTTCAGTGGGCTACGAGATTTTCGTGGGCCAATTGTTGTAAACACCGCGCATACTGAGGAATTGGAGCTTGTTCACGTCGAGCCCCCGCCCCCAGTATTCACGCTTGCGGATATCGAAGCAGCACGCCTTGCGGGCAAAAAGGAAGGTTATCAAGAAGGCTTCATTGCCGGCGAAGCGGAGGCAAAAAGCCGCTTTGACGCCAAGACAGAAAGCGCGAACGATGTGATCCAAGCTATCGCAGATACGGTTCGCATGGCGCATGCCGATTACCGTCAAATTCTTACCAAGGATGCCGAACACATCAACGCATTGACCTTGAGTGTAGCGAAAAAAATTGCCGGCGAAGCCCTCGATGAGCGTGGTGAGCAGGCCATTCTAGCAATTATTCAGGATTGCATGCCCGTGGTTTTCTCAAAACCACGCCTTACTGTTGAGCTCCATCCTGAGATGATTGAGCGTGTTGTGGATCGTATCGAAACGCAAATTCGTACGTATGATTTTGAAGGTGAAATTCAGTTCCGTAGTAACGATAAAATCAGCATAAGTGATGTGACACTCAACTGGGGAAGTGGCGAAGTGAGGCGCGATACAAGCGCTTTGTGGGCTGAGCTAGAAGGCATTATCAGCCGCATCCCAATGGAGCTAACCCTCGACGATACCAATAAACCAGAAACCGATGTAACAGGAGTATAAGCATGGCCGACGAAATCAACACGATCTTTGGCGACGACGCCGCAGACAACATTACCCTTGAGGCAGTGAGTGACATTCCTGTCAATATTTCTGTAGTCTTGGGGCGTACCAGCATGCAGGTGCAGCAATTGCTAAAACTTGGGCGTGGTGCGGTGGTGGAGCTTGATCGTAAGGTGGGCGAACCCGTTGATATTCTCGTCAATGGCCGCATGGTTGCGCGCGGCGAAGTGGTAGTTGTCGAGGATAAGATTGGCGTCACCATGACGGAGATTATTAAGGCGGATAAATAACCCCCCAACACCTGTCATCAGGCATTCATAGAAATGGCGATGACACAAAAAGGTGATGAGGGCTGAACGACGTAAAAACGAGGTGTGTTATGCGACTTTTAATTATCGGTGATTTGGGCGGACAGATAGGCGCTGCGAGCAAGATTGCTCGCGACCGTGGTGCCAAAGTTTCTCAGGTGACGAATATTGATGATGCCTACCAAATGCTCTGCGATGGGCAAGGTGCGGATATCATCATGATTGAAATCCACCAAGATATTGCACGCTTTGTGACCATGCTGGCTGCTGAGCGCATCACTGTGCCACTGGTGGCCTGCGGGATCGAAGCGGATGCTAAAACTGCTGCTACCGCCATCCGTGCGGGCGCTAAGGAGTATATACCGCTGCCGCCCGATGAGGAATTGATTGCGGCGGTGCTCGAGGTGATTTCCGAGGAAACGCACTCCGTCATTCATGGATCGGAAGCGATGCGCCGCGCCCTTGCGATGGCCGAACAAGTGGCGCCAAGCGATGCAAGCGTGCTGATTACGGGTGAATCGGGTACGGGTAAAGAAGTGATTGCCCGCTACATCCACAAAAAATCGGCGCGCGCCAGCAAGCCTTTTATTGCCGTCAACTGTGCGGCTATCCCAGCGAACCTGATGGAATCTGAATTGTTCGGGCATGAGAAGGGGGCATTCACAGGCGCCCTCTCCCGCCGTATCGGTAAGTTCGAGGAAGCGAATGGTGGCACCTTGCTGCTCGATGAAATTTCAGAGATGGATATCGGCCTTCAAGCGAAGCTTCTGCGCGCCATTCAGGAGCGTGAGATCGACCGCGTTGGTGGTAAAGCGCCAGTTAAAATCAATATCCGAATTTTGGCGACCAGCAACCGTGACCTCGAGGCAGAGGCACGCAAAGGCACCTTCCGCGAGGATCTTTATTTCCGCCTGAACGTCATTAGCCTGCATTTGCCCAAGCTAGCGGATCGGGTGGATGATATTCCGCCATTGGCCGATTATTTTATCGAAAAATATTCCAAAGCCAACGGCATGCCAACGCGTAAGCTCACCCAAGCGGCGATCGAGAAGCTCAAAGGCCATACATGGTATGGTAACGTGCGTGAGCTTGAGAATATTATTCACCGCGCGGTGTTGATGGCGCAGGGCAATGCCATCGATGATGCGGCGATTTTACTTCCGATCCGCAAAGATGCTCCGTTGGCAGCAACTGCGCCCTCACCTATTTCGCCGCTGGCCACGCCAGCGCTTGCCGCTTCAGCACCAGCAACGTCGGCTCCACTGACGACAAGCTCTGAAGGAAAGCGCAGCGATTTAGTCGGGCGCACAGTAGAAGATGTCGAGAAGGAACTCATTATCGACACCCTCACCCATTGCCTTGGAAACCGCACGCAGGCAGCCCAAGTGCTGGGTATTTCTATTCGTACCTTGCGCAACAAATTGAAGCAGTACAACGAGGATACTCCCACCAAAAAGTCAGGAACAGGTAGCTATTAATGGCGCAACCGCCAAGCACAGCCAAACCACGTTATTCGCTGCTGAACTTCAGGGCTGATGCAAGGCTTGCATCTAAACGCACCGATATTTTCTTTGCGCTAGCTATCATCGGCATCATTTCGGTGTTGGTTTTACCTGTCTCCCCCATGCTATTGGACATGCTTTTGGGCATTTCCATCACGATTTCGGTGCTTATTCTGATGACGGCACTATTCGTCAACAAGCCCCTCGAACTTTCTGCCTTCCCGACGATTCTGCTTGTTTCCACCATGTTGCGCTTATCGCTGAACATCGCCACGACGCGCCTTATCCTAAGCCATGGTCACGAGGGTGAGCACGCAGCAGGTGGTGTAATTCAGGCATTTGGTGGCTTTGTAACAGGTGGCTCAGTGCTCATCGGTGCGATTGTGTTTGGAATTCTTACGATCATCAACTTTGTGGTGATTACCAAAGGTTCGGGTCGTATTGCCGAGGTTTCCGCCCGCTTTAGCTTGGACGCCATGCCGGGTAAGCAAATGGCGATTGATGCTGATTTGTCGAGCGGCCTCATCGACGATAAAATTGCCAAAGCACGCCGCAAGGAGCTTGAGGACGAGAGCACGTTCTACGGCTCGATGGATGGTGCGAGTAAGTTTGTGCGTGGTGATGCCATTGCAGGTATTCTCATCACGTTCATCAACCTGATTGGCGGGATGGTGATTGGCATTGTGGTGAACGACCTCACCTTTGCGGATGCGGTGAAAACCTACACCATGCTTACCATCGGCGATGGGCTGGTGAGCCAGATTCCTGCGCTAGTGGTTTCGACCGCTGCGGGTATTCTGGTTACCAAAGCGGGAATTGATGGTTCATCAGAAAAAGCGGTGCTTGGCCAGCTTAGCCGTGTTCCAGCACCGCTTGGCGTCACCAGCTTTTTGCTGCTTTCTTTTGCCGTTCTTCCGGGCATTCCTTTTGCGCCGTTCTTTGTGCTTTCCTGCGTGATGGGCTATCTTGCTTTCTATATTCATAAAAATAACAAGGCAAAGAAACTGGCCGAAGCCGCTACGGGTACAGGCAGTGCAGGTGGTTCTGCGGGCGCTTTAACGGCGGATGGTACTCCTGCTCCTGTCGATGAAAAAATCTCAGATTCTCTGATGATTGATAGTATTCGATTGGAGCTTGGTTATGGGCTTCTGCCGCTTATCAATTATCAAAAAGGCCACCGCCTGACCGAGCAAATTAAAGCGCTACGCAAGCAGGTCGCGCGTGAGCTTGGCTTTGTGATGCCACCCGTGCGCATTCAAGATAACATGCAGCTTCCCGCGAATAGCTATGTCATCAAGGTGAAGGAAGTGGAAACCGCGCGCGGTGACATTCGCCCCGATATGCTGCTGGTGATGGACCCTGCAGGCAACACCATTAGCTTGCCTGGCGAACAAACGGTGGAACCAACCTTTGGCCTGCCCGCGATGTGGGTGGGTGAGAATTACCGTGAAGAAGCGCTGTTTCGTAACTACACAGTGGTCGATCCACCAACGGTGATTACCACCCACCTGACCGAAGTGATTAAAGATAATATGTCCGATTTGCTCTCCTATGCCGAGACGCAAAAGCTGCTCGATGATTTGGGCAAGGAGGAGCAAAAACTGATCTCGGAAACCATTCCGTCGCAAATTTCCGTGTCGGGCGTGCAGCGCATTTTGCAGAATTTGCTAGCGGAAATGATCTCCATCCGCGATTTGCCAACGATCATGGAAGCCACTGCTGAATCCAGCCGCGTGACGCAGAATATTTCGCTGATTACCGAACATGTACGCATGCGCCTTGCCCGCCAGATCAGCCACCAGAACACCAACGAGGAAGGCTACATCCCCATCCTTGCTATGTCGCCGCCATGGGAGCAGGCGTTTATTGAATCGCTCACGGGTGAAGGTGATGAGCGCACACTGAGTATGCAACCCACGCGCATTCAGGATTTCATTACTACCGTGCGGCAAAAATTTGAGGCATTGGCGATGCAGGGCGAAAACCCTGTGCTGCTGACCAGCCCAACCATTCGCCCGTATGTGCGCTCGATAATCGAACGCTTCCGCCCGCAAACACAGGTGTTGAGCCAGAACGAAATTCACCCCAAAGCGCGCATTAAAACGGTGGGTCAACTCTAATGAAAATGAAAAAAATCAGTGCGGGCAGTGTTCAAGAAGCCCTCGCCCTTGCGCGCAAGGAGCTGGGCGAGGATGCTGTGCTGCTGGAAACCAAAAAGAACCCGACTGGCAAAGGGGTCATCATCACCTTTGCGGTGGATGAGCCCGATGAACCGTTATTCAATGATGATATTTTCGATAATCCAGCTGACATATTACCCTTCCGCCCTGAAATTCCTCGTGCCACCGCAGCACGGGTAGAGATTGACCACCCCGCCATTGGCTTGATTCGTGAAGCGCTGGAATATCACGGCATGCCGGAGGCGCTAGCCAACCGCATCAATAGCGCGCTGAATAAAATTCACCTTAAGCCCGATGCATTGATTGAAGTGGCGCAAGTGGCGCTCGCCGATGCGCTGACGCAGACCTTCGCGTTCCAACCCATTGCCACAGCCACCAAAACCCCACCGAAGCGCGCATTGATGCTAATGGGCCCCCATGGTGCGGGCAAAACCAGTACCATCGCGAAATTGGCGACAGAACTTACGCTGCACAAGCAGCCTGTGGTGCTCATTTCTACGGATATGGAGCGCATGGGCGGAACAGATAGCTTGAACAAGCTTTCAACGATTCTGAAATGCGAATTTCACATATGCGATACGCGCGGGCAACTCAAAACGCTCATTCCAAACTATATCGGTAAAGCGTGGGTGCTGATTGATACGACTGGCGCGAATATCTACGAGTTCAGCCAAATGAAGGCGCTGGGCGAGTTGGCAAGCCTGAGTTACATCGAGCCCATTCTCACCTGCCCTGCGGGGCTGGATGCCGACGAAGCACGTGAGATGGCCAGTGTGTTCGATTTCCTACCCATCGAGCGTATGATTGTGACGCGGCTGGATGCTGCGCGCCGCCTTAAAAGCATCTTTGCGGTGCTGGCTGCAGGCGGTTATGCCTTCTCGAATCTCACTAATTCGGCTACGCCTGCGGACGCATGCCAGCCGCTTTCGCCCGTTGCCCTCTCACGCTTGATGCTGCGCCATGTGCGCGAGCGATTGAACCCATAAGGAGTTTTTATGAACGCACCTGCACCAGTAACCACACAGCTTCGCGGCGACAACATCATTGCTGTTGCCTCGGGCAAAGGTGGGGTTGGCAAAACGTGGTTTTCAGTCACATTAGCTGGCCTGTTCGCACGCGCTGGGCGCAAAACATTGTTGTTCGATGGTGATATTGGCTTAGCCAATGTCGATGTGCAGCTTGGCCTCACGCCTACGCGTGATTTGGGCGCCGTCTTTGCTGGCCAATGCAGCATGAAGGAAGCGATTACGCATTACGAGAAAGGCAAGTTCGATATTCTTGCAGGGCGTTCTGGCTCCACCTCCATGGCTAATCTCGGTGCGGCGCGCATGCAACCTGCGGCGGAGCAATTGGTGGCGCTATCAGCAGAATATGACCATGTGATTATCGACCTTGGTGCAGGTATCGAGCAGCATGTGCAGGTGATGTCGGCACTCGCTGCCCGAGTGATTGTGGTGCTAACGGATGACCCCACATCCCTCACCGATGCGTATGCATTCATCAAGCTATGCGTCACCCGCCCTAACCCACCAGCGGTGCATGTGGTGATTAACCAAGCTGCCTCACAGAAGGAGGGCGATGCGACCTATAATGCCATCAACCGCGCAACGACAAATTTCCTAAAAATGTCACCACCGCTGCTTGGCGTAGTGCGCAAGGATAACAAGGTGAAGGATACTATTCGCAGCCAATCTTCTATCCTTGAAACCGCACCGCACACCACCGCAGCAAGCGATGTAGCGGCCATTTCCATTAAGCTGATGAAAAAGGATTAGCCATGAGGAGCGGGCGATGATTTTTCCCATTCAGCCCCCTGCCCCTCCGCCCGCTAACGTTGCGGCGACCACCACCGTCAACACCGTTGTTACCATTCAGGCCATTAATGGCGCCACTGCTGTTGGCGAAGGAAGTGGTGGTGCAAACCCACTCTCCGCAGTGGCTAATGGCACTACGGTTCAGGGGTTTGTCGTTAATCGCGACGCGCAAAACAATCCTATCTTACGCACTGCAATTGGTGATTTGCGGGTGACGAGTGAAGTATTCCTTAAAACAGGGAGCGAAGTGACAATTCGTGTCGATAATACGCTCTCCTCGCTCGCGCGGATTGTGGCGGTGGATGGCTTGACACCTCAGGATTATAATAATCAAACCCAAGCAGCGCGCGCGGGCATCAGCAAGGACACCATTACCCCCTCGGGCCTACAACCATTACTCACGAGCGCTGCTGCTCCTAAAGCGGGCTCTGCTGCTACACTGCCAGTTCTTCAAGCGGTGGTTCTGCAGGGGCAACCTGCTGCCGTTGCGCCCTCGCTGCTAACGGCCGCTCTTGCTGCCTCGCAAAGCGGCCCTGTGCAGGCGTTGGCACAGCTATCACAGTTACGTGCTGGCACCCCCATTCGTTTGACCGTGCTCGATCTAAAATTACCGCCTATTCCTGTTGCGCTGGGTGCTTTGCCACAAAGCAATAAGCTTGATAGTATTTTACCACCAAACCCCAGCAGCCCAGCAGCAAACGCCCCAGCAGCACCTCAGCAGCAGGCGGCTCCATCGATTGCAAATCCCATTGCTCAACCAATCAGCGCAGAACATCCACTGCAGGTGCAGCAAGCCAGCCCCTTAATAGCTGGAATATCAGCCGCACCCGATGAAGTAGAAGTGCTTCAAACAGCGGTTAGTTTAAAAGCAGCTACGACGGCTACACTGCAAACGACCAAATTAGCTGAACCTTTGCTCAATCCGTTACCGCAAGCCAACACTACGAATAACCCAACGCCAGTGGTTACGAGTGCAGAGCGCCCTGCGCTTACTCCCGCGTCGCCGAACCAAATCAGCGCCAGTGTTATTGGCCATGATGCGGATGGCGCCAATATACTCCATACTCCGTTTGCGACGTTGAAAGTTTACACGCCACAGCCTTTGCCAAGCGGAACTACCTTGCTGGTCAATGCGCAAGTAGAGACAGATATGGTCGCCAGTTCAGCTACGACGATTGCGGAGGGGCAATTGGCGAGCATTATTCCAACGAGCGATAAAGCGATTGATGATGTATTGGCTTGGATAATTGCCAATCACCCAGATACGGTGCCGCAATTGCGCCAACAATTGCCTGATATTCAGCGCAATTTATCCAGTGGCCTTCTGTTCTTCATAGCGGCAATTAAAGGTGGCGATCTAGGCGCTATGATTGGCAAACGTGGGCTACGCATACTTGAAACAAGCGCCCCTGAATTGCTAGCGCGCATGCGTGCTGAAATAGTTCAGATGCAGACCAATATTGCTGATTCACCAATGACGCATTGGACGCTTTATCCGCTTTCGATGATGGTGGGCAATGAGCTGCAACATGCGCGGCTTTATGTAGGGAAGGATCCCAACGATAACGAATTCGGACAGAGTGATTCCGGCCGCGGGCAACGTTTTGTGCTGGAAGTGGAGTTATCGCAACTTGGCCCAATACAGTTTGACGGGTTTGTACGCAGCAAGGATGGTAAAAAATCTTTCGACCTCATGGTGCGCAGCGCACAGCCGCTTGATCTGGCGTTAAGTCAGGAGATTCGCACTATTTTTGAAAATAGTGCAGCAATCACTGGCCTTAAGGGGCAATTGATTTTTCAGGAAGGTAGCCAGCATTTTATTCGCCCAATGGCCGATATAAAGAATAGATCTACTGGCGATGGTATGAATACAATCCTTGCCTGAGGCGCGCGAGTGGGCTACCACCTGCGCATGAATGTTACAGCGCATACGAGTAAAGTTTCCGCCGATATGAACGCCCTGCGTACGCTGGTGAGGGATGATTTGGTGAGGGTTAATAACGTTATCCTTAACCACGCCCACAGCAATATTGCGCTTATTAACGACTTAACGGCGCATATTGTGGCGGCTGGCGGAAAGCGCTTGCGCCCATCGCTGACGATTGCTGCGGCGCAACTCTGTGGATATACGGGGGATCGCCACATCAACCTTGCGGCCTGCGTGGAATTTATCCATACCGCAACACTGCTGCATGATGATGTCGTCGATGCGAGTGACCTTCGCCGTGGCGCGGCGACCGCGAATGCGTTGTGGGGCAATAAATCAAGCGTATTGGTTGGTGACTTTTTGTTTAGCCGCGCATTTCAACTCATGGTCGCTGATGGATCGCTGGATGTGCTTAGCATTCTTTCACAGGCTTCGGCGGTGATTGCTTCTGGTGAAGTGCACCAACTAATGGTCAGCCATGATTTATCCATCACCCAAGCAGTGTACGAGCAAGTGATTGCAGCAAAAACTGCCGAATTATTTGCAGCTGCCTGCGAATTAGGTGCGGTGGTGAGTAACCAACCCCAGTGGCGCGAGCCATTGCGCCGCTATGGCTATTGTCTTGGTATGGCGTTTCAGGTGGTAGATGATGCGTTGGATTACCGTGCTAATGCTGAAGAAATTGGTAAAGCCATTGGCGATGATTTCCGCGATGGTAAAGTGACCCTGCCCGTGATTATAGCCTACGCTAAAGGCTCTGCGAACGAACGTATGTTCTGGGAAAAAGCATTCGAGGATAGTGCGCAGGTGGATGACACAACCTTGCACCAAGCAAATGCCTATATTATGAAAGCCGATGCGTTTAATGCTAGCATTCAGGTTGCTCGACAGTTCGCTCACGATGCTTGTGAAGCGCTGGCAACGCTGCCCAATGGTTCAGTAAAAGATGCTATGCTGGCGGCAGCACATTTTGCTGTCGACCGTTCACACTAGGTTGATTGAAGCTAAATTTACTTACTCTGCTGATGCCTTTGCAGCGCTCGGCTTCACCATGTCGGAAGGTTTGTAATCTCCCTTGATGAGTCCCGCTTCGCGGAAATAACGCAGCGCACCTGGGTGGATGGGCGCCGTTGCACCTGCCGTCACCATGCGCTCTTTGTCGAGGGTGGCAAACACAAAATGCAACGATTTGAAGCTATCGAAATTATCGAACACTGCCTTGGTAAGCTGGTAGACCGAGTTTTCGTCAGCATCGGCTGTGGTCACTAAGGTTGCCTTCACACCGAAGGTTGTCGTGTTTTTAGGGTTGCCCTGATACATGCCGCCAGGAATAGCTGTGCGCGAGTAGAACGGATTCTCGGTTAGCACTTTGTCAACCTCAACACCTTCAACGGGAATAAGTTTAGCGCCGCAATTGCTGGTGATTTCCTGTATCAGGCCATTGGGGTGACCCGCTGCAAATACCATGGCATCAATTTTACCCTCGCACAGCTCTTTAACGGCATCGGTGGGCTTGAGCTCCGAGGTTTCAGAGAATGTGTGCTTATTCCATTTGTGGGCATCCATCAGGTTTTGCATAATCTCATGCATACCTGACCCAACATCGCCTACGTTCACGCGCTTACCCTTGAGATCTTTGAAGCTATTGATTCCGCTATCTTTGCCTACGGCGACGGTAAACATCTCGCTGTGCAGAGAGAATACCGAACGTAAGTCTTGGAAAGCTGGGCCATCCGCGAACGCCGATTCACCGCGATAGGCATTGTATTGCCAATCCGATTGCACAATACCAAAGCTGATCTCGCCATCGCGCAGGGCACGTAGATTATAGACAGAACCACCCGTGGATTCGACAAAACAGCGTACGCCGTGCTCTTTGCGCCCACGATTTACGAGGCGGCAAATGGCGCCACCCGCAGGATAGTATACACCGGTAACGGAGCCGGTGCCGATGGTCACAATATTTTCCTGAGCTTGCGACTCTGGAGCAGCAGTCACAAGAAGTAGCGCTAGCAAAGCAAGCCAAAAAGATTTCATGATAGTCCTGCCTGATGTTGGTTGGTTGAAACCTAGCAATCAATAATTAGTAAAGACGGTTCATGTATTCCGTCCAGAAACGCTCCAGATTATGCATTGATTTGTTTACATCGGTTAGGAAGGCAAGGCCTGGGCTACGCTTATCAAGGTCAGCTACGTTGCGCTCGATCAAAGCGTCCATCTTTGCCACCAATGCAGCGCCTTTTTCTGATAATTTTACGCGCGTGGAGCGTTTATCGTGTGGGGCCTTCTCCTGAATGAGGTAGCCTGATTCGACAAGGTTTTTAACGTTATACGACACGTTCGTGCCAAGATAGTAACCACGGTTGGTCAATTCACCAACGGTTAGCTGATCGGGCCCAATGTTGTAGAGAATGAGGGTTTGAACGTTATTAATATCCTCAACCTTCAGGCGGTCCAGCTCACTTTTCACGACATCCAAAAAACGGCGGTGCAGACGCTCGATGAGCAGGATGGTTTCGAGGTAGACTTGTTTCATGCTTGGGCTCCTAATAAATTCTCAGGCCGTTGTTTTGACATATTATAGAGAGTTAATCAAGTAGTGCGGGATCGGATGTTAACCGAATGCTGACATTGGTTCCTTCGCCGAGCTTGCTTTCGATTTTAATTTTCCCGTGATGCAGCTCTACTAAGCGCTTGGTGAGCGGTAGTCCAAGCCCTGCACCATCATATTTACGATTAAGTCCAGCATCAGCCTGATTAAAGCTTGTAAACACTTTGCGAATCATTTCATCCGTCATACCGATGCCATGATCTTCTACGTTCAGAGTGAAATAATGAACGCTTTGGCGTGCGGTTTCGGCGCGGACACGCAGGGTAACTTTTCCACCTTCATGACTAAATTTAATGGCGTTCGATAGTACGTTCAGGAGCATCTGAACTAGGCGGACGGGATCTGCGATGATTTTGGGTAATTTCTCAGGTATGTCAGTATATATGTCAACTTTGCGTTCATGCGCATAGCCTGAAATAATGCGCAGCGCTTTTTCAACGATTTTTTTGATATTCAGCGAGGAGTAATTAATGCTTAACTCGCCGGTTTCTGCTTTGGTTAGGTCCAAAATATCGTTGATTACATCCAGCAAATGGCGCCCCGAAGCGTGTATGTCGTGCGCATATTCAATGTATTTGGGATTGCCGAGCTTACCGAATTGCTCCTCGTACAGCATGGTAGAGAAACCAATAATAGCATTAAGAGGCGTGCGCAGCTCGTGGCTGACATTGGTCAGAAACTGAGATTTTGCTTGATTTGCCGCTTCAGCAACTTGGCGCGCGCGTTCGAGTTCAGCGCTCTTGCGTGATAAGCGATTGTTGCGGTCTTCGATTTCTTTCAGCATTGCGTTGAATGAATCCGTTAGCGCCTGAATTTCATTGGAGGGCACATCCAACACTCCGGGCACTACTCTCAATGTGTAATCTTTGTAGAGAGAAACACGCTGTGCCGTTGAGGTGATTTGGCGCATTGGCTGAATTAGGCTGTGGCGAAGCCGTAGCCCAAGCATCCAGCAGAAAAGGCCTAAAATCATGCTCAAGAAAGCCGATAGCAAAAACCAAAGCAGAATATTTTTAAATGGCGGCGGCGCTTTTGCTGCCAAGGTAACCGTACCAAGAGGGGTGGGCAAACTCTGACGGATTACAGGTACGGAAGCCAATATATGGCTAGATATCTTTTTGACGCTCGCGATGGAATTGCACGAAAGTGCATTACGGGCATCTTTATCGTAGGCTGGGCCCACTCGCGAGGCAATGATACCATTACGGTTATTTGTGACGCAGCCTATGATAGCATCGCCATTGGTTACAATAGCGTCCAGCGCATTGCTGCTGCGCGAAGGAACGAGCGTTTCCGCGTCACCTAGGCTACGAGCAATCATCCGCGCCTGAAGTTTCAGGTTATTCGTTACAGCGTCATGTTGTTGCAGATAATAGACGGCAGCCAAGCACGGCGTCAAAACAACCACGAGCGCCACACATAAAAGTGCGACACTGTTGCGATATAAATGCTGAATCGAAAAAGCCATGCAATCTATATCTACAAGATTAATTCCCATAAATCACTAAGTGAATTCGACTGATTCACAGATACTTACCGAATATAACATTTGCGACACGAAGCGCCCCATGATAACCGCGCTTACATCAGGAGAATGACGCTTATGTGTGGAATTATTGGAGTTATTGGCAATCAACCCGCTGCGCCGCTGGTACTCGATGCACTGCGCCGTTTGGAATATCGCGGTTACGACTCTGCTGGCATTGCAA
Organism: Alphaproteobacteria bacterium; assembly: GCA_035911175.1. Lineage (GTDB taxonomy): Bacteria > Pseudomonadota > Alphaproteobacteria > Rickettsiales > UBA3002 > QFOX01. The sequence continues at coordinate 100,994 of JAMHWA010000072.1, forward strand.
CACTGGTCGACGGCAAGATTGATCGCCGCCGCGCGCAAGGCAAGCTTTCTGCTCTGGCAGATTTATTGCAAAGTAACCCTATTGCAGGAACTATCGGCATTGGCCACACCCGTTGGGCCACTCATGGGTTGCCAACAGAAGCCAACGCCCACCCACACGCTACTGATAAAGTGGCCGTAGTGCATAATGGTATCATTGAAAACTTTCAGCAATTGCGCGCGGAGCTTGAAAAAGTGGGGCACGTATTCACCAGCCAAACCGATACGGAAGTAGTGCCGCAGCTGATTACGTATTACCTGAATCAAGGCAAAGCACCGCGTGAAGCGCTTTCTGCATGTCTCAAGCGGCTTGAGGGTGCATTTGCCCTCGGCATTATTTTTGCCGATTCGCCCGATGCGATTTATGCTGCACGCCTTGGCTCGCCACTTGCGATTGGCTTTGGTGATGGCGAAAATTATTTGGGATCGGATGCGGTGGCGCTGGCCCCTCTTACCCCCAAAATCTGTTATCTTGCAGAAGGCGACTGGGCGGAAATTCGCCGCGATGGCGTCAGTATTTTTGATGCCAACGACACACCTGTCGAGCGTCCAACTAAAATCTCCTCACTCACTGGGGCGACCACTGGCAAGGGAGAATTCCGCCACTTTATGCTCAAGGAAATTTACGAGCAGCCTTCGGTTATCGGACAAACGCTGAATGTTTACTACAACCCCACCACCAGCCGCGTAACCTTGCCTAAGCTGGCGTTTGACTTGGCCGCTATCGACCATGTCACCATTGTGGCCTGCGGCACATCGTTTTATGCAGGCCTCACCGCGCGCTATTGGCTCGAGTCGTTAGCGAAGATATCGGTGGATATCGATGTCGCTTCCGAGTTCCGTTATCGCGAGCCTGTCATGCCCAAGGGCGGCCTGACGATTGTAATTTCGCAATCGGGCGAAACGGCGGATACGCTCGCGGCGCTACGTTACGCCAACGCGCAAGGGCAGCACACGCTTGCCATCGTGAACGCCCAAGAATCCAGCATGAGCCATGAGGCAGAGGCCACACTCTACACGCACGCGGGCCCCGAAATTGGCGTCGCCAGCACTAAAGCATTCACCACGCAGCTCACCGTGCTTGCTTGCTTCGCGTTGGCATTAGCCGAGGCGCGCAAAACACTGGAAGCACCGGAAATGGCGCGCCTCACCCATGCGCTGGCCGAAGTTCCATCGCGCGTGTCCGAAGTGTTGCACACGGCAGATGCCATTGAAAAGCTTGCAGGGAAAGTTCAACACGCCAAAGACATGCTCTTTATTGGCCGCGGGACCTCCTTTGCCATTGCGCACGAAGCGGCGCTTAAAATGAAAGAAATCTCCTACATCCATGCCGAGGCATACGCAGCAGGGGAAATGAAGCACGGCCCCATCGCGCTTATTGATGAATCTGTTCCAATCGTTGCCATTGTTCCGCACGACAAACTGTTCGAAAAAACGGCGAGCAATATTCAGGAAGCAGCCGCGCGTGGCGGAAAAATCATCGCTTTCTCGGATACCAAAGGAATTGCTGAGTTGGGTAATATTGTCAGCGAATCCTACACCCTTCCGGATGTCCACCCGCTGGTGACTCCTATTCTTTATGCTATCCCAGCTCAACTATTGGCCTACCATACGGCCGTACTGAAAGGCACGGACGTTGATCAGCCGCGTAACCTGGCAAAATCGGTAACCGTCGAATAGTCGTGCATTTAGGCTAAAAGTTTCGTACTTTTAGGATGTTAGGTCGTTTTATGCCCACCCTTCCGAAAGAATTAACTTTTTGTTAATCGTTTTTATGTTAAATTATGCTATAGATTGAATAAAATACGGCAGGTTCACTCCTAAATTAAGGCAAGCCATGAAAGTTGTTTATTGCTTCCTGTGTTTCTTGGCTGTCATCTTTGGCATGCCAAGTAGTCAGGCGTTTGCGCAATCAACTTCGAACCAAGCACAACAAGAAGCCATTAATGCATTGAGAGATGCAGCAACGGATTTTGCTAGATCCAATGGTTTCACTGCAAGTGAAACAAGTAGACTTGTTAGTGCCTGCGTTAGCACGAATGCAGGACATTGCAGAAGTACGATGACTAACATGCTCAGCAGACGTGTTGCGCGTGAAGCAACAGCAGAAATAGCGGAGTCTACCGGAATACCGCGCGCTACCATAGCGCGTCTGATAGCGGCATGTGCGGGCACTAACACCTCCAGATGTTCAAGCACTCTTTCCAATATCATCACCGCGATGGTGAGAGAGCGGATCATTAGAGAAGCGCTCGTAGAAATAAACAGGATAACCGACTACCGGTTGAAGATGGCCGCAAAACGTGTGCTCTACGCATGCGCCGGCTTCAACACTACGCGCTGCGCTGCGACTACTGAGAACCAAGCGATGACCATTGCTGCAGCAGAAGCCACACGACGTATCAACGCGCTGCCTATTGCTCTTAGATTGGGGCTGAGAGTTAATATTACTGCGCGCAGCTTTGCACTAATGGGCAATGATAGTGCGCTAGAAGGCACGGGTGACATTATTTCTGCCAGTTCGCGGCAAATCGTGATTATGAACACCTATACTGCAGATGGCTTCTAGTTAGCCTTAGGTGACACTATTCAAATTGTAGCTAGATTTAGAACGATTGCGCGCCTATAGGATTTTTTAACTTTTGTGAGGCCGCATGAACCCTACCCCGTGGCATGTACACGTCATAACCCTAATGCCCGATATGTATCCAGGCCCTTTGGCGCACTCGCTCATTGGCGATGCCTTGGCGCGCAATTTATGGCAACTCTCGGTGATGGATTTGCGCGGCTTTGGCATTGGCATTCATCAGAAAGTCGATGACACGCCCGCTGGCGGCGGTGCAGGTATGGTGCTCAAGCCCGATGTGGTGGATGCCGCGATTAGCAAAGCGAAGAAACAAGCCCCTAGCGCGCAACTGATTCACTTCAGCCCACGCGGCGAGCGTATGACGCAGCCTCTCTTGCGTGAATTATCGCAAACGAATCTTATTTTACTATGTGGTCGCTATGAGGCGGTGGATGAGCGCGTGCTGGAGAAACATCAGCCCCGCGAAATAAGCCTTGGTGATTTTGTGCTCACTGGCGGAGATATTCCCGCCATGGCACTGATTGATGGATGCGTGCGCTTACTTCCTGGAGTGGTCGGTAAGGAGGCGAGCTTGGGCGAGGAAAGCTTTGGCGATGGTGAATATGCCAATTTGTTGGAATACCCTCACTACACCAAGCCAAACGAATGGGAAGGCCGAGCCATCCCCGAGGTTCTACTGAGCGGACATCATGAAAACGTACGCAAGTGGCGACTGGAAAAAGCTAAGGAAATAACAAAAGCTAGAAGACCCGAGTTACTGCAGAAGCCTTAAACTAGCGCAATATCGGGCGCATCGATCGCTTTCATGCCGACAACGTGGTAGCCCGCATCGACATGCAAGTTCTCGCCGGTCGTGCCTTGTCCAAGCTCGGAGAGCAGGAACAGGCCAGCACCGCCCACATCCTCGATCGTTGTGTTGCGCTTGAGTGGTGAGTTCAATTCATTCCATTTTAGAATATAGCGGAAATCGCCAATGCCCATAGCGGCCAAGGTTTTGATCGGGCCTGCCGAAATGGAGTTCACGCGGATGTTTTGACCACCTAAATCGACGGCAAGATATTTCACCGAGGTTTCAAGCGCTGCTTTTGCAAGGCCCATCACGTTATAATGTGGCGTTACGCGCTCAGCACCAAGATAGCTGAGGGTAAGCAAGGAGCCGCCCTTTTTCATCAGCGCCGCAGCACGTTTGGCAACAGCCGTGAATGAGTACACGCTCACGTTCATCGTCATCAGGAAGTTATCGAGGCTCGTGTCGACATACTTGCCTTTGAGTTCGTTTTTATCGGAAAAGCCGATGGCATGGACGACAAAATCCAGTTCGCCCCACTCTTTCTCGAGTGTCGCAAACACAGCATCGACACTAGCCATATCCATCACATCACACGGCAGGATCAGTTTGCCGCCTACAGATTCAGCCAAAGGCCGCACACGGCGTTCGAGCGCCTCACCTTGGTAGGTGAAGGCAATCTCGGCACCCTGTGCGGCGAGGTATTGAGTGATGCCCCACGCAATTGATTTATCGTTAGCCACCCCCATAATCAGGCCACGCTTGCCCTTCATTAGGGTTCCGGTTGGGATAGTAACTTCAGAAGAATCAACGCTTGAGGACATGAAAAACTCGATAAGAAGTGATTAATTAGTCGGCAACAATCTGCCAGCTGCCATCAGGCTGGCGGCACGCGGTGCCGTAGCCATTTTGGGTTTTGCCACCAACGGTGATTTTGTTCTGGAATTCGCGGCAATACTGGTTGTCGGCATTTTTGAACGGAGCAGAAGGAATAACTACACCCGAGTTGCCAGTTTCAGGGTTGTTCCATGGCAGTGCACGCCCAGAATTGCCTGTCTCGAGCGCGCGCTGTGCGGTGCGATCGTAGTAAGTGATATCAGAACGATCCAGCGATGCGCCCACCGAGCTACCCATTGCCGAACCAAGAAGCGCACCAAGCGCAGTAGTTACCAAACGGCCATCGCCTTTACCAAACTGGGCACCGGCAACGCCACCGGCAATGGCGCCAATACCCGTACCCCAATCTTGCTTGCTGAACCCGCCAGCACCACCCGTGATGCCGCCATTACGTGCGTTATTAGCATTTTGTTGGCCATCACATGCCGCAAGTAAAAGTACCGAAGCCGAAATGGCTGCCACTGTTTTAAGGTTCAATTTCATGGTATTCTCCGTCAATTGTTTGTTCACTCTATGCGTGGGTTATTCCACAAGGCTGCGTAATCTTCAAGAAATTCTCGAAGCCTATCGCACACTAAGTATTACAGCCTATAACATAGCCTCCTGAGGCGAAGATGAAGGCGCTTTGCGCGCCCGCAGCATAACAACCACAAACACAATGCCGCCAAGGATTGCGACCATGCCGCCAAGCCCCATAACTCCAAGTGCAACCTTCACTTCAGGGGCGAGATTCTCGAAGCCGCCAGCTGTTTTGCGCAATATACCGTAACCCCCTGAATAGGCTAGGCCGCCAATATGCATCAACTGGCCAACGCCATACAAAATGGGTTGATAAAACGCTAGGCGATTAGCCCCAACCGATTGATACCCCAATTTAGGTAACATGGCATAAGCCAATCCCATCAAAGCTAATGTTATGCCGACGATTTGACCATGATAATGCGCTGGGATACCAACATTTTGACCAGAAATCATTAATCCCAAGATTCCACCTGCGGCAACGAGAACCAAGGATGAGATGAGCGAGGAAGCATAGGCACGATGGCGCCAGTGAAAGGTGCCGCGGAATAGTTTGGCAAACACCATCAGCGATAGAAGCGCGATGCCTACCCCACCCCAAACAATCATTACGCGTGTTTGGTGATAGCTAAAATCGCCACTGTCGAAGGGGTATAGGATAAAACCAGCTAGGCTAGCGATAGCACCAAAAGTAGTCACGAAATAGGTGAAGCCAACCCATTTGCGCGCTTGAATGGGCATATCCAGCGCTTCGAGCAAGGCGACCCATGCGGTCATCATCAGCAGTGTGAACGCAAATTGCAGAATATGACCGCCCACCCAGAACAAGGTTTCAAAATGCTCGTCGTGAGGAAGACCCATTGGCATGGCGCGTGCGGTGAGAAAAAAGCCAATCAATGCCATAAATACACAAAACCCAGTATGCAAATAACCCTGTTCAATCAGGTTCAGGGTGCGAAATTTTTGTAGGTTCATGTGCGCGAGAAGAAGCGGCAGCAACAGCGCCGACATGGACGCCGCCAAAAGACCAAGAGAGAGGAAGAATACGCTATTATATAGCACAGGAATATAGTTGCTTTTGATCACCTCCCATTCGTGATCGAGCGGCGAAAGGGTCATGGCTAGCGTAGCCGCAGTGGCTGTAAAAAAAGCGGCTTTCGACCAGTAGGGAAAGCGAAAATCATGCCGCTGCATGATGCCAGCGACGCCCATACCCAGAATACACAAGAACCATACCAGCACCGATAAATCGACGTGAACAACCAATGCCACATCGAAGAGGCCTTGCAATATGGGTATTTGTTTTAGCTGAGGGGTGCGCGCAACCACTAAAATAACGGCAAAAATGCCTGCAATAGCTAGCGCTGTAACACCAAGCCACAGCCATTTCTCTGACAATGTTTTTTGTGGTTTCATGCCGCGCACCATAGCGATGATTGCCGATGCATCAAGTGCAATTACATTCTGTGGAAGATACTTGCAGCGCTTTCTATTCTGCTCTAAATCACGGCTCATGCCTTTTGCCCCCGACTCACTTCACCATCGTCGCGCTGTCGCGCGCTGGCTTGTTGTGTGCATGGTGCTCATTGCCTCCATGGTGATTCTCGGTGGGGCGACACGTCTCACCGAATCGGGGCTGTCTATCGTCGAATGGAAGCTTGTTTCGGGCACGTTGCCGCCTTTGAACGAAGCTGAGTGGGCAGCAGAATTTGCGGAATATAAGGCAACGCCTCAATTTCAAAAGGTGAACGCGCATTTTTCTCTGCCGGATTTCAAGAAGATATTTTGGCTGGAATATCTTCATCGGCTACTTGGCCGCGTTATTGGCCTCACGATTGTTATACCTTTCCTTTATTTTGCGGCACGGCGCATGCTGACACCACGCCTCTTCTGGCGAGGGGTTTTTCTTTGCTTTTTTGTGGCGGCGCAAGGAACCGTTGGCTGGATTATGGTGGCAAGTGGTTTGGTGAATGAGCCACGCGTTGCCCCCATTAAGCTTGGGCTGCACCTTTTGTTGGCGTTTGGCCTGTTCTGCGCCATTCAGTGGACACGCTGGCAAGTGCTAGATATGCGCCGTGGCGACAATAATACACGTGCCGCATTCGCGTGGGGAGTACGCGCAGTGCTACTCGTCATTGTTGTTCAAATATACCTAGGGGCTCTGGTGGCAGGGCTGCGAGCTGGGTTAAGTTACAATACTTATCCGCTGATGGATGGACAGTTCATTCCTGACGGTTTGCACTTACTCAGCCCATGGTGGCTCAACCATCTGGAGAGTGTGTTAACGGTGCAATTTCAGCACCGTATGGGAGCGATTATTCTTGTTGCCGCTGTGCTTGCTTTGATTATGCGTGGCTGGAAATATGCGGAACTGCGCCATTGTTTGCGCATTGTTGCCATCGCTATTGGGCTGCAATTTGTACTCGGCGTGGCGACCCTGCTCTCGGGCGTGAATCTATGGCTTGCCGTCGCGCACCAGTTCTTGGCCTTGGGTGTCTTGGCGCATTTTCTGAAACTCGCTTATTTGTGCCCGCTTGATGTAAATCAACACGCCAGCAAATAATGGCAATAAATATTCAGTAATACCTTGAAAAGGCTTGCCTCGCGGCGGGCGATTCAATAAAACGCAAAAAACAGTGGATCTATGACCAATTCAGCCCCCACCAATTACGATGCCATTTTTTCTAGCGCGATTAGCCAGATTCGCGCGGAAGGCCGTTACCGTGTATTTACTGAACTGGAGCGTTTGGCTGGAAAATTCCCCCTCGCCCACTCTACCCGCACAGGTCGTGATGTGGTTGTTTGGTGCGCGAACGATTACCTAGGCATGGGACAGCATCCCAAAGTTGCTACCGCCATGAAAGCCGCCATTGACGGTATGGGTGCAGGTGCAGGCGGAACACGCAATATTTCTGGCAATCATAACAAGATTACATCGCTTGAATTGACGGTGGCCGAGCTTCACGAGAAAGAGGCTGGCCTTGTGTTCACCTCTGGTTATGTGGCGAACGAAGCAGCACTCAGCACGCTTGGCGCCATGCTCCCTGATTGCGTGATCTTCAGCGATTCGGAAAACCATGCGAGCATGATTCATGGCATCCGCCAGAGCAATGCCGAGAAGAAAATCTTCCGCCATAACGATATGGATCACCTAGCCAAATTACTGGCTGCAACGGATTATCGTCGCCCTAAAATTATCGCATTCGAATCGGTTTATTCGATGGATGGTGATGTTGGTAAAATCAAAGAAATATGTGCTCTTGCTCGCCAATACAATGCCATCACCTATTTGGATGAAGTGCATGCGGTTGGCATGTATGGCGCGCGCGGCGCTGGCATTGCCGAGCGCGAGGGCTTGATGCATGAGGTTGACATCATTCAAGGTACACTTGCCAAGGCTTATGGCGTGATTGGTGGCTACATTGCTAGCCGTGCGGTGATTATCGACATGATTCGCAGCTGTGCGCCAAGCTTCATTTTCACCACCACGCAGCCTCCTGCCATTGCAGCAGGTGCAGAGGCCAGCATTCGCCATCTTATGCAATCGGCTACCGAGCGTGCGGCTCATCAGGCGAATGCAGCGACCATGAAAAACATGCTCGCGCGCGCAGGTATCCCTGTACTAGCGAATGATACGCATATTGTGCCCGTGATGGTTGGGGATGCTGTTAAATGCAAGCAGGCTAGCGACATTCTGCTTGAGGAATATAATATGTATGTTCAGCCGATCAACTACCCCACCGTTCGGAAAGGTACGGAACGCCTGCGCGTCACCCCTACTCCATTCCACAGCGAAGCTATGATGCAAGAATTCCGCGACGCACTTGTAGAGGTTTTTGCCCGACTCGATATTCGTTACGGGGCGGATGCAGCGAAGGCTTCGGATTTGCGACTTGTGGCTTAAATTCCCATCTTTGCCCTACTTTGCGCATAGCTGCGGCATTATTTTGCAATAGCAGCTTTATTTTTTTCCTAATTATTGTAGGATTTTAGGTATGCTGCCGGCGTATTCCGTAGCTACCAAATTGCTCACTGTATTTTTATATGGGTATCATCATGGCCATCCAAAACAATTCGCGCATTAGTGATTTTGGCACAATTTTAATGGTTGGAAGTTCGGGCTTTAGCACCCGAAAGCTTACGGGCATAGGGCTCTTCTTTCATTTGTTCCTGCTCGCCTGCATGGTGATTTTTGGTGTAGCTCTGCTTATGTATTATCAGTCCCCCATGGGGCTAGCATTGGCAGCGGCTATAGGTTTGGGCGTTACCTTGATTATTAAAAATCTCGAGAAACTAAAAAAACACAAAGAGTCACTCGAATTCATGAACGCTCTTTTTTCATCCGCGCTGGGTGCAGGTTGGAAGTTTTGCTGCATTGTCAAAAGTACAGGCGAGCTTGTATTTTACAACCGTTCATTCCAGACAGTTTTTCCCGCCTATCTCGAGCAAACTAATCGTACCCTTGAAGGATGGATGCGCAGCTGTAGTCTAGAGCAATATGACTGCGATATTATCAAAAATTTCATTCAAACTTCGACTGCAGGAACCGTGAATATTAGCCTTAAGGACGCGGGAAGCGATGTGGTTGAACCGGTCGTATTCCATATCGAGCCGATTGAGCGCCCCACAGGGTTCTTCCTCATTCGGGGCAAATAGCGCATTGCATCTGGCTGGCGGCTGCTTTAAAGCCCCTTGCCTATGGCCGCGCGCGTACTCCTAGCTCTTGAAGATGTTTACCTGACTGTTGGCTCGCGCCTGCTGTTTTCGGGATTGAATATTCATATCTGTGAAGGTGACAAAATCTGCCTTGTTGGGCGCAACGGTGCGGGAAAAACCACCCTGATGCGCCTAATTATGCAAGAGATTGACACCGACTCGGGCAAGAGCTTTGTTTTCCCCAATTGCCGTATTGGCTACCTCGCCCAGCAGATTGATTTTGACCCAAATCAGCGGGTGCGTGATTTTGTCATGCACGGCATGCCGATTGAAAAACGCAGCGAGGAACTAAATCACCGTGCGGATATTGTCCTCACTCCACTAGGGCTCGACCCTGATGCGCCGATGGGGCACCTCAGCGGCGGCCAACTTCGCCGCGCCGCGCTCGCGCAGGCCTTGGTGGATGAGCCCGATATTTTGCTACTCGATGAGCCAACGAACCATCTCGACCTTGAAGCAACCCTGTGGCTAGAGCAATTCCTCGCCCGCACGCGCAGCGCCATTATTTGCGTGAGCCACGATAGAGCCTTCTTAAACGCGTTCACGCACCGCGTATTCTGGATTGATCATGGCACGGTGCGTAATTGTCCCGTGGGCTATGCCGATTTTGATGAGTGGGCAGAAAAAGTGCTCGAGTCCGAAGCGCGGACGCTGGCCAACATGCAGAAAAAACTAGAGCAAGAGCTGGATTGGACACAAGGCGGTGTCACGGCGCGGCGCAAGCGCAACATGCGGCGCATGAACGAACTGCACCGCCTGCGCGCCAAACTGCAGGCCGATAAAGCGGCGTATAATTCCAAAATCCAAGCCATCGATATCGACCCGCTGAAGCCCACCCCAGCGAGTAAAATTGTCGCGGAGTTTAAGGGCGTGACCAAAACCTTCGAGCGTGAGGGGAAAAAAATCCGCATCCTCGATAATTTTTCGCGGCGGATTTTAAAGGGCGACCGCATCGGCATTTTAGGGCGCAATGGCTCGGGCAAATCCACCTTCCTCAAAATGCTGATTGGTGAATTGGAGCCTGATAGCGGCCTCGTGTTTCGTAGCAAAAAAATCGACCTTGCCTATTTCGATCAGCACCGCAGCGCGCTGAACCCTAAGGATACACTATGGCACACCCTCGCGCCCAATGGTGACTATGTCTATATCGGCCAAGGCGAAGACCGCAAACACAAGCATGTAGCGGCCTACCTCAAGGATTTTCTATTCGACCCCAAGCGCGCGAAGGACGAAGTGGGCACGCTCAGCGGTGGCATGCAAAACCGCCTGATGCTGGCGCGCACCCTCATCAACCCTGGCAATTTGATGATTCTTGATGAGCCAACGAATGACCTCGACATGGATACGCTCGACATGTTGCAAGAGATTCTAGCGAATTATCAGGGTACACTCATCATCGTCAGCCATGACCGTGATTTTCTGGATCGCACGGTGACCGAAGTGCTGGCCTTCGAGGGCGAATCGCAGATTGATTCTTACATCGGTGGCTACAGCGAATATCTGCGCGAGAAAGAGGCAAAAGCTGGGAAGAAATCAAAAACAGCAAAACCTTCTGCAATCACAGCGCAACCAATCATCGAAAAGCCAGCTGCAACACCTGATTCAAGCAAGCTGAGTTTCACCGAGCAACACGAACTAAGAAAACTGCCCGACGAAATCGCGAAGTTGGAGCGCGAGCTGGAGCCACTAAAAGCGGCACTTGCCGACCCCGAACTCTACACGCGTGACCCACAAACATTTGACCGTAGCTTACGCCATCTCACGCGCATCCAGCAAAAGCTGGAGGCCGCTGAGGCGCGCTGGTTGGAGCTGGAGAGTAAGGCGAGCGAGTAACTAAATCTCGCCCATGCACCAGAGCAGAATAGCCTTCTGCACATGCAGACGATTTTCCGCTTCATCGAACACAACGGATTGTGGGCCATCAAGCACCGCATCGCTCACTTCCTCGCCACGGTGTGCAGGCAGGCAGTGCAAGAAGATGGCGTGTTTGGAGGCTTTTGCCATCAACGCCTCGTTCACTTGAAAGCCATTGAACGCTTGCTTACGCGTCAGTGTATCATCATCGCCCATGCTGACCCATGTGTCGGTGTTGACCACATCTGCGCCTGTCACTGCTTCTTCGGGGCTGGTGGTGAGACGCACCTTCGCGCCTGCTTTTTTGGCACCCACCAAAAACTCTTCATCCGGCGGAAGACTAGCTGGGCACGCAAGCACCAGCTCAAAGTCCAGCTTCTCGGCCGCCGTGATCCACGTGTTGGCCATATTGTTGCCATCGCCCACCCACGCCACTTTTTTGCCTGCGATGCCGCCAAGCTTCTCCTCAATCGTCAGCACATCCGCCATAATTTGGCAGGGGTGCAGCAAATCCGTCAGGCCATTGATAACGGGAACGGAGGAATATTGTGCCAGCTCCATCAACGTATTGTGGTGGTAGGCACGCACCATCATGGCATGGCAATAGCGGCTGAGGACGCGGGCGGTATCGGCCACGGTTTCACCTCGGCCAAGCTGCAAATCATCTTTCTGTAGCACCACAGGGTTGCCACCCATTTCGCGCATGCCCACTTCGAACGATACGCGTGTGCGGGTGGAGTTTTTTTCAAAAATCATCGCAAGCGATTTGCCTGCAAGCGTCTGCTCATCGCCCTGCGCACGGATGCGCTTGCGTCGGCCTGCTTCGGCAAGCATTACAATCATATCATCGCTAGTAACATCGCGCAGATCGAGAAAATGGGGCATAGCTTACTCCTTTAAGATGGACTCTATCGCGCTGAGGGCTTCCACGACATGATCTTCATCAATAATCAGTGGCGGTACGAGGCGAATAACATTGGTAACGGTGGGCGATGTGACTAGCCCGCGCGCCAGCAGTTTGGCTGCAATCTCTCGCGCATCGCCAACAGGCTCGAGGCCAAGAATGAGACCAACCCCGCGCACATTGCGAACTTTATCTGGGTGAGCTGATTGAATTTTTTTGAGGCCATCAATTAATAGTTCGCCCATCGCCTGTACATGAGCGAGCATGCCATCTGCTAGCAATAAATCTAGCGCTGCATTGCCCACCGCCATGGCGAGCGGGTTGTTGTTATAGGTTCCGCCATGGCACCCAGCGGGTAGTACAGCACCCACACGCTCAGTCACTAGCGTTGCGCCAAGCGGGAAGCCGCCGCCAATACCCTTCGCCGAGGAAACAATATCAGGAGTGATGGCTGCGCGCTGATGCCCCCACATGCTGCCCGTGCGGCCATAGCCACATTGCACCTCATCGCACATCAGTAGAATGCCGTGTTCATCGCATAGCGCACGAAGCTGCTTCAAAAATTCGATGGAAGCGACGTGGATTCCCCCCTCACCCTGTACGGGTTCGATGAGAATGCCTGCGGTGTTTTTTCCAACATGGCGCAGCACTGCTTCCATATCGTTCAGTGGCACACGGTCGAAGCCTGTCAGCATTTGGCCAAAGCCTGCACGGGCATAATCGTTTCCACCTGCCGAAATGCCACCATAGGTGCGACCATGAAAACCACCTTCGAAGGTTATGATGCGGTGGCGATAAGGCTGCCCCGTTTCATAGTGGTAACGGCGCATGAATTTGATGCCTGCCTCCACCGCCTCGGTGCCGCTGGAACAGAAGAATACTGAATCTGCAAATGTGACATCCACCAAGCGCTTGGAAAATTCCTCAAGCTGTGGGGTGATGAATTGGTTGGAGCAGTGCCACAGGTTCGCGCCTTGACGTGTCAGCGCTTCCACCAAATGCGGATGGCTGTGGCCAAAGGCGTTAGTGGCAATGCCCGCCGCAAAGTCGAGATAGCGTTTACCATCATCAGCAATTAAGTGCACCCCCTCGCCGCGAACTACGCGCACGCCATTGCGGCGATAGATAGGAAGGTAGGGGGTGATGGTCATTACGACTTCAACCTCCAGCCTTTCGCGAACATGCGGTGAGCAACCCCAAATAGCACAATGTTAGAAATCGCCAACACCACCATGCCCAGCATGGGGCTTGTGTCCGATGCACCAATCATCGAGAAGCGGAAGCCATCAATCATATAGAAGAAAGGATTTGCGTGGCTGATATGCAGAAAGAATGGTGGCAAATCCTGAACGGAATAGAACGTACCCGAGAGGAACGATAGCGGCGTGATGATGAAATTCGTCACCATCGCCACTTGGTCGGGCGTGTTGCCAAAAATCCCTGTGATGATGCCTAGCAGCGAGAGCATCATGGTGCTCATCACTGAAAAATAGAGTAAATGAGGAATGGAATGCAGGTGCAGGGGTACAAAAAAGCTCATGGCCAGCGCCACGGTGCAGCCCACCATTAGCCCGCGGGTGACACCGCCAAGCATCATGCCGAGCGTAAGCTCGGTGGCGGAAAATGGCGGCATTAACCAGTCGATAATTACGCCCTGCAACTTGGCGATCATGAAGCTGCTGCTGGTGTTGGCAAACGCATTTTGCACCATCGCCATCATGATGAGGCCAGGAGCAATGAAATCGACAAAATGCATGCCATGGATGATGCGGGTTTCACCGCCGAGCGCCAGCGCAAAAATGGCCAGAAATATGGTGGTCGTAATCATCGGCGCGATGAGGGTCTGGTTCCACACCTTTAAAAAGCGCCACGTCTCGCGCTTATACAGCGTCGCCATGCCTATCCAATTACCTGCCATAACTCACCTTTCGTGAAGGTGGATGGTGTAGCGCAAATGCATGGGGAATCAACGAGAAATTATGCAGCTAGCTGCGTAACGGGCTGAACGCTGTAAACTGTGTCGCTGTTGCGCGCATAAAGCCCTGCTACTGCGAATTGGGCGCGGGCGGCGTAGTTACCCAGCAATGCTTCGTTACGCACGCGAATCGGCTCGCCATTTGGCGCAAGCAGCGTCGCATTCACTGCCTCACCGCTTTCATCAAGCACTTCAGCCTTCGCTTCAACAACATTATCGGACGCGGCGGTCTGGTTCACAAGCGCTGCCAGCGTTGCACGCAATTGGTTGGCAGCCGAAGCTAATTCATCGGCAACCCCAGCAAATATCTCGGTTTCATCTGTGGGCGATAAGTCGGCCTTCGGTTTTGCTAAATCGGCAAAGCTCGGACGGCGATCATCCAGTGCGTCGCGGAAGGCTTGTCGGTTACGCTTGCCGCTATTGCTTTGAAGCGCATCATCCACCGTGGTGGTGATTTGGGTTTCTTGAGGTATCAGCGCGCCGTTGGGGCCAATTTTATATTGGTAACGCGCTGTGATAGTGCTGCCAACCGCCAGCTTGCCCTGCTCGGCTACCTGCCTCAGCTGTGTTGCTAGCGCATCCTCAGCCTGACGTTCAGCCGCACCCGCGCGATCAACCTGCGACGGCGAAACAACGAACGATAAAACTGGGCTAATACTAGTCATAGAGGCACGGTTACCTTCGCTAAGAAGGGTGAGAAATGAAGTTTTCTAGCTCACACACCGGATTGGCTTAAATGCTGCCAAACTCTATTAATAGATATAATGTAGGGAAACTCACAGCAAATATCAAGTGTTCTTGATGCCCGCCTCACAAAAAAAGGGAGGCACGAGGCCTCCCTTTCCCGTTTTAATGTTCAGGGATGAACTAGCGACGCTCACCCATGATACGTAATAGGTTAATGAACAGGTAGATGAAGTCGAAATAGAGGCTCAATGCACCTAGAATGCTTGCGCGCTTCACCGCATCGACCCCACCACGAGTGGTGTAGTAGACTTCTTTCACTTTCTGCGTGTCATAAGCAGTGAGACCCAAAGCTAGGAATACCCCAACATAGGACATCACCAAATCCAAGCCGCTCGACTTGAAGAAGAACACGTTAGCAAGGGATACGACTAACACCGCAATCACACCCACGCTGAGGAAGGTGCCCCAGCTCGTAAGGTCTTTTTTGGTGGTGTAGCCATACATGCTCAGCAAGCCAAACGTACCCGCAGTGATGAAGAACACTTTAAGGATGCTCGCCCCCGTGTAGACAAGGAAAATGCTAAACAGGCTGAGCCCCATCAGTGCGGCATAGGCCCAGAAGGTTGCCTGAACCGCATTGGTGCTCATTTTGTTGATGCGGAACATCATGAAAAATGCCATTCCGATAGGTGCAAGAGCTATGATCCAGCCCAGCGGGGTCATGCCAATGCGGCCATCCGCGCCTTGGCCAATAACCATGCTCAAGAATGCTTCCGAGTTGCCAGCGAAATAGGCAATTAAGCCCGTCAGCAACACGCCCGACGCCATATAGTTATAGACCTTCAGCATGTAGCTGCGCAGGCCTTGATCCACCGATGCGGCCGACTGGCCTAGGCCAGTAACCTCAGGTTGGCGATCCCATGCACTCATTGTATTCCTCCGTATAAAGTTTGCGAATATTGGATCTTCGCCCAATACCTGAGTGATTATATAGGACATTGCCACCCCCTTGCAAGGGGAACTGGGGTGGCAAATAGGCAACATTTAACGAAACAAGCCACTTGCAATCCCCACGCACCCGCGCTATAAGCCGCGTCCCTCGAGAAATTGAGGTTGTTGGGAGCCTGGCGGTATGGCATTGCCATGGCACCCGTTGTAAATTATTGAAACATAGGGGTTAAATATGCCAAAGATGAAGACCAAGAGCGGCGCTAAGAAGCGCTTTAAGCTCAGCGCGACGGGCAAGGTTATTGCTGGCCAGTCGGGCAAACGCCACGGGATGCGCAAGCGTTCACAACGTATGATTCGCTCTGCACGCGGCACCACCGTTCTCAACGAGTGTGATGCTACGTTTATCCGCAAATCATTCCTCCCCAACGGTTAAGGAGCACCCACATGGCACATGTTAAACGTTCAGTTACCAAACGCGCACGTCACCGTAAAATTCTCGAGATGGCAAAAGGCTATCGCGGCCGTGCATCCACCTGCTACCGCGTTGCTATCGAGCGCGTTGAGCACGGTTTGCAATATGCTTACCGCGACCGCCGCAACAAAAAGCGCACCTTCCGCGCGTTGTGGATTCAGCGCATCAACGCCGCTGCGCGCGAGCACGGCATGGTCTACAGCGAGTTCATGCATGGTTTGAACCTTGCTGGCATCACGCTTGACCGCAAAGCATTGGCTGATATCGCTGTGCAAGATGCTGGTTTGTTCAAGGAATTGGCTGCTAAAGCCAAAGCCGGTGCAAAGCCAAAGGCTACTGCTAAGGCGTAAGCACTAGCAGACAAAAAAATGAAAGGGGCGGCCATCTGGTCGCCCTTTTTTATTGCAACGCGCGCGAGAGCCTTTATTAGTTCAGCCCCATGACCGAACACAGCATCACCAATTCAGAAATCCAAACCCTTGTATCGCAAGGGCTTGAGGCCGTAACTGCAGCCACGAACAGTGCCGCGCTGCAGGATGTAAAAGTCCAGTATCTCGGCAAAAGCGGCCTCCTTGCTGCGCACCCCTATTTCCAAACCATTCGTGATGCATCACCGGAACAGAAAAAAGTGATTGGGGCTGATCGCACCGCTGCCACCACTGCCCTCAACGCCGCGATTGATGCGCGCAAGGCAGAGCTGGAAGTGGCCGAGCTGAACGCTCGTCTTGCGAACGAATTTACGGATGTCACCCTGCCCGCCACCCCAGCGCTTCGCGGCTCCATCCACCCCATCACGCAAGTGACGGAAGAACTGACAGCTATCTTCGCGGACTTTGGATTCAGCGTGGCCGAGGGCCCCGAGATTGAGGACGACTTCCACAATTTCAGCGCGCTCAATATCCCTGAAAGCCACCCCGCGCGGCAGATGCACGACACGTTCTATTTAAAGGGTAACGGTGCTGAGCCATTCCCTGTGCTGCGCACACACACCAGCCCTGTGCAAGTGCGCACTATGCTGAACGGCAAGCCACCCATTCGCATCATTGCGCCGGGGACAACCTATCGCTCCGACTCGGACATGACCCACACGCCCATGTTCCACCAAATCGAAGGACTGGTGATCGAGAAAAACGTCAACATGGGGCATCTGAAGGGCATTCTTCACGATGCGCTGGCCGCTTTCTTTGGCCTCGAAAAACTCCCCATGCGCTTCCGCGCTAGCTTTTTCCCATTCACCGAGCCATCGGCCGAGGTCGATATTGGCTGCAAACGCGGCAAGGATGCACTGGTGATTGGTGAAGGCAACGATTGGCTCGAAGTCGCTGGCTGCGGCATGGTGCACCCGAATGTGTTGAAAAACTGTGGGCTAGACCCCGCAGAATGGCAAGGCTTTGCCTTCGGTTGTGGCATCGAGCGCCTTGCGATGCTGAAATATAACATCCCAGATTTGCGCACCATGTTCGCAGGCGACCTGCGCTGGGCGAAGCATTATGGCTTCAATGCACTCGATATACCGAGCTTGGTAAAAGGGGTTGCCGCATGAAGTTCCCCCTCTCTCTGCTCAAACGCTTCCTGATTACAGATGCCTCGCTCGATGAAATCGCCGCGAAGGCCACCGCCATTGGGCTAGAAGTCGATGCCATTGAAGATAAATCCGCCGAGCTAAAACAGTTTGTGGTGGCCGAAATTCTGCATGCTGAAAAGCACCCGCAGGCCGATAAATTGCAAGTGTGCAAAGTGCGTGCGGCGCAAGGCGAGCTGCAAATTGTCTGTGGTGCGCCCAATGCACGCGCGGGCATTAAAGTCGCGCTGGCCAATATCGGCACCATCATCCCCACCAACCAAATGGAAATTAAAAAAGCCGCCGTGCGCGGAGTGGAAAGCCAAGGCATGATGTGCAGCGCGCGCGAGCTAGGCTTGGGCGAAGACCATGCGGGGATTATCGAACTGCCGCTCGATGCAACCATCGGCGATAGCATTGTGGATGTGATGGGCTTGGGCGATCCTGTGCTCGACCTCAACATCACCGCTAACCGTGGTGATTGCATGGGTGTTTATGGCATCGCGCGCGACCTTGCAGCGGCTGGGTTAGGTAAACTGAAACCGCTTTGCGTGCCTGAAATTAAAACGAGCGATTCGCCCACTCACCCAATCAAAATTGAGGATACTGAAGGCTGCTCTGCCTTCAGTGGACGTGTCATTCGTGGCGTGAAGAATGGCGCTTCGCCTGAATGGATGCAGAGCACGCTGACCGCCGCTGGCATGCGCCCGATCAGCGCCTTGGTGGATATCACCAACTACTTCACGCTCGCCTTTGGCCGCCCGCTGCATGTGTATGACCTTAAGAAGCTGCGTGGAGATATCGTTGTTCGTCCAGCGAAGGATGGCGAAGAATTACTAGCGCTGAATGATAAAATCTACCGCATGACGACCCGTGACTGCGCGATTGCGGATGATTCTGGTGCGATTGGCATCGGCGGCATCATGGGTGGAAACTCTACGGCTGTGGACGAAAACACCACCGATATCTTGCTCGAATGCGCACTGTTTGCGCCAGAGCGTATCGCCAAAACAGGCCGCGCGTTACAGATTGATTCAGATGCGCGTTCGCGCTTCGAGCGTGGCGTTGATGCTGGCTTTCTTGAAATCGCTGATACGCGTGCGACCGATCTAATCATTGAACTTTGCGGCGGCACAGCCAGTGAACGCGTTTTGGTGGGTGCTATCCCACAGCGTACAATTGAAATTCCCTACAGTGCCGCATCAGTCAACGCACTGATTGGTCTTGAAGTAGCAGAAAAACGCCAACGCGAGATTCTCGCTGCGCTGGGATTTGCTGATAAGGGTAGTAGCATGATTGCGCCTACATGGCGGCACGATTGCAGCCAACTGGCCGATCTGGCTGAGGAAGTGCTGCGCATTGTGGGCTATGACGAAATCCCCCTCTCCCCGCTTCCGAAGCCAGCTCATATAAGCCGCCCTGCACTTGATAGCACGCAGGCACGCAGCAGCCTTGTGCGCCGTGCGCTTGCTGGCCGCGGCATGCACGAAACCTACAGCTGGGGCTTCTGCTCGGAAGCGCAAGCGGCTGCTTTTGGTGGTCAAGCCGAGGCCCTGCATTTGCTTAACCCTATCAGTGCAGAACTTTCGGTGATGCGCCCCAATATTCTACCGCATTTGCTGGATGCGCTGAAGGCCAATGCTGCACGCGGTTTGAGTGACGCTGCATTGTTCGAGGTGGGCGCAACCTTTGTGGATGTAACTCCCACTGGCCAGCGTACACTAGCCGTTGGTGGGCGCGCTGGGCTTCGCCATGGTACACATTGGGCTGGCTCGCCCAAGGCGGATGTGTTCGATGTGAAGGCGGATGTATTTGCGACGCTTGAAGCAGCAGGATTCGACACCAATAAATCACAAATCAGTAGAAATGTGCCCGCATGGTATCACCCTGGGCGCAGTGGCGCGGTTCAGCTTGGACCGAAGAATACGCTCGCCGTATTTGGTGAGCTGCACCCTGCAACACTCAAAGCGCTTGGCATTGATTTCCCTGTGCTGGCGTTCGAGGTGTATCTGGATAACCTGCCCACTGCTAAAAGCAGTAAACGTAAAGCACTCAGCACATCTGATTTCCAATCTGTCACGCGCGATTTTGCCTTTGTGATGGACGAAAAAGTTGCAGGTGCAGAGCTGATTCGCGCCGTACAGTCAGCAGAAAAAGCTCTGCTACGTGACGTGACCATTTTCGATGTTTACCAAGGTAAAGGCGTGGCGGATGGCAAGAAATCCATTGCCCTAACCGTAAGCTTGCAAGCGGATGATCGCACCCTGACCGAGGCTGAAATTGAGGCTGTGAGCAAGGCCATCCTCACCAGCGCCATGAAAATTGGCGCTATCTTGCGGTAAATCACTGGTTTTAGACGCGATTGAGCCTGCAGTTTGATTCACTTTAAGGCGCGTCAAGCCATTCAATTGTCACAAAACCTTCACATAATCCGCTAGCTCCTTGTGGTACATTAAAAGCATGGGAAAGCCTATTCACGCCCATGTTACGAGAATTGATGAACCGCACCGAACAGAAAAAAGAAGCTGAGAAGACCGTCATCTCGCCACTTGCGAACGAGAAGACGTATGGCGAGCGTAAGTACACGCAAATTTTTGACTGGGGTCTAAATTACTGGACAAACCTGCTCGCCTCAGCTGGCTTTTCACAGTGGGCTAGCAACAGCAATAAGGAAATAAAAATTCTTGGCTTCGACAAGGCAAAGCCACGCGTGCTGCAGGAACGATTGGGTGATTGGATTTCAAAACACTGGCTCATGAACGGCTATAAAGAGCGACAAATTGCTAAGCACGGTATGGAAAACGGTATGGAGTTTGTTGGTAAACGCGGTTTTGCCATGGCCGAGTCGCTTACCTTGCTTGTCCCAGGTTTCGTTGTGATGATTCCCAGTGTCTGGCTTGGTGCAAAAGTAAAGCCGATGATTGTTGAATGGTTTAATAAGCGTCGCTACGGCGAAGATGCCATGGAAGACCCATCGCTCAAGGCACGCCACCAAGCTATCCGTGCTGAAGAGCAGCCAAGCTTATTAGGCGCTGTTGTCGCGCGCATGGGTACCGTAGGCGCTGTTCAACTCAGTGCAAAACTTATTGGTAGCGAAAGTAACACGATTAACTGGGTCGGGGAAAAAGCGAAGCTTTCCTCGTTGAAAAAATTCAACGGCATTAATCCTGCTGCTGAAACAGTGGGGGTTGGTCTAGGCAACTCTTTACCTGAATCTGTAAAACAGAGCTTAAATGCAAAAGCCCAAAAATGGGGGCTTTCATGGTCTAACAAACAAATTAAAAATGGCAAAACGGGTGCGTATGACCAAGCGGCTCAGGATCTTTCAAAATACATCGCGATGGATACGATGTATACCGCCGTATCTGCTGGTACAATACGGCCACTTTTAAAACTGCTGAGCCACGTACCAGGCATGTCGAACAAGCCTAAAGTTGCCACTAATTCACCAACCTTCGATGGGGAAAAGGTAAAAGTGCCTGCCAACCGCTATGCTGATTCGATTCCGTTGGATGACGCGACGCGTAGCGAGCCCGCAGCATTGAACCAAGCGCCGTCTCTGACAACGCCCAGCCCGAAGGTTAGTCATATCAGCCAACATAACACCATTGTCGCCAATGATATGCGACAACTGGCGCAGGGTTAGGAGAAAACGCCACTAATGATTGAAGCAACCACCATGCCAAACCAGGCGGCAAATGCGCAAGACAGCGCAATGGTGGCGCACGCTGATAGCGTCGCGAGCGGAAAGGTGCAGGCGGTTACTTCAACCCCCCAACAACTACAGTCTTCCATTCAGCTCGAGCCAACCAAGCGTAATAAAACTTGGGGCGAGCGGTTGTTTGATGTCACGACCTATGGCGGGTTCGCGCTTGTTGGAAATGAGCTGACAGCCACCGCGATTGTTGAGCAAGCAGAAAAACCCAATCTCATGGGCAGAGCCATTCGCGCAGGGCAGAAATTTTTTGAAGGCCGCGGCGTAAAAGGAGAACTGCCCTACCTTCAAAAGCGCTTTAATTATATCAGCTTTGCTATCCTCGGCGGTTTCGTCATGGTTCCGTTTATTAAAAAACTGGAAGATAACAAAGGTCGCCTTGTACGCTTTGCCGATAACATTATCTATGGCAATAGAGCAAAGACCGATCAAGATATTGTCAAAAAACATGAAGAGATGGACAATGCACCCAACCAGACATGGGGATCGTTGGGCAAAGGGCGCGCACTCACCGTTGCGGCGGCGTATGCGGTAGACGCGACCATCAACTGGAAAGATGGATTCAGCGCGAAACTTCTCAGAGGAACACGTTTTGAGAATCATGCCAGCTTGGAGCATGTGAGCGATAGCGTCGCAGAATGGGCGAATAAGCAACTGACGAATGTACGCAAAATTACGCCTGAAGCGTCATTAGCTCAGAAGGGGCTCCTTAAAAATTTATTCGGTCTTGGCACGCTGAGCGCAACTCTGACAGCTCTGTTCTATGTCTCTTCGAAAATTTTTGCCAAAAAACGCGACGAACGCATCGAGCAGCGCCACCATGCTGAGTCTGCGCGCACCAATGACCGTGACGAAGCTGCCAGCGCTTCTAACACGCCCCTCGCCACCCTTGCAGAGCAGCCCTCTGTGCAAGTAAGCAATATAAGTCACGAAGCTACGATTGCAAAGCAATCTCAGCAGTTAGCGCCTAGCCACTAAGTAAAATTGCTCGACAGCGTAGCGCATGGGCGATAATCCTCTCGCCATGCAAACCAACACCGAACTCCTCTCGAATTTTTGGTATGTCGCCGCGTCAAGCGGCTCACTCGCCCGTGGGGCGATGCAGCCTGTCACTTTGCTTGGCCAGCAGGTATTGCTGCTACGCGACAAGGCTGGCGCTGTGAGCGCACTTAAGGATTTTTGTCCCCATCGTGGCATTCCCCTGCGCCACGGCCGGTTCAATGGGTGCGAGGTAGAGTGCTGCTACCATGGCTGGCGTTTCGATATGGCTGGCACTTGCACCAAAATTCCATCGCTGCTCGAAGATGATCCAATGGATGTCCGCAAAATCAAGACGGGCAATTTTGCCTGTGTTGAGCAAGATGGTTTGATTTG
Organism: Alphaproteobacteria bacterium; assembly: GCA_035911175.1. Lineage (GTDB taxonomy): Bacteria > Pseudomonadota > Alphaproteobacteria > Rickettsiales > UBA3002 > QFOX01. Next base: position 124,031 of record JAMHWA010000072.1, read on the forward strand.
GGTGTACCCCGAAGCTGGGGTGACACCACCCTCACCACCCCCTGCCATGCCTGTTGGCATGCCGCGCGGCTTCACCCATGTCACCTCCGTCACCCTGCCATGCCATATCGATCATGCGGTGATTGGCCTCATGGACCCTGCCCATGGGCCGTTTGTACATCAGTCGTGGTGGTGGCGCTCATCCAAATCGATCCACGCCAAATCCAAGCAGTTCGCACCTCGCCCCCATGGGTTTGCCATGGTGAGCCACAAGCCCTCTACCAATTCGCGCGCTTATAAAATCCTCGGCGGCGACCGAACCACTGAAATTCAATTCCAGCTCGCCGGCTTGCGACGCGAGCATATCACCATCGGTCGGCATCATGTGCTGCTGCTCACCGCCTTGACGCCAATCGATGCAAGCAACACGGTGCTGCACCAATTTGCCTATACGAGCATGCCACTTGTTAAGGCGCTTTTTCCCATCCTCAAAATCTTCGGGCGGGCATTCATTAAGCAGGATTTAGTGGCGGTCGAGAAGCAACAGGAAGGTCTGCGCACCAACCATGCGCCGCTGATGCTTATCGCCGATGCGGATACGCAAGCGCTATGGTACTATCGCTTGAAAAAGGAATCCCTCGCCGCACGTGCCGATGATCGGGCATTCGAAAACCCTCTCAAAGAGCGCACGTTGCGTTGGCGCAGTTAAGCATGAGCGCCATTTCAACCTCCATTCTTGCCTTCAGCATGTCTGCCGACGCTTTTGCCGTCGCATTGAGCAAGGGCGCGTGCACTCAAAAGCCTCGTCTGCGAGATGCATTTCGTACTGGGCTTGTATTCGGTGTGGTGGAGGCTATTACACCTATTTTGGGTTGGTGTGCGGGTCTGGCGGCCAGCCACTATATCGCACAATTCGACCATTGGATTGCATTCATCATACTAGCAGTCGTTGGGGGAAAGCTACTGTATGAGGCAGTGCATCACGAAGAAGATACCATTAAGCCTGCCCGTCATGGGCTTGGACTGCTGGTGATTACGGCAATTGGCACAAGCATCGATGCGCTGGCCGTTGGAGTATCGCTCGCTTTTTTGTCCGTCAACATCTGGCTTACAGCAGCAGCAATTGGCGCGGCAACCACGCTCATGGCAACGATTGGCATCATGCTTGGCCATGCCATTGGCTGCAAATACGGGCGTTGGGCTGAAGCATTGGGCGGCGCGTGCCTCATTGCAATTGGCAGCCATATCTTGTTAAGCCATTTAGGCTATATATAAAATTTTAGCTTTTTATAGCACTGGAAAAGATCGCATACTTGCGGTATATTGCAGCACCATTTCACCTTAACAATAAGAGATGTTACATGAAATTACTTGCACTTGCATTGACCGCCACCGCACTTCTTGCCACTCCAGCACTCGCTAATGATGGGCGCCCTGCCCGCGCTGAAATTCGCCAAGATCGCCACGAAATTCGTCATGACCACCGCGAGATTCACCGCGATAATCGCGAAGTGCATCAGGATCGTCGTGATTTACGCCAAGAGCGCAAAGCAGGCGGCGATGTGAGCGATGAACGCAAAGCCTTGCACGAAAGCAAACAGGAGCGCCGCGAAGACCGCAAGGAATTGCATGAAGACAAGCGCGAGCGCCGCGAAGACATTCGTGAGCACCGTGAGGATGTTCGCGAAGCACTGAAGGAGCACCGCGCGGCGGGCTCATCAGCTGAATAGCTCCATGAATAGATTGAAAAAGGGAGGCTTTGCCTCCCTTTTTTTATGCCCCCAAGAACTCAATATTCTACTCGACCCGCACAAAAAACCTTGCTATATCCCGCCCCTCGTGCCCGCAGATGACTTAAGTGCCAGCTGTAGGCGCATGAGATAATAATCCGCGAGGGAGCCACTCCCCTCGCTGGTAGTGCGGACAGGTGACCGAGTGGTTGAAGGTACCAGTCTCGAAAACTGGCATAGGGGCAACTCTATCGAGGGTTCGAATCCCTCCCTGTCCGCCACAAATTCAATAGGTTACGAGCCAAACTTGGCCTATTTCCCCTCCCCTAAAAATCCACTTTGGGACACTTGTGGGACACTTTGGGACAACAAGTGGCATCAAATACCCACAAATCATTCATTCGAATAATTGGAGTTTATCGGCACGCAAAGCCGCTTACTGTCCCTGAATTGTCCCAAAATAAAGGTTTTAATTTTTTAGTTATTAAATAACAAAGGTTTACAATAAATAATACCAGTTTATATAACAGGTGTTGCTATTTGCGGATAGTTTTTGTAGCGTGTTGGCACATATGGCCACAATAGAAAAACGCACGAGTGATAAAGGCACCACCTACCGAGTGAAGGTGCGCTTGCGTGGGCACCCCGTCGAATCCGCAACCTTTACCCGCTTAACCGATGCCAAGCAATGGGCACAACAAACCGAAAGCGACATTCGCAAAGGGCTTTATTTCAAAACCTCGGAATCCAAACGCCACACATTGAAGGAGCTAGTGCAGCGTTATCGCAGCGAGCACCTTGCCCGCAAATCAAACCAGCCCCGTGTGGTGAAGGAGCAAGAGCGCCTTCTCGATTGGATAGAAGCTGAGCTTGGCGCTTATCTGCTTTTCGACCTCACCCCTGCCCGCATCATTGAAGCGCGTGGAAGGCTTGAGCAGAAAATCACAAACGGCAAACGCATCCAACCTGCCACCGTCAATCGCTACATGGCGGTATTAAGTCATGCCCTCAATATCGGAATGCGTGAATGGGGCTGGGTGGATGATAACCCGATGCGAAAAATTGCCAAGCTGCGCGAACCGCGTGGCCGTGTCCGCTATTTGAGCGATACGGAGCGCACCACGTTGCTGGAGGCGGCAAAAGCCTCACCCGACGCTTCGCTCTATCTTATCATCGTCCTTGCCCTTTCCACGGGCGCACGCAAAGGCGAATTGCTTGCCCTCACATGGGATGACATCGACCTCAAGCGCGGATTGATGACATTTCACGAAACCAAAAATGGTGAGCGCCGCACCGTGCCTCTTGCTGGCCATGCACTTGAGCTAATGAAAGCGCACAAAAAAACGTCGCAAAGCCATTATGTGTTTCGCGCACGCACGATTGATAAACCCATGTTGGTGGATAAGCCTTTCCAGCAACTTATCATCGACACTGGCATCAAGGATTTTCGCTTCCATGACTTGCGCCACAGCGCCGCCAGCTACCTCGCCATGAACGGCGCAAGCCTATCCGAAATTGCAGAAGTCCTCGGCCACAAAACCCTCGCAATGGTGAAACGCTACGCGCATTTGAGCGAAGCCCATACGAGCAAAGTGGTGGCCAGCATGAATGAAAGGATTTTTGGGAAATGAGAACTGTTGTGTGGAATAATAAAACTATGCCCTTAGCAGAAACAGCGACGCTCCATGAAGCGGCCATATGGATTTCTGCAAAAATTCCACCCCTTGCTCCACCATTTAATGAGCTAACTTGGCGTTATTCCGAAAGCATAATGACCCACCAATATGAAATTGCAAAAGAAGAACTCTGTTTTGCACTTATGAGTGGGAGCTTGATAGCATCAGGTACGCAATGCGGCATATTTGATGAAACGGAATATGACAGAAGGCTTGCGACTATTGAAGAACTCAATCAACAACCAATTAACAAGGGATGCTGGTCACTTGCTGGAATAGAATGGGATGGTAATGGGCTATTTGTAGATGAAAGAGATGAAGGTAGAATAATTGCATCTTGGGGTTATCGAAGTCTTGCTATTCCTGTTGATGACTTAATGCGCTTATATCCGCACGAAGAAAAAACAGAATCTCTATGGTTAAAAAAAGAATCACCTGAATCATATAGCACAGCCTTTATTCAGCTTATGCTGGAAGCCATAGAGCATTTCAAAATCACGGGAGAAAACCAAGTTGTGACCAAAAAGCTAATACCGTGGTTTGAAGCTAGATTAGAGAAAATGGGAGAAACGGGGCCAAACAACAAAGCTAAAATGATGGCTACCTTTGTTCGCTCCCCTGAATCCCAAAAAGGCGGTAATAAGAAAAAAGTAAAACCTGCGAACCCTTCGTAGGTTTATCCTCACAGCTTCGCACGATGCGTCGATTTTTTTTACTCAGCATACTCCCTCTTATCGGCACACAGTGTTGCCGCTTAACCAAGAGGAGTATCTATGACTGCGAAACTAATCCCACTCACCCAATGGCCTGAGCACCATATGTATCCCAATATCGCTGGGTTACGTTATCTGGTGTTTAATGCCGATAAAAATGGCTTTGCATCCTGCATCAAGCGCATTGGCAAGCGCGTGCTGATAGATGAAGCCGCATTTTTTGCATGGGTTGAAACCCAAAATCAGCGGGGGGCATAATGGAAAACCCCACCAATGAAAAAGCCGTGGCTGCGACACCAACGGCTTTCCAAAGTAGACAAGTTTACATTAGCAAGAAAGCACACAAGCCACAATCGAAACTTGATAAATCGGTGCTAATGGCACCGCCTATCGTGCTTGATGCGCTGGGCATTCGCTACCAGCGAACGGCTGGGCGTTTAGAGGTTTTTTGCCCCTTCCATAAAGGTGGCGAGGAACGTAACCCCAGCTTGATGATGGATGCAAAGGATGGGCATTATCGCTGCTTCACTTGCGGCGCTAAGGGTGGCGATGTGATAGCCTTTTATCGCGCCGTCACAGGTGCAGGCTTTATGCAAGCCCTCAAAGTGCTGGGGGTGCATCATGGTTAGTATGGATGATGTGAGTCATATCCCTGTAATTTCTAGATTATTGGGGGAAAGGTATTACCTCGCCGCCATATATACCTACACCTCACTGGAAGGGGATACGCTTTATTGGCGGGTGCGGCTAGAGCACTCCAGCAAGGGGAAGCAAATCAGGCCGATTTATCGTGCGGCTGGCGATGTGCTGGAAGTTGGGGAACCCCACGACATCAAGCACGGCCTAAAGCCTCTCTATGGCTTGCATCTTTTGAACCCAAGTGCGCGCGCGTGCGCGTGGATTGTCGAAGGTGAGAAATGTGCCGATGCCCTGAATGCAGCGTTTGTGCGTTGGGGGGTGCAGGCCGAGCATATTGCCCTCACCAGTGGCAGTGCCACCAGCGCAGATAAAGCCGATTGGCTACCGCTGGAAGGGCGAAGCGTCACCCTATGGCCTGATAATGACGTAAGCGGCCTGAAATATGCCGCCACAGTCACCAGCACACTCGAAGCCCTTGGCTGTATTGTGGATTGCATTGCGGCTGGCGAACTTGGGCTGGGTGATGGCGAGGATTGTGTCGAATGGCTTGCGGCCAACCCCACCGCCACCATTGCCGACGTACTGGCCTTAACCAAACATCAACCAACCCCACCCGATAACGAAATGAGGATTATCTGTATGAGTGATGTCGAAATGAAACCAATCAACTGGCTATGGGAAAAGCGCATAGCCTGCGGTAAGCCGACGGTGATTGCTGGAAATCCTGGACTTGGCAAAAGCCAACTCACTGCGAATCTTGCGGCCACTGTGTCGCGGGGATTGATGTGGCCAGAAGATGGATTACCAAATTGCACGCAAGGCCATGTGGTATTTCTATCTGCCGAGGATGATGCCGCCGATACGATTAAGCCGCGACTGATTGCGGCGGGTGCAGATGTAAGCAAATGCCATATCATTGAGGCCATACGCACCAAAACAGAGGATGGGCGCGATAGTGAACGCTCCTTCGATTTATCGCGGGATGTCGAGCGGCTGGGCATGGCACTCGGGCAGATTGGCAATGTGCGGCTGGTGATTATTGACCCCATCACCGCCTATATGGGTGAAACGGATAGCCATAATAATGCAGATATGCGGGGCGTGTTGGCACCCTTATCGGCAATGGTGGCCAGGCATGATGTCGCATTGTTGCTTATAACCCACCTTAACAAATCCACGGGGCAGGATGTGCTTGCACGGGTTATGGGTAGCATTGGCCTGATAGCCGCAGCGCGTGCGGGTTATGTAGTGATGAAGGATGAAAAGCAGCCCGAGCTTCTTTATTTCCTTCCCATTAAAAACAACGTGGGCAATGACAAGGATGGTTTTAGCTTTATGATAGAATCGGTAACGCTTGAAGGTGGCATTGATACCTCGCGCATCAATTGGCAGGCGGGCACCGTGAATGCCCACGCTATCCTTCACCCGCAGCCTGAAGTTAAGCCCACCGCCATCAATGGTGCCAAAGGCTTCCTATCTGACTTCCTGACGGGCAAATCCATCATGATGACGGAAATCATGGATGAGGCGGAGGGGGCTGGATACAGCAAGGCCAGCATTCAACGCGCTGCGAGGGCACTACAAGTGAAGCGTAAGAAGCTGGGCATGGATGGGGGATGGGAATGGAGCCTGCCCACCCTTGATGTCTATGGCCAGCCTGTCGAAGATGCCGAAGGGTGCGAAGATAGCAATGTTTCTGAGGTGATAGCTTCGGAATCTGAGCTGCAACCTTCGTGAAGATGACGCGTCGATGTCGTAGGTGGCACACCCAAAACAAGTGCTATCTTCGACATCTTCGCAACCTTCGCAGTGAAGCCAACAACAGTGGTGAGCGTGTTGCCAGCAGCTAGTTGCTTAATGATTTCGTTAAAAAGGAGAATATATGGGTGGCTATGGAAGCGGCTCTTACTACAGGGGCGGCGGTAAATCGACTGAGGCGAGCTTTCATATATTTCGCATGTCACGCTTGGTTGAACTGGGCGTGGTGCGCGAGGGCAATCATCGGCATGGTGGCTGGCAGTGGACGCGGAATGATGAAGTGGTGAGCAGTATCAGCTATGAAATCAACATGGCTGATACGGATTATCCGTGGATGCGCGTGCATTACACACAAACCAACACTCAAGAAAAGTATGACTATAAAATCTATCTCACCTCCACAACTCCACACTATGGCGGCAAGCGGTGGTGGTTTAAGTGCCCCGCTGCACGGTGTGGCAGGCGCGTGGGGGTGCTCTATCTGGGCAATATCTTTGCCTGCCGTCATTGCTGGGGTATGGCCTATGCGTCACAAAACCAAAACTACTACGATAACCAATCCGACAAAGCATTTAAGCTCGCACACAAGCTGGGGTTCGATGGTAACGCACTGGATGGGTTCTATGGCGAGAAACCCAAAGGAATGCACTGGCGCACCTTCCACCGCAAAGTGGCAGAGATTGAGCACGCCACCGAGCTTGGGCTGGCTGGGTTTATGGTGAAGTTTGGCCAATTCATATGAACCCACAGCCTATTGGCACTCCAAGCGTTTACAACAGCAAAACAACTCACTAAGCTGCCCCCAACCACCAGCAGCAAGGCACAACAATGTTTGAACAAGTCTTCAAGAATATCGACGATGTGCTGCACAAGGATGCAGGCTGCACCAGCGAGCTGGATTATGCCGAGCAAACCTCATGGATTTTGTTCCTGAAATACCTCGACGACTTGGAGCGCGAGCGGGCGATGGAAGCCGAACTAGTCGGCAAGCCCTACGAATACATCATCGACGCGCCCTATCGCTGGGAATCATGGGCAGCACCCAAAGCCGCCGATGGCACATTCGACCACAACAACGCACTGACGGGCGACGACCTGCGCGACTTCGTGGATGCCAAGCTATTCCCCTACCTCAAAGGCTTCAAGCAAAAGGCCGATAGCCCCGACACCATCGAATACAAAATCGGCGAGATATTCGGCGAAATCCGCAACAAGGTGCAAAGCGGCTTCACCCTACGCGATGTGCTAGAACGGGTCGATGAACTGCGCTTCCGCTCGCAGAAGGAAAAGCACGAACTCTCGCACCTCTATGAAACCCGCATCAAAAACATGGGCAACGCAGGGCGCAACGGCGGCGAGTATTACACCCCACGCCCGCTCATCCGCGCCATGATTCAGGTGACGAAGCCAAAAATCGGTGAGCGGATTTACGATGGTGCAGTCGGCTCCGCAGGCTTCTTGTGCGAGGCGTATGAGTATCTGCGCGCAAGCAAGGAGCTGACGACCAGCGACCTGCAAACCCTGCAACAGCGCACGTTCTATGGTAAGGAAAAGAAAAGCCTCGCCTATGTCATCGCCATCATGAACATGATTCTGCATGGCATCGAGACACCAAATATCCTGCACACCAACACGCTGGCCGAGAATATCAGCGATATTCAGGAGAAAGACCGCTTCGATGTCATCCTCGCCAACCCGCCCTTCGGCGGGAAGGAGCGAAAGGAGGTGCAGCAAAACTTCCCCATCAAAACGGGTGAGACCGCCTCGCTGTTTTTGCAGCATTTTATTAAGCACCTAAAAGCAGGTGGCCGTGCGGCGATTGTCATTAAAAACACCTTCCTGAGTAATACGGATAATGCCTCCATCGCCTTGCGTAAGGAGTTGCTGACAAGCTGCAACCTGCACACGGTGCTGGATTGTCCTAGCGGAACCTTCCAAGGTGCGGGTGTGAAAACAGTGGTGCTATTCTTCGAGAAAGGTTCCGCCACGCGCAAGGTATGGTTCTATCAATTAAAGCCCGACCGTAACTTGGGCAAAACCAACCCGCTGAACGATGAGGATTTGAAAGACTTCGTGAAGCTGCAAGCCAGCTTCGCCGATTCCGATAATTCATGGACGGTTGATGCGACGCAGATTGACCCCGCCACTTATGACCTATCGACGAAGAACCCTAACAAGGCCGAAGAAGCCGCCATCCGCACGCCGCAAGAAATCATTGATGAGATGATTGCGCTCGATGCTGAGACCGCTGAGATTCTAACTTCTCTGCGAGCCATAGCATGAATAGTGGTTGGAAAACTGAGGCATTGGGCGAGGTCGTTGACTTTCAAAGGGGGCTTACTTACTCAAAAAAAGATGAAGCACCCGTTTCTAGGAATATTGTTTTGAGGGCAAACAATATCAATCTGGTTGACCATTCGCTCGACCTTTCTGACCTCAAATATATCAATGAAAATGTTGTGGTTCCCGAAACCAAGAAAGTCAAAAAGGGGTCGCTCCTTATTTGTACGGCCAGCGGAAGCAAAAGTCATTTAGGCAAAGTTGCTCTGGTTGATGAAGACTACGGCTATGCCTTTGGTGGATTTATGGGGCAACTCACCCCTAGAAAATCAATAAACCCCTATTTCCTTTTTTACGTTCTTACATCCGAGCCATACAAAGACTTCATTGGTGCGATGTCGGATGGAGTTAACATCAATAATTTGAAATTCGATGATTTAAAATCCTTTGCTTTTGCATTGCCACCACTTCCCGAACAGCAGCGGATTGTGGCTGTGTTGGATGAGGCGTTTGCGGGGATTGCCAAGGCCACCGAGAACGCCCAGAAAAACCTCGCCAACGCCCGCGAGCTGTTTGAAAGCCACCTGCAATCCATCTTTGCCACAAAAGGTGATGGGTGGGTGGAGAAGAAGGTTGGTGATTTATGCACGCTCTTTGATGATGGTGATTGGATTGAATCAAAAGACCAATCTGAGTCTGGTATTCGTTTAATACAAACTGGCAATGTTGGCGTTGGTACTTTCAAAAGCAGAGCCGAGAAAGCCCGTTATATTTCAGAAGAAACCTTTGCTCGTTTAAAGTGTACCGAAATTTTCGAGGGCGATTGTTTGGTATCGAGATTGCCTGACCCCGTTGGTCGTGCCTGCATCATTCCCGATGTTGGCGAAAAAATGATTACGGCAGTGGATTGCACAATAATTAGGTTTAAGCCTGATAAAATGATTCCACAATTCTTCAATTATTATGCTCAATCAGCCTTATATTTACGAGAAGTCGAGTCCTTAATATCAGGCGCTACTCGCCAGAGAATTAGCAGAAGCAATCTCGGTAAGGTTTTAGTTCCCGTACCACCACTACCCGAACAGCAGCGCATCGTCGCCCAGCTCGACACCCTCGCCACCGAAACCAAGCGCCTCGAAGCCATCTACCAGCAAAAGCTGGAACATCTCGCGGCGCTGAGACAATCCATCCTGCAAAAAGCCTTTGCGGGCGAACTCTCCACCGATAGGCTCGCCGCATGAAAAGCTACTACCGCATTATGCTAGGGCAAAAGAGCATTCACGCCGAGGAGTGCTTCGCAGGGAACTTCATTGGAACGGATTTTGGCATTCACCAAGATTTAACCCGCAAACTGCCCGAAGACTGGCGACCATTTAACAAAGAGTTCATCCCCATTTACCTTGCCAATCGCCCCGACAAAACCAAGATTAGTGCTGGCCTTGCCTGTGGCGCATTGTGGGTGGTCTCGAAGGGCATTCAGCAAGGGGATGTGGTGCTTTGCCCCGATGGCACGGGCAAGTATCGTGTCGGCGAGGTGAATGGCGGATATTATTACGAAGCGGAGAAAATCCTTCCTCATCGTCGCCCTGTCACTTGGATGAATGTGACGATTGACCGCACAGAAATGAGCGAGGCGCTGCGAAATGCGACTGGCTCCATTGGCACATCCGCCAATATCACGAAGCATGGCGATGAGCTGGTGAAGCTCATCGGCGGTGTCTCTGCGCCGACGCTGATTTCTACGGATGCAACGGTGGAAGACCCGTCCTCCTTCGCGCTGGAAGCACATTTAGAAGAGTTCCTTATCAAGAACTGGGCGCACACCGAGCTGGGCAAGGATTACGACATTTACGAAGAAGATGGCGTGAAGGCGCAGCAATACCAAACCGATACGGGGCCGCTCGACATTCTGGCCATCAGCAAAGACAAGAAGCGGCTGTTAGTCGTGGAGTTGAAAAAGGGGCGTGCTAGTGATGCGGTGGTGGGGCAGACGATGCGCTACATGAGTTTTGTGCAGGATGAATTGGCCGATAATGGGCAGACGGTGCTTGGAGCAATCATCGCGCACGAGGATGACCAAAGAATCCGCCGCGCATTATCCATGACGACGAACATTGTCTTCTATCGCTATAAAGTCAGCTTTAACTTGGTGAAGGCTTGATATGAGAATCAAAGAAGCAGAAACCCGAGCCGAGTTGATTGACCCCGCTTTGAAGGAAGCTGGCTGGGGTGTGGTGGATGAAAGCCGCATCCGCCGCGAGTTCCCAGTCACGCTGGGGAGGTTAGAGGGCGCAGGCAAACGCAGCAAGGCGCTTTCCGCTGATTATGTACTGGTATATCGCAACACCAAGCTGGCAGTGATTGAAGCAAAAGCCAGCACACTTGGTGTGGGTGAAGGAGTGGCACAAGCCAAACTCTATGCCGAGAAACTTCAACTTCGCTTTGCCTATGCCACCAACGGCACGAGCATTTACCGCATCGACATGGCAACAGGTGACGAGGGTGAAGTGGATGCCTACCCTACACCCGAAGAACTATGGAACTTAACGTTCGCGAAAGAAAACGCATGGCGCGACCGCTTTGCCGCCGTTCCGTTTGAGGATAAGAGCGGTGGCTGGCAAATTCGCTATTATCAGGAATTGGCAGCACAGAGGGTGTTGGAGGCAGTTGCCAACAATGAGCAGCGGGTGCTGGTAACACTCGCCACGGGGACTGGTAAGACTTCCATCGCCTTTCAAATAGCATGGAAACTATACCAAAGCCGCTGGAACCTGAGCCGTAAGCCATCGCGTCGCCCGCGCATCCTATTTCTTGCCGACCGCAACACGCTTGCAGGACAAGCCTTCAATGATTTTAATGCCTTCGCTGCGTTTGAGGATAATGCCCTTAAACGCATCAAGCCTGAGGATATTCGTGCCGAGGGGAGAGTGCCAAGAAATGCCAGCGTATTCTTCACCATCTTCCAAACCTTTATGAGCGGAACGGATGCCGAGGGAAACCCCGCACCCTATTTTGGCGAGTATCCGCCCAATTTCTTCGATTTTATCATTATCGACGAATGCCATCGCGGTGGCGCGAATGATGAGGGGAACTGGCGGGGCATTTTGGAGTATTTCGCGCCCGCTGTGCAGCTTGGCCTAACCGCTACGCCCAAGCGCAAGGGCAACGTCGATACCTACCGCTATTTTGGCGACCCTGTTTACACCTACTCCCTCAAAGAGGGCATCAATGATGGATTTTTAACCCCGTTCAAGGTTAAGCAAATTGCCACTACGTTGGATGATTACACGTACACCCCCGATGATGCGGTTGTCGAAGGTGAGGTTGTTCGCGGCAAGCGATATGTCGAGGGTGAAATCAACAGGCTCATCATCATCCCTGAGCGCGAGGCGTATCGGGTAAAGCTGTTCATGAGCGAAATAGACCAGCGTGAGAAGACGATTGTTTTCTGTGCCACGCAAGACCACGCCGCCATGGTGCGCGACCTCATCAACCAAAACAAAACCCACAAAGACCCCCACTACTGCGTGAGAGTAACAGCGAGTGATGGCGCGCTAGGCGACCAGTATCTGGAGACCTTTAAGGATAATGAAAAGACAATCCCGACCATACTCACAACCTCGCAGAAGCTATCGACGGGGGTGGATGCGCGCAATGTTCGCAATATCGTGCTCATGCGTCCTGTTAATTCAATGATTGAGTTCAAGCAGATTGTTGGGCGTGGCACGCGACTGTTTGATGGGAAGGACTACTTCACTATTTACGACTTTGTGAAGGCATATCACCATTTCAGCGACCCCGAATGGGATGGCGAACCATTAGAGCCAACAACCACCGCCAATGGTGGCGACGGAGGCAGGAAAGAACCTAAGCCGACCGAAGGTGCTGAAGGCACTGAAGGTGGCACAGAACCAACGCAACGCCCAAAGAAAATTAAAATCAAGCTGGCAGATGGCAAAGAGCGCACCATTCAGAGTATGATGGCCACGACTTACTGGGGCGCGGATGGCATGCCATTATCGGCTGCACAGTTCCTTGAAAAGCTATTCGGTGAGTTACCAGAACTATTCAAAAATGAAGACCAACTGCGAGCAATATGGAGTAAGCCTGACACTCGCAAAGCGCTGCTCGATAACCTATCAGAAAAAGGGTTTGGCGCAGAGCAGCTTGCCGAAATCAAACTGATAATTAATGCAGAAAAGAGCGACCTGTTCGATGTGCTGGCACATATCGCCTTTGCACTTAGCCCTATCACGCGGCAAGAAAGAGCCGCAACACAGAAGACTCATATTTTTGCCCATTATGACGACAAGCAGCGCGAGTTCCTTGATTTCGTTCTGTCCCAGTATGTGAAGGAAGGCGAAAAGGAACTTGACCTAGTTAAGCTATCACCCTTGCTGGAACTCAAGTATCAAGCCATCGGCGATGCGACAGAGAAGCTGGGAAGTATTGCCTCCATTCGCGGCCTATTCACCGACTTTCAGCAGTATTTGTATGAGTGATTCTTTGAAATAACATTAGCCATTTTTTCGCGGCCTCGATGCAATCCACTCCATCACCTCGCTTTCATACCATCCGACACTGCGCTCGCCTAAACTCAAGTTTTTTGGAAAGTTGCCCGCTTTGATATAGGCATAAATGCTGCTTCGGCTGAGGCCAGTGAGTGTTTTGACTTCTGGCAGTCGAAGGATGCGCTCGATAGGGTTTGTTGTAGCTTGCATGGGTAAATCCTTGGGACACTGGTGGGACACTTGCTAGTAAAAAATGGCCATCATTGCCAACAAGCGACAAAAGCCACTTGTCCTGCAACAGGCTGATTTTGTTTATACTATTAGCTTCCAACTGTTGTAGCTTTTTGTGCCAAAACTGACTCGAAAACTGGCATAGGGGCAACTCTATCGAGGGTTCGAATCCCTCCCTGCCGCCATCGAACCCATTTTAGGGCTTCCAATAAAATCCAAAATACCCTATAAAGCCAACAGAAATGCTGGCTTTTGTGTTTAACACGCATCAATACGATTTAAGGCCAGCCAAAACAAATGCGGGTAGAATTGCGGGTAGATTTTAACGGGGGATACTAACTATGGCGCTTACCGAACTGACCATTAAGAACCTTAAAACCACGGGCAAGTTGTATCGCATGGCCGATGGCGGCGGCCTCACCCTCGAAATCTCTGCTGCGGGCAGCAAATTATGGCGTTTGCGCTACTACCACCAAGGTAAAGAGCAGATGATTGCGCTCGGCAAATACCCCACCGTCGGCTTGGCAGAAGCCCGCCGCAAGCGCGACGAGTTAAAAGCACAGGCCAGCGAGGGCAAGCACCTCACCCGCGAAAAGAAAAAGCAAAAGCTGCAACAAGCCTATGAAGGCAGCAATACTTTCGAGCGTATCGCTCGCGACTGGCTGGAATTTAAGCAAAGCGCCATGAATGAGAAGTATCGCACGCAATGCCTTGCCCGCATGGAACAGCACGTCTTCCCGATGATTGGCGCGCTCCCTATCACCGAAATCACCATCCCCGATGTAGTACGGGCGGTAGAGAAAATCGGCAAACGCGGCACTGTTGAAACCGCCAAGCGGATGAAGCAACTGATTAGCCAAACCTTCCGCTATGCCTCCCAGCGCGGCCTATGCATCCACAACCCCGCCGCCGACCTGCGCGATGTGCTGCCCTCGAAGGTGGAAAAGCACCATGCTTGCATCCATCCCAGCGAATTGCCCGACCTATTGCGTGCTATGGAAGCCCGCCAGCCCGACCTCGGGAAGTTTGCCATGCAACTGCTCGCCCTCACCTTCGTGCGGACGGGCGAACTGATTGGCGCGCGGTGGGATGAAATCGACTGGGCAAAGGAGGAATGGCACATCCCCAAGGAGCGCATGAAGATGAAACGCCCGCATATTGTCCCCTTGTCCACCCAAGCCCTCGCCATCCTACGCGAGATTCAAAAACGCACAGGCGATAAGGAGTTCATCTTTTTCAGCGCGGCGAGTGCTGACAAGCATATCAGCAACGGCACGGTGTTGATGGCACTGCGACGCATGGGTTATCAGGGGCGCATGACGGGTCACGGCTTCCGCACCCTCGCCAGCACCATCTTGAATGAAAAGGGCTATGCCCCCGACGTTATCGAGCGCCAGCTTGCCCACGAGGATGAAGACAGAGTCCGCGCCGCCTATAACCGCGCCGAATACCTGCTCGACCGTAAAAAGATGATGCAGGACTATGCGGATTGGCTGGATGTGGTAGCAGCCGCCGCGCCCGAGAAGGTGCTAAAAATGCAGATGAAGAAATCACTTAGGTCAGTGTAAACGAAAGCCAAGCGCCTAAAAATTAAAATCTATTAAGAAATCTGCCGCGCTGTCATAAAACTGTAACGATTTATTGCTACGTTGCCTGCTCAATCACAGGAGGCATCCATGGCGAGCATTGTTGAACTTTACCGTCAGCACAAAGACTTACTCTCCCCTTATTTTAAATCTGAAGAAGAAGCTGCCGATTGCGAGCGCCGCGCCGAGATGGGTGACGACCGCGCGATGCGGGTGTTGAGTCTGGCGTATGATGCTAGAATACCTAAAACACATACCGTAACAGCAACCATTTATATGAGTGTGGCATCAAGTGATAGACCAGAGACTGTCACCATATATGATGCTGTTGATCAGGATACTCGAAATAAATTTCATAGGCTCGCGATACAAGCAGCGAATAATGACGCGATGGATTACGCTAAAAGTGTAGAATTGGGTAATAGAAGCCTATTAACAGCCTATCCTGAATGGCAGCCTGAACTGAAGGCTTTTGATTGGATAATCGATAATCATTATTTAGTAGATTACAGAGAGTTTACAAAAATTCAAAACGGCCCAGCTAAAGCTATCGAATACCATTTAGCCCCCAAGCAAACACTTCGGCATGAATTGCAACAAAATGCAGACGCGGATGGGCATAGATCGAATTTTCATATTCTATTCCATAACTCAAAAAAATATGATTGGCCTTCAGATAGAAGAGTTGGCGACACTAAAATCTTACAACTCGATAAGCGATATTTGGCACCGTTAGAGATGTGTGCGCGTGGAGGTAGCGTTGAAGCAGCTAGAACGCTTGCATCCGTTTATAACCAACATACATTCAGAGAAAAGAGGCTAAAAAAATTCTTTTTTAGCGATACTTCATATCACAACCCTCTCCACGACTCAGCCAAAGCCAAACACTGGGAGCGTGTGGCGGAGCATCTTGAGGGGAAAAGCGCCACTCCTATTGAGCGTGAAAAATTCTTGCAAGAGTTTCTCTACAGCCAAGATAAAACACCCGAAGGGCTTTACAATATCGGCTATGCACTGTGCCACAACAAGCACATTGGGGATTTTAACCGCGGTATCGACTATTTGAAGCACGCAGCCAACCTTGGCGATGCGAATGCTGCGCGCGAGCTTGGTGAGCAATACCACACCAGCGCTGAGGCGAACCAGAACAACCCCGAGCAAATGAAGCTTGCCCATTTCTGGTACAAAGTCGCTGCATCCACCCCCATGAAAGTAGCGGGTGAGGATGGTAAAGTAGTGAATTACGATGGCCACCCCAATGCCAAGGCGCGCGTTGCTTATTTGGAAAAAGCATTCCCTGAATTAAAAAACGCCCAAATGAATGAGGCCGAACTGCGCAACCCATCGCGCGAGCATATACGCCAATATCCTGCATCCATGTGGGCGGCGGAGATTCCGATAACGGATGTATCCGACCTTGTCCGCAACCCAGCCCATGGCGGCATTGTGGCGCGTATGGAAGGTGCTGTGCGTGCAATCGATAGCCATGTTAAAGAGTTCGAGGTGATGACGGGTGCCATTCAAGCCAAGATCGACGACCTCATCGCGCGCCAAGCGGTGCTTGATGGTCGCGTCGAAGGACTTAAAGGCAGTGAAATTTCTGCCCTTCGGCATAATGACGATCTCTCTCGGCAACAACTCAGCCAAGATAGATTGGCACAATTAGCTAAAGATCGGTGGGTGAAAGAAACCATGAGTAGC
>JAMHWA010000073.1:0-1229 GCA_035911175.1 Alphaproteobacteria bacterium
TTTGAATTTTGTTGACTCAAGTTGACTGGTATCTGGTTCACCGAAACGAGCGGAAGACCGAGGTCAGCACTATCCACGAATGAGCCGAAGGCCAGTGGCAACGAACCAGACGAGCCACGTAGCTAGGCCCAGAGCCCCGACTAACACTAGTGGCGACCCATCTGCGATGGCGAGGTTTCCAGGTCCAGCCAAGATGAGCAAGCTGCCGCCCGCCACGCCTAACAGCCGCTGCCACGGTCGCGTCAAACCACTGGCGTGAGTGGCCAGCGCCGCGCCAAGGAAGGTCGCCCCGAGTGCGGGCAGCGAAAGCGCGAAGGTCGCGGCATGGAGCTGCCACATCAGCTCGAAGGCGGGGGTCGGCTCGGACAGACCATCCGCGGCGAGGACAACTGCAATGTGCGTGGCAATGGTGAGAGCGAATAACGCCGAGAGCGTCGCTCCGGCAGCTACCGCGAGCCGCGACCAGTCCGCCCCTGCGCCGCCACGGCGCTGCACGAGCCCGTGCAGCGCCGTGACAAACAACAGGAGCAGCACCATGTTCACGGCCTCCAGGCCCGAAGTGACGGCCAAGGCGCCCCGGTTCTCGGCGTGGTAAGTGAGGACCACACCAAGAGGATCGCCGTAGCTAGGCGCTCCAGTGACCCCAAACAACGCGTTCTGAACGAACACCGACACGGCGTAGGCAAGTGCGACGACGCCGACGATTCGCGTCGTGGCCCCCCGGTTCCCCACAGCCATCGCTGGTGTTGCTGCTTCGCTCATTTTGACACTTATGTCTTCTGATAGATTTTGTGTATTCATAATTATTGTTTTTGTTATGTGGTAGGTTTTTATAAAATGTGTTGATTTAAGTAAGAGTTTTTGTTTTAGTTACGAGTTTCAATAAGAGGCCACTTCCAGGAATAACGGATAATGAGACAAAGAAGAATCACTTCTATAACTGCGGCAAA
The DNA here is from genome assembly GCA_035911175.1 of Alphaproteobacteria bacterium. Lineage (GTDB taxonomy): Bacteria > Pseudomonadota > Alphaproteobacteria > Rickettsiales > UBA3002 > QFOX01. Next base: position 951 of record JAMHWA010000073.1, read on the forward strand.
ATACATATGCAACCAAGTCTCTCCTACCAAATTAAACAACATATAAGGAATATATACCGCAGCCACGATTATGTTTGTCCAACGATTTACTTTAGCCGGCAGGGCAACAGAAAGGAAAATCATAAGAACTGGAATTGCTACAAAAAACATTGCTACCATTAGAAAGACATATGAAATGTCAAATGTAAATACTTTTCCTGCCAGAATATCTTCTATTTTGCCCGGCATATATAAGTGGAAATGATCTACATAGGTGTAGAGAAACATGAAACTCGTCCA
>JAMHWA010000074.1:0-62901 GCA_035911175.1 Alphaproteobacteria bacterium
TGCTGTGGGCGGCGAAACGATGCTCGCCGTCGACCCCACTATTTTCAACCCCGCCACTGTGACATGGAAGAATATCTAATGCATCGGCGCTTTTACCCATTCATTCCAAACCTCGTTACCCTAGCTGCTATGTGCCTAGGCTTAACTGCGCTGCGCCTTAGCTATGTGCGGGAAGATATTTATCTTTCGCTAATTCTGCTACTTATCGCGGCCTTCCTCGATGGCATCGATGGTAAAATTGCACGACGCTTAAAAGTAGAAAGCCCCGTTGGCGCGCAGCTTGATTCCTTGGCAGACTTTTTGAATTTCTGCGTGACCCCTACCCTCATTATTTTTGAATGGCACCTGAAGGAACTTTATTTCTTTGGTTGGTCGGCCACATTGATTTTCCTTGTGGGCGGTGCTTACCGTCTCGCACGGTTTAACGTTATGTATTCTAAAGGCGCAGAGAATGTCTCCTCCAACTATTTCGTAGGTGTGCCTACCCCTGCAGGCGCTATCCTAATTTTCCTACCGATGGTACTGGAATTGAAGGGCTACATGGCCGCATCTTCCATTTTTACGGCAGTCTATGTGACGTTTTTAGCATTCCTCATGATCAGCCATCTCAAAACCCCATCGAATCGCCTGCTCAACTTCCGCAAAAGCCAAGCACCACTCGCCCTTTCGCTGGTGGTGTTGTTGATTGTCGGATTTGTCTATGCACCGCTCGATATGTACCTGCTACTGGTAAGCGCCTATGGGCTAGCAACGCTGTTTTTGTTCTTTAACGACAGCCCCTACCGGCAAAAAAAGGCAGACTGAGCAAAATAGCCATGCTCGCTTGGCCTTAGGGCGGCTAGCATTTGTTAAAAACACACGAAATTCCCCTTGCAAACCCCCCAAACCCCGTGTAGATAGCCTCTCCAAATTCAATCCGCGCAAGCAGCGCACACGAGGTAAGTCATGAATATTCTTCAACAAATTGAAGCTGAGCAAGTTGCAAAAGTAAGCGCTGGCGTAAAAATCGACGATTTTAAACCAGGCGATGTCGTGCGCGTAGATGTAAAAATCATCGAGGGCAGCAACGAGCGTATTCAGGCGTTTGAAGGCCTTGTCATTGCACGCAAAAATGCGGGCATCAACTCCTCGTTCACCGTGCGCAAACTCAGCCATGGCGAAGGCGTTGAGCGTATTTTCCCGCTCTACTCGGCACGCGTTGCTGGCGTTACCCGCATCCGTCAAGGTGAAGTGCGCCGCGCCAAGCTCTACTACCTGCGTGGTCGTACCGGTAAATCGGCTCGCATTAAAGAGAAGATGGATCTCACCCGTGGCACCGCTGCTGCGGGCGCTGACGCACAAGCGTAGTCATTTACGCAGCCTTGAGCCGCGAGCCGTGAGGTTTTAGCTCAGGGTGTTTTCCGCTAAAAACCTCGAGGCTTAAAGCTCATGGCTAATCCACGCACACTTTTCGACAAAATTTTCGATGCTCACCTCGTTCACGAGGCACAAGACGGCACCTGCCTACTCTATATTGATCGTCATTTGGTGCATGAAGTAACCAGCCCACAAGCATTCGAAGGCTTGCGCACCGCTGGCCGCAAAGTGCGCCACCCCGAGGCAACGCTGGCCGTGGCCGACCATAACGTGCCCACGACGAAAGACCGCCTGCAGGGCATTAAGGACGAAACCAGCCGCATCCAAGTACAAACGCTGGAGGATAACACCCGCGAATTCGGCATTACCTATTACAAAATGGACGATAAGCGCCAAGGCGTAGTTCATATTGTGGGCCCTGAGCAAGGCTTCACCCTGCCTGGCGCCACCATTGTCTGCGGTGATTCGCACACCAGCACCCACGGCGCATTCGGCGCATTGGCGTTTGGCATCGGAACCAGCGAAGTAGAGCATGTGTTGGCCACCCAAACCCTCATCCAGAAACGCGCCAAAAACATGCGCGTAACCGTGGAGGGTGAATTGCCAAACGGGGTGACCGCGAAGGATATCACCCTTGCCATCATCGGCAAACTGGGCACTGCGGGCGGCACTGGCTTTGTAATTGAATATGCGGGCAGCACCATTCGTGGCCTGAGCATGGAAGGCCGCATGACCGTGTGCAACATGAGCATCGAGGCCGGCGCACGCGCGGGGCTGATTGCGCCAGATGAAAAAACATTCGAATACCTGCGTGGCCGCCCGATGGCGCCCCAAGGCGCCGCGTTCGACGCCGCGGTGGAATATTGGAAAACCCTGCCGACAGATGCAGGCGCGAAGTTCGATGTTGAACTGACGTTGAATGCTGCCGACATTGCACCGCAAGTGACATGGGGCACCAGCCCGCAGGATGTGTTGCCCATCACTGGTAAAGTGCCTGCACTCACCGATTTCCCTGAAGGCCAACGCGAAACTGTTGCGCGCAGCTTAGATTATATGGGCCTCACCGCGGGCACACCGCTCGACCAAATTGCAATTGATAAAGTGTTCATCGGCAGCTGCACCAACGGCCGCATCGAAGATTTCCGCGCGGTTGCTGCGGTGGTCAAGGGCCGCAAAGTAGCGGCGAATGTGAAGCTGGCCATGATTGTTCCTGGTTCTGGCCTTGTGAAGGAACAAGCCGAAGCCGAGGGGCTGGATAAGATTTTTACCGATGCTGGGTTTGAGTGGCGCGAGGCGGGTTGCAGCATGTGCCTTGCCATGAACAACGACCGCCTGAGCCCCAACGAGCGCTGCGCCAGCACCAGTAACCGTAATTTCGAAGGCCGTCAGGGACGTGGCGGAAGAACGCACCTTATGTCCCCCGCGATGGCGGCCGCTGCGGCCGTTGTTGGCACGCTGACGGACGTTAGGAAGTTGCAATCGTGAGTGATACGCCAAATTTTTTAAGTAAAATAATTTCAGGCACTACCAGCGCGCCTTCCTACACCCTCGATGATATTGAACAAATCATGATGGATCGCGTTTGCGATGCATACGGCCTCGATTCCACAGACGCCCACAACCCCCAATACCGCTACTCGAACATTCCCAACCAGTTCAAAGATAAAGTGGACGAAGTTGATTATTATATGCCTGCCACTGAAACCGCGGCGAATCTACTAAGTTCTGAAGAACATCCTGAAGATTTCCTCTCGACACAACGGCTAAGAACATTACTTCGAGAATGGATCAATGAGAACCAGCCAAAACTTTTAGCTCCTCAGTATTCTGCTTTGAAACCTAGCGTTGAGAATATCGAACGCATCGAAAATGATATTGAAGAAACCTTGTGCGACTATGTTGACTTTAGAATGATAAAAAATGTCAAGAAACCAACGCTAAATGAAGTTAAGGATGTTCTGAATTCTTCGTGGAACGCCGTGCTGACCAAGCTTACGGAGCACAGCAAGGGCGCACGACTACCGTAATTACTAAATAACCCCCAACAAAGAAACGAACCTTCCCATGACCAACCAAACCCTACGCACCGCAGGCGTGTCTGCTGCGCGCGATTTTTCGGAACTGCCCGCATGGCAGAAAGCCATCACCCTTGCTGAGGTGATTTTTGGCGCCACCAACGATTTCCCCGAGCGTGAACAGCTTGGCCTTGCCCGCGAAATGCGCGCAAAGGCACTTGAAGTGGCATCGTCCATCGCTGCAGCTTCTGGCCGTAACAACGAATTCGGCATGACCGATAGCTACAGCAAAGCGCAAAGCGCCAATGCCGAGCTGATGACGCAAATCACCCTCGCCATGCGTTTGGGCTATATGAGCCAAGACGGTGGCAGTGACACCCTGATTGCGCTCGAAGAAGTGAGCCGCCTGATTGTGGCACTGAAGCACGGCCTGAAAGTGGCAGCGAAAGATGCTGAACGCGCCGAGCGCCAAAGCCGTGACGACGACGCCACCGCCCGCGCTGAGCGCCCAGCACGGCGTGAATATAAGCCACGCGAGGATCGCGAAGACCGCCCACGCCGTGAGTTCAAGCCGCGCGATGGCGGAGATGAGCGCCCTCGTCGCGAATACAAACCACGTGATGGTGGCGAAGAGCGCCCGCGTCGTGAATATAAGCCGCGTGATGGCGCTCCATCGGGCGATCGCAAGCCTTACGGCGATAAGAAGCCTTACGGTGACAAAAAACCGTACGGTGACCGCAAGCCGTATGGCGACAAAAAACCCTACGGTGACAAGAAGCCTTACGGTGACAAAAAACCATTCGGCGACCGTAAACCGCGCAGCGATAAGCCTTTCCGCAAGCCACGGGATTAATCACTTCGCGCTTTTGTTCGGGCAAAAATCCTGTACGATAGCGCGATGAGCGAACCCTTATCATCCCCACTGATTTATGCTGGCTTCTGGCGTCGTAAGGCTGCCTATGGTATCGATTCGCTGCTTGTAATCGGGCTGACCATCCTTGCTGCGATGGTGCTTCATAACCCCGCGCAGGCGCAAGCCAACCCCACGCTCGATGGCTTGGCGCACGCAGGGTTTATCTCGCCAGAATCGGTGTCACTGCTTTCGATGCTGCCAACTTCGACAGCCGATGGCGCACCGATTAGCCTTCCCTCGGCGGAATTGATACTGCTGGTGATTGCCCTCGCAATGGTTATTTCCGCCATCTACAACATTGTGTTTGTGGCAACGCGCTTGCAGGCCACGCCCGGTAAATACTGGCTTGGCATGCGCGTGGTGCGCACCGGTGGCGGGCAAGTCGGAATCCTACGCTCTATCGCGCGGCATGCTGCCACGGGCATCACCATGGGGTTACTGAGCGGCCTTGGCTATCTCACCATGGCATTTCATAAGGAAAAAGCCTCACTCCACGACCTTATATGCGGGACGCGGGTGGTGCAACTACACTCAAAAGCATAGGAGCACCCATGTTTAATTGGCTAAAACGCTTGATTTTGGAATATAAACAGCGCAAGAAGCTCGATAAAATCATCGAATCCAACTACCCCACGCAAGTAGCGGATAACAGCAACCACCTACCGCTCGACCCCAAGAACGACCCTTGGGGACGACGCTAAACGAGAGACACCACCATGCAAAAATTCACCACCCTTACCGCTATTGCCGCGCCACTGCCGATTCAGAATATCGACACGGATATGATTATCCCGAAGCAGTTTTTGAAAACCATTAAGCGCACCGGCCTGCGCGAAGGGCTGTTCTACGAAATGCGCTTCACGGTGGAAGGCAAAAAAATTGAGGATTTCGTGCTCCACCGTGAGCCTTACACGAACGCGAAAATTCTAGTCGCGCTGGAAAATTTTGGCTGTGGTTCAAGCCGCGAGCATGCGCCGTGGGCGCTGGCGGATTTTGGCATCACCTGCGTGATTGCGCCTTCTTTCGCGGATATTTTCTACAATAACTGCTTCAAGAATGGCATTCTGCCAGTGGTGCTCACGCGTGCTGAGGTGGATACACTGGTGCAGCATGCGGGTTCGTCCACCAACTCCATCACGGTGGATTTGCCGAGCCAAACCGTGAAGGCGGGTAACCACGAATTTGAATTCACGCTCGATCCCTTCCGCAAGCATTGCCTGATGAATGGCCTCGATGATATTGGCCTCACGCTGGAGAAAGTTGATTCCATCAGCAATTATGAGGCGAAGACGAAGGCTGAGCGCCCGTGGATGTTTGCGTAAGTTTCCAGACAACTGAGCAAAGGTGCGTGGCGCTTATTATGCAAATGATGAATCTGCTTCGCGAGATTCAAACTGGATTATGACCAATAAAAAAGGCCACCATTTGGTGGCCTTTTTTATTGGTCGGAATGACAGGATTTGAACCTGCGACCCCTAGTCCCCCAGACTAGTGCGCTACCGGGCTGCGCTACACTCCGTTACCAAGAACAGGCACGCTTGTTATCGCTGCTTGGCGCGAACTGCAAGGTGAAATTAGTGTGCCACCGCATCGTGTGGCAAAAGCACGCTTAGCGCATCACGCGCGGCGAGAAGTTCGGCGCGCATGGCCAACAATTCATCCCGCGAGAAGGCTGGTTTTGCAGGCGTGAACGCAACCACTACGTCATTCACTTCTTCTGGCTCGGCTAATGCTTGCGCCAGCTCGGCCAGCATATCTGGCTCCTCGACAAAATTGTCGTTCACATTCGCAGGAGGAATTGCCTCGATCCACTCGGTCGTGCTGACAGCGCGATCGTTACGGGCGTGAATAAACTCATCCACCGCTTTTTTGGCACCCTTGATGGTGTAGCCCTGATTATAGAGCAGGTGCTTAATTTGCTGAAGGATGTCCAGATCCTGTGGGCGGTAAAAACGGCGGCCACCATTGCGCTTCAGCGGCTTGATTTGGCTGAATTTGGTTTCCCAGAAACGCAGCACGTGCTGCGGCACATCCAGCAGCTCGGAAGCTTCGCTGATGGTGCGCAATGCATTGGGGGATTTATCTTTTTTGTGATCACTATCGTCGTGCGAGAACAGTGATGTCTCGTTGCTTGCCATGATATACCCCGTGTTCGGTGGTGATTTTTTGTTTAAGTAGTATCACCAGTGTTACGCGAGGCGCGCACAAAACGCGAACAAAAAACTACGCCTTATTCACAGCCTGTTTTAAAATGTTCGACGCGTTGAACGAGAGCACGGTGCGTGGCGTGATTGGAACTTCAACACCTGTTTTTGGGTTGCGACCAATACGCTCTTTTTTACGACGCAGCTTGAAAGTGCCGAACGATGACAATTTCACCGAGCGACCTTCGCCCAGTGCTGCCGAAACTTCTTCGAGCACCGCATCGACCAGTTGGGTCGATTCCGAAAGTGATAAACCAATTTCGCGATAGACAGCGTTTGAGAGATCGGCGCGTGTGAGTGTTTTTTGGGTCATACATCCATCCTTTTCAGAGGGTTGATTCACCATGAGAGTACACAACAACCCCATGTGAGTCCAGCCCCAAGTGCAGGCATGGCAATAATATTGCCTTTTTTCAATCGCCCGTCGCGGTTTGCCTCATCCAGCGCCAGCGGAATCGAGGCGGCGGAGGTATTGGCATGATGCGGTACGGTAACCACGCATTTGCTGGCAGAAACCTTGAGGGAACGGGCAATCATGGTAATCATCCGCGCGTTAGCTTGGTGGGGGACGACCCAATCCACATCCGCCATCGCAATGCCCGCTTTTGCCGCCGTGGAGAGAGTGATAGCGGTCATTTTTTCGACCCCATGGCGGAAGACTTCCTGCCCCTCCATGAACAAATGCCCCGCCGTTTGGGTGCCCGCAACCCCGCCGCTGGTGCCTAAAAGTGGGCCAAATTCGCCGTTTGCTTCGAGCGCGATGGCGCGGATGCCGCGCGTGGCATCATCCGACGCTTCGAGAATCACAGCCCCTGCCCCATCGCCAAACAAAATGCAGGTGCCGCGGTCGCTCCAATCAATAATCTTGCTCATGCTTTCCGCACCAATCACAAGGATGCGGCTGGCGATGCCCGTTTGAATCCAGCCATGGGCAACGCTTAGGGCATAGACAAAGCCCGTGCATGCCGCCGCCACATCGAGTGCAGGGCCGTGGGTGATGCCAAGCGCTGCCTGCACTTTTGCAGCAACGGAAGGCATAGTGGAATCCGGTGTCGAGGTGGCAACAATCACGCCGTCAATTTTTTCAGCGTCATAGCCTGCCATCGCAAGTGCGCGTTGCGCAGCGTGACTAGCCAAATGCGAGGTAAACTCACCCTCCGCCACAATATGGCGCTTGGTGATGCCTGTACGTTCGCGGATCCACGTATCATTGGTTTCGACCATAGTTGAAAGGTCGTCGTTGGTCAGAATTTTTTCTGGCAAATAGCTGCCCGTGGCAGTGATGACGGATTGCACCATACGGCTAAATTTCCGTGCTAATTGGTACAACAGTGGCCGATGTATTTTCGGACTTCACCCGTGCCAATTCAGCAATAATTTTTTCATTCACACGGTTCTCTACCATCGAGATGGCAACTTTGACGGCATTGGCAAAGCTTTTCGCATCTGCACCGCCGTGACTTTTAACCGCAATGCCGTTAAGGCCAAGCAAAATAGCGCCATTCAGCTTGCGTGGGTCGAATCGGCGTAGCGCCCGACGCACCGCGTTGCGCGCAAAGAGATAGCCAATTTTTGCCATCAGCGAGCGCTCAATCGCGCCGCGTAGCGTACCGTAAATTTCGCGGCTAAGGCCTTCAGCGGTTTTAATAGCAATGTTGCCCGTGAATCCATCGGTCACCACTACATCCACTGTGCCTTCGAAAATATCGTGGCCTTCGACAAACCCGTGATACTCGATGAGATACTGACCACTGCGAAGCATGCGATGCGCTTCTTTAACTTCTTCGTGCCCCTTCATATCCTCGGAGCCAACATTCAGCAGACCAATCTTAGGCGCCGCCATGCCCATCATGGCACGGGCATAGCCATCCCCCATGATGGCGAATTGCACGAGATTCTCGGCACTGCATTCAAGGTTTGCACCCATATCGAGCATAACCACAGGGCGATGACGCGAAGGAACAGAAGCCGTGATGGCAGGACGCTGGATACCGGGCAACATTTTCAGCACCATTTTGGCCATTGCCATCAGTGCGCCTGTATTGCCAGCCGATACCATGGCACATGCTCTACCTTCGGCTACAGCATCAATGGCCGCACGCATGCTGGAATCACGTCCTTGGCGCATGGCGACCGATGGTTTTTCATCCATCGCGATGACGGTTTCGGCATGTATCACTTCTGAGGCACGGGCAAGAGCACGGTTACTGGCGACAAGCGGCGCAATCACAGATTCGCGGCCGAAAAAGATGAATTTCGCTTGCGGAAAATCCCTAAGCACCAAACGTGCGCCGTGGATGACCGCCTCAGGGGCTTTGTCACCGCCCATGGCATCAATGGCAATGGGTAAGGAAAACGGCATAGCGCCCCCGTTAGCTAACGTGAACTAGCGCTTTACTTTGGCAGTCGTAACTTTACGGCCTTTGTACATACCGTCGGCCGATACGTGGTGCGAACGCTTGAGTTCGCCGGTGGTTTTGTCTTCGGCAATAGCGTCGTTGGTTTTGAGCGCGAGGTGCGATTGACGCATGCCGCGACGCGATGGGGAAGTTTTGCGCTTTGGAACAGCCATGATGAATATCCTTAACTTAACAAATGAACGCGCCAAGGGCATGGCAGCCCACAAGCGCAAGATGCGGCACTATAGCGATGGTTTTTAAGAAATAAAGGGGGAAATGAGCCTTAAGCAAAAAAATACGAATGCGCTCATAACTTATGCTAGCGCACGGCAGTGACAGCCTTGGTCTCTAGGTTACGCGTCAACATCTCGCTCCACGCCCGCTTTGGCGCCACGGCTTTGGCCTCGATTGGCCGCGAGCCTTTGAAAAGAGCGGGAAAAACCTTATCTTGCGACAAATGGACGCTAATCGATTCCAACGATTGTGCATTCAATTTTCCATCGTTGAGGGGAATGTAATGGAATGCCACCCCTTCCTTGCTGGCGCGCTTGACGATACGCTCCACCCCCTCTTTGGGCGAGGTAGGCAGCAAACCACGCTCGATGGCAGCGCTATTGGCCTCCATAACCCACACATCGCGAATACCTGCGCTTCCAAGTGAGGGAAGCGCATTCGCCACCGCCGAAGCTTCCGCATTTGGTAACGACGCATCGTATTTGCCGGCTGTTTCCATCGCATAATGGAACGTTCCATCATCAAGCTGAAGCACGACGCACCGCATGATCGGAATGTTTTTGGCAATCGTGCGCGTCCATATTTTTTTTGCATTCGGATCATGGGCAATACGATCGGCGCCCATATGCCGAATTTCATCGCGCATGAACTGATTAATGGCGACAATATCGGGCTTGCCGCCAACGGATGACACATCCAACTGCGCGATACTTTTGCGCCCCAAAAACTGGTTAGCCGCCGCATACTTAACGGCATCACTGCCATGAACACCCAGTATTTCGCCAAATTTAGCACCGAGTTTTTTGCTTTGCTGCGCTATGCGCTGAAACAACTCCCATGGTGAAGAAATGGATTCAGTTTTCCCAAGCTGTTTCAGCGCTTCCTGATGACGTTTGGCCGCCATATTCTCGCGCAGACTTGAGAGCTCTTTCATTTCTTTGCACAGCAATTCATAGGCGGCGCGCTGGCTATTGGCGATGAGCTGCTTGTCGCCATCCAGTCCAATTTCACGATAAGCGTTCAAATCCCGAATCGTGGTTTGCCATACTGGGTATGGATGCAGCGCACGTTCTTCTTTTGCGCCCTCGGGCTGCGTGACGCGATCACGCACTTCGGCCAGCGTTTTCCCGCGATTTACCTCTATTTCTGGCATGGGCGACTGATTGAGAGCATCAAACGTTGCCTTGGAAAGAATTGGCAAGGCGTAGACCTTACCACCATCGACCATATTTTTCGCCAGCATATCCGTGCATTTGCCGCATGGGCAGGATACGGGGATTTTGGATTGATCAACCCCACCCATCATAAACACAGAATCAAACACCGGCGCCTGCGGCAGCTTAAATTTATCCCAGCCGAATTTTTTCACTTGCCGATAGGCCACCAAATCCGATGCCGCGCTGACCATGTTCTGCTCGGCGCATTCCTTGAAATAGGGCGAAGTAACCTGACCCGTTGCCGTATTTGCCCCAAGGAAAATTTGGCCATCCGTCGCGACACCCAAAACTGCACCGCGATAGCCATGCTCGTCGCCGATGGAATGCTTGCGGTATTCATCAAGAATAAGCGAAAAAATGTGAATTTTTTCATGCTCACTGAGGGAGTTGCGCCAATCATTGGTATTAACTTCACCTTTTTTGGACTTTTTCAGCGTCAGGCACTCCACCTCGACGCGATTACGCTGCACACGAAATTGGAATTTTTGCTGAGTTTTGGCCGACACAATCTCTAGCCGAAGATCGTGCTTTTCGTTTTTGTAATCCGTTTTAATGATAGACATGCGGCGGGTCTGCTTTGTTGCGTTTGAAGCATCCTAGCACAGCCTCTAGCTCGCTTCACGCCCTCAATAAAAACTTCATCAAACCGTCATAATTGGCTAAGACTTTGTTTTCTCGTTAGCTTCCGCAACCAACTCGCTCAGGACGGTTAGCGCCTCGAGCGGTGTCATTCTATTCACATCTATTTTTAATAAACGTTCATTTATAATATTTTTATCATTGTTATTCTGAATGTTATTTTGAATACTTAATGTAGAAAACAGCGGGAGCTCGCTGGCTGCCTCACGCTCGGTGAGGCTATGGCCAGATTCAAGCACCGTTAGCAGCTCCCGCGCGCGCGTGAGGACTTGTTTGGGCAAGCCAGCCAGTGCCGCGACATGAATCCCATAAGATTTATCGGCAAAGCCCTCGCGGATGGTGTGGAGGAAAATCAGCTTGCCATTATGCTCCTTGGCGCTGGCGTGGAAGTTCTTGAGGCGCGGCAGGGTTTGAGCAAGCGCCGTGAGTTCGTGGTAATGGGTGGCGAACAGTGCGCGGCATTTGGTGATGTTGTGCAAATGCTCGGCCACCGCCCATGCAATGCTCACCCCGTCATAGGTGGCGGTGCCGCGGCCAATTTCATCGAGCACCACGAGGGATTGGCTGGTGGCTTGGTGGAGGATGCTGGCGGTTTCGACCATCTCGACCATGAAGGTAGATTGCCCGCGCGCCAAATCATCCGCCGCGCCAACACGGCAGAACAGCTTATCGACCACGCCGATGCTGGCTGATTTAGCAGGTACAAAACTACCGATCTGCGCAAGGATGGTGAGGATGGCCTGCTGGCGTAAAAAGGTCGATTTACCGCCCATGTTAGGTCCCGTAATGAGGTGCAATGTGCCCTCGCCCGCCCCTTCGCCCATAGTGCAATCATTCGCAATAAATTCCTGATGGGCGCGGCGCAGCGCAGCCTCGACCACGGGGTGACGCCCCGCCGATATGCGAAACTCGCGGCTGTCATTCATTTCGGGGCGCACCCAGCCACCACGGCTAGCCAATTCGGCTAGTCCCGCAACACAATCCACCACCGCTAGCGCTCGGGCAGCGGCCACAATTTCCTTGCCGCGTTCGAGCGTGGCAAAACGCAATTCATCGAACAATTGCAACTCCAGCTTCAGCGCCTTATCCGCCGCTTGCTCAATCTTGAGGGCGGTGTCGTTTAGCTCCGTCGTGGTATAGCGCAGCGCGCCCGCAAGGCCTTGACGATGGATAAAATCCGCAGGGATTTTCTTCTCGTGGATAGCGGTAATTTCGATGAAATAACCCAGCACATTATTATGTTTGATTTTAAGGGATGGAATGCCCGTGTCGGCCTTCAGCTTGCCTTCCATCGCGGCGATGACGCGTTTAGACTCATCACGCAGGCGGCGATATTCGTCAAGGTCGGCACGAAATCCATCGGCAATGAAGTTACCATCACGCGCGAAGACACCGACTTCGGTTTTCAATGCCGAGGTGAGATGTTCAGCTAAATAATGATGCCCCATCAGTGCCTCGCGCGATTGCATCAAAAGTGTCGGCAAATCCATCGTCCGCAATTGCTCGTGCAGCGTGTTGGTTTGGGTGAGGCTTGTGGCAAGCAATAGCAAGTCACGCGGGCCACCGCGCCCCAGCGCAAGGCGGCCAATGGCGCGCTCCATATCTGCAATCGCCTTCAGCGTGGCGCGCAAACCTTCACGCAGCGGGTTGTTACTCAACGCCCATGCAACCGCATCGAGCCGCTCGTTGATGCTTGCGCGCTGGCGCAGTGGCGCGGATAGCCACTGTGCGAGGCAGCGACTGCCTGCCGCCGTCACGGTTTCATCCATCGCGTGCAGCAAGCTACCACGCCGCGCACCGGCAAGGGTGTGGGTGAGTTCGAGGTTGCGGCGGGTGGCGCCATCCATCTGCAAATAATCACCGCTTTGTTCGCGCTTGGGCGCATCGAGCCGCGCGCTGGCATCGAGCTGCGTGAGTTGAATATAGTCGATGAGCGCTCCACAGGCGGCGAATTCCTCGGGCAAAAACTCACCAAAGCTATCACCCGATGCCACCTTGAAATGCGCAGCCAAGCGGCGTTCGCCTGAAGCTGGCGTGAACTGCACCTCAGGGCGGATGGAGCAGCGCTCGCGCCACTCGATGAACCATGGCTCGGCGCTAAGCGCGTCGTAGTTGGCTTGAGTAACAAGCAATTCCTTGGGCTGGATGCGCGCGAGCATGGCGGGCAGCTGAGCGTATGAACTACTTGAAGTGGTGAACTCACCCGTGGTGAGTTCGAGCCATGCGAGGGCAGCGACATCACCATGGAGCGCCAACGCTGCTAAGTAATGCGCTTGCTCAGGCGCGAGGAGCGTTTCCTCAGTAATGGTTCCGGGGGTGACAATGCGCACCACATCGCGCTTCACGATTTCTTTGTAGCCGCGCTTTTTGGCTTCCTCGGGCGTTTCCATTTGCTCGCACACAGCGATTTTGAGGCCGCTTGCGATGAGTTTGGGCAAGTATGCCTCGGCCGCATGGACAGGCACACCGCACATGGGGATTTCATCCCCCGCATGCTTGCCGCGCTTGGTGAGGGCAATATCGAGGATGGAACTTGCCGTAACGGCGTCCTCGAAAAACAGCTCGTAAAAATCGCCCATGCGATAAAAAAGCAAACATTCGGGATAACGCGACTTAATCTCAAAATACTGGCGCATGGAGGGCGTGGCGCTGGCATGTGAATTTGATGCAGCGCACACTGCATTATCGCTTGTCGTGGCAGAATCCGACACTATGCTAGCGGCCTTGGATGCGGACGACATACCGTATTCCCTGATGAATTTGAACCGCTAGAATTAATGCAAGGACGCACCAATGGCCAGTGAAAACATGAAGATTACCGACGAAGAAGCCCTGCTCTATCACTCACAGGGACAACCCGGTAAAATCTCCATCACCCCCACCAAACCGCTGATTACACAGCGCGACTTGGCGCTGGGTTATTCCCCTGGTGTGGCCGTTCCCTGCATCAAAATCCACGAGAACAAAGACGCCGCCTATGACTATACCAGCAAGGGCAACCTTGTGGCTGTTGTATCAAATGGTACTGCCGTACTTGGCCTTGGCGACCTTGGCGCGCTGGCCAGCAAACCCGTGATGGAAGGCAAATCCATTCTCTTTAAGCGCTTCGCGGATATTGATTCGATCGATATCGAAGTGGATTCGAAGGATGCGGAAAAGATTATCGAAACCGTGCGCGCCATTTCAGTCAGCTTCGGCGGCATTAACCTTGAGGATATCGGCGCTCCGGATTGCTTTATCATTGAGCAACGCCTGAAAGAAATTTGCGATATTCCTGTGTTCCACGACGACCAACACGGCACCGCGATTGTAACCGCCGCAGGTATCATCAACGCAGCCCACATTACGGGCCGCCAACTTAGCGACCTTAAAATCGTTGCTAACGGCGCCGGTTCCGCAGGCATTGCGTGTATTGAGCTGCTGAAACACATGGGCGTGAAACACGAGAACGTGCTGCTGTGCGACCGCTCAGGCGTCATCTACCAAGGCCGCAACGATAGCTCGATGAACCAGTGGAAATCGGCGCATGCGGTGAAGACCGACAAGCGCACGCTGACTGAAGCAATGGCCGGCGCAGATGTGTTCCTTGGCCTCTCTTCGGCTGGCGCGGTGACGAAAGACATGGTGAAATCAATGGCTAAGGCCCCCATCATTTTTGCGATGGCAAACCCTGTGCCCGAAATTATGCCTGAAGAAGTTTTAGAAGTGCGCAAGGATGCTATCATTGCCACGGGTCGCTCGGATTATCATAACCAAGTGAATAACGTGATGGGCTTCCCGTACATCTTCCGTGGTGCACTGGACGTGCGTGCGCGCGAAATCAACGATGCGATGAAAGTCGCTGCCGCTGAAGCGCTGGCGGCCCTTGCGCGTGAGGATGTGCCCGATGAGGTGCTTGCCGCTTATGGCCAAGAGCTGAAATATGGCCCTGAATATATCATCCCGACGCCGTTCGACCCACGCCTTATCACCACCATCCCCGTAGCGGTGGCGCAAGCGGCGATGGATTCGGGTGTGGCGCGCCGCCCCATCAAGGATTTTGGCGCGTATAAGCGTGAACTCTCGGCGCGGCTCGACCCCGCAGCGAACAGCATGGCCAATATTTTCGATGCCGTGCACCAGAACCCTCAGCGCGTTATTTTTGCGGAAGGCGAGGAAGAAAAAATCATCCGCGCCGCCATCCACTGGCGCGACAATGGCTATGGTAAACCGATTCTGGTCGGCCGCCCCGAGCGCATTCGCCAGACCATCAGCCGCCTTGGCATTAAAAACGCTGATGATTTGGAAATCGTCAACGCGGCGGTCAGCAGTCACCTCAAACAGTATGTCGACTATCTTTACAACAAGCTGGGTCGCAAAGGCTTCCTCGAGCGTGATGTTGAGCGCATGGTGAAGAATGATCGTAACATTTTCGCCAGCTGCATGATTGCCTGCGGCCATGGCGATGTGGTTCTGACCGGCCTCACCCGCAATTACTACCGCGCGCTGGAGAATGTGAGCCGCGTGATTGACACCAAGCCGAACCAATTCCTGTTTGGCCTTTCGATGCTCGTCACCAAAAACCGGACCGTATTCATTTCGGATACCGCTGTGAACGAGTTGCCGAGCGAGAAAGAACTGGCGGATATTGCTGTGCGCACCGCGCGCATTGTGCAGCAAATGGGTCATGAGCCACGCGTTGCACTACTTTCCTATTCCAACTTTGGTAACCCGATGAAGGAAAAATCGAAGCGTATCCGCGATGCGGTAGAGATCATGAATCAACGCACCGATATCGACTTTGAGTATGATGGTGAAATGTCGGCAGATGTGGCACTGAACCCTGAGCTGATGGCGCTCTACCCGTTCTGCAAACTTTCGGGCCCTGCCAACGTGCTGGTCATGCCTGCGCTGCACTCCGCCCATATTTCGGCAAACATGCTTGAGGAATTGGGTGTGGGCACCGTTGTTGGCCCTGTGCTGGTTGGCCTTGAAAAGCCTGTTCAGATTGTGAACATGAACTCCAGCGTGTCGGACATCATCAACCTCGCTGCCATTGGCTGCATTGATGCGATTGCGCAAGCGCAGAAGGCTCAGTCGGGCGAAAGCGCGAAGGCAAAAGGCAAAGCAACCAGCAAGAAAGCTGCTGCGGATTCAGGTAAAGTGACGAAGCTGAAGGCTTAGATTAGAAACGAGCACTTTTGCTGTAGGAAGCGAGTGCGCTATTAGCGCCCTTTGCCTTGTTGCTGCACTGGAGGCTGCGGGCAAGTTGGAACGTTTTTCGCATTTTCTTTACAAATTGCCACTTCTTCCACCGCTCTAAATTTAGTGAGCTCAAGCTTAACCATCGGAAGGTCGTTCACATTGCCTTGGTGTACTAGCTTGTCGCTAAGTGGTTCAATCAACTTACTCACTACAGGTGCTTCTAACTTCTTTTCGCCTGGTTTTGCAGGTTCAATCATGCTGGATATGATGCGCTTAAATGCTTCTTGCTGAGCCTCAAGCGATGCATCCTTATTTTTAATATCACCAAGCTTGGGAATTGCGGGCGCATCACCATCCATCGGCAAAGCAGCAAGTGTATCGCGCATACGATTAAGAAATTTTTGGCCAATTTCAAAATCCTTTTGCCTGTCTTGCTCTTTGCTGCTGATGAGACCACCCGTTATGATATTTAAAGCGGTTGGCTCAAGACCACCTGCCAAGCGCTCGCGCATAGTTTGTGTAATCCCTTTTGGCTCATCTTGCTTCAGAGCTGAGAAAATCACCGCATTCACACGCAGTTTATTTTCAGTATCTAGATCGTTGTATTTTCTATCTGACATGGCTGCATTCCTAATAATTGATAGGGTAAGCTTACTACCAAATATCTAAAGAAATAATTAAAATGCGACGCATTTCGCAAAATGCCTGTCAATGCGCTGAATTTGCTAAATATTATTGAGCAGTCGCGCTTGCCGCATCCGCCGCCGGAGTGGCTTTCTTACGTTTTTCGGCCAGTTCTTGGGTTACGTCCCGTGCTTTTTTGGGGTTCATGTTCGCGAGTACTGGCGCCACCTTGCGCTCCGACATTTTACCAATCACTTCCAACAAAATGGGCATTTCCATTTCATTGAAAATAGCTGCGGCCTCATCTGGCTTCATGCTCTCGTAAATTTTGACGAGGCTCTTAATCTGCGCATCCTGCTTCTCGTTATATTGTGAAAGCACCGTCGCCAGTTCGCCTTTCAGCGTTTTCATCTCGTTCATTTTGTCGGCAATCCGCTTGTCCGTTGCCTCGAGCACCTTGGCTTTAATTTCTAGATCCTTCTCGCGCTGATCCAGTTCATCGCGACGCTTCGATAGGTTCTGCAACAAATCCAACTCAGTCTGGGTGTAGCGCGGCTGAAGCTCCTTCGCTTTCATTTCCTCGATTGCTTTTACGGTGCTTTTGCCAGTGCCATGGGTACGCGGCTCCACGGGTGCTTTGGCATCAGCGCTGCCGTGTTCCCCCTCGGCTTTTTCTTCTTTCGCTTCGCCGTGGCCTTCTTCTTTCTTCGCTTCTTCAGGCTTCACAGCGCTTGCCGCAACATCCGATGGTTTAGCTTCGGCGGCTAATTTTTCAGCCGGCGCGGCAGCAGGTTTAGCTTCGCCTTCGTGGGCAGTAGCTTTTTCATCTGCCTTTGCGGTCTCTTTCTTTTCTTCTGCCACAGCATCGCGCGCGGCATACACCTCACGCAACGATTTGCTGTTAATGTAAAGCTCGTTCAGCTTCACCACTAGCAGCAGCGATAACATCGTAACCGTTAGCGGCAATAGGCGGAACATGCGGCGCGTTTTTTCTTTTTTGTTCTTAGCCATGGGCTCTCTTACCTACCTGAATCGTCGTTGTTTTTAGCCCCCATGAGGTTCATGAGATCCTGCTCCGCACGTGAGCGCATGCGCAATGGGCGGCGGGCAGAAGTCTCGGCTGGCGCACTCTCGGGCTCTGGCGCACGGGTGATGGGTGCGCGTGCGGGTGCCGCTGCCATTGGCTCTGGTCGCGGGGCCGAACGCACAGGCGACGCTTCCACCTTACCCGCCATTTTATTGCCCTTTTCAATCATCATCTCTAAATCGTTCGCTAAGTAGTTCGCTTTATCGATTTTATGCTGGATATTTTCGCTGATGCGATTGGTCGCCGAATGTATTTCATTGATGTTTTGCGTCGCACGCTTGGTGGATTCATCGAACTCGTGAATGATACGCGCGAGCTCGGACTTGCTGTCCTGAAGTACCTTGATACGCTTATTCAGACGCAGGCAGTAGATAATGGTGGCCAGCAGCAAACCGACCATGACCAAATCCATAAATATACTAAGGATACTGGGCTGCATTAAATGGCTCCCTGCTCGCGCAGTAATTCACGGAACTGGCGAATATCATCGTTGATAGCGACGGCGATTTTATCACCCACTTTGCCGACTTGCGCGGTGGTGATAGGAACGCCACCGCATTTAATACGCACCGGATCATCGGGCGATACATCGAGCAAAATGGTGGAACCAATTTTGAGATCGACCACCTCGCCCAACGAAATTTTACGTTCGTCGAGTATGGCTTCAAGCTCGATATCTGCTTGGCCAACCTCGCGCCCTAAATGGCGCTCCCACACGGAATCCTGACCGAATTTTTCACCCATGAACAGCTGCACCAGCAAATCGCGAATAGGCTCGAGCGTGGCATGCGGGAGCAAAATCTCGATGTGACCGCCACGCTCCTCCATATCCACACGCAGGCGCACCAGCAGCACAGGGCTATTCGGACGGGTGATTTGGGCAAAGCGCGGATTGCTCTCGATGCGGTCGAACATGAAGGAAACAGGGCTGAGCGGATCGAACGAGGAGCTCATATCCGACAACAAAATATCAGTCATTTTCTTAACAATATCCTGCTCGATGGTCGTGTAGGGTCGCCCTTCCACGCGCACGGGCTTAGCTGTGCGACGCCCACCCAGCAGAATATCCACGGTGGAGTAAATTTGCGCAGAATCGATGGTGATAATGCCGAAATTCTCCCACTCTACTGCGCGGAACACGACTAGCAGTGCAGGCAGTGGAATCGAATTCAAGTAATCATCGAAACGCATCGAGACCATAGAATCAATGGAGACATCGACGTTATCCGACGTAAAGTTACGGAACGAGGATGATAGCATGCGCACCAAGCGGTCGAACACCACTTCCAGCATCGGAAGCTTTTCGTAGGCCATCATGGAACGATCGAGAATAGCGTAGATACCCGAGTTGCGATCGGGTCCAGTGTTCGCCACGTCGAAGCCTAATAGCAGGTCAATTTCGTCTTGGTTTAGAACGCGCGCTGGCTCTTCATTGGTTTCCGCAGAGACAGCTTCACCCGACGCCTCGGCAGCTGCCATTTTCTCCCATTCCGCAGCGGCGGCTTCTTCTTCGCTCAACTCAGCCATTGGTTTTACCCTCTATAGCACACGGTAAGTGGTGATGATGCATCTTACACACGATAATACTGCAATTTACTTGCCAGAGCACACCACACACGCCGTATTCGATGCGTTAACCGCATTCTCACGCATGGTTACTGTACAATAATTTCACCAAAAAGTATATCTTTTACAAGCCCCTCTTCCATCGTCGCGTTGACGCGCGATAAAAGTTCAGTACGCAGGCGGTAAATACCCGCAGAACCCTGAATATCAGCAGGACGAAGCTCGCGCAGGTAGGTGTTAAAGATATCCTGCACACGGGGTTTGTTCGCATCCATCGTGATAACGGCTGCCGCATCGCGCAATTCCAGCGTTACCGACATTTTGAGGAAGCTGACGCGGCCTGTAGTCGAGTTCAAGTTCACCAAGAATTCGGGCAATTCATAATAAACAGGTTTATTGGCCTCTGCCGCGGCCGCTTCTTTAGCTGCCTTTTCTTCCTCGCTAAGCTCTTCAATAGGATTGCCGTGCTCGTCGAGCTTCTTCTCACCACCAAGTACACCCGAAAAGAACAAACCTGCGCCAACGACGATAAGCAACGCCACACCTGCGGCAATAAAAACGAGTTTTTTCTTACCTTTTTTCGGCGCACCCTCACCTTCTGCAGCTTCGGGAGCAGCCGCACCTTCTGACTCTAGCTCTTCAGGCTCTTTACTTTTTTTCGACATGGCGAGTTCCTTCTTTTGATTTTCAATAGTTGTAGCGGCCTTATGCCACAAGTCAACCTGCCTAGGGATTTAATCAACCAAAATGCAACCACTTGGATTCGCTACGTGGCTCTGCAAACCCAAAGAATTCACAAGTTGGCACGTTTCCTGCTTATCCTTTGCCAACTGGACTAAAAACCTTAGGGAACCACACGATGGATAATGGCATTTATATCAGTCTCTCGCGCCAGATGGCGCTGTTTCGCGATCTGGAAGTGTCGGCCAATAACCTCGCGAATGCGACCACACCCGGCTACAACACACAAAAGCTAGTGTTCAGCGACTATTTGGCCAAGGATCAAAAGCGTAAAGACGCCTACGCGAATGATGTGAGCACCTACCGCGACACCGCCAAAGGCTCGCTGCGTATGACCAACAACCCGCTGGATGTAGCCGTAACAGGCCCTGGCTATTTCATTGTCGAAACCCCGTTTGGTGAGCGTTACACAAAAGCTGGTAACTTCCAGATCAACGCCGAAGGCACCTTGATGAACACCCAAGGTTACCCCGTGCTGGGCAACGATGGTGGCCGTATTGTGCTGCCTGAAAACGCAAACCGTGTCGAAATTAATGGCCTCGGCCAAGTGCTGGTCGATGGGAACGATATTGGCCAGATTGGTGTGGCCGAATTTGCCGATGAGCAAAAAATGGAACGCATGGGCGATACGCTTTACCGCGCGAAGGAAGAGCCCCTGCCCGCTGACAATTCGCGCGTGGTGCAAGGCGCCATCGAGAATTCCAACGTGAGCGCTGTGAGCGAACTCATCCGCGTACAGGAAGTGTCGCGCTCTGTTGGCAGCACCGCAAAATTCATCGAAACCATGTATGACCTGCAACGCAAAGTGTCGTCGGTCTACGCTAAAACACAAGGCTAATAAAAAAAATACTAGGGAGAAACTACCATGCGTGCACTTGATATTGCCTCAACCGGCCTTTCGGCTCAGCAGACCAACGTGGAAACGATTTCGCAAAACTTGGCGAACTCCACCACCACAGGCTTTAAGGCGGTGCGTCCTGAGTTTCAGGATTTGCTCTACCAAGATCTGCGCCGTGCAGGGAATAACTCAACCGACCAAGGCACCATTCTGCCCGTGGGCATTCAGGTTGGCCTTGGGGTAAAAACCGGCGCTATCTCGCGCGATACGGGGCAAGGCACTGTGAAGGCAACGGAGAACCCACTCGACATCGCTATTCAGGGGCGCGGCTATTTGCAAGTGCAAATGCCCGATGGCTCTACCACCTACACCCGCGATGGTACGCTGAAGCTCTCGCCTGAGGGGATTATCGTCACCAAAGAAGGCTACACCGTGGAGCCAGCCATTACCGTTCCCAACAATGCGGTGAGCGTCAGCATTAACCAATCGGGCGTGGTTGAAGTGACCCTGCAAGGTCAGGTCGACCCCACCCAGCTTGGCCAGTTGCAGTTGGCAACCTTTGTGAACCCCAACGGATTAGTGGCACTGGGGGACAACTTATACAGCGAGTCACCTGCTTCGGGTAACGCGCTCGTCAACAACCCCGGTCAAGAAGGCACAGGTACCATTTTGCAAGGCTATCTTGAGAACTCGAACGTCAATTCAGTAACGGAAATCACCACACTGATTGTGGCACAGCGCGCCTACGAGATGAACACCAAAGTGCTGACTGCCGTTGATAAAATGCTCCAATCGCTCAACCAATCGGCCTAAGGAATGATTAAGGGTTACGCCATGACGCCACGCGCTCGCACTACTGGTTTTTGCCTCCTTGCCCTGCTTGGTATGTGCCTAAGTGCGCCAGTCGCCAACGCTGCATGGCAAACGCCGAATGCACCTGTGCAGGAATTAGCACAGGCACAAGCCATTCCACCGGTGGGCATCACCACCAGTGTCAGCCAAGCGTATTTTAACATCACTGCCGCCGATGTGAGCAAAGCAGTCGCTGAACAATTGCAACTGCAAGCCATTGTGCCCAAAGCCAATGTGAGCATGAGTGCTGGCTTGCCCGCCACGCTTTACAGCGCCAACCACCCGCTGAAATTAGTGGTCCATGCATTGCAGGTCGACACCAATGCACGCCGCTGGCAGGCACAGGCAAACATTCTAGCTAACGGAAAAACTGAAACTGTGCGCCCCATCAGCGGTACGTATGTAGCGCTCATCGATGTGCCTGTGCTGACCAAACAGCTCAACCGCACCGATGTGGTGGAGGCAAGCGACCTTAGCATCAAATCGGTTCCGGAAAGCCAGATACGCAAAGACACCGTGACCGATGCCAAGCAACTGATTGGCCAATCACCGCGGGCAAGCATTTCTGCAAACCGCCCCATTCGCACCATGGAGATCAGCGCACCGCTCGTCATTAAAAAAGGCGACAGCGTGCAGATGTCATACACCAACCCCTTCATGAGCATTAAGGCGAATGGCGTTGCGCTACAAGATGGCGCGATTGGCGAGATGATTCGCATCAAGAACGAAAAATCCGAGCGGGCAGTGAGTGGCCGTGTGCTGGCAGCTGGCCGCGCGGAAGTGAACAACGACGCAACCCCAATTGCGCAACAGTAGGAGCATCCGATGAACCATTTCAAACTGATGATTTTGGCGGCAACCGCACTGAGCGTCACGGGCTGCGGCAACACCTTGCGCAAGCTCGACCAAATTGGCGACCAACCGCCGCTGACAAAAGTGGAGAACCCACAAATGCGTTCGGACTATAAGCCCCTTTCGTGGCCCCTGCCCGACCCCGAGGGCAGCAGCACCCGCACCGCCAACTCGCTATGGCAGCCCGGTGCGCGCGGCTTCTTCCGCGACCAGCGCGCCACCCGTGTGGGCGATATTTTGCGCGTGAATGTGGCGATTGCCGATAGCGCCAAATTCGATAACACCAACAATGCTGGCCGCACCACAAGCGATAGTGCAGGTGTGAATGCGTTGGGCGGGCTTGAAGCAAAAATTGGTAAGCTGATTCCCATCCCCGGTGTTTCGACGGACCCCGCGAACTTGATTGATGTGAATGGCTCGACCCAAGCGAACTCAACGGGCAAAATCGACCGCAAGGAAACCATCAACACCCAAGTGGCGGCGCTGGTGACGCAAGTGCTGCCCAACGGTAATTTGGTGATTGAAGGCACGCAGGAAATTTTGGTGAACTACGAAGTGCGCGAAGTTTCCGTGCGCGGGGTGATTCGCCCGCAGGATATTACGTCGGATAACGCCGTGGATTCGAGCCAAATTGCGCAAGCGCGCATTGTCTATAGTGGCCGTGGCCGCGTAAGCGACCTTGCCCAACCACGCTGGGGCAGCCAAGCGGTCGAGATTCTCTCGCCGTTCTAGTATTTTGATGCTGCGATTTGGTCTACTGACCAAATCTACGCGCAGCATTGAGGGCTCATGGCTGGCTCGCAATCAGACTATTCTACCAACAAAAAACGCGACACTGTGAAGTGCCGCGTTTTTTTACATACCGCCTCACGGCGATATTACATGCCGATGCCAGCGCCACCGCGCGAGACACCACCAAAGGTGGGGGCAGAAAAACTACCCAATTCACACATGGGAACTTCGTGTTTGTTTGTTGGAGGAGCAGTAATTTCGAGTTCTTTTTGTCTCACCGGAGCTTCAATTGCTGGGCCGTCATTGCTGAGCCATGAACTTCCGAGAGCAGCGGCGCCAAAAGCAACCCCGCCAGCTGCATTGCCGATACCAGCCACCACACTCGAAGTGATCTCTGCAGCTGATGTAACTGCCTTGCCAGCCAGAGCTATAGCGCCTTTGCAGCTCTCTTTTAAGGCCACAAACAATGGCGAATCATCAAGTGCCGCTGGATTAATAAAAGTAAAATTCATAAAAAACCTCTCACACTATATTCACACTATACCACTATTCCCTAATTTTTGGTTAAGAGAATTGTTACAGTTTTGTGACAATGTGCAGAATGCGCTGATATTAGCGAGACCCCCTAGATATCACTAGGGCGCCGCATTGAAGATAAAACACGGAGAATTGTTATTTATCAATGACTCACATGTCTTTTTGGCTTGAATTTGCGAGAGATTCTCGAACCGCGCACGGTGAACAGGCACACCCGACATGGCAGGCCCCATAATCACAATATTGGAGCCTGCGAGCGATTTAGGTGCCAATTGCGCTGCATTGCGAGCCGCTTGCATGGCTAGCTCGTGGCTCGAAAACGCGCCAACTTGTACGCCCCAGCTTGTATCGCCCTCGGCGGCGGAAGGATTTGCCAATTGCGCAGGTTCAGCACTTGGCTTGGCAAGCGGTGCTGCAGATGCGGCGGCAGCAGAAGGCTTCACGGCCACGGACGATGCGCTAACAGACGCTGCCGCAGGGCGCTCTACCACCATGGTTTCAGGAGGGTTTACCAAATCAAACGGGGTTGCCGGTGCTGCAGGTGCGACAGGTGCAGAAGGCTTAGAAAGTTCGATGACTTTGCTGCTGGATGCAGGCGCTGTATGAACAGCCGCAGGCTTGGCAGCAGACGTCGTAGCTTTAGCTGCGGCGCTAACAGGTGCCTCGAGCGGTGCAACCGCGGCCACGGGCGGCTGTTGCGCCACCTCGAATGGTGAGGAAGAAGCACCCTCTGTATTCTCCGAAGCGACTAAATCCGTAGGCGCACCTGCGTTTCCGCCATCCTCAGCCTCGGTTGTTGCTGAAGCATAGGAAGCAGGCTGACCTGTCTGGGCTTGCTGCGACGGCTGAGCACTATGCTGAGGCTTAGCGATTTCCTCTTGTTCCATCTCCAGTGCCGCATGAATACCGACACCTTTTGCGCCGCCCTTAGTCGATAACGGCAAATTATTCGGGTAACGCTTACCACGCCCTGCACCACGGCTTGCAACAACCTCATACGCATTATCCAACAGTTCGATCATGCGGTTGTCACGCCATGCACCACTTTGGCCGCCAAGCACTACGCCGACAAGTGGCCTGCCACCACGCGTGACGGAACTAACAAGGTTGAAACCGGAACTACCAATATAGCCTGTCTTGATACCATCTGCTCCTGCATAGCGCAGCAGCACACGGTTATGGGTGTAATACGTCACCCCATTATGGCTGAATTGCAAGGTGCTGAAATAGCGATAGTAGCGAGGGAAATCGCGCTTGAGCGCAATGCCCAGCTTCGCCATATCCGCCGCGGTGGTATATTGACCCGAATTAGGAAGGCCATTGGGGTTTTTAAATACTGTGCCACGCATGCCAAGCTCACGTGCTTTGGCAGTCATTTTCTTTGCAAAATTCTCGACGCTGCCACCAAGCTCCTCGGCTACCACCACCGACACATCGTTCGCGGAACGCACCACCAGCGATTTTATGGCCGTTTCAACACTGATACGATCCCCTGCATCGAGCGATAGATTGGTCTGCGGTTGACGCGCCGCAAGTGCCGAGACACTCATGCGATCGCTCAAGCTGATTTTTTTGTCCTCAAGCGCTTCGAATAACAAATAGAGCGTCATCATTTTTGTAAGCGAGGCGGGGTAACGCCTTTCGTTGGCATTATCCTGATGATAAATTTCACCCGTGGCGGGATTGATTATCAATGCGGCATAGCGCGGGCTGCTGGTGCCCGTGGGCTGCTGTTTCACTACACGTTCACGCGTGGTCGATTTTTTGGTTTTGCGTGATTTCTTTTTCGCCTCAGCATCCGCAACGTGGGTGAACACCAACGCAAACGCTGTAAGTATCAAGAATAAATGGCGAACGCGGAACAAGCTAAAGCCTTACGAAGAAGTGACAACCACCACCGCTTGTAACAAACGATGATGATGTCGCAAGTAATTGTTCGCAACAAATCACAATTGCGCGAGTGCCGTTTTACCCATCGCGAAAAAATCGACGTCCACCTGCGTCATGCCAAGAGCCGCATAAAATTCGCGAGCGGCGCTGTTACGCTTAAGCACCGTGAGTGACACCCATGCCTTATTTTCGGCAAGCGTTTGCTTAGCGAGCGCCGCCATCAGCGCGCGGCCAATGCCCTGCTTACGGTGCGTATGCGTGACAACAATATCGGCAAGGTGATGGCCATACGACGCCGAAAGCGTATCGTAGCCCACGTAATAGAGTAGTGCGCCGACCACTTTACCTTCTACGTGCGCAATCAATGCCTGCAGGGTCGTAGGGTTATTTTCGCCAAACAATGCAGCAGCGATGTGCTCTGCATCGCATTGCACCTCATACCCCTCCTCGCGGTTCAACTCGCTCATGAGCTGTGCGATGGCAGCGCAATCGGCGGGCGCGGCAGGGCGAACAGTAATCGAATCAGTCACGATGGTCTCCTTGATGCTGTTTCTACTTAATGCACCACCAACCACCTGTCACTTATTAGCCGAAAGGTGTGGCGACGATACATCTTGCCGATTCGCTTCATTTCGCGCATAAGATGATTTCTGGGACAAAAATACACACGGAACTCATGCAGCACGCCATGGAACTTCATCCACCTGAAACAGGCCCCGCTTACCTTGACGGCCTGAACCCCGAACAGCGCTTGGCGGTGGAAACCACCGAGGGGCCAGTGCTGGTGCTCTCGGGCGCGGGCACGGGCAAAACGCGGGTGCTGACAACACGCATCGCGCACCTCATTCACAGCAAGCGCGCATTCCCTGGGCAAGTACTGGCGGTGACCTTCACCAACAAAGCCGCCGCCGAAATGCGTGGCCGTGTCGCACATCTGCTGTTTGGTGCTGAAGCGGATTCCAAGGAAGCGGCAGCGCTGTGGCTGGGCACGTTTCACTCCATCGGCGCGAAAATGCTCAGGCGTCATGCCGAGCTGGTTGGCCTCACCCCACAATTCACGATTTTGGATGATGACGACCAGCAACGCCTGATTAAGGCACTACTGGCGGATAATAATATCGACCACACCAAATTCCCCACCCGTGCGGTGCAGAATGTCATTCAGGGATGGAAAGATCGCGGGTTGACGCCCGATAAAATCAACCAGCGCGCAGGAAATTATACGCTCAGCGAAGTAGGTGCGAAGATTTATCCCCTTTACCAAAACCGCCTGAAGAATCTGAACTGCTGCGACTTTGGCGATTTGCTACTGCACATGCTGGTGATTTTCCAAACCCACCCCGATGTGCTGCGTTTCTATGCCGAGCGCTTTAAATATATTCTGGTCGATGAGTATCAGGATACGAACGTCGCCCAATATTTGTGGCTGCGCTTGCTGGCGGCTTATCACAAAAATCTCTGCTGCGTGGGCGATGACGACCAATCCATCTATGGTTGGCGTGGAGCGGAAGTGGGCAACATCCTCAAGTTCGAGCAGGATTACCCAGGAGCAAAAACCATCAAGCTGGAGCGTAATTATCGCTCCACCTCGGCGATTTTGAAGGCCGCCTCGGGGCTGATTGCCAACAACAAAACGCGTCTAGGCAAAACCTTATGGACGGATGAGGGCGAGGAAGAAGCGCCCGTGCGTATTAAATCCGTATGGGACGATAACGAAGAAGCGCGCTTTGTCGGCGAGGAAATCGAGAGTTTCCAGCGCAAGGGCATTGCGCTGAAAAATATGGCGGTGCTGGTGCGCACCGGCTTTCAAACCCGCGCGTTTGAGGAGCGATTCCTGACGCTCGCGATTCCTTATAAAGTGGTGGGCGGCTTGCGCTTCTATGAGCGCATGGAAATCCGCGATGCGATTGCCTACTTGCGCATCATCAACCAACCGCATGATGATTTGGCGCTGGAGCGCGTCATCAACACCCCTAAACGTGGGCTTGGCAAGGCAACGATGGAGCAGCTGCACATTCGCGCCCGCGCCGATAATTGCTCGCTGTATGTCGCAATCGAGGCCATGCTGAAGGCGGGCGAGTTAAAAGGAAAAACGGCCACCACGCTCGACAAATTGCTGAAGCAATTTGAAGGGTGGCGTGCCAAGCTTGCGGATTTGCCGCTGGCCGAACTTACTGACCTGATGCTCGAAGAGTCGGGCTACCGCGCGATGTGGCAGGCCGATACCTCGCCCGAGGCGGCAGGACGACTGGATAACCTACGCGAGCTAGTGCGCGCACTGGGCGATTACCCCACCCTTGCCGAATTCCTAGACCATGTCGGCCTTGTGACGGAAGGCGCACAGACGAATGATGGTGATATGGTGAATATCATGAGCCTGCATGCCGCGAAGGGGTTGGAATTTGACGCGGTATTCCTCGCGGGATGGGAGGAAGGCCTATTCCCCAGCCAACGGACGATGGATGAACTGGGCACCGAGGGGCTGGAGGAAGAACGCCGCCTTGCCTATGTTGGCATCACCCGCGCGCGGCTTCACCTCACCATCAGCCATGCGGCCAATCGGCGAATTTACAACCAATACCAATCGAACATTCCCTCGCGCTTTTTGGGTGAAATTCCGCCCGAGATGCTGGAACATCTCGATGGCGGCCCCTACAGCAAACGCGCCAGCGGCCCCGCTCTATTCCAGCGCGAGGTGGAGGAAATTCTGGGTGGCCGTTCCGCCCCTGCCCTCACCACCGCCTTCGCCAAAGGCACGCGCGTGTTTCACCAAAAGTTCGGCAACGGGGTTATTCTGGCCAGCGAGGGCGACCATCTCGAAATCGCCTTTAAACATGCAGGCGTAAAAAAGATTTTGGCGGAGTATGTCGAGCGCGTTGAATAAAGTTAACCACAAACACACGTTAGCTGTTAAATTGACTTGCTAAAACCCTGTTTTTATCGCATGCCGTAACTATGATGTTACGCGCAAAATTAAATGCTTCCACCTGCCTGTGCTTGTGTGCCCTGTTGGCTACGCCTGCCCATGCCGCCGAAAGCGTGAAGGAAGTGCGCATTGAGGGCAACCAGCGACTTGAAGCTGAAACCATCAAAAATTACTTGGCGCTTAAACAAGGCGCTGAAGTTACTCCATACGACCTCGATACTGGCCTTAAGAAGCTCTATGAAACTGGCTTCTTCTCGGACATTCAGCTGCTAAACGAACAGGGTGTGGTGACGGCCAAAGTGGTCGAGAACCCCAGCATTAACGACGTTATTTTCGAAGGCGCCGCGAAGCTGAAAAAGGACGATTTAGAGAAAGAACTCTCGCTCAAATCGCGCTCTGTCTACACAAAAACCAAGGTGCAGAATGATCTCAAACGCCTACTCGATGTTTACCGCCGCAGCGGCTATTATTCGGCAGAGATTACTCCGCAAATCATTCCACTCGACCAAAACCGCGTGAACCTTGTCTATGCTATCAGCGAGGGCCCACGTGCGTTTATCGAAAAAATCAGCTTCATCGGCAACGATAGCTACAACACAAAAACTCTGCAAAAAATCATCAGCTCCTCGCCCGAGCGTTGGTATCAATTCTTGTCGGACTCCGACAAATACGACCCGAATCGCCTGCAATACGATCAGGAGTTGCTACGGAAATTCTACCTCGAAAATGGCTATGCTGATTTCAAAATCAAATCCGCCATTGCTGAGCTTTCGCCACAACGCGACGCGTTCTACCTTACCTTCACGATGGAAGAAGGCGAGCCCTATAAGCTGGGCACGGTGGATGTTGCAACGAAGCTCCCGCGTGAGCGTGTACCAAACCTCACCCCGTCGATCACCACCCATGCGGGCGATACCTATAATGCCACTGAAGTAGAAACTTCGATCGATAAGATTACCGACGTGCTTGGCGATAGTGGCTTTGCGTTCGTGGAAGTGACCCCAGAAATTAAACGCCGCGCGGGCGGGGAAAAAATTATCGACCTCGTTTATAATGTCAGCGAGGGGCCTAAAGTCTATGTCGAGCGCATCAATATTTTTGGCAACTTGCGTACGTTGGATGAGGTGATTCGCCGCGAATTCAAGCTCTCCGAAGGCGACGCCTATTCTACCAGCAAGCTTAAGCGTACCGAACAACGCCTCAATAACCTTGGTTATTTCGATAAAGTATCCATTGAGCGCAAGGCTGGCTCCACAGCTGATAAAACACAGCTCGATGTAGAAGTGATTGAGAAGTCGACCGGTGAAATTACCCTCGGTGCCGGCTTCTCGACCGCTGATGGCCCGATTGCAGATTTTGGCATCAAGGAGCGCAACTTCCTAGGACGAGGCCAAGAGCTGCGCGCACGTGCACAAGTTGGCGGCCGCCGCGAACAATATGAGCTTGGTTTCACCGAACCCTACTTCCTTGACCGCGAACTTTCAGCGGGCGTTGATCTTTTTAAAACAGTGCAGACCGTTCAGGATAACTCCTCGTTCGACCGTGAAACGATTGGTGGCTCTTTGCGCCTTGGCTACAGCTTAAGCGAGCATTTGACCCATCAATTGCGCTACTCGCTGCAAAGGAATGAAATCACTAATATCGATAGCAATGCCTCTATTTACATCCAACAGCAGGCAGGTGAAGATACGGTTTCGATGGTCAGCCAGTCCTTGGTCTACGACGAGCGCGACAACCGCTTTAATCCTACCGCTGGCTATTCATGGCGGTTTAATCAGGATTTTGCTGGCTTGGGTGGCGACAACACCTTCCTGCGCCACGAAATTCAGGCAGAGTATTATTTGCCTATCGCCAAACAATGGACATTCGCAAGCATTGCATCCGCAGGCAATATTTTTGGTATCGGAGAAGATGTGCGAATTAACCAGCGCTTCTTCACGGGTGGTCAAGAGGTTCGGGGCTTTGCAAACGCAGGGATAGGTCCGCGCGACATTGCAACGCGTGATGCACTCGGCGGGAACAATTATTATGCCGCCACGGGCGAGCTCCGCTTCCCACTTGGCCTGCCCGATGAATTGGGTGTCACGGGCGCTATGTTCACCGATATCGGTAGTGCATGGGATTCTGACACTATAGGTGCGGGTATTGGCGACGACAGTACATTGCGCGGTTCGGTAGGTTTCGGTGTGGCGTGGACATCGCCGTTCGGCCCCATTCGCATCGATTTTGCCCATGCCTTCTTGAAGGAAGAGTACGACGAAACTGAGCTGATTCGCTTTAATTTTGGCACGCGCTTCTAATCACACAATCTTACCAATTATTTCCTCATTTTCTGCCATCTGGCTCTAGACAGGCCGTCTGAAATGGTGCAGATTGCGCCCAATTTTAATGTCTCATTTCATTTGAAGGTCTATCATCATGAAAAATCTACTCCTTGCTGCTGCTGTATCCCTTGCCCTCGTCGCTGCTCCTGCTTTGGCTCAAACCGCGATTGGCGTGGTGAATTTTGGCAAAATCACCCAAGTTTCAAAAGCTGCTACTTCGGTACAGAACCAAGTGAAAGCAAAGCAAAAAGCATTGCAATCCGAAGCAGATGCAAAAGAAAAAGCCTTGCTTGCCGAAGACCAAGCGCTGGTAAAACAGAAAGACGGCGCAGACAAAGCTGGCTTTGAAGCCAAAGTGAAAGCTTTCCGTGAGAAAGCCGCAAAAGAGCAGCGCGCGTGGCAGGACAAAAAAGTTGGCCTCAACAAATCAACCGCTGAGGCACTTGATACCATTCAAAAGAGCCTCATTGAGATTGTGAAGCAAGTTGCTGCTGAAAAGAAATTGAACCTCGTGATTTCTTCATCGCAAGTCCTCTATAGCGATGCCTCGCTCGATATTACGGATGAAGTTCTAAAGCGTTTAGACGCGAAACTGCCTTCGGTTAGCGTAAAATTCTAACCTAACGCCTCAAGAGGCGACCCGATGGTTGATTCTCGTTTTTTTACCAATCATGGCCCGTTCACGGTTGCACACATCGCAGCCGCGACGGGCACATCGGTTCCTGATGGTGCTGACGCGGCACAGGTCATTGCCGACGTAGCGCCACTTGATCGCGCCACCGCAAGCACGATCAGCTTCTTCGACAACGTAAAATACGTCGAACAATTCGCCAACTCGGGTGCGGGGGCGTGTTTTGTACGCGCAAAATATGCAGCGCGTGCACCAGCAGGCATGGTGTTGCTTTTAACTGAAGACCCATACCGCTGCTATGCGCTGGCCGCACAGCAATTTTATCCCTCCACAAAGCCCGCAACCGGCATCTCTCCCCTTGCCTCCATTGCAAAAACTGCCACGCTGGGTGAAGGCGTTGCGGTTGCTGCAGGAGCAGTGATTGGCGAGCATGCCATCATTGGTGCTCGCACCAGCATTGGCGCCAATACGGTGATCGCCGATGGCGTGACGCTTGGAGAAGATTGCATCATTGGCCCGCTAAGCTCCATCAGCCATAGCCTTGTTGGCCACCGCGCCATTATCCATCGCGGTGTACATATTGGGCAAGATGGGTTTGGCTTCGCTATGGGCCGCGACGGCCATGTGAAAGTGCCTCAACTTGGCCGTGTCATCATTGGTGATGACGTTGAAATCGGCTCAGGCACAACCATCGACCGCGGCACTGGCCCCGACACCATGATTGGGGATGGCACCAAAATCGATAACCTTGTGCAAATCGGCCACAATGTGCAAATCGGCAAACGTGTGATTCTGGTGGCCTTTGTCGGCATTTCCGGCTCCACCCGCATTGGCGATGGCACGGTGATTGGCGGACAAACGGGCGTGGCGGGGCACCTCAAGATTGGTGCAGGCGTACGCATTGCAGCACAATCTGGCGTCATGAATGATATCCCCTCAGGTGCTTCTTATGGTGGCGCACCAGCAATTCCTGTACTAGAGTGGCACCGCCAAACGGTAGCTATTTCACGACTGACAAAACCAAAAAGAGGAACCGATGAGTGACGTTTTTTCCATCAACCCCGAATTAAAATCCTACGATACAGTTGGCATTCAAAAGCTACTGCCGCACCGCTACCCGTTTTTGATGATTGATAAAGTCGTCAACATCGTTGAGGGCGTAGGCGCAGTTGGCATCAAAAATGTGACCATCAACGAGCCGTTTTTTCAAGGTCACTTCCCTGGCCACCCCGTTATGCCTGGCGTCCTGATTGTCGAGGCAATGGCACAAACAGCCGCCGTGATCGTGATGCACACGATGGGTGAAACAGCCTATGGTAAAGTGGTCTATTTCATGTCGGTTGAGGGTTCGAAGTTCCGCAAACCCGTGCTACCTGGTGATGTGTTGCACATCCATTGCGAAGCGCAAAAAAGCCGTGGCAGTGTCTGGCGCTTCTCGGGCGTAGCTAAGGTGGACGGCGTAAAGGTGGCCGAAGCCGTCTATACCGCGATGATTGTTGACGAGAAAGCCGCGTAAATGGCCAGCACCATACACCCCACTGCTGTGATTGCAGAAGGCGCCAAAATTGGCGCGGATGTTTTCATTGGCCCTTATTGTGTGGTGGGTTCGCAGGTCACGCTGGGTGATCGTGTACGCCTTGTAAGCCATGTTGCCGTGGATGGTGAAACCACGATTGGTGACGATACGGAAATCTTTCCCTTCGCTTCGATTGGCCATCGTCCGCAAGATAAAAAATTCAAAGGCGAAAACTCGCGCCTCATCATTGGCAAACGTAACGTAATTCGTGAGCATGTGACCATGAACCCTGGCACCGAAGGTGGCGGGTTGATCACGCAAGTGGGTGATGATTGCTTGTTCATGGCCTCGACCCATGTCGCGCATGATTGTATCATCGGCAACCATGTGATTCTTGCGAACCACGCAACCCTTGCTGGGCATGTGCATGTTGGCAACGGCGTCATTCTGGGTGGGCTTTCGGCTGTCCACCAATTTGCGCGCATTGGCGATTTTGCCTTCATCGGCGGTATGGCAGCGGTCGAGAAGGATGTCATTCCCTATGGCATGGTGATTGGTGAGCGCGCACATTTGGCGGGCCTCAACCTTGTAGGATTGAAGCGCCGCAACGTGGAGCGCGAAGCGATTCATGCCTTGCGTAATCTATATAAGCAGCTTTTCCTGCAAACGGGCGGCACGTTGAACGACCGCGCAACCAACCTCAGCGCTGCAGTTAAAACCGCCGAAGAGCGTCAGTTACTCGATTTCATTTTGAATGATACATCGCGCTCGTTCTGCACGCCAGCGCTTGAAAAGGCTCAACCGAGCGAGGCTGCGTGAACGCCGCCGCACAGGTGATACCAGCCTTGCCAACCCTTGGCATTATTGCGGGCGGCGGTGAGTTGCCACGTGTGCTCATCCAAGCCTGCATCGAGACAGGCCGCCCTTATTATGTATTGGCGCTCGAGGATGCGGCAGAGGAAGAAACCACTGCTCTTGCAGCTGACAACCACACGTGGATACGCATCGGCGCGATTGGCAAAGCGCTTGATTTGTTACGCAAGAACCACGTCACCGAAATTGTGATGGCAGGCCGCGTCACCCGCCCACGTCTTGCAAATTTGCGCCCCGACATGAAAGGGGCGAAGCTCCTCGCCCGTATTGGCAGCCAATTCATGAGTGGCGATAACGAACTGCTCGCCAGCATCGTCAGCTTCTTCGAGGAAGAAGGCTTCAGTGTTGCCGGCGCTGAGGATGTGGTGAAGGATCTCATCACCCCCGAAGGCATGATCGGCAGCATCTACCCCGATAAACGCGCGCAGGGCGATATTGAAACGGGCGCCCGGGTTGCCCGCGCGATTGGCGCGCTGGATATTGGCCAAGCCGTCATCATCCATAACGGTATCACACTTGGGGTGGAGGCTGTAGAAGGCACCGACGGCCTGATTGCCCGCTGCGCACCCCTTAAGACCGAGGAAAAAGGCGGTGTGCTGGTGAAGGTGAAAAAGCCGCAGCAAGAAAAGCGCGTGGATTTACCGACCATTGGCGTTGCCACTGTTGAACGCTTGGCCGAATGCGGCTTTGCTGGTGTGGCGGTGGAAGCTGGCGCTTCGTTGATTTTGAACCGCCGCGAAGTGGCGCGCCGTGCGGATGCGCTGGGCGTGTTCGTCATCGGTTTTTCGATTCTGGAATAATATGGCCAAAGCCCCCACAATCGCCTTTATGGCGGGGGAAACCTCGGGCGATCAGCTTGGCGGCTGGCTGATGGCCGCACTGAAGGCGCGCCGCATTGACCTAAAATTCATCGGTATTGGCGGGCCGATGATGGAAGCGCAAGGCCTCACCAGCATTTTTCCCATCCGCGATATCAACCTCATCGGCATCACCGAAATTTTGCCGCACGTATTCACCATTAAACGCCGCATCCGCGAGATGGTAGAATTCATCGAGCGTGAACAGCCCGAAGTGGTGGTGAGTATTGATTCCCCAGGTTTTGTGCTGCGCGTGGTGAAGGAACTGCGCGCACGTGGCAAAGCAAAAGCGAAGTTTATTCATTATGTAGCACCCACGGTGTGGGCTTACCGCCCCGAGCGCGCAACGCTGATGGCCGAGCGCTTCGATTTTCTGCTGTGCCTGCTACCCTTCGAGCCACCGTATTTCGATGCCGTCAACCTCCCCAACCGCTTCATCGGCCACGAGATTGCGTGGTGGTGGAAATCACGCGGGGATGGGCATGCATTCCGCGCCAAGCATGGCATTGCGAATGATACGCCGCTGCTCGCCGTTTTCCCTGGCAGCCGCAACGGCGAGATCAAACGCCTGTGGCCGATTTTTAAACAAAGCATCGATCAGTTGGCCACGCAAATCCCAAACCTCACCATCGTCATCCAAGTACCGCCGAGCATGATGGAACGTATGCAAGCAGCGGTGAGTGCTTGGCACATTAAGCCGCTGCTGATTGATAACCGCGAAGATAAACGCGGGCTGTTTGCCGCGGCCACTGCGGCCATTGCCAAATCGGGCACCATTGGCCTCGAATGCGCGCTGGCGGGTCTGCCAAGCATTGTGGCATATAACGCGACCCCCCTCACCGCCTACCTTGTACGGCGGATGATTCGGGTGAAATACGTGAACCTTGCGAACTTGCTAGCCGAAAAAATGATTATCCCTGAGCTGATTCAGGAAGCGTGCAACGCCGATGCCATTACAAAAGCGATGCTCCCCCTCCTCACCAATGAACACGCACGCGATGCCCAACGCCGCGACCTTGCCCATGTAGCGAATTTGCTGGGCGTGAACGATGCCCAATCCCCCAGCGAAAAAGCGGCGGATGTGGTGCTCGGGTTTTTAAACTGATTTCAACTGCGCAATCGCCGCGTCATACTCGAACAACGCCAGCAACAGGCGCAGCGCTCGCCCTCTCTCGCTGAGCAAATCAGGGTCGCGGTGAAGCACCAACTTCGCATCATCATGCGCAATGCGAAGTAGCGGCAAATGATGCGCTAAATCCGCCAGCACAAAATCGGGCATGCCGGTTTGCCGCGTACCGAGCATATCGCCCACACCGCGCAGGCGTAGATCTTCCTCGGCAATCACGAAGCCATCATTGGTCTCGCGCAGAATTTTGAGGCGCGCCTTACCCACCTCGGAAAGTTTATCATGGTAAAGCAAAATGCAACGCGAAGCCAAATCGCTGCGCCCCACGCGCCCGCGCAACTGGTGCAACTGCGCCAAGCCAAATCGCTCGGCATGCTCCACCACCATTACCGTGGCTTCGGGCACATTCACACCCACCTCCACCACCGTGGTGGCGACCAGCAATTGCACATCGCCATGCGCAAAGGCGTGCATCACCTTTTCGCGCTCGGCCAGTTTCATGCGGCCATGGACAAGACCAACTTTATTGGGGAAGCGTGCAGAAAGTTCAGCAAAACGCTCCTCGGCGGCCGCTAAATCGAGGTTGAGCGCCGCTTTCTCTTCCTCGGTTTGC
The DNA here is from genome assembly GCA_035911175.1 of Alphaproteobacteria bacterium. GTDB lineage: Bacteria > Pseudomonadota > Alphaproteobacteria > Rickettsiales > UBA3002 > QFOX01. The sequence continues at coordinate 36,747 of JAMHWA010000074.1, forward strand.
GCCTCAATCAACGGGCACACCCAATAGGCTTTCTCGCCCGCTGCCAACACGCGTGCGAGGCCTTCCACCACTTCGCCGTTGCGCGCAAACGGCACGGCACGCGTGTCGATTTCCTTGCGCCCTGGTGGGCGCTCGGTGAGGCTACTGATTTCCATATCGCCATAAATCGTCATCCCCAAACTGCGGGGGATGGGCGTGGCGGTCATTTGCAGCAGGTGCGGCTGTTTACCCTTGCTAGCCAAACGCAAGCGCTGGGCAACACCAAAGCGGTGCTGCTCGTCCACCACCATCAACGCCAATTCACGAAACGCCACTTGGTCTTGGAACAATGCGTGCGTGCCGACGAGAATTTCAATTTCGCCCGAGGCCACTTGCTCGAGCACGGCTGCTTGCTCCGCCTTTTTCATTTTGCCTGAAAGAAACCCCAGCCGCACTCCTACTTTTTCGGCCAAAGGCGCGAGGGTTTCGCGATGCTGGCGCGCAAGCAAGTCCGTTGGCGCCATGAGGCATGCTTGATAACCCGCCGCCACCGCCTGCACCATGGCAGCAAACGCGAGGATGGTTTTGCCGCTGCCCACATCACCCTGCAACAGCCGCACCATGCGGTACCCACTCGCCATGTCGCCGGCAATATCGGCTAGCACTTGGTTTTGGCCATTGGTCAGAGTGAATGGCAATGCTCCGCGCCAACGTTTTTCAATATCGGCATCCGCCACAATTTTATAGGATTCCTGCCGCAGCGTCATCCGCCGCGCGAGGGCAAGCGCGAGTTGGTTGGCGAGCAACTCATCATATGCCAAACGGCTGCGCGGTGAGGCTTCAGGCGCAATGTCAGTTGCTTCATCGGGGTTGTGAACACGCGTGAGGCTTTCGAGAAAAGGGGTGAACCCACGCTCAGCCATGAATGCTGCATCGAGCCATTCTGGGAGCTTTCTCATGCGCTCCAGCGCTTGCAACGTGGCTTTGTGCAGCACGCGCTGCGACAGCCCTGCGGTGAGCGGATATTCGGGCGATAGACGCAGCACTTGCGCTGCCTTTTCTGCTGATATCATCACCTCGGGGTGGGCAATCGTCGGCTGCCCGTGATACATCTCGACCGTGCCACAAATGATTTGTTGGCTATTCACGGGTAATTGCTTGCTTAAATAATCCCCCTTCACCCTGAAGAAGGTCAGCACCATGTTGCCTGAATCATCGTGAATTGCGACGCGATAGGGCACGCGCGGTGCCTTGCGCGGCGCGGCAACATGCTCATCGATTATCACCTTCAGCACGGCGTAATCGCCCTTCTTCAATTCGCTGATGGGGGTGATCGCGCGTCGATCGACTACCGAGCGCGGCAGGTGAAACAGCAAATCGCGCAGCACGGGCGGGCGCTCGCGTGCCTCTTCCACATCGCGCGTGATACGCAGCAAACGGGTAAGCGCTTCCGTCGAGGCAGGGCCGATATATTTGAGGCTATCGACACCCGCGAACCAGACAAAAAGTTCCGACGGGCGCATGGCCTTACGCGTTACCGAACTCTAGCAATGCATTGCGCTCGTTGGCATCCAACCCGTCCATTTGAGTTTCGCAACGAGTAAATACGCCTTCAATATCTTCAAGGTCGAGCATATCGAAGCCGATGCACGTGGAGATGGAGAAATCGGACTTATTGCCAAACTCGAAGCGGTGATTACGAATTTTCCAACGCAAGCGGTTAAACACAACGCGCGCAGACTCGCGGCTGATATCGAACAACACAATCCCAAGCGTTCTATCGGAGAAGGCGAAAATCAAATCTTCGGAACGAAATGTGCTGCGACTGCAGCGATACGCATGCATCAACAACTCGCTGCAGGCTTTTGCACCATAACGCGCAATGCTTTTATCGTGACGATCCAGCCGCATGACAGCGAACACAATATTAATGTCGCTCTCGGCAAAGTAATTCTTCAACAGTGGCAAAAACTTCTTCGCTGTTTCAAGATTGGGAAGCCCCGTAGCAGAGTCTAGCTCGGTATGTCCTTCAAGGTTGAGAGCTATAAAATCTCTCAATTTTGTAACTGCTGTTTTTTCGAGCGCATTGGGGACTACAATCTGGAAACACGCCTGCATGCCTTGAGACATCAGGCGCGAGAGGGTGCAATCCACTCGGATTTCATCGCCATTGCGGCGGCGCAGCTTCACCTCACGGATACGCGAAAAAATATCGCCAAAATCGGGGGCGGCGTCGTCATATTCCATGTCATCCGCAAGCATTTGCGCTTCACGCTGACCAAGAATGGTCTCCATCTTACGTCCAACCAACTCGCCATTGCTATAACCAAGCATGGTTTCGAGGGTTTCGTTCATTGTATTGATAATCAATGCTTTTTGAGCATTATCTTGCAGCACTATCACCAGCCCCTCGCCACGGCGTGCCGCAAGGGAATTAATTACTGGTGGGGCTATTTCTTCGTGTTTCATCGTTGCTTACGCCCTTGCACATTAGAATGAACCTACTATGTTGCGCCCACAACCCATGAGTCAAGCAGATGCTGAACGAAACCAACCTAAATCGACCATTACCGCGTGAGTTGTGGCTCAAGCGCCTGACTTATCGTAGCTGGCACCGTGGCTGCAAAGAGACAGACTTGGTGCTTGGCACCTATTGTGCCCGTCAGATTGAGTCACTAGGCGATGAAAAATTGGCCCTTTTTGAGGCGTTCTTGGATGAGGATGACGCGGAAATCTGGGCATGGTTGACCGAGAAGACCCCCTGCCCCAAGGCCGAATATGAGCCGTTATTGGCCGAACTTCGCGACCAGAAAATCAACTAATTATGGCCTTGCCCCCCTCCCTCACCCACGCGCTCAGAAGCGGCGCTGGTAGCATCACCATCGAAGCGCCTGTGCCCGCGCACGCGTACGTGCTGATTCAAGCCGCCGCCGCAACGGGCAAACCGATGGTGCATGTGCTGCCACAGGACAAGGATATGGAGGCAACCGCCGCGCTTGTGGCCTATCTCGCGCCTGAACTGGAAGTGCTGCAACTGCCCGCATGGGATACGCTACCGTATGACCGCGTGAGCCCGAGCCACGCCATCACCGCCGCACGGCTGAATTGTTTGAGTGCGCTAGCCACGCGCACCAGCACTAAGCCCTATATTTTGCTGACCACCGTCAATGCCATCAGCCAAAAATTGCCACCCAAAGCGGTGTTTCAATCCACCCGATTCATCATCAGCAAGGGGGGAACCCTTAAGCGCGAAGCATTGTTCGATTTCCTCAGCACCAACGGCTATTTGCGCGTGGGCAAGGTAATGGAAGCGGGCGAATTCGCCGTGCGCGGCTCGCTGATCGATATTTTTCCCTCTGGCTATGAATCCGCCATCCGTATCGATCTCTTTGGTGATGACGTGGAATCCTTGAAGCGCTTCGATCCCCTGACGCAAATCAGCGAGATGCCGGTTGATGAGCTGGAACTGCGTGCGGTGAACGAGCTGCTGCTCCAGCCTGAGACCATCTCGCGCTTTCGCACGCGCTACCTCGAAATGTTCGGCGCGGTGACGAAGGATGACCCGCTCTATGAGTCCATCAGCGAAGGGCGCACCTATGCGGGGATGGAGCATTGGCTTCCGCTGTTTTACGAGCAGCTCGACACGTTGGCCGATTATTGCTCCGAAGCCATGCTGAGCTTCGACCATAGGCTGGAAGCCTTGGTGAACGAGCGTGATGAGGCAGTGCAGGATTACTACGGCGCGCGCAAATTGCACCAACGCAAGGATGGCGCGAACTATAATCCTATTCCCCCCGAATCGTTGTATTTGAATTATGACCGTTTGCTAAATAGCTGGCGCACCCATACGCGGATGACGCTAACGCCATTTGCCGTCGAGGGCTCAACGAGCCTCAATTTGCGCCTGAGCCCACAACTCTTCAACCGCCGCCACGAGGAAGGCCAACACATCAAAGATGTGATTTTGGAGTATGTGCACGGGGCGGAGCTGCCCGTCATCCTCGCCGCCAACTCGGCAGGAAGTGCGGATCGCATCGGTAAAATGCTGGATATTGAAAAGCTGAAGAATGTATCTCTCGAAATTTTGCCTATCGAACAAGGCTTCATTACCCCTGAATTTATACTCCTCACCGAGCAGGATATGTTCGGCGAGCGGATTATTCGTACGCAGAAAAAGAAACGCAAATCCGAGGCGTTCCTCGCTGAAGCCGCCAGCTTTGTGGAAGGCGAGCTGATTGTTCACCGCGAGCATGGCATTGGAAGGTTCGAGGGACTCATCACCGTTGAAGTGAACGACACGCGCCACGATTGCCTGAAGCTGAGCTATGACGGCGGCACGCTGTTTTTGCCAGTTGAGAATATCGACTTAGTGAGCCGTTATGGCACGGCCGAGGGTGAAGTCGCGCTCGATAAATTGGGCGGTGTAGCGTGGCAGAAACGCAAATCCGCGCTCAAAAAACGGCTTAAAATGGCGGCGGAAGCGCTGATTAAAGTGGCGGCGGAACGGGCGGCAAAACCCGCCCCCGTACTGGCGGCGGATACTGGCCTCTATGACGAATTCGTCGCCCGTTTCCCCTACACGGAAACGGATGACCAACTGACCGCCATCGAGGAAGTGCGCGCCGACCTTGGCGCAGGCCACGCGATGGATAGGCTGGTGTGCGGCGATGTGGGCTTTGGCAAAACCGAAGTTGCCCTGCGCGCCGCGTTTGTGGCGGCCAGTAGCGGCCAACAAGTGGCGGTGATTGCCCCCACCACCCTCCTCGCCCGCCAGCATTTCAAAACCTTCAGCGAGCGTTTTCGTGATTTGCCGTTCACCATCCGCATGCTCTCTCGCATGACGCACGCGAAGGATGCCGCCGACACCAAAGCGCTGCTGCCTGAGGGCACGGTGGATATTGTGGTGGGCACGCACGCGCTGCTGGCCAACGGCGTGCAGTTCAAAAATCTCGGGCTGTTGATTGTCGATGAGGAGCAGCATTTCGGCGTGCAACAGAAGGAAAAGCTGAAGCAGCTGAAATCCAACATCCATGTGCTGACGCTCTCGGCCACCCCCATTCCGCGAACGTTGCAGCTTTCGCTCAGCGGTGTTCGCGAGCTATCGCTCATCACCACGCCACCTGTCGATAGGCTGGCGGTGCGCACTTACGTCATGCCCTATGACCCTGTGGTGCTGCGCGAGGCGATTTTGCGCGAATATCATCGCGGTGGCAAAGTGTTCATCGTCACCCCGCGCGTGAAATACATCGCCGAACTGCAACAAAAAATTGCCGACCTTGTTCCCGAAGTCAAAATCGCTGTTGGCCATGGGCAGATGGGCGCGATGGCGCTCGATAAGGTGATGAACGAGTTCTACGATGGTAAATATGACGTGCTGCTCTCCACCACCATCATCGAATCGGGCATCGACATCCCGACCGCCAACACCATCATCATCGACCGCGCGGATATGTTTGGCCTCAGCCAGCTCTATCAACTGCGTGGCCGCGTTGGGCGCTCTAAAACCCGCGCTTATGCTTACCTCACCTTACCGCATGGCAAATTGCTGACACGGGAAGCAGAGCGGCGGCTGGAGGTGATGCAACAGCTCGACACGCTCGGCGCAGGCTTTCAACTCGCCAGCCACGACATGGATATTCGCGGCTTTGGTAATTTGCTGGGCGAAGAACAATCGGGCCATGTGAAGGAAGTAGGCATCGAGCTTTACCAAGCCATGCTGGAAGAGGCGATTGCAGATATGAAGCGGCGGTCATTGCATGACAAACGCAATGAAGAAGAAGTGCCAGATAGCTGGAGCCCACAAATCAATCTCGGCATGTCGGTGCTGATTCCTGAGAGCTACGTGGAAGATTTGCCGCTGCGTCTGTCGCTCTATCGCCGTGCGGCGTCCTTCGCATCGCTCGTCGAAATTGAAGGGTTCGCGGCGGAACTGGTCGATCGCTTCGGCGCCATGCCGCTGGAGGTAGAGCACCTCATCGCCACCCTTTCCATCAAACTGCTATGCAAGAATGCGGGCATTGCACGGCTGGATGCTGGTCCCAAGGGCGTGGTGCTTTCCTTCCGTAACAATAAATTCGCGAACCCGCCCGCATTGCTCGACCATATTGCCAAGCACGCAGGCCGCATCAAACTCCGCGCCGACCAAACCTTGTTCATTGCTGCAGAAATGCCGAATGAGCCCATCCGCCTCGCCACTGCGAGCACCATTGCCACGGAGATCGGCGCTTTACTTCCAAACAGCAACAAAAAAGCCGCCTAAACCAGCTGCAATTTAGTCGCATTAACCCGCTGATTTAGTGCCAATTGTCATCAAACTGTCATACTCGACTGCGGGAAGTATTGTTATAACCGCTAGCATGCAACATGCTCATTCGCAATCCAACGACAAGCACAACCTCCACCGATGGGAGCTTGGCCTTGTTGCAACTGCGGCCGCGATTATTGCTACGCCTTACGTGCTGCCACTCATTGGCGTTGGCGACACGGTGCTCGCCGCTAATGTTTCTGGCTTGTGCAGCTCTACCAAAGGAGGGCTCACACAGGCTATCGAGGGCGTGCTTGGAAAGACGCCCTACATTGGCGGAATGTTAAGTGCAGCTGGCTGGGGAGCGGCGCTAACCTCGGGTGCAATTGGCGTTGCTGGCGTCCTGATCGGCGATTACATCCACAAGCATTATGACCGCAAAGGCCATATCCAGTGGGGCACCGTCATTAAATATGCGGCATTGACGACTTCGGTATTCATTGCATTGCCAAGCATCCTTAGCGGCATCAGCATGGGCGTGGCCTATCTCGCAGGCCTTGCTGGCAGCGATGCCTTATTTGCCGCACGTGATGTTATGGCATCCACCATTGGCTTCAGTGGCGTCGCGCATGATGCGCCCACAGGTCTTGCTGGATTGGTGCCACATTTGTTCACCTGCGGGCGGGCGCTATTGCCTGCGGGGTTAGCAATCTTTGCCAGCCAAAAAAGCAAGCCACACTCTGCGGAATATGACGTCACCATGGTTTCGCCCGCCGCACCCTCGCGCGGGGTGCCGACGGAGCTAGCCTTCCAGATTGTCGACAAAAAATCAGGCCGCAAGATCGATGAATCCGAGCTGAAAGTGCTGCATACTCGGCCGCTACACACTATGGTGGTGGATAGCAGTTTGCGCGACTATCACCATCTGCACCCGAAATATGACCCCGTGCGCAAAGCCTTTGTGTGCCAGTTCACCCCTGCCCTTCGGGGCAACTATGCCATGTGGAATGACTTTACGGTGAAGGGCGAGGAACAACCTTTCTATCTCAAGACTAATATTGGCGGGCTACACGGCTTTTCATTGCCAACACGGGTGGAGCACACCTCACGCGCCGAGGCCGATGGGCTAACCGTACGCCTGACAAGCGACCAACGCCTCAGCGCCAACAGCGATGCCATGCTAACGGTGGATGTTCGTGACAAGGCGGGCAACCCCGTCACCAACCTCGAGCCTATCATGGGTGCCTATGCGCACCTTGTAGGCTTCAGCGCGGATGGCAAGCACTTCATCCACAGTCACCCAATGGGACCCGAACCGCACAGCAATAGCGCGCGCGGGGCAAGCCCGCTGTGCTTCCATGTATCCTTGCCCGATTGCTCGGGCGTGAAGTTCTTCCTGCAAATCCAGCGCGAGGGCAAACTGCTCACCCTGCCCTTTGGGCAAGCAGTGGCGCAAAGCAAAGCAATTCAGCAGCAGCAAGCTGCTGGCACTGCACTAGTAAGCTCCATCGCTACTGGCATGGGTAGATAAACCCGCAGAAATCCTTGCACTGGCTTAAATAACCGCTATAAAACCTGCCATGTCCGATTTATTTAAAGCTGCCAAAACCAAACCTGTTGCTTCCACTTACTCCGCCGATTCCATCGAGGTGCTCGAGGGGCTGGAGCCAGTACGCCGTCGCCCCGGCATGTATATCGGTGGTTCCGACGAAACCGCGATGCACCACCTCATCAACGAGGTGTTCGATAACGCGATGGACGAAGCCGTGGCTGGCCATGCGAGTTTTATTGAGGTGGATTTAGCCGCTGGCAACCGCATCACGATTACGGATAATGGCCGTGGCATTCCTGTCGACCCGCACCCGAAATTTCCTAAAAAATCGGCGCTGGAGGTGATTCTTACCACCCTGCACGCAGGTGGTAAATTCAGCGATAAGGTCTACCACACCGCGGGCGGTTTGCACGGCGTGGGTATTTCGGTGGTGAATGCGCTGTCGGATGAAATGCGCGTGGAAGTCGCGCGCGAACAGCAGCTTTACGCGCAAGATTATTCGCGTGGGGCACCCCAAGGCAAAATCGAAAAATTGGGCAGCATTAAAAACCGTCGTGGTACGCGCGTGATGTTCCGCCCCGACCCCGAGATTTTTGGCGCGAAATCCAAATTCCGCCCCGAGAAAGTCTACAAACTCATTCGCAGCAAAGCCTACCTCTTCCGCGGCGTTGAAATCCGCTGGAGCTGCGCCGCCGAATTGCTCAGCGAAGGCAGCAAAGTGCCCACGAGTGAAGTCATCCACTTCCCTGGCGGCCTGCATGATTGCTTGTTGCAGGAGCTTGATGGCAAGCCGCTGGTCACCAATGCCTTCTACGGTGATGCCGATTTGGCCGATGGCCGCGGGCGCGTGGAATGGGCCATTGCTTGGCCGAACGATGAGGACGAAGGCCACCATTCATTGTTTTGTAACACCATCCCCAATGCCGAGGGCGGCACCCACGAAGCTGGCCTGCGCGCGGCACTCACCAAGGGTCTGCGCACCTTTGGCGACATGACCAAAAACAAAAAAGCCGCCAGCATCATGGCGGATGATGTGATGGCCGGTGCGGTGGTTATTCTCTCGCTCTTCATCAAGGACCCGCAATTCCAAAGCCAAACCAAGAGCAAACTGGTGACGGCAGATGCAACGCGCTTGGTGGAAAACGCCATCCGCGACCCGTTCGACCATTTCCTCTCCGGTGATTTGGCGCAAGGCAATGCGCTGCTGGATTATATTATTTTCAAGGCCGAAGAGCGCCTGCGCCGCAAGGCCGACAAAAACGTGAAGCGCCAAAATGTGACGAGCCGCTTGCGCCTGCCCGGTAAACTGGCGGATTGTACGCGCAGCATTCCCCAAGGCACCGAGCTATTTTTGGTGGAAGGGGATTCGGCAGGCGGCTCCGCCAAACAAGCGCGTGAGCGCGAAACGCAAGCTGTGTTGCCGCTACGCGGTAAAATTCTCAACGTGGCGAGCGCCACCATGGAAAAAATCCGCGCGAACCAAGAAATTTCCGACCTGATGCAGGCCATGGGCGTTTCCACGGGTAGCCAGTTCGATATTGCAAATCTGCGCTACGAAAAAGTCGTCATCATGACCGATGCGGACGTGGATGGCGCGCATATCGCCAGCTTGCTGATGACGTTCTTCTATCAGGAGATGCCAAAACTTATTACCCACGGCCACCTCTATCTCGCACAGCCACCGTTGTTCCGCGTGATTGCTGGCGGTGTGACTTATTATGCGCAGACGGATGCGGATAAGGATAAATTAGTGGCGCAACTGGCGGTGAAGCATAAGAGCAAAATTGAAGTGGGTCGCTTTAAAGGGCTGGGTGAAATGACCGCACAACAGCTGAAAGAAACCACCATGGACCCGCGCAAGCGCACACTGCTCAAGGTGCAAATTGCTGATGATGAGACCGACGAAACGGCCGAGCGTGTGAATCAACTCATGGGTAAAAAGCCCGAGCTACGCTTCAAATTCATCCGCGAGCAAGCCGATCTCTACGGCGATAAGTTCAAAGAAGCGTTGGATGTTTAGGGCTTAGCTGGCACTAACCCTGCTGATACTTTTTTCATTGCGGCATGGTCGGCGTCGTTCAGCGGTAACAAGCCTTTTTTCATCACCAAATAGCCATCCGCCCCCGTTGCTGCATCCGAAGTCAGTTCACGCGCGAACTCGCCAAGGCCTTCCACTTTGCTCAGATGCGCATTCTTCACATAGACATATAAGCTGCGTGCAACTTGGTAGTCACCCGCTTCAATCGCATCATAGGTAGGAAACACGCCATCGATGGCATTGGCCTTCACATTGGCTGCATTCCCCTCGAGGAAGCTATAGCCGAACACGCCGAGCGCATTGGGGTTGTTGATGAGTTTTTGGACAATCAAATTATCGTCTTCGCCCGCTTCGACAAACACGCCATCCTCACGCATGACAGCACAGATATGCTTGCGTTTTTTCTTATCTGGCTCGATGGCATTCACTTCCTCGACCTGCTCACAGCCTGCTTCCATCACCAGTTCCACAAACGCATCGCGTGTGCCGCTGCTGGGCGGTGGGCCATAGACCTCGATAGTGGCATTGGGCAGATTTTTATCGATTTGTTGCCATGTCGTATAGGGATTCGCAACCAATTTGCCATTCTTTGGCACCTCACGCGCCAGCGCCAAAAACAACGTGCGCCGCGTTAGAGGATAGGCCGCAGAAGCGCGAGCATTGGCAAGCACAATGCCGTCATAACCAATTTTAAGCTCGGCCATCTCCTTCACGCCATTTTTTGCGCAAAGTTCGACCTCTGAATCCTTAATTGAGCGCGAGGCATTCGCCATATCGGGATAGTCAGGCCCCACGCCACTGCAAAACATTTTAATGCCGCCACCTGTGCCAGTAGCTTCCACAATCGGAGTACGAAACTCGCCTTTGCGGCCAAATTGCTCGGCCGCCGCCGCCACAAACGGAAACACCGTTGAGGAGCCAACAATGCGCAACTGCTCGCGCGCACCGGCAATAGAAGGCGTCGTGATAAGCAACATTGCTGCAATCATAAACCGTTTAGCCATTGAGCAACTTCTCCACTTCCTCGGGCGTCAATGTGCGGTTGGGGTCATCCACTGTTGCTGAGGGCAACATTTCTTCCGCCATTTGCAGCAGGCGCTCTTCGGTCGTTGGCTCTGGCGCAGCAGGTGGGGCTTGCTCCACAACAGGCTCAGCAGGCATTTCAACAGGCACGACCATTGGCATAGTAGGTTCGTCGACAGGCGGTGGCGGCAGGCTCGACTTGCTGTGCTGCTCAATAATCTCATTCAGCATTTCTGGTGGCAATATACGTGCCCGCACTGAACTTCTGCGCTGCAAATCACCAATTTGCATGGGCTTAAACGCCGCAGTTTTGGCTTCAGGATCCAGTGTCGGAATTTCGGCGACCAACCACGAGGCAGGCGCTTCGGGCTGTTTAGTGTTCAATGTAACGCGGCTGGCATTGATATCGCGCGCGGCCATTTTTTTTGCCTCAATCGCAATCCCTTCGGTGGGTAGATCGCGGACAATTTTATGTGGCTTACTTATGCCCGAAACCTTCACGGCCATCAGCGCGCTTTCGGCAATCACTGCAATAAATTCAGTAGGAGAACTGTAGACCCGATAGCGTACCTTATCGGCATCTGCCACCACCGCACGACGGATAGTAAGGGCTTCAATTCCCTGCGGCTTTTTTTTCATTTAGTAGGCCTTCCAGTTCATGCCCCCAAGCAGGAACGCAACGGATGGCGCATTGGCGGAACCCAATGGCAGAACGCAGGAGCGATACTTCACTGTGGCGCCGCGAGAATTCACGAACTCGCTATCGTCCATCCCCACCGCACCCGATTGAGCGACGCTGGCGAATGTTTTCAGCAGCGATTGTGGATGAGGAAACACAAGCGTTTCGACAATTTCTTTGCCGGTCAAATCATCGCCAAATGCATCCACCAACTGTGGCCCAAGATAGCTGTAGGCAAACTTGCCATCCTTCACGCTCACCAAAAAACAATGCCCCCAAATATCTTTCAGAGCCTCCATGTCGATCTCGCTTTCAAGCGGCATGGCGCGCCCCGCGCGAAGCTCCTGCCAATAATGCTGCAAGCGCTCGTTCATGCGTGGGCTGTGGGATTGTGCATTGTTCATAACTGGCCTCATATTTCGTTAATATAGCAGCCACTTGCACCATTAGCCATGATTTTTAAGCACTTCCCCCGCCAGAAACAGCGAACCAGCAATCAGTAGTGTCGCTTTCGCCGCAGGTGGGAAGTGGTGCGCGGCATCCGCAAGGGAGGTAGCTGCATATACCTCGCCGATACCGCACGCACGCACCGCTTGCGCGAGATCCTCTGGCGCATAGCTATCATTACCCTCAATCGGCACCGTAATCACCCGCGCCAGATGCGGGGCGAGCGGTTGTAAAAATCCTTGTGCATCCTTGCGCTTCATCATGCCGAGGATGAGGGTGATGGGCTGCCCCTGCTCCTTCATCCAGCGACACAGCATTCCTGCCGCGTGGGGGTTGTGGCCACCATCGAGAAACACTTCTCCGCGCGCGCCCCATGAATCGACCAATGGGCCATGCACCAGTTTTTGTAGGCGTGCTGGCCATGTGGCGGTGCTTATTCCCTTTGCCAAGGCCTCGATACTTACGGACAATTGGGGCAGATTCATCGCTACCACGCTGGCAAGCGCGGCGTTGTGAAGCTGGTGCGCGCCCACGAGCGATGGCTGAGGTAAATCCCATGCATCGGCACCACTGCGCACGCGTAAGCCTTTACTTGCAGCCTCATAATTCCAATCAAAATCGTGCAGGTATAGTTCACATTCGGCCTTACGCGCAGCGCGCTTCAGCACCTCTCGTGCTTCGGGCTTTTGCGCCCCCGCAAAGCATGGCGCGCCAACCTTCATGATACCCGCTTTTTCGCCCGCGATGTCACCCAGCGTGCCGCCAAGAAACTCCATATGGTCGTAATCAATCGGGGTGATGATGGTCGCAATTGGTTTAGCAACGACGTTGGTTGCATCCAACCTGCCGCCTAATCCAGTTTCGAGCAGCACCACACCCGCCTTATGTTCGGCGAATGCTAGGAATGCGGCTGCCGTGGTGGCCTCAAAAAAGGTGACGGGAATGGTTTTCGCTGCCTCGCTTACTTGCTCCAGCAGTTGGTGCAAATAATCGTCACTCACCTCCTGCCCCGCGATGACAATACGCTCATTAAACCGCACCAAATGCGGCGATGTGTAGGCATGCACGCGATAGCCCGCCGCCTGATAGATTGATTTCAAAAATGCTAAAGTGGAACCCTTGCCATTTGTGCCCGCAAGGTGAATGACGGGCGGGAGTTTTTTCTCGGGATTGCCAAGCGTCGCCAGCAATTGCTGCATGCGGGCGAGTGATAAATCGATGGATGGAAGTGATGGGTTATTTAATCCGTTCAAAAGCGCGGCAATCACTGGGTTCTCGTGCATCACGCCCCCAGTAGCGCCACATGGCGCGCCACGTTGTGCACGCGTAGGTAATCCACCCCTGCCTCGGCCAATTGTGCAGAAAATTTCAACGTCGCCTCGTCGCGCGCTTCGGCGGGGGCATCCGTCACCAATTTGAGGAAGGATTTACGCGAGTGCCCAAACAGCCATCGCCCGCCAGATTTTACTAGCTTATCTGCGGAGATTACCAGCGCGAGTGATTGCTCCGCCGTTTTGCCAAAGCCAATGCCCGGATCATAAATCAGGCGCTCTTTGGCAATGCCATGTGCTTCGGCGTGGCTGGTGATGTAGGCCTTCCATGCCAGAATTTCGGCCACAACATCACAATCGGGCGGCAAGGTATTTGCGGGGTTCACAGGCACATCAAGTGCATGCATCACCATCACATCGCACTCATGCCCCTCTAAAATTTCGAGCATCATTGGGTCGCGAAGGCCACTCACATCGTTGATAAATTGCACGCCCAGTTCCAACGCGCGAGCGGCCGTTTGTGGGTGGCGTGTATCCACACTGATGCGTACTGCATCGCGCCAATCACGCGCAGCGATACCCATCAACACAGGCTCAAGGCGCGCCCATTCTTCATCAGGCGTGAGTGGTGTCGCGTTGGGCCGTGTGGATTCCGCGCCGATATCGAGAATATCTGCGCCATCCACCATTAAGCTTTGTGCATGGCGAATGGCTGCATCAGCCAACACGCCGTCGCCCGAAAAGGAATCAGGCGTAACATTCACAATTCCCATAATCGCGGGGCGTTTCATGCGAGCAACTCCGCCAGCATTTCCGTAGCGGTTTTTCCATAAATAGGGTGAACCCATTGCGAGGCTATTTCCGCCAGTGGCGCAAGCACAAAGCGGCGCGTGTCCATCTGCGGGTGCGGCAGGGTGAGTGCTTCCTCCACCATCACCACATCGTTATAGGCGAGGATATCGATATCAATCTCCCTCGGCGCCCAGCGCGAGGCGGGCTTACGCCCCAAATCCGCCTCGATATGTTTGATGCAGCTCAGCAAATCCAGCGGCGACAAATGTGTTTCCACACGCAACACTTGATTTAAAAACGGGATATTCCAATCCGCGGGCGCTCCTTCGGGCATCAAGGCGGGGGTCTCGATAATGCTCGATTCGCGGCGGATGGACACATCGAACATTTCAAGAACCGTGCGCGCTTGGGCGAGATAATCCTCGCGTCTGCCGAGATTGCTACCAAGGGCGAGAAGAATCATATCGCGCGCCTAGCTGTGGGTGGAAACCGTTGCACCCGCTGGCAAATCGCAATGGGTGAAGCTGGCGCCACCAATCAACCCCGGAAGCGGCGCGGCGATTTTATTCAAGCGCAGCCATAGCTTGATATGCGAGGCACCACGCGCATCCAAATCCGCGCGCAGATGACGAAACAGCTCGCTGCCCATATATTCCACCAGCTTAAAGCTGCGGCTGGCGATGAGGTCCGTCAGCACTTTGCATAGCTGGCCGTAATCAATGAAATCCGCCTCATCATCGCTCGTATGGGCGGGCGGCTCGGGATAATAGAGACGAAAACAAACCTCGACCGGCTGCGGGTTGGCACGCTCGCCCGTGTAGAACCCCAGATGTGCATGCACCTGCAAGCGGTTAACCGAAACCATATGGGCGTAATGTGTCATCACTCTCTCCAAGATGAGTATCCAACTTTTTCCTAGTGTCATGGCGGATATTTCAGGCTAAAGCAAGCCTATGAGCGAGAAATCCATCACCTGCATCAACGGCCAGTTTGTGCTTGCCGACCACGCAACCATCAGCGTGGCCGACCGAGGCTTTCGCTTCGGCGATGGCGTGTTCGAGACGATTCGATTGGTAGATGGCGTGCTCTATCAGTGGGAGGCGCATGTAAGCCGCCTGAATGCTGGCCTCGCGGCGTTGCGTATTACGCCGCCAACCGTGGATTGGGCAGATGCCGCGCGTGAGCTTATTGAGAAAAATAATGCTCGTGAAGGATTTCTACGCATTGCCATTTCGCGCGGGGTGGGCAGCCGTGGCTATATGCCAAACGCCGATATTCAACCGACATGGGTGATGGAAATCCTCTCCGCCGCTGCACTTCCTGAGAAGCCATTCAAACTCTGGCAAAGCACCATCACCCGCCCACCGCTGAGCGCGCTGCCCGCCAACCATAAACTCGCGCATGGCATTGGCAGCACACTGGCGCTGATGGAAGCGCGCGACCATGGTTGCGATGAAGCACTGATGCTGACGCATGACGGCAAAATAAGTGAGTGCGCGAGTGGAAATCTGTTCTGGATCACGGGCGACAAAATCTTCACCCCTGCCCTTGCTGCAGCCTGCCTTGCGGGCACCACGCGCGCAGCTATCCTGCGGCTTTTGCCCACACCGATTGAAGAAGTGGTGGCCGATATCAGCAAACTCACATCCGCCGATGCCGCGTTCATCTGTAATGCGCGGCTTGGTGTGTGGCCGATTGCTAGCCTTGCGCCGAGCAATAAACAATTCGATAGCTCCCACCCACTCATCCGCGAAGTCACTGCACGACTCGATGCTGACCTCGCCGCTTATGTGGCTGCAAACCGCTCGCGATGGATGAGCGCATGAGCTGGCAACTGGCTGAAACCCTTTCGTGGCAGGAGCCGCTTGCCCTCGCCGCAGACTATGCGGGTGCGGATATGGCGCTGCTATATTCAGGGCTTCACGAAGAGTTTACAGGCAAGCTGAGCTATCTTTTTCTCCACCCGCTTGAGGAAAAAAGTGGCGATGACTGGGCGCAACTACCGCAGCTTCCCGCCACTGGTGATGGCCTGCCGTTATGGGTGGGTTACCTTGGCTATGGCATGCGCGAGGACGGCGCGCGGGGGGGCGAAAGCCCAGTCACCCTGCCCGATTTTCGACTCGTGCGTTATGGAACGCTGTTTCGGTTCGATCATGAGAAACGTGTGGTTGTGCGCTATCAATCAATGCATGCGCGGCCACCTGAAACACCACGTACACCGCATTACGCTCCACTCGCTGTTTCCACACTCGTCTCGAACCTCACCCGCGCGGAGTATGAGCAGAGCGTCGCCGCCACCATCGAGCGCATTCACGCGGGGGATTTTTATCAGGCCAACATCACCCGCAAATTCTTTGGTGAGTTCTATGCCGCGCCCGATAGCTTCGCCCTGTTTACCAAACTGTGCGAGGCCAGCCCCGCGCCCTACAGCGCCTATATCCGCCATGGTGGCAGCGCGATTCTCTCTTCCAGCCCCGAATGTTTTTTGACTATTGATAATAGCGGAGTCATGACCACCCGCCCGATTAAAGGCAGCGCGCGGCGCGCGGTGGATGAGGCCGAGGACACAAAAATCCGCGCTGCCCTTACCGCTAGCGAAAAAAACCACGCCGAGAATTTGATGATTGTGGATTTGATGCGCAACGACCTTTCGCGCGCAAGTGAACCGATGAGTGTGGAAGTAGTCGAGCAATCGAAACTCTATTCTTACCGCACGATTCACCACCTCATCTCCACCATCCGCGCAAAAAAGCGAGCGGACGTGAGCGCATATGATGCCGTGCGCGCCTGCTTCCCCGCTGGCTCAATGACGGGAGCGCCCAAAATTGCGGCGATGGAGTGGTGCGCCGGCCAAGAGAAGCTGGAGCGCGGGGTGTATAGCGGCGCGATTGGCTGGTTCGGCGGTGGCGATACGTGCGACCTTTCCGTCGTCATCCGCACGCTCATTATCGATGGTAACCGCTTCGAGTTCCAAGTCGGCGGCGGCATTGTGGCCGATTCCACCCCCGAAGATGAATGGCGCGAAACCCTCACCAAAGCGCGCGGCATCCTCGCGGCGCTAGGGTTGAGCGAGGCGGATGTGGCGGCGTTGTGATTCCGTATATCGAACACGATTTCACCGCCCCACTCTGGCTTTACCAAGGCCAAGGCGCGTGGCATTTTGTTACCCTGCCCAAACAGACCGCGAAGGATATTAAAGCGCTCATCACTGGCCCATGTCATGGCTGGGGCTCGGTGCGTGTGCAAGTCACCATCGGTAACACCACATGGAAAACGTCGATCTTCCCCTATAAAGAAGTGGAGTCGTTCATCCTGCCAGTGAAACTAGCCGTGCGTAAAGCGGAAGGCTTGGTGCCCGATAAAAAGGTGAGCGTTACGCTGGTAGTGTTAGAATAGCGCCTAACGCTCCACCACCACATCACCACCTTGCTCCTTCGCCCAGACACCGAACTGGACGAACGGTTTGCTGCCGATGGATTTGGCGGAGGCGAATGGCCAAAACGCCTCGCACTCGGCGCAGAGCCAGCCCTTCTTATTCATGGGGGCGATGCTCACGCATTCAACCCAGCCTTGATCGCACTCGGGGCACCAATGTTGTGGTTTCTTTTTCATGGGCGGCTCACAGGGTACGCGGTGACAATATCAGCCGAGTCGGCCTCGACCACGATGCGGATGTGGCGCTCGCCCTCGGTGCCCACCACGCGCCCCATATCGACTTCATATACCTCGCGGCCACGACCCTTGCCTTGCTTTTCAGGTGGACCACGCTTTTTCCATGCTTCATCCAGCAAGCGAATAATGGCTTCCTGTTCCCTCTCGATAAAAACGGAGTGCTTGGGTTTACTCGTGTCAGGCCGCGTGTGCGCCATGATGTGGGCAATGCGCGAATCGAACTTGCCCGACCAATCCTTGCCATAACGAATGCCGGCGGGTGAGGTGAACTCATCGACAGCGCTGCGCGTGGATGGTTCGCTCTCCGCCACCCTGCTGCTCTCCTCAATCTGGGGCGAGGTATTCTTGGGTAGACTTTGTTTCTGGCTTGGTAGAACCAGCCCTAAAATCACCAGCGCAATAAATGCAATCAGCGAAACAAGTTGCTTGTTCATCGTGGGGCACTCGCACGTTGAAGTCGATCATTAATGGCGATGCCGATGCCCTCATTCGGTATGGGCATGACGGCGATGGCACGGAATTTTGGGTCATCGAGCAGCCGCATATAGGCGAATAAATTCGCCGCCGCCTCGATGAGGTTACCGCTCGCGGAAAGGTTGAGGGTTTTCGCTGCGCCTGACAGTGGCACCGCGCCAAAGGCTAGCAGTACTTCATCCGCCGCCACATCCGCCGCATTCAGACGCACGTGGATGGAGGGCGCATAATGCGATTCCAGTTGCCCAGGGGATTTGTGGGCAGCATTGTGTAGGGCGGCTAATACTTGGTGGGTGGCTATTTTTTCTCCTAGTGCTGCCTCTATCATCTCTTGCGTCACACTCCCCGCACGCAAAATGATAGGCGACTCACCTGATAGATCGAGCACGGTAGATTCGAGCCCTACCTCGCACGCGCCACCATCGATAATGAGGGGCACATCACCCTCGAGTTCCTCGCGCACATGTTCTGCCGTGGTGGGGCTCACGCGGCCAGAACGGTTCGCGCTTGGTGCGGCGATGGCACCATTAAAAGCTTGCAGCAGTTGTTGGGCGACGGGGTGCGACGGCACGCGCACGGCGAGCGTATCACCGCCTGCACTCACCAATTCACTAATGCGCGAACGCGGGCGGCGCTTAAGCACCATGGTCAGCGGGCCTGGCCAAAACGCATCAGCCAGCAAATCGGCGGTGTCGCTCCACTCCACATAGCGGCAGGCGGCGCGGGCATCAGCCACGTGAATAATCAGCGGGTTAAACTGCGGACGTGATTTGACACTATAGATACGCGCGACGGCCTCGCCATTCGTCGCATCTGCCCCCAACCCATAGACGGTCTCTGTCGGCAGCGCGACAAGCCCCCCCGTTCGCCAAAGGGTTACGGCGTTATCCACAAGTGAATCATCTATATGTAGTATTTTAGGGCGTTCCATTGACAATATATAGTGGTTGAGGTAGGTTGAAGTTAAGTGAAGCTGGTGGGAAAGCAAACCACATTTGACCCCCTCCAGAAGTCGCTCGGCAAGTATAAAAACAAGGTAGCGCTGTGGTAGCAAGAATCATAACGATTGCACAGCAAAAAGGCGGCGCTGGTAAAACCACGATGGCCGCCCACTTGGCTGTCGCGTGGGCAGCCAGCGGCCGCCGCAAAGTCGCCATCATCGATACCGACCCCCAAGGCTCACTCACCCAATGGCACAGTGTCCGCGCGGCACGGCTTGGTGACGAAGAAACAAACCTCACCTTCTCTTCTATATCAGGCTGGCGCGTGCGCAGCGAGATCGACCGCCTAAGCCACACTCATGATTTGATTGTGATCGATTCACCCCCACATACGGATGCCGAAGCGCGCACCGCCATCCGCGCGGCGGATCTGGTGGTAATTCCGCTTCAACCCAGCCCCATGGATGTGTGGGCGACAAGTGCGACCATTCAGATTTGCAAACAAGAGCGCGTGCCCGTGAAAATGGTGCTCAACCGTGTGCACCCGCAAGCAAAACTCACCGAGGCCATCTCAGGCGACATGGTAGGACTCACCGCCAACCGCTTCGGCAACCGCGTTATTTTTGCTGGCAGCATGATGCAAGGCTATGGCGTCACCGAGGCGCAGCCCAACTCGCTTGCAGCAGACGAAGTGCGCGCACTGAGTAAGGAAATTATGGATTACCTGAACCGCAAAGTGAATGCTAGCGCCCGCCACAGCGCTTGAGTCTGCTCTCTTTAGAAAATGAATGGCTATGATCAAGCTACCTTTTAAGCTGAACCTTTTTACGTTGCTTGCCCTAGTGCTGGTAAGTGTCGCTATTTATCAGACCTATGCCCCACTGCTGCGCGATAAGAGCGGAGTAATGGCACTGACCAAAAGCACTGAACTTCTTACGCCAAAACAACTATCGGATAAGCTAAGAGACAATAAAGGCAAGCCGACCCTCCTCTATTTTTATGCTTCGTGGTGCGAGACTTGCAAAGTCACTACACCGCTAGTGGCAGGGTATGTGCGCAATCGTCGGCTCGAGGATTTTAATGTCATCGCCGTTGCGTTGGAAACCAATAGCTACGCGCTTGCTGTCTACCTCAACGAGAAAGGCTATGGCGGATTGTGGACACCCTACTACGTCACGGACCTTGCGCCTGTTTTAGCTGCCGTCAGCCAAAAAACCAGAAATGGCATCCCTGTCTTGCTTGCCTTTGATGCACGCGGAAAGTTACGCACAACGCTACAAGGATCCTTGCGCGCGAGCGAGATCGATACCATCATCAGCGAACTCAAATAAAGGAGCGACCTATGGCTGAATCACTTTATTACACCACCCATGACTCGGCGATTGGTAAACTGCTCATGGTCGCTAGCAACCGTGGTTTACGCTACCTGACATTGCTTAAAGCGGATGAGGAAGCCGCCGAACATTTGAGCAAGAAATTTAATCAGCCGCCGAAGCCGACACTCATGGAGCTCGATGGTTTTTTCTCGACGACTGCGACCGCGATTGACCGCTACTTGGCTGATGGCACTAAACTCAGCATCCCCTATGATTTAGCAGAAGGCACGCACCTGCAACGTGCAGTGTGGCTAGAAATTGCACGCATTCCCTATGGCGAAACGATCAGCTATAGCACCCTTGCCGAGCGCGTTGGCTTCCCACGTGCGGTGCGCGCAGTGGCTTCGGCCTGTGGTGCAAACCCTGTTCCACTGGCCATTGCATGCCACCGCGTTGTCTCGAAGGATGGCTCGCTCGGCGGGTTCAGCCTTGGCGGTCTGGATGTGAAGGAAAAATTGCTGAGAGTGGAAACAAAAAAACCGCAACAGGTGGAAGCTGCCGCTTAGAGAAAGAGCGCATCTCTTGGTTTCACTGAGGGAACATTTGCACATCCACTGACTATAATTTTCTCTCTAGCCAGCAAATTTGCATGCACACGCTCAACCGTTTGCGCAAGCCCACCGATTGAATTTTTCTCAAGTAGCGCGAGAACATCCTGAGGCGTTTCAAGACCCTTGTGCTTCAGGGCTAAGCCTGCATTAACAATCTCGCGCATCTTACATTGATCCACGCCTCGTACAGCGAGGTAGCGGTCTGGATCTTGTACGAATAGTGATTGTTTGGCTTTCGGCATCATTCCTCCTGATACCTGTAGAGTACCACAAGATTATGACTGTTTGATGACAACGTCTCTGGATACCACACAATGTTTCACGTGAAACATTTTTTATTTTTTACAGGCACTTACCGGATTACAAATCAAGTGATAGAATCTTTGCCGATTCCATCAAACCACCTCATCTGGCGTTTTGGCTTTAATCACCAACGCGTGCAAGCCCTCATCCATTAAAGGCTTCAGTACATCATAGACCAAGCGATGACGCGCCACGGCATTGTGCCCTGCAAATTTCTCGCTCACGATGATCACGGTGAAATGCGACTCGCCGCCAGCACGCGCACCAGCATGGCCTGCATGCATGGCTGAATCATCCATCACCGATAGCGACGTTGGAGAAAAAGATTCTACCAGCAACAGTGAAATTTTATCAGCTACAGCGCCCATGGAGCCACCATAAACCATCGCTGGGCGATTGCAATCTATACCTGCCTAGATTAGTAATTGCAGCATGACCCAGCGTTTCGAATATTTCTCTACTTTGCGCGGCCTGCTCGCCTTCTGGGTGCTGATGGGGCACCTGCTCCTGACAGAATATTTTGGCTCTACTTACAGCGCAGGTTTTGCATCGCACACGGATTTTGGCCTACTTGGGAAAATGACATTCTTGCGTTTTCTATCCGTCGATCTGTTTTTCATCATTAGCGGCTATGTACTCACGAAGAGCTATGCTGATCGCTTTACAAACACCACAAAGAGCAAGGAAATCGACCGATTCTATCTGCAACGGTTGATACGTATTTGGCCGCTGCACGCGCTGATGGTTGCCTGTATTGGCCTGTATGAATATATCGGCGTACCCCACCCTATCAGCTCGGGCATTGGTGAGACAATTTTTCAGCATTGGCAATGGACGCTAGCGCTCAATTTACTGCTGATGAATAGCTGGGGCATTATTCCCGTCGCGAGTTGGAATGAGCCTGCGTGGACACTATCCACCATGTTTTTTCTATACGTCATGTTCCCCAATTTAATCATCATTCTGCGCCGCATTGGCACACGTACAATAGTTCTCGGCGCGTTGATTGTTACGCTCATTCTGGGGTATAGCTTGCTTCGTGAGACAGTCCTTACCGGTGGCCATAGCGATGGCACAGGCGCTTTGGTGCGCGGGTTTATCTTTTTCTCTGTCGGCATTTTAATCGGTAGAATGGAGCGCCTTCCAAACGCCCGCTTTGGTGTCGCGATCTTTTTTGCTGCTGTCGTTGTGTGGACGTATTTTTATCCATTCCCCGTCACCATTTTCCACCTTCTCTACCCTTATTTTTTGATTGCGATTATTCAGACCCCAAAATCTATTCTGCCGCCAAAATGCGTCCACTGGCTGGGTGAAGTTAGCTTTCCGTTGTTCATTTCACATTACCCTACACTGCTACTCATACAGCATGTTGGCGGCGCCGAGCTGGCACAGGCTGCGCAAAGCGGTGCCGTTGCCAAGTTCTGTTGCTACGGACTCGTGATTGGCATCTGCATCGTAATTGCGGAGATATTGCGGCGATGCGATACTAAAATTCAAACCTTCGCTAAATCATTCCGATAGCTGCATATGGTAAAGCGTAAAAAATCTGAACATGTAGAATCAACAGGCCGCCGCTGCAATTGGGCGGATTGCCTGAATGAGGGGAATTTCCGCGCACCACGCTCGCGCAGTAATTTGCATGAATACCAATGGTTCTGCGAGGAGCATATTGTGCAGTTCAACAAGAACTGGAACTATTTCGAGGGCATGGGCGAAGCGGATATCTATGCCTTTCAGCGCGACGCAACGACTGGCCACCGCCCCACATGGCGTATGGATCAGATCAACGGCAACGCCAGCGCAAAACTGGAAGAAGCGTTTGGCCGCATGTTCGGCGATGGCTCGGTACGCTATAAAGCGGAGGCAAAACCTATCAGCGCGCGCGACAAGGATGCGCTCGCCGTGCTTGACCTAGAACACCCCAGTGATAAAGCAAAAATCAAAGCGCAATACCGCGAACTGGTTAAGAAATACCACCCTGATGTGAATCGCGGTAGCGCCCATGCCGAAGAGACCTTCAAGAAAATCACTCGCGCCTACACGCATTTAGTGGCGCATTATTTGGAGAAATAGGATGATTCGTCGCTTGATTGCTCCACTCGTCGCCGCGCTAACCCTTTCAGGCTGTATTCTGGTCGAAGACTTTTCGCCCGCGTGGAAGGCTGCAAAGCCCGATAGCTGCGTCAGCAAGATAGCTGAATCGCTCTACTATTCCGAGTTCCGACGCGACCCCGAGGGTAAGGACATGAAGGCGCACGCCAAAGTAATGACGCTCGGGAAGCATCAGTTCCTGATGCTGAAGCAAGAGACGGATGACACGGGTGGGCGCATGTATCGCTTCGGCGTGGTGAATGGTATTTTTCAGCGCTATCGCCTCAACCCAGCCATGAAAAAGACATTTATCGAAGCCTACCCCAATGCACCGGTAAGCTTTCGTAATGATACGGTTACACTAGCCACGTTGGGCAAGGAAGAAACCAAATTGCTTGCGGAAATTGCCAATAAGCCTGAGTACTGGCAGATTGAAGACCAGACACTTTACAACGTAATACTCAACCCGCTTTGCCGCTTCGATGATCGCGATTTGAAGAAGCTGGCGGAAGAAAGAAAATAACCAAAGGAAACCTCATGGATAAGACCAACGAAAGCTTCGAAGCCGCGCCGACACGCAGCTTCAGCACGCAAAAACTCTTTGGCTTCGAGTCGGCCATTAAGCCGCAAGGCTTTTCCTCACCCCCACATCCGCTGGTGCCGGAGGTGGATGAGAGCTACCAGTTCGACAAAGCGACGACGCTGGCCATCCTCGCGGGGTTCGAGCATAACCGCCGCGTGCTGGTGCAGGGCTATCACGGTACGGGCAAATCCACCCATATCGAGCAAGTGGCCGCGCGTTTGCACTGGCCATGCATCCGCATCAATCTCGATTCGCACATCAGCCGCACCGACCTGATTGGCCGCGACGCGATTGTGCTGAAAGACGGCAAGCAAATCACCCAATTCCAAGAAGGCATTGTGCCGTGGGCACTGCGCCGCCCCATCGCGCTAGTGTTCGATGAATACGATGCTGGCCGCCCCGATGTGATGTTCGTCATCCAGCGCATTTTGGAGGCACAAGGCAAGCTAACCTTGCTTGACCAAAACACCGTCATCACCCCTCACCCATATTTCCGCATTTTTGCGACGAGCAATACCATTGGTTTGGGCGACGCCACAGGCCTCTACCACGGCACGCAAGCCATCAACCAAGGGCAGATGGACCGCTGGAACATTGTAACCACGCTAAATTACCTGCCTGCGGATGTGGAAGAAAAAATTGTCGCGGGCAAAATGCCAAGCTTACAAAACGCCAAAGGTAAAAAGCAAATTGCCTCCATGGTAGCAATGGCAAACCTGACGCGCGCGGGCTTCATGAATGGCGATATTTCGACAGTGATGAGCCCCCGCACGGTGATTAGCTGGGCGGAAAATTACAGCATCTTCAGCGACCTCGACATGGCTTTCCGCCTCAGTTTCCTTAACAAATGCGACGAAATGGAACGCGCCACCGTAGCCGAATATTACCAGCGCTGTTTTGATGTGGATTTACTGGCGGCGGCGTGAAGCACTACGAACCATCCCCCGCTGAACTTGAGCGCGAATTTCTTCAGCGTCAGGCCGAAGTTGCGCAAGCACTTTCTGGCAAAGCGGAGCTGAAGGTTTCGGTCGGCCTCAACCGCGTGGTGGATGAGCCATTGGCGCAGCGCGAGTTGATTCTCATTTCTAAAACACTGGGTGATTCGCCTGATGCCAGCGCCCGCCACATGCGCGGGCAGGTGGACTTAGCGGCGCTCGCCATGAAGCACCACAACGCAAGCCTGCACCAAACCCACCGCCCAGCGGATGCGCAAGCCGCCGCGATGTTTGATGCGCTGGAGCAAATTCGGCTTGAGGCGATTGGTGGGAATCAATTTGCGGGCGTGAAGCATAACCTTGCGCAGCGGCACCAAACCGCGTTCGAGTTTAAGGGCTACGACAAAGCGACCGATGGCATTCAGCAAGGGCTATCCACTGCCCTGCCCGATGTGGTGGCGATGATTGCGCGCGAGGCGATAACGGGAGAAAAACCGCCCGCCTCGATCGAAGCCATCGTGGCGCAAATGCGGCCTTGGGTGGAACAAGCCTCCGCGAAGCATCTCGATCAGCTGAAAGATAAAACCACCTCGCAGCGCGAGTTTGCGCGTGTGGTGGAGCATATTTTGTTCGACCTCAAACTCATCACCCACCGCACGGGCGATGTGGAAGGCGGCGATGGCGAACAGGGCGAAAACGCCGATGTACTTGGGCACAACAGCGATGACGCCGATGACGAACAAATGCAGACGGACGCCACGCAATCCCTCCAATCGGCGGGGGATGCGGAGGATAATGAGTATGGCGACCGCCGCGAGGTGAAAGCCCCCGGGGATTTTGATAGTGATGCCGAACAGGATGTGGCGCCGAAAGAAAAAGCCCCCCGCGCCGCACCCAACCGCCCCGAAGTGACACTGGAGGTGGCCGATAGCTACCGCGCCTTCACCACGCAGTTCGATGAAATTGTGCCCGCGAATGAACTGGCGACGCACGAGGAACTCGACCGCCTGTTCGAGACACTGATGCAAAAAGTGCGGCAATACCACACGGTGACTAGCCGCCTTGCCACGCGCTTGCAACGCTTGCTGCTCGCCCAGCAAACACGGCAATGGATGTATGAATTAGAAGACGGGCTGATTGATAATGGCCGCCTTGCGACGCTAGTGGCAGTGCCCGAAACCACCACCATTTATAAAATCGAGAA
>JAMHWA010000075.1:0-67649 GCA_035911175.1 Alphaproteobacteria bacterium
CCGCTTGCTCCTCGATTTTTTGGATGAGCGCCTGCTCTTCGGCCTCCGCTGCGGAGTGCAGCAGCCCCTCCTCGCCCTCACCAAGCGTGGATTTATGCCCCACATGGGCGGGCTGCATGGCCGTGGAATGCGTCATCGTGGTGCCTGATAGTGCTACTTTCATAGTGTCACTATAGCAGGGTATTGTTACGGTTTAATGACAGCCAACAAAAAAGCCTCACTTTTGAGGGCAGGTCTCCATTTAAGCCTAGGCGCCAGCTTCTGCCTCCGCAGTATTCTCATTAGTAATATTCTGAATTTTTATTGGAGCATGTCCCGCTAATACTTCAGCCAAACCTCTTGCGATTGATTCTTGGAGCTGCTCCTTATTACCTTGAGCTTTTGGTGAATAGCCACCTTTTTGAATATCTACCCGATTGTAGCTGTATCCCAAATATTGCGACATTTCATGCAGCAGGTTTGTAAAAAGCTCGTCACCTCTCTGTGCCCACTGCATTTGAAGCATAGCCTCATCTCCCTGAACACTTCCTAGGTGAGAATGGTACTCGGCCCAAGCATCTTTTACTCGCTTAGCTTTTCCCTTTGTACTGGAATAGTATTCGAGTTGAATCGAGTTTAAAGCTTCCACATGTCGCTCAGATACTCTTGCGGCTCGCGTTGCCATTAAATTATAAAAAATCCAAATTTTACGATTTCTTTTTTCACGCCAAACTTCTAACCATTTCTGCACCTGAACTGCTAGTATTGGCCCAGAAATTGTGGCTAAAATTATAAGCGTATCCGCGACAGTTAAATTCTCAATACCCATGATAAACCCTCTATTTTTATTGCCCACCCAATCAAAGGCGCGAAGGCATATTGTCACACAACCTAAGGGTGTCAAGATGGGCGCATGATATAAATTCACCAACAAAAAAGCCCCCATCTCACGATGAGGGCTTTCCACTATTTACCTTTTTTAGGCGTCGGCTTTGCAGGTGGCCGATTATGCTCTTTTACTGTAGTTGCTGGGTGACTCTTAGCATAGGTGGGTTTTACAAATTGGCCACTTTTTGCACTACGATAGTCTGCAGGACCCTTTTTCTTATCAGTCATAGTAGTTTGCTCCACGTTAAGCTCGCATAATTGCGAAGTTCGGGCATATAGGCACACAACCTAGGGGTGTCAAGAAGGGCGCATGATATAAATTCACCAACAAAAAAGCCCCTCGATTGCTCGGGGGGCTTTTTCGGTTGCTAACCTTTTTAGGTTATTCTTTTTAATTTTATATCAGATGGTTGTTTTGAAAACTTAAAGCAACACATCAGTTAACGTATCACATCAATTAAGTCGTCTAAGCTGATGGATACTGTGAGGAGCGTTTAAGCGCAGATGAGTGTAAATGGAATATGTAAGGTATGATATATGGAAATTACCGAGATAATTCTCGATGATTGATCCATAATGATCCTTAGAAAGGAGGTAATCCAGCCGCACCTTCCGATACGGCTACCTTGTTACGACTTCACCCCAGTCATCATCCCTGCCGTGGGCGGCTGCCAGATTGGCTCACCGACTTAAGGCAGAAACAACTCCCATGGTGTGACGGGCGGTGTGTACAAGACCCGGGAACGTATTCACCGTAGCATGCTGATCTACGATTACTAGCGATTCCAACTTCATGCCCTCGAGTTGCAGAGGACAATCCGAACTGAGATAGTTTTTGGGGATTAGCTGAACCTTGCGGTATCGCTGCCCATTGTCACTACCATTGTAGCACGTGTGTAGCCCAGGCCGTAAGGGCCATGATGACTTGACGTCGTCCCCACCTTCCTCCTACTTATCATAGGCAGTTTCCTTAGAGTTCCCAACTTAATGATGGCAACTAAGGACGAGGGTTGCGCTCGTTGCGGGACTTAACCCAACATCTCACGACACGAGCTGACGACAGCCATGCAGCACCTGTGTTCCAGCCACCCGAAGTGAAGAAAGCCATCTCTGGCGATCAAACTGGACATGTCAAGGCCTGGTAAGGTTCTTCGCGTTGCCTCGAATTAAACCACATGCTCCACCGCTTGTGCGGGTCCCCGTCAATTTCTTTGAGTTTTAATCTTGCGACCGTACTCCCCAGGCGGGATGCTTAATGCGTTAGCTTCGTCACTGAGAGGGAACCCCCCAACAACTAGCATCCATCGTTTACAGCGTGGACTACCAGGGTATCTAATCCTGTTTGATCCCCACGCTTTCGAGCCTCAGTGTCAATACTCATCCAGGTAGCCGCCTTCGCCACCGGTGTTCCTCCAAATATCTACGGATTTCACCCCTACATTTGGAATTCCGCTACCCCCTCTGAGATTCCAGCTCGACAGTTTCAATGGCAGTTCCAGAGTTGAGCTCTGGGCTTTCACCACTGACTTATCGAGCAACCTACGCTCGCTTTACGCCCAGTAATTCCGAACAACGCTAGCCCCCTTCGTATTACCGCGGCTGCTGGCACGAAGTTAGCCGGGGCTTCTTCTCCGACTACCGTCATTATCTTCATCGGCGAAAGAACTTTACAACCCTAAGGCCTTCATCATTCACGCGGCATGGCTGGGTCAGAGTTTCCTCCATTGCCCAATATTCCCCACTGCTGCCTCCCGTAGGAGTCTGGACCGTGTCTCAGTTCCAGTGTGGCTGATCATCCTCTCAGACCAGCTAGAGATCGTAGGCTTGGTAGGCCATTACCCCACCAACTACCTAATCTCACGCGGGCTAATCTTATAGCGATAAATCTTTCCCCTCTCGGGCGTATGCGGTATTAGCGTTAGTTTCCCAACGTTATTCCCCACTATAAGGTATATTCCCACGCGTTACTCACCCGTGCGCCACTATGTATTGCTACATCGTTCGACTTGCATGTGTTAAGCCTGCCGCCAGCGTTCGTTCTGAGCCAGAATCAAACTCTCATGTTTTGATTCGTATCATAAGACGTTAAATCTTATGATGTTGACCTTGGATGAATCCAAGGTCGAAATTGAATAGACTCACACAAACCATACCAAACAAAACTCGCCGTTAAGGACTTACTGTTTTGTTGGATACTTACTTGCGTTCTAAAAATTACTTTTTATTACGTGTTCGCAGGTATGGTCTGTGGATTTTTTTCCATCACACCCACCTGCGCTTAAACGCTCTTCACAGTATCATTCAGCAGAATGTTCTTTAGCGCGCTTGGCACCGAACTCATTCAAAAACCTCGCTTCCGAGGCCCCGTTCGCTTTCGTAATCGTCCGCGTCGGGAAGTGGGGTATACGGATTTGATTCACCCCCGTCAACAACAAAAAACAACTTTTTTCATTTTTTTTGAAATACTAAAAAAAATGGCTCAATTCCTTGTGTTTTTTGTGTGCATATTTTTAAAAACATTCCTTCACACCCAAAGAATGCTTACGCGTTTAACCCCAAAACGCTGTAAAGTTCTTCTTTGCTATTCACGAACGTGTAGAACTGACGCGTTTCAGCGCGCGCAAAGCCTGTAGCAACCATGTGCTCAAGCAGCAGCGCCAAGTGATCCCAGTAACCATTATGGTTATAGATCACCACAGGCTTGTCGTGGATTTTGATCTGGCGCCACGTAATCACCTCGAACATTTCATCCAGCGTGCCGCAGCCGCCTGGCAGAATTACAAATACATCCGAGTGATCATACATCAGCTGCTTACGCTCATGCATCGAGTCGACCATAATCATGTTGGTGAGGCCCTTATGCTCCACCTCAATACGCCCCAGCGAGCGTGGGAACACGCCAATCGCTTTACCTTTTTCTTCCAGCACACCGTTGGCCACCGCCCCCATCAGGCCGCAATCGCCGCCACCATAGACCAGTTGTTTGCCTGCCTTGGCCATATCGATGCCAAGCGTGCGCGCCATATCCTTATGTTCCTGCGGCACCGCATTTTGCGCGCCACAAAAGACGCAAATCGAATTCATTTGTCTAATTTCTTGAGTCATGTTCCTTATCCATTTTGTTGTTATTGAGATTCAATTGCTTACGTTTTTCAACCGCAGCACCATAGAAGGTTTCGCCACGATTGCAAGTAGCGCCGATTCCCGCTAACGGGAAGGGATGAATGACCCCTCCCTTCATTATCTCGGCCATCGCGCACGCCTACGCGAGCGTTTTTTGGGCGCAGGCGGGGATGTTTTGCCCGATTACGAGCTGCTGGAACTCATACTTTTTTCTGCCCGCCCACGCGGCGATGTGAAGCCGCTGGCTAAGGCACTCCTCAAGCAATTTGGCAGCTTTGCAGGAGTCATCCATGCCGAGGAATCCGCCCTGCGTGCGGTGGATGAGGTGGGCGACGCTGTGGTTGCTGCCATCAAGACCATCCGCATTTCTACCCAGCGCCTCATTAAATCCGAAATCTCCGACCAGCCCATCATTCAGTCATGGTCGGCGCTCATGGATTACTGCAAACTGGCGATGGGCAATAAAAAAATCGAGGAATTCCGCGTGTTATTTCTCAATCACCGCCATGCTCTGATTGCCGATGAAGTGATGCAGCGGGGCACGGTGAACCATACCCCCGTCTACCCCCGCGAAATTGTGAAGCGCGCGCTGGAGTTAGCCGCCTCTTCTATCATCCTGCTGCATAACCACCCCAGTGGCGACCCCACACCCAGCAAAGCAGATATTGATATCACTAAGCAAATTGTCGATGCCTGTAAAACCATCAATATTAACGTGCACGATCACGTGATCATCACCGCCACGGGGCATTACAGCTTCAAGAGCTTTGGGCTGATGTAAGGCTCAGGAAGGGCGCCCCCTTCCCTGCACCAGCTTACGCCTTACATACCCGTTATTTGGCCTGCTTCGTCTTGTGCAGCGAGTAAATAACGCCCATGGCGAGAATGCCCACCGTCACCGAAAGCGAGATACTAGCTGGCACTTTCTCGATATCGAACACCAGTGGCGCAAATACTTTACCACCGATGAATATCAGCACCGCCGAGAGCGAGTACTTGAGGTATTCAAAGCGATGCAGCATTGCGGCGAGCGCAAAATAAAGCGCGCGCAACCCAAGAATTGCAAAGATGTTGCTGGTGTAAACAATATACTCATCGGTGGTGATTGCAAAAATTGCAGGCACCGAATCGACTGCAAAAATCACATCCACGAACTCGACCACTACCAGAGCCATAAAGAGTGGCGTGGCAAAGCGGGCTTTTTTGCCCGTATTTGCATCAGTCTGTGTGACAAAGAATTTATTGCCATGCAGCCCATCCGTCACCCGCATATATTTGCGGACAAACTTCACCACAGGGTTATCGCCGATATCATGCTCCTCATCTTCGCCCTTGAGCATTTTAATGCCCGTATAGATGAGGAACGCTGCGAAAATATAGAGCACCCAATGGAACTCTTGCACCAGTGTTGCACCCACACCAATCAGCAATGCGCGCAGCAAAATCACACCGATAATACCCCAGAAAAGCACGCGATATTGGTATTTACGTGGAATCGCAAAATAGCTGAATACCAGCGAAATCACGAAGATATTATCCATCGACAAGGTTTTCTCGATGAGGAACCCCGTGTAATATTCCTGCGCCGATTGCGCGCCCAACTCGCGCCACACGAATAGGCCAAATAACAACCCCATACAGATGTAAAACGCGCTGAGCTTAAGGCTCTGCTTCACGGTAATTTCTTCATCCGTGCGGTGAAGAATGCCAAGGTCAAACGCCAGCAGCAGTAACACCACGCCGATAAACGATGCCCACATCCATACAGGTTTGTGCATCACGGTCAGCTGTAAAAATTCCATAATCTCAGTCATTGTTTTCACCTATGCGCTTTGTTTATGCTTCGTTTTAGTAAGAAATTGCTGCTCAATATCCATCGAACTTTCCTTACCTATGTATTTTTTATTTTTCTTCAACCACGTTTCCATCTCTTCACGCCCCAGATTATGTAGCAGCAAAAAGAAGTCCCAACTAGCATTCATTTTACTTGCTGCCCCCATGGCTTGCAGATCAGCGGGCGGCAACACTCGGTGCATACGCATCTCGGCATATTCTGTGTTTTTTAGGCGCCCCTTCTTAATCAGCTTACGCACGAAGTTAATGGCGCGCATCTCGGCAATTAAGCTCGAGTTAAAGCTAATCTCGTTCACGCGGTTAATGATATCCATCGCTGTTTTGGGCGTGCCTTTGCGCTCCAGCGGGTTAATCTGCACCAGCAGCACATCATGGCAACCTGTGCCATAAATCAGCGGCCAAATGGCAGGGTTACCCATGTACCCGCCATCCCAATAGGGCACGCCCTCAACCTCCACCGCTTGATAGACAAACGGCAAACAGGCCGAGGCTAGCAGCACATCAATCGTGATTTCCTTGCCCTCAAATACACGCGCCTCGCCCGTTTCCACGTTGGTGGCGGTTACATACAGCTTGATGCCATTATGTAAATGCTTGGGCTCCAAAATCCGTTCCAACACCTCGCGCATGGGGTTGAGATTGAGCGGATTATATTCGTACGGCGAAAACACGCGCGACATCATATCCATCGGATTGAAGGCGCTTAGCCATTCCATCCCAGGTATCGGCCCCGTATGCGGTATCTGCCCAAATGGAGAAAAGGTGTTGGCAGCCTTACTAATTTCCAGCCAAAAATCATGTAGCTGCTTTTTGGCTCTTGCGCGGCCACCTTCGTGGTAGCCATCCACGAGCACTGCTGCATTCATTGCCCCTGCCGATGTGCCGCTAATACCCTTGATTTCGATATCTTCTTCCTCGAGCAAACGATCCAGCACCCCCCATGTGAACGCGCCATGAGCGCCGCCGCCTTGAAGCGCAAGGTCGAGTTCAAGCTTGGGCTTCTTTGGGAGTGCCATTTCCTATTGCGCCGTCCAGCCACCGTCATGGCTTAAGCTAGTGCCTGTCATGTTCGCTGCCGCGTCCGAGCATAAAAACACCGCCAGCGCCCCCAAATCGGCTGGGGTGCTGAACTGCATGGTCGGCTCTTTAAGACCTAGAAGTTCTAACTTGGCCTTTTCACCACTAATTCCTTCTTTCGCCGCGCGATCATCAATCTGCTTTTGCACTAGCGGTGTCAGCACCCAACCTGGGCAAATGGCGTTGGCGGTGATTCCTTTGCCTGCCTGCTCCAGCGCCGTCACTTTCGTTAAGCCAACAATGCCATGTTTCGCCGCTACATAGGCCGATTTGGTCGCCGAAGCTACCAACCCATGCGCCGAGGCCACGTTAATAATCCGCCCCCAGCCGCGCGCCTTCATGCTTGGCAACGCTGCTTTGGTGGCATGAAATGCCGAACTGAGGTTGATGGCAATAATCGCATCCCATTTGTCTTCGGGAAACTCCTCAATCGTCGCCGTGTGCTGGATGCCGGCATTATTGACCAAAATATCCACTGCGCCGAAGCTCTCAATCGCCAGCTTTACCATATCCCGAATATCGGCAGGTTTACTCATATCGGCAGCCGAATAGGCTGTTTTTACACCGAATTTCGTGGCTGTATCGGCTACGACTTTATCAATCGCTGCCTTGTCGCCAAAGCCATTAAACAGGATGTTGACCCCCTGCTGCGCCAATGCCTCGGCAATCCCTAAACCAATCCCACTAGTGGAACCCGTAACAATCGCCGATTTTCCTTTAAGCATAACCCCTCCGATGTGAGTGCATTACATATTACGGCAGTGCAGCAATTACAAGCAAGGTCAAAAAACCGCGCGCTTCATGCAACAAACCCCTTGCATCCCCCTCGCCTTTGGGTTATTTAGCCGCCTCCCCATCGTGGGGAAACCACACTTAGGCTTGGGCGTTGGGGTGTTCCCAACTACCCGCCGGTCCCTTTGAACAAGGGCACTGCCTAAGGCGGATCAACCGGACAAAGGAGACTTACTATGTCAGCACTTCCTGACTTTTCGATGCGCGAGCTTATTGAAGCAGGCGTACATTTCGGCCACAAAACCAAACGTTGGAACCCACGCATGGCGCCGTTCATCTACGGCACCCGCAACGACATCCACATCATCGACCTGCAACAAACCGTTCCCATGCTGCACCGCGCCCTGAGCGCTGTGCGCGCCACGGTTGCTAAAAACGGTCGTATCCTGTTTGTTGGCACCAAGCGCCAAGCGTCGGAGACCATCTCGGAAGCAGCAAAACGTTGCGGCCAATACTACGTGGATCAGCGCTGGTTGGGCGGCATGCTCACCAACTGGAGCACGATTCAGAACTCCATTCGCCAGCTGCGTAAATACGAAGAGCAATTGGCTAACCCAGAGTCGGGTCTGACCAAAAAAGAAATCCTCACCATGTCGCGCAACCGCGACAAACTCGAGCGCTCGCTCGGCGGGATTCGTGAAATGGGCGGCAAGCCAGACCTGCTGTTCGTGATCGACACCAACCGTGAAGAACTGGCAATCAAAGAAGCCCAAAAGCTGGGGATTCCTATTGTTGCCATCATCGACACCAACTGCACAGCCGATGGTATCGACTTCCCAATCCCAGGCAACGACGACGCAACCCGCGCCATCAAGCTCTACTGCAAACTGATTTCGGATGCAGCACTTTCGGGCCTCAAAGAGAACCTGAGCGTGAAAGACAACAGCGAATTCAGCCGCGAGCTGGATGCTGCTGAAGATAGCGCTAGCGAAGGCCTCACCGAGCGTCAGCAACAAGAAAAACTGACCCGCGACAACAACCGCAAAGACGCTAAAGGCGGCAAAGGTGCTAAATCTGCACCAAAAGCTGCTCCAGCATCTTCCACCAAAAAGGAAGCCTTTGCCGAGGAAGCTAAAAAAGCTGCCAGCAAGAAGAAAGCCGTAGAAGTACCTTTCGAAGCTGCCGTAGCTGCTGAAGCTACTGCTGAAGAGCCGAAAGCTAAAAAAGGCGCGAAGAAAACCGCGTAACTTAATGCCAGTCACCCCAGCTTAGATGCTGGGGTGACTCTTTCAAAAAATATCAGGAGAACTCTAATGTCCGCACAATTAGTAAAAGAACTGCGCGAGCGCTCGGGCGCTGGCATGATGGATTGCAAACGCGCACTGGATGAATCTAAAGGCAACATGGAAGCCGCTATTGACTGGCTGCGTAACAAAGGCCTCGCTGCTGCTGCCAAAAAAGCTGGCCGCACCGCGGCTGAAGGCCTCATCGCCGTTGCTGGTAACGGCAAAGAAGCGGCCGTGGTCGAGCTCAACTCCGAAACCGACTTCGTGGCACGTAACGAGCAGTTCCAAGCGCTTGTTGAAGCCGTAGCTCAGCAAGCGATTGTTGCCGGTGACGATGTTGAACAACTCAAAACCGCCAAAACAGCGAACGGCAAAACCGTTGCTGAAGGCATCACCGAAGCAGTGGCCACCATCGGCGAGAACATGAGCCTGCGCCGCTCGGCCAAGCTCAGCGTTGCAAGCGGCGTAGTTGCCACCTACATCCACGGCGCCGTGAAGGCTGGCCTTGGTAAAATCGGTGTACTCGTTGCCCTCGAATCGACGGGCGATACTGCAAAACTCGAAATGCTGGGCAAACAATTGGCTATGCACATCGCTGCTAGCAACCCCACCTACATCGAGCTTTCGAACATCCCTGCCGATGCCAAAGCACGCGAAGTCGATGTGAGCAAAAACAAAGCAGAGAAACTATTCGCAGAGTTCTGCGAGTTCGAAGCCGCCATGGCCAAGCACAAAGACAAGTTCGTAAAAGAGCAGAACTTCTCCGAGAAGCAGTTCGAGCCGAAGCTGAAAGAGCTCGTTCAACGTTCGGCGAACGTCGATGCATTGCTGGATGATGTGGTGCGCCAATCGGCCAGCGAAGATCGCAAAGACAAGCAAGATGCCGAGAAGACCCAAAAACTTCTTAACGTATTCTTCGCCGAGACCGCGTTCTTGCTCAAGAAAATGCGCTCGTATGGTGATGAGTCGGCTATCAAAGCTAAACTCGCTGATATCTACTACAACGAAACCCTGCGCGAATCCGTACTGTTCGAGCAAGTATTCGTGATCGATGGCAAAACCAAAGTGGGCGATGTTATCAGCAACGCTTCCACCGATGTTGGCGCGCCAGTGGCTCTCAAAGCATTCACCCGCTTCGCGCTGGGTGAAGGCATCGAGAAAGCTGCCGACGACTTTGCTGCTGAAGTAGCTAAAGTTTCGGGTGTGGCTTAGTTTTAGCCCACCCTCAGTCCAAAAAGGCCAGCAAGTGATTGCTGGCCTTTTCTTTTTTCGCTATAGTGAGCGCATGAAACAGCTTCTATCTGCCCTCACCCTGCTTATCACTCTTTCCGCATGCGCCACCCTCACCGGTGGGCGCGAGCAGGAAATCTCCATCACCACCACCCCTGCGGGTGCCAATTGCCTGCTGTCCAATGGCGAAGAAAGCTGGACGCTAGATACAACCCCAAGCACCATCTCGCTTCCGCGCGCCTTCCAGCCCATCTATGTCACCTGCACCTTGGCAGGCTATGCCCCCGTCAGCGCGACGCTCGAGCCATTCACCCGTGGCCGCGCCTATGGCAACATCCTGCTTGGCGGTGTTCCCGCTGTGGTGGATATGAGCACCGGCGCAGGCTATGAATACGAGCCTGAAAGCGTCGATCTTCAGTTTCAGGGTTCAAGCGCAGCAGCCCTTCCACAATAAACGAATTTCTCCTTGTATTTCCAGCCAATCGGGCTAGTTCTATGGCCGATTAATGGAGCACCACATGACCACATCCCCCCTCGCCCAACTATCCACCGCACCGAAATATAACCGCGTGCTGATTAAAGTCTCTGGCGAGGCGCTGATGGGCGATAAAGGCTACGGGCAGGATCTCAAAACCATCCAGCGCATCGCGACAGACATCAAACAAGTGGCCGATATGGGCGTGCAAGTGTGCGTCGTGGTTGGCGGCGGCAACATTTTCCGCGGCATTTCGGGCGCGGCCCAAGGCATGGAGCGCTCCAGCGCCGACTATATGGGCATGCTTGCCACCATTCTCAACGCACTCGCCATCCAAAACATTCTCGACCAAACAGGCATCGAAACCCGCGTATTGAGCGCGATTGAAATGGATCAGATTTGTGAACCCTATATCCGCCGCCGCGCCATCCGCCATTTGGAGCGTGGGCGCGTCGTCATTTTTGCGGGCGGCATTGGTTCACCCTATTTTACCACCGACACCACGGCCGCGCTACGCGCCAGCGAAATGAGCTGCGATGTATTGCTGAAGGCAACGTCGGTCGATGGCGTCTATAGCGCCGATCCGAAGAAGGACGCGAACGCAACGCACCATGCAACCCTCACCCATCATGAGGTGTTGAGCCAAGACCTCAAGGTGATGGATGCCGCTGCCATTTCGCTGACGCGTGAGAACAAAATCCCAATCATCGTCTTCTCCATCCTCGAACAAGGTAACTTTGCAAAAGTGCTCGCGGGCGAGGGCAAATACACCATCATTCAAGATCAAAAATAACGGAGTTTTTATGCTAAACGACCTACAAAAACGTATGGATGGCGCGCTGGCGACCCTGAACAAGGAGTTCGGCAGCTTGCGCACGGGGCGCGCCTCCACCAACTTGCTCGATACCATTCAGATCGAAGCCTATGGCAGCATGCTGCCCATGAACCAAGTGGGCAACGTCACCGCGCCCGAGGCGCGCATGCTGATGGTTTCGGTATGGGATAAAACCATGGTGAAAGCCGTGGAAAAAGCCATTCGTGAATCCGACATGGGCTTGAACCCAGCGGTGGATGGCCAAACCATCCGCGTGCCCATCCCTGCACCATCGGAAGAGCGCCGCAAGGAAATGGCAAAAATCGCCCATAAATATGCCGAGAGCGCCAAAGTTGCCGTGCGCAACGTGCGTCGCGATGGCATGGACGAGCTGAAGAAACAGGAGAAAGAGAAAAAAATCTCCGAGGATGAACAGCGCGGTCAGTCGGAAAAAGTGCAGAAGCTGACCGACGATTACGTGAAGAAAATCGACGATCTGCTCGTGGTTAAAGAAAAAGACATTATGAGCGTATAGGCCGCCCATGGGCTCCGCCGTACAGGCAACCTCCTCTTCTTCGGCACCCGCTTTGCCGCAGCATATCGCTATCATCATGGATGGTAATGGCCGTTGGGCGGATGCGCGTGGCGTGGCGCGCATGCGTGGGCACAGCCAAGGCGCCGAGGCCTTGCGCACCCTGCTCGATAGCTGCCGCGCACGTCCCTTCATCCGCCACCTCACGCTCTATGCCTTTTCGCTCGAAAATTGGAGCCGCCCCGCCGACGAGGTAGAAGACCTGATGAATCTGCTGCGCCATTACGTGAAGCGCGAGGCCGCTGTTTTGCACGAGAACAACGTGCGCATGCAATTCATCGGCGAGCTGGAAACCCTCGCCCCCGATATTCAGCGCGACCTCGAATCGGTACGCGCACTCACCCAACACAATACAGGCCTGACGGTTAATATGGCCATTTCCTATGGTGCGCGGCAGGAAATGGTGACTGCGATGAAACGCATCACCGCGAAAATTGCCAGCGGAGAACTCACGGCCGATGCCATCACGGCAGAAGTGATTTCCGCACACCTGCATACCGCAGGCACGCCCGACCCCGACCTGCTCATCCGCACGGGCGGCGACGAGCGCATCAGCAATTTCCTACTGTGGCAATCGGCCTATACCGAGTTCTATTTCACCGAAACCCTCTGGCCAGATTTTAATCCAGCCGACCTCGACGCCGCTATCGAATGTTTCAGCCAGCGCGAGCGCCGCTTCGGTAAACGGAAGGAAGCGTAATGGCCAGCACCGAACTGCGCCAACGTATCACCAGTGGCATTATCTTGGGCGCCGTCGTCATCGCCCTCACACTCTGGAGCTTTACAAGTTTTGCCGCCATGTGCGCCGTGGGGTTTGTCATTCTCATCAGGGAATGGCTCGCAATCACCAAGCAACGTAGCCCTATCTTTTTGCCCCTTGGCATCCTCTATATCAGCGCCGCCATCGCAGGCCTCATCTATCTGCGTGCTGAAAATCTAAACATCCTTATTGCCCTCATGGTGATTGTGTGGACAGGCGATATTGCTGCCTATTTTGTCGGCAAAAAAATTGGGCGTCACAAAATCGCGCCATCCATCAGCCCCGGTAAAAGCTGGGAGGGGCTTGCTGGCTCCATCATCGCCAGCGCTGCTGTCGCGGCTTATCTTGGCAATGTCGCGCCCATCCCCCATGCCATCCTTGGCGCCATATTTGCCGTGCTGGGTTTGGCTGGTGATATGTTCGAGTCCTCCCTCAAGCGCCGCGCGGGCGTGAAAGATAGTGGCACCCTCATCCCTGGCCATGGAGGCTTGTTCGATCGGGTCGATGCATTGCTTCCCTGCGCCATTTTTGGCGCTGTAGCGCTATACATACGCCTTCACATGCAGTAGCGTTTGGCCATGAACCAACCCGCCCGCGCATCCATGTTTTCTACCGCCCCGCGCCGTGTATCCATCCTCGGTGCCACGGGTAGCATTGGCGAAAGCAGCCTACGGGTGATTGCGCAGCACCCCAACCGCTACCATATCACGGCCCTCACCGCGCAAAATAATGCCGAGAAGCTCATCGCCCTTGCCCAGCAATTTCGTCCATCCGTGGTCGCCATTGGTAACGAGGCCGAAGCCAGCAAGGTGCGTGAGGCACTGAAGCCACTCGGCATCCGCGTCCTCGCAGGTGCATCAGGCATCGAGGAAGCAGCGTGTGAACCTGCCGATATCACCATCGCCGCGATTGTTGGCAGTGCTGGCTTGCTACCCACCCTGCGCGCCATGGAGCAAGGCAATGCCGTAGCGCTCGCCAACAAAGAATCCCTCGTCTGTGCGGGCGAGTTAGCCATGAAACTCTGCGCCACCCATGGCACCAAGATCCTGCCGGTGGATTCCGAGCATAACGCCATTTTCCAAGTGCTCGCGACGGAGCACCGCGCGCAGGTCGAGAAAATCACCCTCACCGCCTCGGGCGGCCCTCTGCTTCGCCGCCCACTGGAAACCATGAAGGATGTAACGCCCGAGGAAGCCGTGAATCACCCACGCTGGAGCATGGGCGCGAAGATCTCGGTCGATTCCGCGACCATGATGAACAAAGGCCTCGAACTCATCGAGGCGCATTATTTATTCGACATGCCCGCCAGTAAACTCGATGTGCTCGTGCACCCCGAATCCATCATTCACTCGCTGGTGCATTATGCCGATGGCTCCGTCCTCGCCCAATTAGGCATGCCGGATATGGCGATTCCCATCGCCTATGCCCTCAGTTGGCCGAACCGCATTGCCGTCACTACCCCGCGCCTCAACTTGGCCGAGGTGGGGCGCCTGAATTTTGAACCGCTGGTGGATGAACGCTTCCCTGCCCTTGGCCTTGCCCGCGCAGCGCTTTCGGCAGGCTCGGCTCACCTCATCGCGCTCAACGCCGCGAACGAAGTAACGGTCGCCCAATTCCTCGCCCGCGAGATTCCGTTTACCGCCATTGCATCCACCGTTGCGCAGGTGCTAGACTCCACAAAAAATTCGGCCATCGCAACCATCGAAGATGTACTTGCCGCCGACCAAGAAGCCCGCCGCCGCACCGAGGAATTCCTATGCAAACCCTAGCCACCATCTTCCACTACGCATGGTCGTTCGCACTCATCATCAGCGTGATTGTGTTCGTGCACGAATTTGGCCACTACATCGTCGCGCGGATGTGTGGGGTCAAAATCGAAACCTTCTCCATTGGCTTTGGCCGCGAGATTCTTGGCCGCACCGATAAACACGGCACACGCTGGAAAATTGCCCTGTTTCCCCTTGGCGGTTACGTCAAAATGGCAGGGGATGCCAGCGCCGCCAGCACGCCGGACCACGAAGCCCTCGCCGCCATGAGCGAAGAGGAGAAAAAGGGCAGCCTGCACCACAAATCCCTCTGGCAAAAATCGCTCATCGTTGCGGCGGGGCCTGCTGCCAACTTCATCCTCACCATTGGTGTGCTCACCTATTTCCTCTACACCGTTGGCATCGCCAGCACCCAGCCTGTCATTGGTCAAGTCATGCCCAAAACCCCAGCCGCTGCCGCTGGCCTCAAAGCAGGCGACCGCATTGTCGCCATCGACGACAAGCCCATGCGCCGCTTCAACGATATCCCCGAGGCACTCATCACCAACCTCTATACCCCTGTCGAACTGACTGTGGAGCGCGGCAAAAAAGTGATGAAGCTAAAAATTACTCCCATCGAATACGCCGAAAAAGACATGACAGGCAACATCGAGAAACGCCCCCTCATCGGCATTCGCAGCCAGAATATGACGCGTGAAAACGTCGCCTTCCCGCAAGCAGTCTGGCTGGCTACCGAAAAAACCTACGATATGTGCGCCACTAACCTGAAGGCGCTGGGTCAAATCATCGTGGGTGACCGCAGCGCGAAAGCACTCACAGGCACACTCGGCATTGCCAAACTTTCGGGCGATATTACCCAACAGGGCGAAACCGCACGCGAAACGCTGATGACCATTCTCTGGTTCATCGCCATACTATCGGCGGGAATTGGCCTTGTGAACCTCTTCCCTCTGCCCATGCTCGATGGCGGGCATTTGGTGTTCTACGCGCTCGAATGGCTCTATGGCAAACCGCTGCCCGAAAAATTTACCGAATATAGCTACCGCCTAGGGTTTACCCTCATCATGGCGCTTATGGCATTCACGCTATTTAACGACGCGCGAAAAATCTTCTTTTCCTAAG
Organism: Alphaproteobacteria bacterium; assembly: GCA_035911175.1. Classification (GTDB taxonomy): domain Bacteria; phylum Pseudomonadota; class Alphaproteobacteria; order Rickettsiales; family UBA3002; genus QFOX01. Next base: position 15,699 of record JAMHWA010000075.1, read on the forward strand.
CAAAAAATGGTGCTTTGAGTCCCACATTCTTTCATCACAAGGAGCCAACATGTCCGCCGCTGAAAAACTAAACACGCAAGTGCGTATGGAAACCGATAGCTTTGGCGAAATCGCCGTCCCTGCTGATAAATACTGGGGAGCACAAACCAGCCGCAGCCTGATGAACTTCAAAATCGGTGGCGAAACCATGCCTAAGCCCCTCATCCGCGCATTGGGTGTGTTGAAGCGCGCAGCGGCGCAGGTGAATATGCAGATCGCTGGCCTCGACAAAAAAATGGGCGACGCGATGGTGACCGCCGCGACTGAAGTGATGGAAGGCAAACTCGATGACCACTTCCCGCTCGTCGTTTGGCAAACGGGTAGCGGCACCCAAACCAACATGAACGCGAACGAAGTCATTTCAAACCGCGCCATCGAACTTCTTGGCGGCACCATGGGCAGCAAAAAGCCTGTCCACCCGAACGACCATGTGAACATGGGTCAATCCAGCAACGACAGCTTCCCCACCGCCATGCACATCGCCGCGGTGGAGCAAGTGCACCACGCCCTCATCCCCGCGATGGAGCATTTGCACAAGGCGCTGGCCGCCAAAGCCAAAGCGTTCGAGAGCATCGTTAAAATCGGCCGCACACACCTCATGGATGCAACGCCCCTCACCCTCGGTCAGGAATTTTCGGGCTACACCACGCAAATCGAATACGGCCTCGCGCGCGTTAAATCCTGCCTTCCACGCCTCTATCAACTCGCGCAGGGCGGCACTGCCGTTGGCACAGGGCTAAATGCGAAAGTGGGCTTCGATGTCAAATTCGCGGCAGAAGTGGCCAGCATCACCAAACTTCCATTTATCACCGCCCCCAACAAGTTCGAGGCATTGGCCGCACATGACGCGATGGTGGAAATCTCAGGCGCGCTCAACACGGTTGCCGTGTCGCTCATGAAAATCGCCAACGACATCCGCCTGCTGGGCAGTGGCCCACGTTGCGGCCTTGGTGAGCTGGCACTGCCCGAGAACGAACCAGGCAGCTCCATCATGCCCGGCAAGGTGAACCCGACCCAAAGTGAAGCCATGACCATGGTTGCCGCGCAAGTGATGGGCAACCACACCGCCGTCACCATCGCGGGCAGCAATGGCCATTTCGAGCTGAACGTGTTCAAGCCCGTCATTATTTTCAACGTACTACAATCGATTCGCCTAATTGCGGATGCCTGCAACAGCTTCACGGATAATTGCGTGGTAGGGATTGAGGCGAACGAAAAACGCATCACCCAATTGCTCAACGAAAGCCTGATGCTAGTGACGGCCCTCAACCCCCATATTGGCTACGATAACGCAGCCAAAGCCGCCAAGAAAGCGCATCACGAGGGCACCACCCTCAAAGCCGCGGCCATGGAGCTGGGCCTGCTCACCAGCGAGCAGTTCGATGCATGGGTGCGCCCCGAGGATATGATTGCGCCTAAATAAGGCTTAATATGTGCGGTATGGAGCCGCTGAAGGAAGCACAAATTCTATCGTGCTGACAAGCTCGCCAGCCTCATTCGGGCTAACAATAAGGCTCGCATCCTTACGGCTTTTTTCGCTGAGTTTTTTGAACACGACATCCGTGTCGTTACGCTCATCGCCAGCAAAAAAGAGTGCTGTTGCGAAATCCGATAATCCGCGTTTCTGGATCTTGATATTAACGAATGGTGCGCGCTTGTCAGCCGCCGCAGGAAACGCGGTCAAGAAGCTGAATTCACCCTTATTGTTCGTATAGGTGCGCCCTGCACCTGCAAAGGTGGGGTCAGCTCCCGCCAAATTGGCTTTGCTGGCGAATGTCATCTGGCCATAAGGGTTGTGCTGCCACAATTCCACCACCGCGTCCGCCACGGGAACGCAGTTCTTATCGAGCACTTTCCCAATGATGTTAACTTTTTCTCCTTCGTACGCAACGGCCTTGCCTGCGGGTAACACAAGGTTGTTGCTTGTGTTAAAGGCATTAGCTCCAGGGTAGCCTTCAGTTGCTACACGGTTTGAAACCTCGCATGCGGGAGCAGCCAACGCAGGCGAAGCGAGCGCCACCATCATACTCGTTAGAAGAATCTGTTTCATAAGCAGCTCCAATGTCGTCCACTATTTCTAGCATAGAGCTGCGAGCTTATTCAACCAAGGAAGCGCTGCCTAGTGCCGTGTGGGGCTAGCTGGGTGAAAGCGTGCGGCATTGATGTCACTGCCCGAAACCATCTGCGCCCATTTTTTATCATCGCTATAATCCGCATCATTGGCACTGGGCGCGCGGCGCAACGTCGAATGTGGCGCCTGCTCGATGGTTTTTGCATGCACCAGCGTTTTCGGGCGCGTGGTGTGGTGCGGTGCCTCCACAATCTGCTGGGCATCGGGCTCGGCACCTTCACGCGCCTTCAATGGGCGCTCAAAGTTCGTCCCAAGATTCCACATTTTCTTGATATCGCCTTTAATGCTTCCAAGCTTGAAGCTGGCCATATCATCCATGAATTTGTAAATCGCCACATCCATCTGGCCAAGTTTTCCGTCGCCTTTATTATCATCCACGCGCAGCGCCGTCTCCGCCTTCGCCCACATGTAGGGCGTATAGGAAAGCGAGGCATCGGTTACGCTGTGCATGAAGTCACGACGACCACCTACGCCGCCCTCGATAATCTCGCCCAACCAGCTATTTCTCTTGGGCCAGAAGCCTTTGCTGGCCAACGCATCACCCGCGTTTGCGGCGTGGCCACCCACCCAGTTCGAGAACTCACCCAATGGTTTCAGCGTTTTGCTAAAGCCTTTTTCAAAGCGGTAAGAAAGCTTATCCGTTTTTTCATAGTGGTCATACACCGAATCATGGAAAGGCTTCAAACCGCCCTCTAGTCCAATATGAGTCTTATCTCCAAGCTTACCATCGTGAATAAAATTCTCGCCCCGCCATCTGCTTTGTGGCACGCGCATCATCCAGAAGGGAATCACCGCAGGGTTCATGAACATATTTGCTTTGATAAAGCTCTTGGTCATATAGCGGGCAGTATGCCCAACACCATCGAGCGTAGACGTAATGGGGTTAAAATGCTTCGGCAGCGTCAGATCAACCTTGAAGCCATTATTCTTCCATTGGGTGAATGCATTGCCAATGGCATCATAGGCCTCGCGATACATGAGCGTGTACCAGTTATAGCCCGTAAAGCGCGCATGCAGGTCAATCGCCCCTGCCAATTGCAAATCACCGATAATACGAGGCGGACTTTGAGGCGAAATTTCGTTTGTCTCTACTCTAAAAGCACCACCATTCCAGCCTTGGTCGAACTGCACTTCGTGGCCTTTCCAGCGGCCGCCAAAGGCTTTGTTCAGTGCTTGGCGCTGATATTTCATCTGGAAGGCATACGGAATCGCTGCTGCCCAATCCTCACCTTGGTTTTTACCAAAAATGCGCCACGCCGTAGCGCCGCTCCATTTTAAAAACTCACCAGGCAGGAAATGCCATTTTTCGCCCTTAATAGCGGGCTTGCCTTCATCATTGACCTTCCAGCTTTTCTTCACGTTCGGGTCAAACGCCTGAACCACGTTACGTGCCAGCGCATCACCAACCGACGCCATGGCAAACTCGAACGTAAAGCCGACGATATCATGGCCATAAGAGCGCCCGTGCAGCTCTAGTGTTTTATCGCCGGGCAATTTATGGGTAATCGCACGATTAAGCGTATTGCGGAATGTTACCGCTTCGCTGCCAATTTTTTCTGCAATCTTGATTCCATCTAGGCCAACTGCATCACCGTGTTTGATTTTTGCAAATGTGGTGACGGTTTTTTGGATACCCTTACCCAACGTAGCGTCGAAGCCTTTTGCCACATATTGCAGCCACTGATTGCCTTTGATCTCTCCCCAGCTTGCATTGGGGTCATAGCCCTGCATGTGGATTTTGCCCATCCGTCCGCCGATGGTGAAGAAGGCCGCACCCACAACACCACGTGAGAACAAGCGAATCGCCGCACGGCCTTTGGTGCTATCGCTCCACGCGGGGTGCTCCTCAGAGCCTGAGCTTCCAAACAGATAACTTTGGTACGAGCTATCGGGCGTGCTTTGCGCACCCGCTTTCTTGGGTGCAGACACACCAGCAGATGCATTACCTTGCGCGAGTTGATTCGGCTCAAGCTGTAGCGGTTTGTCTGTCAACCTAACCTCATAGTATTTCCTAGCTTAAATGTACCACATTCAGCACGCGAGAAATGTGAAGCTTTTGTGACAGTTTGATTAAGAAAAACCGATTATTTTAATGAATTCCCAAGGCATTGGCGGGGGCAAGCGGCGCTACCTGCGCCCCATGCGTCGCCACATGGCGTGAGGGCGTTTCGGCGGATGCAAAGACCGCCGAGGGATGCTCAACATCCCTCTGATTTACAACATTATTAACCAAAACACCCGCCCCCTTATTTTGAGCATGAAACTTGACCAAATCATTCGCCAAATTAGTATAAATCGTCGCAAAATTGAGTGTCGGTTTGTCCTGAAAATGCTCAGCAAGGTTCGCCGCCGTATTGGCCACTAATTGCGGTATTTTTTCAGGTGGGGTATTGGCCAGCGTGTCGCTAGCATGCGCATACAATTCTTCCATGTTCACATTGCGCTCGCCAAATTTTGCCCACGAACGCACAATATAACCCATCACAAACATGCTGGCGCCTATACCACCCAGCCAGTCCCGATGCGATTTACCATTAATTACCAAACCACTAGGCTTGCCCTTGGTATGGAAAAAATGATCGTACGCCAGCGCACTGAACGAGGTGATTTCAATCAAGCCACCCCCCAAAAAGCTGAATTTTTCACGAACTGTATCCAGCCATGTTGGTGGCTTGGGATTATAGGGATCGGGAATGGCCGAGGTCAACGCCACGGTTTTCCCAAAAATACTGCTCAAGCCCGCATAAACCCGAAAACCCGATGAGTTTTTAGCGGGCATTCTTCCGTTCGAAAATGCGCTTTTCCAGCCTGTTGCTGGATACGCAAGACCAACCGCCCCAAGATAACGCAAACCCAGCTCCCCAACCTCGACCGAATGGCGCTTGAGGAAGACCTTTGCTTGATCAATCGAAGAGTGCGACGTTTCGTGCGGGCGCAGCATCTGGCGTTGGTCATCCACCGCAGGGGCGGATTCGCCCTCCTTCAAGTGCGGCGCAAGCTCACGATTCATGCGCTGTTTTAAATAGCGCAGTTGGTGCACATCATCTACTTGCTCGCCTTGGTGATATACCAGATTAATGACGTTTGCTGCCAAGTTGGTTGCAGCGAATACGAAAATACTGGGGTCTACGTTGCTCCAAAACCCTTTGCCGGCCTTGGCGGCAACACCTGCACGCAAAAAGGTCGACGTAAGCTGCAGCGATTGACCACCAAAGCCAAACACGCTGCGAATTTTCCACGGATCGATGCCCTTGCCTTGCGACAGCTTCTCGAGTCCCTCGCCACGCTCAGCCAGCATCCCCACAATCGCAGAGGGCTCCATATCGCTTTGCATAATCAGCACGGGCTTGCCTGAAACATCCGTCCTAGCTACTAAACTTTGCGAGAATGGCTGGCGAGTAAGCAGCGTTTTCAATTCATCGACTCGGGTTTCATCACGCAGTTCGAAAAACGCAAAATGCTTTCCAGCCACGGTCGAAAAATCAACCGTTTCCAATACCCCATGCTTCGACTTCGCACGATATCTTGTAATCGTCTCTGTCATGCGTTGATTGCTACCCTAGTTACCATTTTGCCGAGAACCCTCACGGCAATCAGGCGCGTATAGCACAAATATACACTTTATGGTTCCGAAGATTTGTGAAGTTTTTGTGACAGTTAGCGTCTAAAAATCTAGGCTGCTTCCGCAGTCACCCCGCGCAGGCCCTGCATTTGCATCATTTCGGTGGTGGCTACGTTATAGGCGCCTGCCAGCGCCAACTTCACCACCCCTGTGGGCACACTCACCAGCAATTCCACCCGCGCCCCACGGTCGGTCGGTGCACCCAGCATCTGCTTCAGGCGTGGCAACTCGTCCAGCTCTTCCATCTTCACGGTGATGGCGGTTGGGCGCACGCCCTGCGCCGCCTCCTCCAATGGCTCGATGCGGTTGACCAGCACACGCATCCCTCGATCCCCATGGCGAATATCGACCGAGAGCAGCAGCGGCGTCCCGCTCTTCAATTGCGCGTGGTGTTGGTTCAGCAACTGCTCATCGAACACCGCCACTTCATATTGCCCATAGGCATCCGACAAGGTGAGAAACGCCGAGCGGCCGCGCGGACCGCTGCGCATTTTGGTGGCGGTGAGAATTCCTGCGAGTTTCATTTTCTGCTTATCAGGCAGCGCCTCCGCAAGTCGCGCGGATGCTGAAACACCGAGCTTTTTGAACACCGGCGCATAGGGCTCGAGCGGATGCGTGGAAAGATAGAAGCCCACCGCGCTGCATTCATAATTCAATTTCTCGAGCAGCGGCCATTCTTCGACAGGTTTCAGCGCGCGGCGGTTCATGGCTTGCGTGGCCTCGCCCCCAAACAGGCTCACTTGGCTGCTGGTGCGTTCCTCGGTCGCGTTCTGCGCGCTTGCTATCAACATATCGAGCGATTCCAGCACCTGCCTGCGGTTTGGCTCCAGCGAATCGAACACCCCTGCCATCGTCAGGAATTCCAGCTGTCGGCGGTTCATCACGCTCGCATCCACGCGATTAGCGAAATCATGGATATCCTTGAACGTGCCGTTCGCTCTGCGCTCGGCTACAATCCCTGCCATCGCTGCTGCGCCCACATTTTTTATCGCAGCGAGAGCATAGCGGATGGCTGGTTTTTTATCGTCAAGTCGCTCCACCGAGAACATCACCTCGGACATATTAATATCAGGCGGCAACACCTCGAAGCCGAACTTCTTCGCTTCGCCAACAAACTGCGCCAGTTTATCAGTACTGCCCGCTTCATAGGTCATCGAGGCCGCCAGAAACTCCACAGGGTAGTTAGCCTTGAGGTATGCCGTTTGATAGGCCACCACCGCATAGGCCGCTGCGTGCGATTTGTTGAAGCCATAGCCCGCGAATTTCGCCACAAGGTCGAAGATATTGCTCGCTTGTGATTTGTTGACGCCGTTTTTCTCCGCGCCATCCACGAACAACGCGCGTTGGGCGTCCATCTCGGCCTTAATTTTCTTACCCATCGCGCGGCGTAGCAAATCCGCGCCACCCAGCGTGTAGCCCGAGAGCACCTGCGCAATTTTCTGCACCTGCTCTTGGTAAATAATCACACCGTAAGTTTCCTTCAGCACTGACTCGAGCAGCGGGTGCAAATAATCGGGCGCCGCGCGGCCATGCTTCACATCGATATAGGTCGGGATGTTATCCATCGGGCCGGGGCGATACAGCGCACCAAGCGCGATGAGGTCTTCGATACTATCGGGCCGCAAATTCTTCAGCGCCTCGCGCATGCCAGCGGATTCGAACTGGAACACGCCGAGCGTGTCGCCACGGCTGAGCATCGCGTAGGTTTTTTTGTCGCCCTCGGGCAGTTTTAGCAGGTCAATCGTAACGCCCGTATGCTGAATAAACTCCACTGCCTGACGCAGAATGGAAAGCGTGCGCAGACCAAGGAAGTCGAACTTCACCAGTCCCGCCGCCTCCGCCCATTTCATGCTGTATTGCACCACCAGCATATCGGATTTGGGGTCGCGATACATGGGCACTAAATCGACCAACGGCCGATCACCAATCACCAGCCCCGCCGCGTGGGTGGAGGCGTGGCGATAGAGCCCCTCGAGCTTAATCGAAAGCTCCGCTAAATGGCTCGCGTTCTCGTCCTCATCCAGCGCTTGCTTCAACAACGGCTCTTGGTCAATTGCCTCTTTTAGCGTGACAGGTGCGGCAGGATTATTGGGCACCAGCTTACAAATTCTATCGACTTGGCTGTAGGGCATTTGCAGCACGCGCCCCACATCGCGCAGCACCGCGCGCGCCTGCAATTTCCCGAAGGTGATGATTTGCGCAACCTGCGCCTCGCCATATTTATCGCGCACGTAGTCGATAACTTTTTCGCGCCCATCTTGGCAGAAATCGATATCGAAATCGGGCATGGATACGCGCTCGGGGTTCAAGAACCGCTCGAACAGCAAGCCATAGCGCAGCGGGTCAAGATCGGTAATCAGCAACACCCATGCGACGATAGAACCCGCACCCGAACCGCGCCCTGGCCCCACAGGAATGCCTTGTGCCTTTGCCCATGAAATAAAGTCCGAAACGATAAGGAAATAGCCCGGAAATTTCATGGTGATGATCACATCGAGCTCGAACTCCAGCCGCTCACGGTAGGGCTTCGCGATGGCCTCTTTTTCGGCATCGCTCATGCCTTCTTTGAACACCAAATTCTCTAGCCGCGCCTGTAGCCCCGCGCGGGATTTAACCGCCAGCGCGTCGGATTCACTCAGCACATTGCCCGCGTCATCCGTCATGGCAAAACCAGGCAAAATGGGGCTTCTGCTCGGCGCCCACACGTGGCAGCGCTGGGCGATATTCACCGTGTTTTCAATCGCCTCGGGGATGTCGCGAAACAGCAGCTTCATTTCCTCAGCGGTTTTGAAACGGTGCTCCTTATTCATGCGCGGACGATCCGTTTCCGTCACGTAGCGCCCATCAGCAATGCAAATCAGCGCGTCATGCGCTTCGGTCATATTCGCTTTGTCGAAATAGATATTATTCGTCGCGACGAGTGGGATATTTTTCTCCAGCGCAAAATCAATCTGCGCGCGCTCGATTTGTTTTTCCTCGGCTAGATTATGGCGCATCAGCTCGATGTAGAGCCGATCACCAAACATTTCTTGAAGCTGATTCAGCAGCCTCGCCGCATCCGCAGGACGATTGGCCAACAGCATTTTGCCCACGCCGCCATGAATGCCCCCCGTGAGCGCAATCAGCCCCTCACTGTGCTCAGCCACCATCGCGTAATCGACGAGCGGTGCTTGGCCAAGCGCTGGCGCAGTGTACGCTTTACTCGCCAGCTGCAGCAAATTGGCATAGCCCACTTCATCCTTGGCATAGACCAGCAACTGGTCGGGCACCGCGCGGTGGTTTGCCGCACCATGAGTGTCCTGCCCAAAAGGAACCACCGAAAGTGTAATACCCAAAATCGGCTGCACACCTTCTTTTACCGCGTATTCGCTAAACTCCAACGAGCCGAATAAATTATCGTGATCCACCAAGCCCAGCGCGGGCATCATCTCCGCTTTCGCGAGCCCCACCAACTTCGGAATTTTAATCGCCCCCTTCAGCAGCGAATAGGCGCTGTGGCTACGCAAATGAACGAAGCCGCTCATGCCACCACCACGGCATCGAGCTTGCCATCACGCACGGTCACCGCACGTGTTAGCCGTTTGGCCAGCGCCATATTGTGCGTGGCGATGAGCGCTGCAACCCCCTCCTCACGCGCGATATCGAGGAATAATTGTAGCACCGATTCGCTGGTCGTGGGGTCAAGGTTGCCTGTCGGCTCATCCGCCAAAATTAACTGCGGTTTGTTGGCCAGCGCGCGCGCAATCGCCACGCGTTGCTGCTCACCACCCGAAAGCTGCGCAGGCAAGTGCGTCGTGCGCTCCGCCAAGCCAAGCCTAGCTAGAAGCGCGTGTGCGCGCTCCTTCGCGATGGATTTTTTGATGCCCGCAATCAGCAGCGGCATCATCACATTTTCTTCCGCCGTCAGTTCGGGCAGCAAATTGTGGAACTGGTAAATAAACCCAATATGCGCGTTGCGTAGCCGCGTGCGCGTGGCGTCGTTCGCGTTGCTTGCATCCGTGCCAACAATAGAAATACTGCCACTTTGCGGGCTATCGAGAAGCCCAGCAATGTGCAGCAACGTCGATTTGCCCGAGCCCGATGGCCCAATCAGTGCCACCAATTCACCCGCCTTGAGCGCAAGGTCTGCCCCGCGCAGCACAGGCAACTCGCCCGAGGCGCTTTGATAGGTGCGGATGATGCCGCTTAAGTTCAGGACATTACTCATAACGCAGTGCCTCCGCAGGGTCGAGGCTGGCGGCGCGGCGCGCGGGGTATATCGTCGCGAGGAAGGAAAGCAGCAACGCGAGGAGAATAATCACCACCACTTCACGTGGATCGGTCTTGGTGGGGAGAGAGGAGAGGAAATAAATATTCTCCACCAAAATTTCCTGCCCAATAATTTTTTCAATCAGCTTTTGCACCTGCTCCAGATACGCCGCAAGCAGCAAGCCCAGCACCACACCCGCTGCCGTGCCCACCACACCAATCCACGTGCCTGCGGCCATAAAAATCCGCATCACGCTGGCGCGGCTGGCGCCCATCGTGCGCAGTACTGCCACATCGCGCCCTTTTTCCTTCACCAGCATCACGAGGCTTGAGATGATGTTGAACGCCGCCACAAGAATGATAAGCGCGAGGATAATGACCATTACATTTCGCTGAACTTTAAGCGCGCCGAACACACTGGCATTGCTTTGCTGCCAATCATACACCCGTGCGCCCGCGCCAAGTTTCAGACGCAAATCCTTTGCCACACGCGACGCATCATCGACATTTTTCAGCATCACTTCGAGGTTGCTTATCGCGCGTTCCTCGCAGTTGACTGCGGGAGCAGATTCGCTTTCTGCAAGTGCTACGCACTGAGGCGATTGCTTCACCAAAAGGAAGTAATTCTGCGCTTCAGCAAACGGCATAATCACGAGGCTCGAATCAATCGCGTGCATGCCGAGTTTCACCGTGCCCGCCACCGGATAGGCCTTCATGCGCGGTATGAAACCAGCAATCGTCGCGCGGCCTTGAGGCGAGATGAGGTTGACCGTATCGCCCACCTCCACCCGCAAGTTTTTGGCAAGGCTTTCGCCTAGCACCACGCCCGTTTCATCGCGGATTTCATCGAGGCTACCTGCGGTGATGTTACTAGTGATGAGCGCGCGCTTGCTGAGTGATTCCCACGGTTGCGCAATCGCCTGAGCGCCGAGCGACACGCCGTTGGCCGTTACCATCACCTGTCCTGTCACTTTGGGTGTCACACTCGCCACCTCGGGCATGGCCGCTATGGCGTCCAGGGCGGGCTGATAATAACTAAATGCAAGGGCGTTGCTGTAGATGGTGATGTGACCATCAAGTCCAATGAAGCGCGAGGTCATCTCGGCGCGGATGCCGTTCATGAGTGACGTGACGAGGATGAGCGTGGCCACGCCAAGCGCAATGCCGATGATGGCAAACCATGTGGTGATGGAAATGAACCCCCGCCGCGCCCGCAAATAGCGAGCGGCCAACATGCGTTCGACTGGGGAGAGCAATGCCACTAGACCACCTTTGTCTTGTAATTATCGGCCACCAACTGCACCGCCGCCTCGAGTGATAGTTCCGATTTTTCACCCGTGCGGCGATATTTCACCTCGATGGTGCCAGCCGCTGCGCCCTTGGGCCCCACGGTGAGTTGCCATGGCAGGCCAATCAAATCCATGGCTGCAAATTTTTCACCACCACGTTTGTCCGTATCGTCATAGAGAGGGTCGAGGCCTGCTTCTTTCAACGCGTTGTAAAGCGCGTTGCACAACCCATCGCATGCCGCATCCCCCGCGCGCAGGTTGATGATCGCCGCATCGAACGGCGCCACTTGCTCAGGCCAGATGATGCCCGCATCGTCGTGGCTGGCTTCGATAATGGCACCGATGAGGCGCGACACGCCGATGCCGTAGCAGCCCATTTCGGGAGTGATTTCGCCATTGGGCCCGCTGACGGTGACGCCCATGGCAGTGGTGTATTTGTTGCCGAGGAAGAACACTTGGCCGACCTCAATGCCACGCGCGGTGCGCAGGCGCTCTGGCGGAATGGGGCAAGTTTCTGGCTTGTGGAATTCATCCGCCGCTGCGTAAAGCTTGCGCTTTTCTTCACCGCTCATGTTCACCACGCCCTTGCGCACATCATCCAGCGCGGCGTCGTAGTAAATGGCGCTCTCGCCCGTGTCGGCGACCACATGGAACTCGTGGGAAAGGTCGCCACCAATGGCGCCCGTATCCGCCGCCACGGCCACAGTGGTCAGCCCCATGCGGGTGAAAATGCGGTCATAGGCATCGTACATTTTGGCGTATTCGCGCTTGGCATCGTCCACATCCACGTGGAAGGAATAGGCGTCCTTCATCAGGAATTCGCGGCCACGCATCACGCCAAAACGCGGGCGCACTTCGTCGCGGAATTTCCATTGGATTTGGTAGAGATTCACCGGCAGTTGCTTGTAGCTTTTGATGTAGCTGCGGAAAATATCGACGATCATTTCCTCGTTGGTGGGCGAGAATAACAGCTCGCGATCGGCGCGGTCGTTGAAGCGTAGCATTTCCTTGCCAAGCGCGTCGTAGCGGCCAGATTCTTTCCACAAATCGGTGGGCTGGAGGGTGGGCATGAGCAGCGGCACGCAGCCAGCTTTTTGCAGCTCGTCGTTCACAATCGCCTCGATGTTGCCGAGCACCCGCAAACCCAGCGGCAACCACGAGTAAATACCTGCGGCTTGTTGTTTAATCATCCCCGCGCGCAGCATGGTGCGGTGGGAGACAATTTGCGCCTCCTTAGGGTCTTCTTTGAGCAGGGGCAGGAAATATTGGCTTAGACGCATGAAACATTCTCCGAAATCGTGGGACATGCACTATGGCGTGATGGCTTGAAATTGCAACGGTTTGCGGGTGGTTATGGACAAGACAATACCATGAACGCCACGCACCCCACGCAAAATGTTTCACGTGAAACATTTTTTATTTTTATCAGATACTTACTGGTTTTTACGCTGCGTGCTAGGCTGCGCCACTTGGCGCGAGATTAATGCGCCCACGGGAGCATTTCCACTGGCTCGGCCTTGGGCGTACGGCTGCGTTTTTGTGGTTTTACCGCTTGGCGCCCTGCCTGCCACGTGGCGCCCGACACCCAGCCGCGCTGTTGCATACACGGCTCGATGATACGCATGCGCAACCGGTCTAGCTCGGCATTATGGCGATAGTCGGGCTCGATGCGGATGGATTGGCCGCCATAGAACCCACCGCGGGGGCCACCGAATGGACCTCCCCAACCACTGCCAATGGTGGTATGCGCATAACCGCCGTAATCATACAAATGTGGCGGATAAACTTCATCCGCATCCACCGCGCAGGCGCGACGATCAGCGGCAAATGCGGCCTCCTGCTGCTGATAATAGCTGATGCAGTTGGCATACTCCGACGTGCCCTCGACACCCAGATTGCGGCAATAAAGCACATCATCCGACGCGCATGCACTGAGGAAAACAGCCAGAAAACCTAGCGGAATCAGCTTATTTTTTTTCATCGCACTCACCCGTGGATAGTGTGGAATCGGTGATGGATTTGCCATTGAGAAGCGCATCGCCATTTTGCTTCACGGTCAGCGTGCCAGCCTCGATAAAGCTGTGCGATAAGTCGACGTTGTAGTTATCCTCATTCACATAATTTTTGCTGGGGATTTGAATGGGAATATCGATGGAATCGAGCCCTTCGAACGCATGACCACCTTCGAGATTGGCGCCCTTTACCTGTGCATCGCCCACGCCGTAACCATCACGCACCGCCACGTCTGCTGAGGGCACATGTTTCGTGAGCGTTTGGCAGCCACTACCGACATGGTAAACACCCTCCTCTGCCTTGGCCGCAGTGGCGACAAAATAAATAGCCAGCGTTGGAACAATAGCGAACAGCGTCGTCCACGCGAATTTGCGCTTCAACCGTGGGTTTGCGGGTGCCGATGGGGCATTCCCTAGCACAGGGTTTTTATCCGGCGCAGCGCCGCTGGGCAGCACCATAAACAGCACCAGCCACCAGCACACCGCATAGGCAACAATAAATTGGGCAATCGTCATGCTGGTTTTTTAGCATATCTTTCATGAATTGTCACAAAAGCTTCACATTACTTTTGGGCGATTATGGTAAAATGTGAGTGTAGAAATAGGATTTTACTGCCTTATGTCGAGCTTAGAAACAACCGAGCTGAAGCTGAAAACCACGCCCACCGGCGGGGTAGACGCCGCCCAAAGCCCCTACTACCGCCGTTTGCTTTCGGCGGGGTATAAGGGCTTTTTGCAAGGCACCATTGGCGGCGCCTCGCTCTATGGAACGATGGGAGCATTGATTGGCGCCGTAGTAGTCGCGCCGTTGCTTGCCACGGGCGTAGTGGCTGGCGGCATTGGCATTTCACTGATTGCTGCCGCAGGTGGCCTTGGCCTTCTTAAAGGCGCCTCAACATTTGGTAATATCGGCTCGGTTGCAGCTATCAATGCGGAATCGGCTGATTTATCGGAGCAACGGCGCTATTTGCTCGACCGTTATTACGATTTGCCAGAGGGCCCTGCTGGCGACCGTGAAGCCGCGGCTATTAAGGCTGAGCTCGAAAAACGCGCAGGCGATACTTCCCCTCCTGCTCATATATTCCATTGGAAAACCGTTGCCATCGGTGCCGCTATTGGCGCAGCCTTGGTACTGGGCGGTTTAGCCGTGGCTGGTGTCTTTGGTTCAGGTGGCGCTGCTGCGCTGGCCTCTGTCGTTCACAGCACGCTCGGCGTCGAAATTGGTTCCGCTGCGGGCGCACTTGCTGCAAGCACTGCCGCACTGATTAGCGTAGGCGCTGCCGCTGGCGCGCTTGCAGGCTCGGCCATCGGCCTCGACCGCTACTATATTCGTAAATGGTTCGACCATACGCAGGATGTAGTGCATTCGGGAAGCCACAAGGAAACGGCATTGTTGGCGCGCGAGCAACAAGTGCAGCGCTTGAAGGAAGCGGCGCTTGAGGATGAAAAAGTGAAGGCGCAACTGGTAGGCACAACAGGAAACAGCCAGACGGCCGCCGCAGCAACAGCCGAGACTCCGCGCCCAGCCACCGCCAACCTTAGTGAAGCACCGAGCACCCACATCAGCAACGCCACGCTGCAAAGCCGTTTGGCAGATATTCAAAAGACTATGGAAATGGCGCCGCTTTAAGCGCCTGTGGTGATCCGCGTCACCCGCACCAAACGTATACGCCGTGGATCGGCCTGTAGGATCTCGACCTTTAACGTGGGCTTGAACATTAGCACCTCGCCACGCACAGGGATGCGGCCAAGCTGGCTGAAAATAAGCCCGCCCAGCGTGTCTATATCCTCGGCAATGGCCTCATCGCAGAGTTTTTCTTTCAAGGCATCTTCCAACTTCTCAATCGGCGTGCGGGCATCCGCCTCGACCACATGATCACCCAGCCAGCGCATGGTGGGGTCGCTTTCGTGGCCGTCATGCTCATCCTGAATTTCACCAACGATTTCCTCGAATAAATCTTCCATCGTCACGAGGCCATCCGTACCGCCGAATTCATCGACGACGATGGCAATGTGGCAGCCAGAAACACGCATTTTAAGCAGCAAATCCACGATGCGCATGCTGGGCGGAACGAACAGGATTTCGCGAACAACCTTGGAAATATCGAACGGCGCACCTGATACAATGTGGGGAAATAAATCCTTCACATGAATAAAGCCCTCGATGCTATCGAGGGATTCATCATAGACGGGAATGCGCGTGTGACCGATGGTAATCACATGCTGCTTCAATTCCGCCAACGAGACGCCACGATGCACGCCCATAATATCGCTGCGCGGAATCATAATATCGTAGGCCGATAATTCACCAAAATTGATGAGGTTTTTGAGGAGTGATTTTTCCTCGGCACTGATGTCGGAAGTCTCGCCCGCAACATCCTCGAGCGCCTCTTCGATCATTTCTTTGAGAGAGCCCTCGCTGCGCGACCCAAACCTATCGCGGAACCAGCGCACTGCTTGACTTAACCGCGATGGCGCTTCGGTAGCGTTAACGGGTTTACTGTCGCCCTCGGGCGATTGTGGAGTAGTATTCATGGCAACACTTTACGCAGATTCATAGGGATTCGCAACACCCATGGTTGCAAGCAGGGATATCTCCAGCGATTCCATTAATTCAGCGTCTTTATCGGCTTCATGATCGTAGCCCAATAAATGCAACACACCATGCACCGCCAGATGGGAAAGGTGATGTTTGAGTTTTTTCCCCTGCTCTTGGGCCTCACGCGTGATGGTTTCATAGGCCATCACCACATCGCCTAACTGGGTGACTCCATCGTCAGCCTCGCCATCGGGGAACGACAGGACATTCGTCGGCTTGTTTTTACCACGATAGGCACGGTTGAGTTCTTGTATTTCGGCATCGCAGCTAAGCACGATTGTCAGCGATGATTTTTTTATGCGCTGGGCGTGAAGCGTTGCCTCTGCTGCCCGTCGCACGGTGGGTGCAAGGCCGCGCCATCGAGCATCATGCGTTAGGATGGTGACCGACTGCTTTGGCACACTAAAGAATCGTTGGGTTTGGCGCGTCGCCATAGACTTCTTTAGGGTCGAACATTTTTTCCGACTCGCGGAATTCGAGCGCCGCATTGGCGTTAGCACCTAATGGCACTGCGCGATAAAAGCACGAGCGATAGCCGACATGGCAGCTTGCATCCCCTGGAATTTGCACCGAAATCCACACGGCATCCTGGTCGTCATCGATGCGCATTTCGACGACTTTTTGCACGAGGCCAGAGGTTGCCCCTTTGTGCCAAAGCACCTTGCGGCTGCGGCTGTAATAGTGAGCCTCGCCCGTCTCGATGGTTTTGGTGAGCGCTTCGGCATTCATGTAGCCAAGCATCAGCACTTCGCCGCTGCCAGCAGCCGTGGTGACACAGGCAATTAGACCATCAGCATCGAATTTTGGGGCAAGCTCGGTGCCCTCTTCCACTTGCTCGATGGTTACGCGTTTGGAAAACATAGCTATCTCCGTGATTTTCACACGTGATATAGTGCCTTTTTCGCTAAAATCCAGTAAAAATCACTAGAATAGCGAGTATTCACGCACGCGCTGGAGCCATGGCTTCTCAACCACAGGGATGACTGGCATCGGCATTTTTTCGTTATAAACGCAGATGATGTCGGGTCCGCGGCGCAGGGTGAATCGTGACGATACGCGCTCGACTACAATGTAATTCCCACGTTTGCGGAAGTTGATGAGTTGCTCATCACCCGTAGCGCCAACATGAAAGAATGCTGGAATCTCAGCGTTTCTGTCACGGAATTCGAAATAGGTGAACTCTCCATCATCGAAGATACGAACGGGCTCGATCAAGCTTGAGCCACGGATAGAGTAGTTGAAATTGAACTTTTCTGGCTCACCTTCGATATCAGGAAAGGCCTCTTGTGCAGAAAAATCAATCGCAGACGCGTCGCTTTGCGGGTAAGCAAAACGATACGAGAAGACCATGTCTTTATCGCGAATATCAGTGGTTTCTTCAGCATGCAATTCGAAGAGGTAGGAGCGCTTGTCGGTGATAACCGTCATGTTCGTCAGCGCATTTTGCTCAATCGGCTTGAGGAACAGGCGGTTGCCCGAAGGATTAACCATCCACGCAGTGGAGTCACCCACCGAAACCGTTTGAATCGTCTCACCAGCCTCAAACTCAATGGCGGACTGATAGCTGTAGTGGCCAATGAACTGATAGACCTCGTTCGGGCTATAGCGCACCGTGCGGATGCGGCTATCAGTGGCGATGGGACGCGACGATTGCAAAGCCCATACAGGCTGAGCGACCAATACTCCCAGTACCAAGGTGGCAAGAATACGCTTATTTTTGTTCCAGTTCATAGCTTAGCACCTGAAATTTAGGGTCTGTTGTTGATACTTCGATTTTACCCGTTTGGGGATTTTTAGCTTCTGATACGTGCATATCTGTGTAGCTGAATTTTATACGCGCCGTCCAGCGCGTTTTATTTTCATTGTCCGAACCAACTTCATGAGTGGAGAACTGGACCGTTGCCAAACTCTCAACTGGTTTGTCGGTCTTATCTGCCTTACCCAAGCCGTCTGCCTTATCTAGATTAGCTGCATTGGCTGGGTTGCTTTCCTTAATTGGATTGCCCGCTTTATCTAATTTACCTGCTTCGCCGAGGTTATCTGCGTTAACCACATCCTCTACGGTGACCAAATCGATAGTAACAACACGCTGCCCGTGCTCTCCTAATCGAGCCGCTGAACTCGAAGGATTAACCACGTCGTTCTGCGTGATATACTTCGTATAGACGTCGCCGACAGAATGCTGATGAATGAAGTGCGCGCTCGAAAGATACGTCGAGTAATAGTAGCTTTCACGAAGTTTTACATATTGCGCCACAAAGAATTTTTTCAACGAGGGATTAAGCGGCTGCTGAACCGTTTTAATTTGGACTAGCTTCTTGAGGGTTTCTTCTGGTCTATCACCCGCATACACCAGAATAGGACGCTTGTCCGTAAGCGGCAAAAGGGAAAAAAGAGCCACAATGCTGGTCACTGCAATCACTGCAGAAAGTAGAGCAATAATTAGAAAAAATGTGCGCTCTGATATCGGGCCTATATATATGGCATGAAACCAGTCGCGTGCGCTCTCGAAGTATTTACCGCTACGTATTGATTCGGCTAGCCTTTTTTCTTCAGGACTCATGGCGCGGTTAATCCATAAAATATCAACAAAATTTAGTGCAGATTAGCGTTGATTGTGTTATTGTAAATAAGAATCATAAAAAACATCAGGCTGGCTGTGGGCAGTTCGTGAATTTGGCTTTTAAGCAACTAATCGTTATATCCGCATTGGCGGCGCTAGCAGCGCCAGCTTATGCACAGGTTTGTCGTGAAGCTGGGGCTCAGTCAAACTCATACGCCAACATGAACTGCGATATGCGTTACCGCAATACCGAGGTTTCGTGCGATCCGGTGAATATTGTTACATCGAACGAAGTGCGCATGACAGGCACGCGTCCTTCCTGCCCCAGAAAACCAATGCCGATGATTGATACGCCCAAAGAGTCGTACATCTCAGATTACACCAAATACCTATTTATCTACCCGCGTGATTCGCAAGACAGCGTGATTCCTTACTCTGGCCCCTACGCGGTGGGAACTCCGGGGGATGCATCGCGCACCTTCCAATTGTTCGGAAACACCTCGCGCGGGGCAAAGCGCCTATCTTCCTGCACCACCCAACTCAGACCGCCTGTGCCACTTGCCGATGATGCAGAGTGGGCAAAATTCATTCGTTTGCAAGTCGATAACTGCGCCAACCAATACATATTAAACACCGCTGTAGGCCCTTTCCAGAAAGAAGCGGTGGAAACTAAGCGCATCTACGCGATGGACGCCAACCCATTTGAACCTGATGCTGAAGGCAACCCACCGGATCTCAGCAGGAAGATTGACCTTGAGAGCGAATGCCAACCCTTGCGCATGATTCGCGACACTACGAACGAATATAACGTTGTCGAATATTTGCGCTGGGCATGGATAAAAACCCTTCAAGACCCCGAGGCGCGCAAAACCACAAATCTTGATACGTTGATTACACCACGGCGTTCGCAAGCGGTTGCCGCAGGTGCCGCCATCAGCTACCTGACCGAAGATATTGGCTTTCGTCATCCCTATGACCATGAGCCACATTTGCCTCGCCATTACGAGGGAGGCTTTCCTGTTGGCCATATCCTGATGGATAATACCGATGCAGAGAACATAGAACTGCCTGAGCGGCTACGCGAAGGGGAACATATGAGCCCTTCGGAGATCAGCACCGTTCAATACGAAGAAATTCTGGACCCCACCCACCCCTTCTCTCCGCGCTGGGACTTCTTGTACGCCGATAGGGATTATTCTATCTGGCACACAAACTCAGGGGGCTTATCCGCAGCCAGATCGATTGCTGTGTTGACTGCAGGTGGACCTTCTGCGGCCATTATTGCCGCATTTCAGGTGGCTGGAAGCCAATATATGACCCAGCGCGGCTTCGAAAACAGCACGTACTGCGCAGGTGTTAAGCGTGCAGAAAATGAAAACGATGTTACTAGACGTAAAAACCTAGAAGTTAGGGTTGATGTGTTATCGTTCCGCCGCGCGGCTTATGAGCGCGCCTTGACACGTCGCGCAACGTATAACCTGATTTGTCGCTACTGGACCGCGAACTTCCCAAGTGGCACTGATGCCGCTTGGTATGTAATTCCAGCGTCGTTCTGCTACCAAATTACGGGCTACAGTTTCTGGCCACCCTTTGTCTACGCGAGGGACTTCGATTGTTGGGACTGCTTTGGCTTGAGCGGTAACGTCGATGATGAAAGCCAACACCCACCATGTACGCATAATTACTTGGGCAGAGATTTGCGGATGCGACGCCTACCCGGTGGATTGAACGGCTTCTCGATCAACGCCAGATGCGGTACGGATATGGCAAGCATATGCCGCGATTTGCGCAAACCTTTTACCCCTATCAACAAACTTAAAATGCGTTATCACCATCCTGCGGATCCCGATGATTCCGACGGTAACAATGTAGTGCTCAAGGACGGTGAGCTCGAAGGCCTGTCATTTAATGATTATTTTGGCAACCGCATGCCTTACCCAAGAATTTGGGATTTAGGTCAGAGCTTGCAACGCGGCGCTACGGCCGATAGCAATGATCAGCCGCCACTTGATACAACTGGTCAGTATACGTCGATTGTGGGTGTTGGTCGTGAGGCCTCGGCAATCGTTGCCTCGAACAGTACCCCAGCCGATGCAGACGGAAGGCGTCCTGCCGATATTTATACCGACCAACGTTGTAAAACGATGGGCTGGATGGGCGCCCCACCAACTCCCTTCTCGGAGGTATCCTTTGGCGGCATGATCATTGATGTGCCTGACCCACTGACCAGCTGGACAGAGTTAAAACTTTATCAGGCTCGGACTTCACGTAATGTTGGTCTATCGTGCATTGGCCGCTACGAGAAAGTGTTCAAGCCCGGTAGCGCCGAAAACTTGATACTCAGTGCTACAGGTGCCGAGTGGCAAAGAACGATCATCACCCGTTGTAATCGTAGCAGCGTTGGTACTGTTGATAAGGCCAGCTGCGTCTTCATGACCCTTCAAGAATATGAAGACCAAGGCAGACCCGCCGACACGGATACCATCGTGTATTTCAAACAGGCGAAGAACGAACTGTGGCCTAATGCATGGCGCGGCTATATGTCGGCAACGGATCCTGAGAACCGCTTCCCCAATTTTGGTAGCGTACCAGCAGAAACCCTTACGGGGCTGGATGAAGCGCAGGTCGGCGACATTATTTTGCTACCAGAAGGCCCTCGTGGACCCGATGCATACAAGCCCGGTCTAGCCAAACTTGCGCTAGTCGCCGAGGTGCGCAACCAAACCAACTCCACCGATTGTATGGCCGAAAGGAACTGCTTCGTGAAGGTCTTGGAGCCCGATGGCGGAAAATGGCCTGATGTTTGTGGTTCGACCGATACGTGGGGCGAAATGAAGGTGCGCTATTACTTCATGCCAGGGCACTTACCGCAACAAGCGGCAGACGAGTACACTCGTATCGCCAGCGCTTCGCATTGCGGCGAAAATAAAATTACGCATTGTGTTCAGACAGCGTGGGATAACTTAGAAATCTATCGCATTCGTGAAGACGAGCGTGCTGGTTGTGACCACGCTACTGCTAGAGAATGCTCAACGGAGTGATCTATGAATCGCAGCTATTTATACACATTACTCTTTAATATTCTCACCGTGCTGACCCTCACAGGCTACCCTGCGGTTGCGCAGGATATTGCCGATTGTACCGCCATTAAATCGTTGCAAAAAAGGGATGCAATGACGGCTTCGCCACGGGATGTTCGCAACTGCCAAGTGCGCGGCGAGGATCCACCCATGGGCTGGCGCTACAACCAAGGTGTCAATAGCGGCACGAAAGTTGGCGGCGGCGGCGGGTTCTCATACAGCGCCATTTCCTCTCCTGAGGCAGCACCCTCAGGTGCGAACCGTATGGCGCGCAATGAAAATCGGGTTGCAAGCGTTTCAAGCTCTACGATGATGTCTGCTTGTACGCTTCCTCCTCGTACTCTCACCGAGCTTGGCTCATGTGCACGCTTTATCGCCGGTGAAATTGTGGGCGCACCTGGTCGACCCGTCGTTGCAACCCCCATTCCGACTTATGCTCCATGCCCTCCAGAAACCGATACTTCGGGCGCCTATGGTCTGCGCGTGCCGATTGCTTCTGGTTACCTAATGTGCGGCGCTATGGTGCCAACTGATACACGCCGAGTCGTTCTGAATCGCAACCCCACGCATGTTGCGGTAGTCGATAACGGACTCTACAGGATTCGTGTTTACGCACGGCAAGCTGGCCAATTCCGACTGGTTCAGAATATGGCGCTACCGACCTATCTCTGCGAACTCCGATGGTCTGAAGCAGGTGTATGGGAAAAATCCATGGATTTGACTGCACCATTGGGTCAGATTATGACCTATTCTGGTAATGGAAGCCTCGCTATTCGCTTGAGATCACGCGAGCGGATGCCCGCACACTACAGACCGCCTTACGATCCCATGGAGCCAGAGCGATTCCTAAGAGTCCCCTACAGCAATGGCACTCTGCAAGCCTTCCCTGAATGCCCTGATGAAGACTATTATGCACAAACCTATGCTCAACTTGCGGCTACAGGACTCAGAGAAGAAGTACTTATCGAACCAGATGTACCCCCAGAGTGCGAACTTACGCACGTAAATCCTACCGCATTTAATGATTACATCATTACTCGATGCCCAGCGGGAGCAGTAATCGACACGGAAGTAATGGTATGCCGTCAGACCACAGCCAGTGATGACGGCAGCACTGCTCCGCCGGGTGCCGTTGTACCACCGCTAGAAGCTACGGATAACTGGGTCATGGTTTGCCCTGATGCTCCCGGTGAAACTTCGTTGCCAAGAACTACGGTTCGACCGCTACCTCCGTGCATGCAAGCTAATGGAACTCCTATTCCGACGGATTCAGTCAATGTACCTCCATGCCGCGGTCTACCCATAACCGAGACAAACACTTGCCCGCAATCTCCGGGCATCCCAGGTGCCACAGCCGCCTGTCCTGGTGGCGGTGCTCCTGTAAACGGTGTCTGCCCTGGTATGAATGCCGGAGACCCTGCTCTTGGTGGTGCAATGGACATGACACCCTGCGGCACACGTACGCTCTGTGATATGGTAAACTTGCCGACAACCAGACCTGCTTGCGCTACACAGCCTTACACTCCGGCGTCGGTTCAACGGATACAATATGGCGTTCTAAACCGCCCAGGTATCCATTATCCAGAGGATAGTACTGCGACTATCTTGCCGCTATCAGGAGCATCACTGGGCTCTCCAACGGCAATGGCAATTACCAATCCCAACACGCGTTACTTCACCTTGCCTCAGACAGCTTTCCAAATGCAACGCACTGCTGCTGACATTAACTTCAATGAAGGTGGAACCATCACGCTTGCGGATAGGTCAATTCTGATCATGAGCCCCAACGCTACGTTCCATGCATCAACAGGGCGCATAACCATGTATGGTGGCGGGCAACGTGTTTCACCGGGTGGCGAGCAGCTAGCTTCGTTCGCAGAGGGTGCTGTTTACGCGCCAGGCAACCTACTTCGCTACCCTGTTCTTGTTCGGGTTAGTCGCAGTGCTACGTTAGCAGCTGGTCATGCTATTCCGACCATGCCAAACAATGCGCTTCCTCACATGCGACTGCCTGCAGACCCGCTGCCTCAGCAGTAAGCCTCGGCCTCGGCCAGCCCTGCTAGATCGCCCACGTTGAGCCATGCGCCCTCGTGGGCGATGCCGCGGATGCGGGTGAAGTAGCCGTCCTCGCCCATGCGGGCATTCCACAATTTGGAAAGCGAGAATGCCCCGTCGGGGCAGCCCACAAATACGCGCGGGTGAATAATTTCAACACCAGTGAAAATATACGGCGCATCCTCGCCCTCGCGCGGGCGGCGAATGCGGCCTTGTTCGTCCATCACAAAGTCGCCCTTGCCTTCCCAACCGATGGTATTGGCTTTGGGCACCAGCAGCATCAGAAAATCGAGGTCATCGCTCCATGCGTCTTTGAGTTGGTGGACAGGGTGCAGCGTTTGCGCGGGGAAAATCGCATCACTGTTCATGGCGAGGAACGGCTCCGCCCCCAGCAATGGCAATGCTTTGGCAATGCCACCGCCTGTTTCCAGTGGTGCCGGCTCCTCGCGCGAGAACCGGATGCGCGGAGCGGTGCGGCTTTGTAAATAATCCTCGAGTTGCTGTGCAAGGTAAGACGTGTTGATGACAACATCCGTAATCTGTGCCTCGCTTAGCCAATTCAAACACCAATCAATCAACGGCACCCCGCGCACAGGGATAAGTGGCTTGGGCATGGTGTTGGTCAGCGGTCGCATGCGCGTGCCTAGCCCAGCGGAGAGGATGATAGCATGGGTTAGCTTCATGGCGTGATGCCACCAATATCAATCTTCGCCTCGAACACCCCGCGCCACGCAAGCGGCACATGTGCATCCACAAAGGCTTTGAGGGGGGCGAGCAGCGGGTGCGAAATATCGTTCGTGAAATGACCCCACACGCGCGGCAGATAATCGAGGTAATGTGCCTTGCCATCGCGCACGCAAAGCCGCGCAAAAATGCCAATGATTTTGGCGTTGCGCTGGGCGGCAATAACCGAATAACGCGCGGCGAAGGTGTGGGCATCCTCGCCAATGGCTGTCACGTAGCGCGCGAAACAATCGGCCACGGTGGTATCGGCCACGTCGCGGCGCGCATCCTCCAGCAGCGAGGCAAGGTCATAGGCTGGGTCGCCCCACAGCGCATCCTGATAATCGATCATCCCCACCGCGCGGTGGCCTTCACGCTCGCTTAGCCAGAAGAGATTATCGGCATGGTAATCGCGGTGGACGATGCAGCTTTGCTTCGGCGCGGTGGTGGTAAGGATGCCACGCCAAATTTCCAAATATTCTTCGCGCAGCTCCCTCGCCCGCGCTACGCCATAAATTTGCGGCAGGAACCATTCAGCGAATAGCCCTGCTTCGCGCAGATAGACGCTCATGTCATACGGCGGAATCGCGCTCGATAGCGCTTCACTATTTGCAATGCTAGCAGCGTGGATGGACGAAAGCGCATCCGTGGCCGCGAGATAAAGCTCGCGCTCGCGCGCTGGCTCGGCACGCAATAGGCGCGTGAAGGATAAATCGCCTAAATCTTCGAGCAGCAGAAAGCCCTGCTCCTCATCCGCCGCTAAAATGTTAGGCACGGTGACACCGCAGCGCGCCAGCACATCTGTCACGGCGATGAAGGGGCGCACATCTTCCCACGGTGGCGGAGCATCCATCAGCACGGCGATGGAGTTGCCTAGATGCACGCGCTCGTAGCGCCGAAAGGAGGCATCGCCCGCCAACATGCGGCGCACCGCACCTTGCCAGCCGATGCGGCCAAGGAATTCATCCATCGCGTCGCCACGTTCGGGGCGTGTTTGGGGAAGTGCGGTCATAGGCTAATAGTGCTCCAACGCTTATTGTCACCTGCGATGGTGACGCTACGCGCGCCATCATCCGTCAGTGTAAATGAAAGTGCAAGCGCGATAGGTAGGCGCGTATCGCCTAAACGCTCTGGCCACTCGATGAGCGCCACGTGCGATAATGCATCCTCAATACCTAGTTCAATCAGTGCCGATGGGTGCTCGATGCGGTAAAGATCGTAGTGGTAAAGCTCGCACGCCGTGCCATCCGCCAGCGTAACGGGGTAGGTTTGCAGCAGCGTGAAGGTGGGGCTCGTGACCTCGACAGGGTGCGGGCTGAGCGCTTGAATCAGAAACTGTGAAAAAGTTGTCTTACCTGCCCCTAAATCGCCCGCGAGTGTGACCACATCGCCACAACTCAGGCGTGCAGCAAGCGTTTCTGCGATTTTTTGCGTGTCTTGGATGCTCGTTAGTCGAATGGTTTGGCTCATACAGCAAGGCATCTCGTGAAAGGGTATTTACGATTTCTTAAACCATTCGTGTCTATATAGGAAACTGGAATCTCGATGACGATGAAAGGAGTTTATTGCTAGTCGCGCTCATCAATCCACGCCATTTGAATAGCTTCGAGGATTTTTTCGTTGCAGCCATTAGGTTCACCCACGAACTCTGGTAACGCTAAAATCCAGTCGCGAAGGTCGGTGAAGCGAAGATTAATGTTATCCGCCGTGGGATGATACTCCTCCAGCGCGATTGCAATATTTCGAACTTCATGCCAATTCATAGGATAGCCTTTTCTTTGTAAACATTAATTTCAGGACACTAACCATGGCAATTAATAAAGCAATGCCCATCCTGATTGTGGATGACTATAAAACCATGCTGCGCATTGTGCGCGGGCTGCTCAATCAGCTCGGTTTCAACAATATCGACGAAGCAACCGATGGCAAAATGGCATGGGAAATGGTGCAACAAAAGCCTTATGGGCTCATTGTTTCGGATTGGAACATGGAGCCGATGTCGGGCTTCGAGTTTTTAAAGCTGGTGCGCACGAACGAGGCTACCAAAAAACTGCCGTTTGTGATGGTGACCGCCGAAAGCAAAACTGAAAATATCATCGCCGCCAAACAAGCAGGTGTTAGCAACTACATCGTCAAACCCTTCAATGGGCAAACGCTGAAACAGAAACTTGAAGCCGTTTTTGGTCCATTCTAGGGGAATTTCATGACGAACAAAATGACGGTCGAACAGCTCGAAGCCGAAGTAAAGAAAATCGCGGAATACATTGCCGAGGCGAAGCTTGAGATCCTAGCGATATCGCTGCCAGAAGATAAATCGGGTAATGATAAAAATATCGCTAATGCTGCGTTGGAGCTTACGGAAGTAGTGCGCTACACCGAAGAGGCGACCAACATCATCATGGATAAAGCCGATGCAATTATTGTTATCGCAGGCGGACTTGCGGATAGCGCCGCTGGTGGAAAATTAAGTGATGAGGCTGTGGGCATCTTGGAAGCATGCAGCTTTCAAGACATTACCGGCCAACGGATCAAAAAGGTGATGAGCACCCTCGAGCAAATCGAATTGCGAGTCGGTCGTTTAGTCAAGCTTCTGGGTGGTGATATTCCTGAGGTGATCAAGGTCACCGAAATCGACACAGGCCACCGCCGCGCGGATGAGGATTTACTGCATGGCCCTCAGCTTGGCAAAGATAAGCCAAGTCAGGATGATGTCGATAAATTATTCTCCGCAAGCTAGGGCTTACTCGCCCCCATCAAATTCCCCCTGTATAACCCCGACAGAGCGGTTGCAATCGCCTGAGATTGCTTAGAAGATAGCGCCATAGCTATGACCCTCATGCGCACCACATACCGTGTGGGCGGATATTTCGCCATCGCCCTACTGATGGCGTTCTCTGCCTATGCCGCCACCATCGACGCAAGCGCGCGCGACGGGTTTGGCCGTGTTATTTTTCCATTTAGTGCTGCCACTCGCCTAAAGACTAGCAATGAAGGCACCACAGCAACGCTTACCTTCAGCACCCCCCTCACCCAATCGCCAGAAACAATTCAAGCGAAGCTGCCTGGTTATGTGAAAGCCGCCACGCTTTCCGACGATAAGCGTACCCTCACCCTTACCATGAATAAGCCCTACCGCTTGCGGCAATTTGTCAGTGGCAACAAGGTTGGGGTTGACCTGATGGGTGAACCAACGAAGATAAAACCTGCACCAACAGAAACAAAGAAAAATGTCGCTCAGAAGGCACCGGAAAAAGATATCCTCTCTACTAAAAAAGCCAAGGAAGCTGTGGTAGAAAAGCAAGCGCCCGCAGCAGAGGACGCCATTCTTACTACCAAAACCGAAACCCCAACACCTGTAGTGAAAGAAGCGCCGGCAGCGAACGAGGCCGAGCCGAAAGCGCAGGAAAGTACCGAGACAACCACTGCCGATATCCTCAGCACCAAAGCAGCCGAGCCCGCGCCTGAGGCCCCCGCCGAAGCAGCACCTGTCGAGCCTGCTGAACAAGTCGCAGAGACCGTGAAAGAAGAAGCACCGAAGGAAGAAGCCGCCCCTGTGGCAACAGCGGCAGATAACACGTTGCCGTTCGTGGTCAGCGCGCGCAGCATCAACGGCGAAACTGTACTTAATTTTCCATGGAAAGAGCGCACCGCTGCCGCAAGCTTTAAGCGTGCCAATGATATTTGGATCGTCTTCTCACGGCCGCAGGATCTCAATGTTTCCCTCCTGCGCACGGTAATGCCCAAGCAAGTAGCGAACGTGGTTCAATATACCTACCAAGGTAACAGCGTATTGCGGCTGATTACAGATGGCAGCATCAGCGCGGAGCCCACGCAAATCGAAGGAAGCTACGGCTGGAACATAGCCCTTACCAAGAGCCCAGAGCCCCCTGCGATGGACACCACCATTGCACCCGACAGCCTCGAAGGCACCATGCGCATGGTGCTCGGCGTCTACGACATCGCACCCGAGCTACGTTTCTTTGACCCGAATGCTGGCGATGCATTCGTGATTATTCCCTCCTACGAAAATCGGCGCGGCGTTGCCAAAGGCCGTAGCTTTGCGGGGTTCGATATTTTGCCCAGTGCACAAGGTATTGCCATCGTAAATCGACTGAGCGATTTAACCGCCAACCCAACTCGCTCGGGCGTCGTTATTAGCAGTACCGAAGGCCTTACAGTTTCCGAGACCCTGCCACAGGTGAGTGGAACCACGCCTGTCGCCGCGACGATGAACACAACGGGGGTCATGCTTCCCTACGACCAATGGTTTGTGCCCCCCAACCAATTCCTTACCACCCAAATGGAGCGTATTAGCGCGGCAGCTGCCAGCACCAAGGCAAGCAAAGCCGATAGCCTCATGGAGCTTGTAAAACTTTATCTCGCGCAAGGACTAGGCGCCGAAGCGGGCGGGTATCTGGATATCATAAAAACAGATTTCCCTGATTATTATGTGGCCAACAAACTCGCGCTACTGCGCTCAGCGGCCTATGTCATGAACAACCACATGGAAGATGCCGCCCGCGAAATTGCAGCGCCCGAGCTGATGGATTCCGACGAAGCAATGCTATGGAAACAAGTTACTAGCCTACATACTGTGCAGCTGAGCGTAGCACAGGCCATCGAGAAATCGCTTCAGGATCAGGCTCAGTCGACCATTGCCCCTGCCGCGCCGATAGACCATACCAGCGTTGCTACACCTGAAATTAGCTTCCAATTCCTTAAATACAACAAGCCCTATATTCGCTTCTATCCACCGGCTATTCGCCAACGCTTGGCGGCAATTGCTGCTGAAGCCTATATTAAAAACGGCGAGGAAGAAAAGGCGCTTGCTGCCTTCGACACGCTGCTTCGCGACAACATCATTGGCCCCCTCACGCATGAGGCGGAATATGCATTGGCCGTGGTTGCCAAGAAGAAAGGCGAAAATGCACAGGCGCTCGAGATTTTCCACCGCGTCGCCCACCAAACCCAAAACCCACGGATGGCGGCACAAGCGCGTTTGGCGCTCGCGAAGCTCCAACTAGCGCAAGATGCACTTACCCCCGAAGCCGCAACCGAAGTGCTCGAGCATATTCGCATGGCGTGGCGCGGAGATGAAGTCGAGCGTGCGATCTTGCAAGAGCTCATTGGCATCTATACCCAGACACAGCGCTATGATGAGGTTCTCCGCGCGCGCAAAGCGTTGCAGGATGCATTCCCCAACGACCAAGAAACCCTGACGAATATGGGGGAAATGACGACCCTCTTTGAAGCGCTTTTCTCGACCGAGCTTGGCGAAAAAATGTCACCGCTTAAGGCGCTATCCCTCTTTTATGAATTCCGCGAACTGACCCCACTTGGCGCTAAAGGCGATCTGATTGTCCAGAATCTTGCCAATCGCCTAGCCGCTATCGATTTGCTCAGCCGCGCCACCCAATTGCTCGAGCATCAAGTGAAATACCGGTCGACGGGAGAGGCGCGCTCGCGCATTGGCGCACGGCTTGCCCTACTCTATTTGCTTAACCGCCAACCACAGGAAGCGCTCACCGTGCTCGAGGTGACAAACTTTGGCGCCAATGAATTAGGGCTACAAATCCAGCGCCAGCAGCTTACCGCACTCGCCCTCACCAAGCTCAACAAGAACGAGGAAGCGCTGAGTGTTATCTACAACGACACCACCCCAGCGGGTGCCTTGCTGCGCCTCGATATTCTGTGGGCCATGCAAGACTGGTCGAACATCGCCAACCGCGCCGAGGATATACTCAGCAGCCGCACCAACCTGACCGAACCCTTGAGCGCTCAGGAAACCGAAGTGCTGCTGAAGCTGGCACTCGCCTACACGTTCGAGAGCGACTATGTGCAGCTACGTTATTTGCGCGATTATTATTCGGGACTGATTCCCGACAGCGCCTCGAAACAGATTTTCGAGTATATCACGAACGACACCACCCCGCTCGACCCCGAGGATTTCGCCCTCGTCGCCCAGCAAATCAGCCGTACCGAGAGCTTCCTTGAAACATTTAAGGCAAAAATTGCGGCTGGCAAATTGAGCGAAGCAGTGAAGTAACCACATTCAGTGGCGCGAGCTATTTATCCTCATCCACTCGCTTATAATCACCCTCGATGATGGTGGTCGTTTCGGTGGTTTCTTCCTCGATGATGACGCCATTGGGCACACCAGGGACAGGATTCAAAATACCTTTCTCAACCAAATAACGGCGGATATGCTTCCAGCTAGCCATAAGCGCGCCAATGGCCATGAGGGCAAGGAAAAACCAAAAACCAACCCACAGCACAAACGCGATGCCAATCAGCGTCACCGCGCAGCCCAGCATTTGCATCACCCACGGCATTTAGGTCACTCCAAAACTACGAACTAAGCTTCCCGCCAGCATATACCAGCCATCCACCAGCACGAAGAAGATGATTTTGAACGGCAGCGAAATCACAATCGGCGGCAGCATCGCCATACCCATCGACATCAGCACCGAGGCCACCACCATATCGATGATGAGGAACGGGATGAAGATAAGAAAGCCAATCTCGAAGGCGCGCTTGAGCTCGCTGATCATAAAGGCGGGAATGAGCACTTGGTAAGGCACATCCTCGGGCTTATCGATTTTGGTTTTGCTGATATCGACAAACAACATCAGGTCTTTTTCTTTCACGTGGCGCATCATGAAATCATGGAATGGTTGCGCGGCGCGCTTCAGCCCCTCGCCTTCGTCAATCGTCTCCTCGATCATGGGCTTGATGCCATCATCATACGATTTCTGCATCACTGGCGTCATGATGAACAGGGTGAGAAACAGCGCGAGCGCAACCAACACTTGGTTGGGCGGGGTGTTCTGTGTACCAAGCGCCGTGCGCACAAAACTCAGCACAATCATGATGCGCATGAAGGACGTGACCATCATCAGGATAGAAGGCGCAAGGCTGAGGATGGTAAGCAACAGCACCAGCTGCACCACACGCGCCGTAGCCGAGCCATCGCCGCCCATATCAAGGTTAAGCGATTGCGCCTGCGCCGCAAGCGGCAGCAGCAGCGCGCACAACACCATCACTACTTTATACGCCTGCTTCATGCTTCTTTGCTTCCATGCTATCAATCAATTGGGCATTTTCGCCGCTGATAAAAATCAGATACTCGCGGTTGTCGGCACGCACCAGCGTTAGTTTGCGCTTCGGGTCGAGATAGAGCACATCCACCACCCCAAGGCGGCCATGCTGGCCACTCACCCCACGCAGGCGCTTGTCCATGCCGGTACGTTTCAGGCCATAGGCAATCAGCCAGATGAGGCCAATGACGCCCGCCAGTGCAATAAAGAAACGGCTATATTCGCTGAGTTCCATCACGCACCTGATTTGGGTTTGTTATACGCAAGGTTGGCCTTGTGCTGAACGCTGACAGATTTCAGCGCACTCGCAATTTCGTCCTGCATGGTTTGCATATTGGTTTGCAACTGGGTGATGCGCTCCATGAGATGTTCAAGCTCGGGCGCGTATTCCTTTGCTTCCTCGATTTTGAGTTCCATCACCCGCGTGCACAGCGATTCCACTGCCGTGTCCAGCCCCGCAAGTAGAATCGGTTCACGCTTTGCCAGCATCTCATTGGCCGCATCGACATACGCTATAATATCGCCAAATAATTGTTCTGCGGAGCGTGCTGGGTCAAGATCGGGCAAGGTCATCGCGACTCCTTATACTGGGGTGGGCGTGGTTTTTTCGCGTCGTTGGCTTTGTAAACAAAGGCGAGAATTTCGGCAACGGCCGTAAATGCCTCAAGCGGAATGGGCGAATCCACATCCACCATGGAAAGGATATCCACCAGCTCGGCATCCTGACGCACTTTGATACCGCGCTCGAACGCAATGGCCAAAATCTGCTCGGCAATGGCGCCCTTGCCACTCGCCGTCACAATCGGTGCTTCATCCCCACCACGTTCGTATTCAATCGCTACTGCTTTGGTGATGGCAGCAGGCGGCTTTTCGCGCTCGTCACGCTCTCGGATATCGGCAATATGCTCGTTATCAGTCATCACTTTTTCTCAATGGGTGGCAGGGCATCCAAATGCGAAAGGTCGAAATCAGCATCACTAAAGTCCACATCGCCCGTGGCAGCGGCCATGTTCTCGGCCATAATTTTGTCGTAAATCTCTTTGCGTAGCACCGTGGCATCGGGCGGGAAGTCAAAGCCCAGCTTCACCGTCTTGCCACGCACCTCAATAATGGTGAGTTCAATCGAGTTATTGATGACGATGGATTCACCGATTTTGCGTGATAAAAACAGCATAAATACCTACTGGTTGCCCGTGACCTTACTGGTGATTACTTCCTAGCATAGTAAAAAAATGCGCGCTAGGCCATTATTTATTTGCAATCTAGGTAATTATTGCCTATATTGAGCTTAACACAAGCGATGGCGTCAGATCATCGTAAAGCAAGAGCATCGGCAAGCTAGCTATTCGAAGATGGCACTACCCTTGCATAGGGTATCGCAGTGGACGTTAGATTCACGCGTTACAGTATGTTTGGAGCCTAGAACGGAGCGACCGATGGATTTAAAAGAACCAGCCCTGAATACGATGATGAAAGGCCATATGAAATATATGACTAACCGTCAGAAGGTGCTTGCACAAAACATCGCGAACATCGACACCCCAGGCTACAAAGCACGCGAGCTAAAAAAACTCGATTTCGAAAAATTGGCCACCAGCGCCAACAGCCAGCTCGAGATGCGCACCACCTCACCGACACACCTTAATGGCACATTAGCTGGCAGCAGCATGGCCTTTCGTTCCGAAAAAGACCGCAACACCTTTGAAACCACACCCACGGAAAACAACGTGGTGCTGGAAGACCAAATGGGCAAAGTTTCGGATACGGGCGCACAATACCAACTCTCCAGCAGTTTAATGCGTAAATTCACGGGGCTTTACCGCAAAGCCGCCGGATCGAACCAATAGGTGAGCCATGGACTTGATTGATACCATCCATATTTCTTCCTCGGGCATGAAAGTGCAGCAAGACCGCCTGAAAGTGGTCTCGCAGAACATTGCCAACGCTGAATCTGTCGGCACGCGCGAGGGGCAAGCACCCTATCGCCGCAAAACCATCAGCTTCAAGAACGCGCTCGATAAAGAGACAAAAACGCAGATGGTTAAAACCAACAAGGTCAGCACCGATAAATCCGACTTTGTGAAAAAATACGAGCCTGCCCACCCGCAGGCGGATGACCAAGGCTATGTGCTGTACCCTAACGTGAACCCCATCAGCGAAATGATGGATATGCGCGAAGCACGCCGCAGCTATGAAGCCAATTTGAATGTCATTGAATCATCCAAATCAATGCTCAACCAAACGATCAGCTTACTGAGATAACACCTAACACATAAAAAAATTAACAGGAGAGTGCGATGTCGAATGTGAACTTTATGCAAGCTGCAGGTGCCTACCAAGACGCCATGCGCGTGGCACAACAAATCCTTAGCAAAACAGCATCGAGCAGCGCGCCTGAAGAAACACAAAATGCGCGCGGCGGCAGCTTTATCGATCTTGTTGGCCAAGCGCTGCAAGGGGCACAAGCCACTGGCTACAAAAGTGAACAGATGGCCACCAAATCACTTTCCGGCAAGGCTGACTTAACCGACGTGGTGACCGCTGTCTCCGAAGCGGAAACGGCACTAAACACGGTGGTTGCCATTCGCGACCGCGTGATCAACGCCTACCAAGAAATCATCAAAATGCCGATTTAAGTGGATGTCGGTTACGGGTAGTGCTTAGTATTGGCACGTAACCACATTTGTCATACAGAGCACCATCATGGAATCTGTCGAAATTATTGATTTGGCCCGCGAAGGGGTTTGGGTGCTGCTACTAGTTAGCGCGCCGATGGTGCTGACAGCGTTGTTTGTGGGCTTGGCCATTTCGCTCGTGCAAGCCCTCACCCAAATTCAGGAAACCACCCTCACCTTTGTGCCTAAAATGGTGGCGATGCTGCTCGTGATGATTCTGGCGCTACCATTCATGTTACAATCGCTGGAACATTACGGACAAAAACTGTTCGAACGCATCGCGACGATCGATTGAGGGGCGCGCCATGTCGCTGAACCTGCTTGAATATTTTCTCATTTCGCAACTCAGCGCCTTTTTGTTCATTTTCTGCCGTGTGGGTGCCGCCTTCATGGTGATGCCTGCATTTGGCGACACCCATGTATCGCCGCGCTTTCGCCTCCTGTTTGCCGTAGGCATCAGCGTGATGCTCACCCCCCTGCTCGCCGAAAAAATGCCAGCCCTACCCGAAAGCAGAACCACGCTTGGCTTGCTGCTCATGTCGGAGGTATTGGTCGGCGCATTCATCGGTATGATAGCGCGCACCATTCTCTCGGCGCTGCATGTGGCGGGCACCATGATTGCCTATCAATCCTCGCTCGCAGTTTCCTCGATTTTCGACCCCATCACCGGCGCGCAAACGGCGGTGATCAGTAACTTCATTACGATTCTGGCAATGACCGTCATTTTTGCACTGAACCTGCATCACTACATGCTCGCCTCGGTGGTCGAGAGTTATAACGTCTTCATCGCGGGCAGCTATCCGCTGATCGAGGATATGATGAAATACCATGTGCGCTTGCTGGCCGATAGCTTCACGCTTGGCATCATGCTCGCGGCACCGCACATTGTTTTCTCGCTGATTTTTTACCTCATGGGCGGCTTAATGGCGCGGCTGATGCCCAATTTCCAAGTCTTCTTCGTCATGATGCCGCCACAAATCATCATCGCCTTCTTGCTACTGATGGCCATTTTGCCGGCTTTGATTGAAGCCTTCCTCGAATTCCTGCGCGAGCAGTTGCTTCCTTTTGCGGGAGCAATCTGATGTCCGAGGAAAGCGAAGACGAATCCGCCAAGACAGAAGAACCCACGCAGAAAAAGCTCGATGACGCGCGCAAAAAAGGACAAATCGCCTCCAGCCGAGAGCTGAACCACTTTTTCATGATGCTGGCGTTCGCCTTCTTCGCCTTCACACTGGGGCCAAAAGTGGGGCGCGACACCATGGCACTGCTCAGCCAATTCATCGCCGCGCCCGATCAAGTGGAAATGAGCGCAGGCGGCGTGAAGCAAATGCTTTATAATGTCACCATCGGCATGATTATGCTGTTGCTACTGACATTCCTGCTCACCTTCGTTGCCGCCCTCGCCCCTGCGATTGTTCAACGCAAATGGGTCTTCTCGTTCGAGCAAATTCAACCCAAGCTAAGCAAAATATCGCCCATGGCTGGAGTTGGCCGCATTTTCGGCATGAAAGCACTGATCGAGTTTATCAAAAACCTCCTCAAGATCAGCGTTATCTGTGCCATTTGTGTAGGCGTAGCGCTGCCCTATCAGGACCAACTACCCAAACTGATGCGTGCCACCGACAGCTTGGCCATGATGAACTTCTCAGCGATGATTGCGGGTAAAATTCTGATTGGCGTCTGCATCTTTCTCTTCCTGCTTTCGATTATCGATTACGTGTACCAACGCTCAATTATCATGAAGCAACTGCGCATGAGTAAGTATGACTTGAAGCAAGAATATAAGCAGCAAGAGGGCGACCCACACGTGAAGGGCAAGCTGAAGCAAATTCGCCGCGAACGCGCGAAGAAACGCATGATGGCCAACGTGCCCAAGGCCGATGTCATCATCACCAACCCGACCCACTTTGCCGTGGCGCTGAAATATGATTCCGCCACCATGAAAGCCCCCGTGGTGCTCGCAAAAGGTGCCGATGCTGTCGCTGCGCGCATCCGCGAAAAAGCAACCGAACATAAAGTGCCTATCATCCGTAACCCGCCGCTGGCGCGGGCGCTTTACGACACCACCGAGATTGATGATGAAGTGCCGCTCGAGCATTACCAAGCGGTGGCGAAAATCATCGGTTATGTCTACCGCCTCAAAGGTAAAACACCCAAGGAGCCCAAAGGCACCGGCAAGGCTGGCAAAGGGCCTACCCTGAAAATGAAGTAATCAGCCATACACAGCCGCACCGCCAAGCACCAGTAAACGGTTGCCAACATAAACCATTTTGTTATGAATCAAGTAACCTAAACGAGGATCGGTCGATGCGTTTTCATGAACTAGAATCCCTGACAGCAGATCAGCTCGATTTCGTACCGCGCGAGCGCCGCAACCAGATTACCCGCTTGATGATAGCATTTGGCGTTGCCGCCGTACTTGTCATCGCTGCATCCTACTCACCGCTAGCCGAAATCCTTGATCCCTACGGCCCTATACTCTTAGAAATCCTTCTGTGTCTACTGGGGATCTATGTGATCACCCGTCTGCAAGTTGCGCATGATTTGCTGATGGCATCGGAATACCAAAGCATGCTTCTGGCACAAGGCTTTGGCGTAGGCGTTGGCTTTGCCATGATTGTACGGCGCGACGGCACCATTGTGCATGCCAACGATGGATTGGAAACGGTTTTTCCAAAGTTCAATTATGCGCAATCTCAAGCACTCGATGGCATGTTCGAGCAAGGACTTGTGCGCAACAGCGACCGTGAACGCATTATGAACGCCATCTATAGCTGCAGCACCGAGCGCGTTGTCTTCACGATTGCCGAGCCATATCAGGAACCAAAAGAATATGTAATTACCGTCGAGCCAATGGCGCGTCCAAGCGGGTTTAGCATCATCCGTGGTCGCGAATATCATGGCAACCGCACGGGGCTGCAGCGCATGCCCGATGCATTGTCACTCACTTCCGTTGATAAGCTAGATCACATGCTCAGCACCACCAGCATTCCCCACTTTACGACGGATGCTTTTGGCCGTATCGAATTTGCTAACCCTGCTTTCGACCGCGCACTGGGTTATGAGGTGGGCGAAATCATTAGCTTGAAGCTAAGCCTCCACCATCTTGTATTCTCGATGGATCAGCGTTTGATAACCGAAGAATATACGATCAGCGATTTCGTGGGCGAAGCCGTGTTGGTGCACAAAGATGGCAGCCACCTTAAGGGAATGCTGCAACAAAGCATTATCCGTGATGCCAGCGAGAAAGCCATCGGCGTGACAGGCACACTTGCCGTTTATGCTTCGTAGCTATGCCCGGCATTAGCACATCGCCCCTGAAATTTAGCGAGACGCGGCCAACAGGGCTTAGCATCAACTGCTTTATTGAACTCTCGCCCATCGCCGTTATCCGACTCGACCTTGAAGGACATATCGTCGAGGCAAACCACTGTTTTCATGTGCTCACCAAGCAATTGCTCCCCAATGACCGCCATGTGCGGCTGGAGGAGTTTATCGATCCCGAAGATCGCGCGCGCTACGCGGATGCTACTCGGCGGATGATGGCGAACGAGATCGTTGCGCCTGTATCGCTGACCATCCGCCTGCCTGATGGCTCAGTGATTGTGGCGTTCACCTATTTCACCCTGATGACTCCTGGCGATGGGTTCGCCCCTGTCCCAATCCTTCACTTGATCGACCAGACCGAGCAAAAAAACCTCGAACTGCGCTTCAGCCACAGCCAGAAGATGCAGGCCGTGGGGCAACTGGCAGGCGGCGTGGCGCATGATTTCAATAATTTGCTAACAGCAATGATTGGCTTTTCGGATTTGCTGTTAATGCGCCACCCTGCGGGTGACCCAAGCTTTGCCGATATTATGCAAATCAAGCAGAACGCCAACCGCGCGGCGAACTTGGTGCGCCAGCTCCTTGCCTTCAGCCGCCGCCAAACACTGCAACCCAAAACGGTGGATTTAACGGATGTGCTCGCCGAGCTGAGCAACCTCATCCGCCGTTTGATTGGCGAGAACATCCAGATGAACATGCAGCATGGGCGCGACCTCGGCATGGTGAAGGCCGACCAAGGCCAGCTGGAGCAAGTCATCATCAACCTTGCCGTGAACGCGCGCGACGCAATGAAAGACGGCGGCACACTTACCATTCGCACCAGCAATGTGCGCATCGATTCTCCCGAAGCGCTCGACCCCGCACTCATTGCCCCCACCGAGGATGACGTGATTGCCGCAGGCGATTACGTGCTGGTGGAGGTGAGCGATACGGGCACGGGCATCCCGCTTGATATTGTCAAAAACGTGTTCGAGCCATTCTTCTCGACCAAAGAAGTGGGCAGTGGCACAGGGCTTGGCCTTTCCACCTGTTACGGCATCATCAAGCAATCGGGCGGTTATATTTTTGTAAAAACACAGGCCAATGTCGGCACTAGCTTTCACCTTTACTTCAAGCGGTTCGATGGCGAGCAAAAAGCCGCACCCGCCGAAGCGCATGAGGAAAAAACCAGTGGCGACCTTACAGGGCGCGCCACCATTATGCTGGTGGAGGATGAAACGCCCGTGCGCATTTTTGCCGCACGTGCACTGCGTAACAAGGGTTATGAGGTTTTGGAAGCCGACTCGGGCGAGAACGCGATCGAGGTATTCAACGAGCATACCGGCGCCATTGATATGATTATCACGGATGTGATGATGCCCGGCATCAACGGCCCTAAAATGATTGCAACACTCTACGAAACCCACGCCGCGCGGATGGAAAGCGCCAAGGTGGTCTTTATCTCGGGCTATGCCGAGGATGCGTTTGTCGACACCTTTGGGGCGGATAAACAGTTCAACTTCCTGCCCAAGCCCTTCACGCTGAAACAACTCGCGAGCAAAGTGAAAGAAGTGCTGGATGGGTCTGGGGAGTAAGCCCCCTTGCCAACTAATTCACGCTTAGCCCAAGCTGCGCAGGCGTAAAGAGTTCGGCCTTATTGCAGAACTGGCAGTGAACACTCGCCACCCCATCCACAATCATATCGGCGCGGTCGGTGGCGCTCATGCCCATCAACATTTGCTCGATCCGTTGGCGCGAGCAGCGGCAGCCAACGCTGAGTGGATGGGCGGGGAACACGCGCACGCCCTCCTCGTGAAACAGGCGATAGAGCAATGCGGGCGCATCGAGCAGTGGGTCGAGTAATTCCTCGGACTTGATGGTGCCCGCAATCGCCTGCGCATAGCGCCACGCTTCAAGGTTTTCCTCGGTACCTTCGGCGTTGGCTTCCGGCATGCGCTCGATCATGATGCCCGAGGCGAACCACGGCGCGTGCTCGCTCACCGCAAGGTGAAGCTGCACATCGAGCTGTTGCGAGAGGGTGAAGTAGTTCGTGAGCGCTTCGGCAATCGAATCCCCTTCGAGGGCAACGATGCCCTGATAGCGCTGCGCATCCAGCCCTGCATCGAGCGTGATGGCAAGATAGCCCTCCTGCCCCACCATGGCGCGCGGGGTTGGGTTCTCCAGTGCGTTAATCTGCGCCGCTGCCTCGGGCGAGACTTCGGCATAGCCACGAATAGCGCCACCATAGACGGCATCCACCACGATGAGGGGAATCAACCCCTTGCCGCGAATTTGGATGGTGAACACGCCTTCTTGCTTAAGGTTGCTGGAAAGCATGGCCGCCATTGCCACCAGCTCGCCCAGCAGCTTCACCACAGGGCGCGGGTAGTCGTAACGCGCGAGGATGGTGTTGGCCACCTCGCCCATGCGCACAATGCGGCCACGCACGTGGCCTGCCTCGAGCATGAAGGGGGTCAGGAGATTTTCGATAGGGGCTTCAACTGTCATGGCGCGGGAAATAGCGCATCCCACCGCCAAGGGGAAGTAAAAACCCAAGCCCCCAGCGTTGTTTCCTAAACCATCGTGGTCGCGTATAAAATCGTGACGACGAGTAGCGCTCCAACTGCCAAGTGCGAACCGTTAGATTCACTACGGCTCAGTTGACTAATAAATTGTAAAAAACGTTCATTTTTCATAACTTGCCTGCCCTGAAGAGAGTTGAACAACACTTCACTTCGTTTTTTGTTTTTTATTGGGAACGCCGAAATTTTATTTTTTGGAACGCTATGCTTAGTAAAACCAGCCATAGCAGAAAGTAATGGTGACGTCAAAACCATCCTTTTTATGTAATATAGATTTTGATTATTTGCCACACCGCCGCCAATTTATGGGGGCGTAGCTGGTATGGATTACACCGCGAATCTTCTATCTGGCGAACATAGTGCGAGGTCAATCGCGTAAGCGCCCGCAAGGGCTTTGGTAGTGGCGCTGGCTCAGCATTCATCAGTAACGCTCGCGCATCGGCAATCAGTGTTTTACAGAATAGCTGAAGCCCCTCATTCGGTTCCAGCCCCGTAATCGCTGCCGCGTTCATACGGGCATGGGGAAAGCGCAGCCAGCCTTGGTGATGCATGAACGGAATGGCGCGCAGAAGGCCAACAAACGCGTACGCACGAGCATGGGTGCGTATGATTTCGTGACATGCTTCATCTACATCCAACAGCAACGCCCACGCCATATGCAGCGCGCCTGCTGTGTTATCGCAGTAATTCTGCCACGCGGATTCCTGCGCGATGAGGGAAGTGTCCAGATCGCTAGCGCGTGCCTCAATGGCCTTGTGCAACCACGGAAATATCTCAGGGTGCACCGGGTAAAGCGCGGCAAGTGCCAGCACCACGGGGTGATTGCGCGGCGTTTTTGCCGTCTCAATTTCCTCGAGTGCCTCGCGCCACCACGCAAGGCGAATATGGCCTATCAGCGGCTCGCTCACGGTTTCCGCAATGCGCGCCAACTCGATGTGAAACGCCGTGACCACATACAACCCCACTCGCGCCGCAGGCTGCGCAAGCTGGATAGCCAGAAACCGATCATAATCGCCCTCTCGCACGAGGGTGACAATGGTGCGCTGTTCGTCAAGATGCATGACCAAGCTGCTACGCGAGGCGCGCCAAGATTGCAACGGGCTTGAACTTGCACGCAAGTTGCACTAGATGGTGACCAAGGATTTTTCTCGATGGACATGACACGTCGCAGCTTTTTGAAACTGGCCGCTGGTAGTGCGGCACTGGCTGCTGCGCCGAGTTTTGCTACATCGCCCGCACACAAACCACTTCCAACAAAGGAAATCGCCATGAGCTTCACCCTGCCCCCACTGCCATACGCCAAAGACGCCCTCGCGCCGCACATCAGCGCGCAAACGTTCGATTTCCACCACGGCAAACACCACAATGCCTATGTGGTGAAGCTGAATGAACTGGTGGCAGGCACCGAATTCGAGAAGGCAAGCCTTGAAGAAATCATCAAGGCCACCGCAGGCAAGGCCGACAAAGCGGCGCTGTTCAACAACGCGGCGCAGCACTGGAACCACAGCTTCTTCTGGCATTGCATGAAGCCAAATGGCGGCGGCAAACCAACAGGCGAGCTAGCGGCAAAAATCGAGAGTGACCTCGGTGGCTACGATAAATTCGCGGCAGACTTCAAAAATGCTGCCCTCACGCAGTTCGGCTCGGGCTGGGCGTGGCTGGTGAAGGATGCCTCGGGCAAACTGAAAATCACCAAAACTGCCAACGCGGACTTGCCGATGGCACATGGCGAAACCGCCCTACTCACTTGCGATGTGTGGGAGCACGCCTACTACATCGACTACCAGAACCGCCGCCCCGATTTCGTGCAGACGGTGCTGGATAAACTCGTGAACTGGGACTTCGTTGCCGCGAATTACGCGGGCGAGCAGTTCAAAGTAGCTGCTTAAGGCAACCTAAGCGCCACGGCCACTCTGCGGCTTTCACCCAGC
Organism: Alphaproteobacteria bacterium; assembly: GCA_035911175.1. GTDB lineage: Bacteria > Pseudomonadota > Alphaproteobacteria > Rickettsiales > UBA3002 > QFOX01. Next base: position 57,651 of record JAMHWA010000075.1, read on the forward strand.
AGCACGTTGAAGGTGCGGCAGGCTGCCCCTGTGTCCATGGTTTCAGTCGCCAAGCCCTTTTCTTTTAACGCGTTGCGCGTAGCTGCATCCACCATCTCGTGGCGCTTACCTGTGCCGATGAGCAGGATTTCTGTCGGCGCCGCATCACCGGATGATGTTTGAAACAGCGGCGCAAGTGCCTCGAGTGTTAGCTCGCCATTCCACACATAGGTGACCGTGGGCAACACCAGCACATGGCTAGCATAGTCCGCCTGCCCAATGCGAAAGCCCGCAGGGCCATAGGAGCGGATAAGCTGCGCATTCGCGCCAACAGGGGGCATGATGTCTTGCATAGCAATCTCTCCACTAAAGCAAGCTGGACAAGCCAGCCATGAGCTGCAAATCAAACCGTAACAAATGCAATTATATCGGAATCCGTTTCGGCTGGGTGCGCCGCGCCCAGAAGATGATAAGCATGCGGCAGAACAGCACCGAAGCAAACATGGAGCTAAGAATCCCGATGGTCAGCGTTACCGCAAACCCCTTCACCGCACCTGCACCAAGCGTGTAAAGCAGCAGTGCCGCAATCAGTGTTGTGATGTTGGAATCGAAAATGGTGCCGAAGGCAAGGTTGAACCCCGAGTGGATGGCCGCAAACGGGCTTTTGCCATAGCGGATCTCATCGCGGATACGCTCGAAAATAAGCACGTTGGCATCCACTCCCATGCCCATAGTAAGCACAATCCCCGCAATCCCTGGTAGCGTCAGCGTCGCTTGCATCAACGACATAGCGCCAAGCACACTTATCAAATGCACGGCCAATCCAAGGGTAGCAAACACGCCAAACAAGCCGTAGGTTAGCAACATAAATACCACGACAAGCACAATGCCCAACCCCGCCGCCAAGGTGCCCGCGTTGATGGAATCTTGCCCCAAGCTTGGCCCGACCGAGCGCTCCTCGATTACATCCAGCGGTGCAGGCAGCGCACCCGCGCGCAGCAGCATCGCCAGTTCATTGGCGGATTCGGTGGTGAAGTTACCCTCGATGATCCCGCGTCCGCCGAGGATGGAGGAGCGAATGACTGGAGCCGTAATCACTTTATTATCAAGCACCACCGCGAAACGCTTGCCGATATTCGCTTGCGTAATATCGCCAAATTTCTGGGCACCCAGTGTGTTGAACTGAAACTCCACCACGGGCAAATTATCCGAAAACGACGCATTGGCATTAGTCAAATGTTCACCGCCCAGCGCCACTTCGCTAAACACGGCATATTGCGTGGGATACCCTTTCTCCAGCTCACTCTCTGCCTTATCCGAGGTGAGAATCATCGTATCCGACGGCACCACATTACGCGCCATGGCATCGGGCGAAACATCCTCGTTCACGAGGTGGAAGGTCATTTTTGCGGTTTTACCCAGCAGCGCTTTGAGCTGCGCAGGGTCGGCCAAGCCTGGCACTTGCACCACAATGCGGTCGGTGCCTTGACGCTGCACAATCGGCTCTTTGGTGCCGGTTTCGTTCACGCGGCGTTCGACAATTTCAATCGATTGCTCCAGCAAGCGCAATTGCAGCGCCTTCAGCTTATCATCCTCGTAGTAAAAGCGCGTTAGGCCGTCTTTTTCTTCCATCGATAGGTCGGGATCAACTTTGCTCAGCAAGGCTTCAACATCGACATCCTCGCCCACCGTTTCAGGGCGAATGCGGATGGACACTTCATTGCCACTGGCGCGCAAATCCGTGTAGCCCACTTTGGCCTTACGCAAACTCTCGCGCACACCATCGCGCACATTGGCCATGTGCTCACGCTTATACGTGTCAAAATCGAGCTCCAGCAACAAGTGCGAGCCACCACGTAAATCAAGGCCGAGCGGCACGGCGCTGCTTGGCAAAAAGTTCGGCAATTTGCTGCGCGTTGCTTCAGGCAGCACGTTGGGCAGCGCGGTCAGCACAAAAAACAGCGTAATCGCCAACACCATGAAGGTTTTCCAACGCGGAAACTCGAGCATATGCACCACCAGAAAAAATGAACGGGGTTATGCATACAGCATTTATGGCAGGTGACAAGGGGGGTGTTAGCGCGAGATGTTAATGCCTCCGCGCTGCTTCGTTAGCGAGGCCGCCCATTGCCTACCTTGGCTAGGATGCTCCGCCATAGTGGTAGTAGGCGCTTGTGTCTTAGTTTTATCAATAGACTCAATAACGGTTAGCTCAGGGGAAAAATTGATGTGAACCTCCCCGCAACCAACATTGCCGTCGGTGTTAACGCTTAGGCTAGGAGATTCTAGGAATAGCTTCTTATACCAATTTAAATTGCTGCGAAGACGCCCTGCATTCAATCGTCCACGTGAGACCTCTTGATCTCTCTTTGACATGTTTGAAAAACGTTCATTATGGTCATGGCCGATTACATTCCCTAATAGATTATCTGGAATTCTAAATCTTTCTGCACCTATTTTCATGGCACGCGCCCCAAGATTTGAATCATCAAATCCCCAAGCCGAATAAGTCTCGTCGTAGCCATGCAATCGGTTAAAGTTATCCCTCGAAATGGCAAGGCGCCCACCCGCTCCGTTCACGCTTGCTGGAAGACCGCCTAGGCGCTTTAATTTATGCTGAACGTCGTCTGCAAAGGTAATTGAAGTATAAGTGACCACGCTATTAATATTCTTATCAAACTTCTCCTCCAGCCACTTCGAGAAATCCTTTGCGATAAAATTATCGGCATCTACGTTGCACAGCACATCGCCCGTCGCTAAGCGGTGCGCCATATTTTTCGCATGCGCCATTTTAAAATGCGGTGCCTCATAACGCGCGTAGCGTAAGCGTCCTGAATCTATTTCAGCTTGGTAGTTTTGTTTAATCCAATCGCCAAGTCCATCTTCGCTGCCGTAATCCAGCACTACGAATTCGACATTAGGGTTATCTTTTTCGGCTGCCATATTGGCAGGCAGCGTCTGCTTCAAATGGTGCAGGCGGCCTTTGCAGGTCGTGCAGTAGGAAATTTTGAGTGGTTTTTTCTCGGCCATAAAGAACACCCGTTGAGGAGGGCTACGTATGGCTGAAGATTATGACAGTTTTATGACGATTGTGTGTCAGTTGCGTGAAGATTTAGTTGTCGTTCGCAACACTGTCGCGGCTGGGAACGGTGTTATCGTTCTTGTCGTTGCCTTTTTTCTTGTCTGCTGGAGCAACGGTTGGCGCACCAACAAGGCTACTGACCGTGGATTTCACAACGGTAACTTCAACGCCAGAAGCAATTTCGATGTTCACCGTGTCGCCATCACCCGCTACTTTGGTGATTTTGCCGATGATGCCGCCGCTGGTAACGACCTTATCGCCCTTTTTGAGGCCAGCAAGCACAGCCTGATGCTCTTTCATACGGCGCTGTTGCGGGCGAATGAGCACGAAATAGAATACAAAGAAAATCAGAACGAGCGGCAAAAGGCTGGCAAATGGCGAAGCGGGCGCCATGGGTGCTGCAGCAGTTGCATCCGCCGTTTGCGAGAGCGCAGCGGCAGGAAACGCGGCCATCATCAACGCAACAAGCTTGTGCATGATGCTATTTGAGCTTGGTTTCTTTGAATTCAACGTGCTTGCGCGCAATCGGATCGTACTTGTTGAACTTCAACTTTTCCGTCTGTTTGCGTGGGTTACGCTTCTTCACATAGAAGAACCCCGTATCCGCCGTGGACTCAAGTTTTACTAGGATAGTTGCTTTTTTAGCCATGTTCGCCTCGAATGTTTGAGGGGCGCCTTTTCGCGCATTTTTTACCCCCTGTCAAGGGGTGAATCGCACTAATTCTCTCCGCCCATTTTGTGGCCAGCAGCTTTAAACACGGCCACTGCACGGTCTTTGGCGGTGGCGTGGTCGACGATGGGCATGGGATAGCCCTTAGGCTTGGTGAGGGGTGATTCCCACGGGGCGTGGATATCGGCGGTGGATAAACCACGTAATTCAGGCACATAACGGCGGATATACTCGCCCTCGGGGTCGAAGCGCTTACTTTGCAAGATGGGGTTAAAAATGCGGAAATAGGGCGCAGCGTCCGTCCCTGTGCTCGCTGCCCACTGCCAGCCGCCATTGTTGCTGGCCAAATCGTAATCCATGAGGTGTTGGGCAAAGAATTCCTCGCCCAACCGCCAATCGAGCAGCAAATCCTTGCTGGCGAAGCTTGCCACAATCATCCGCGCACGGTTATGCATGTACCCCGTTTCCAACAATTCGCGCACAGCGGCATCCACCACAGGGTAACCCGTTTGGCCGCTGAACATAGCCTGCGCCATGTTCTCATCGCTGTTCCACGGAATAGCACCCCCCTGATATTGGGCATTGAATTCGAGCGTGACCACGTGCGGGAAATGGTAGAGAATCGCGGCGTAAAACTCGCGCCAGCCCAGCTCGGCAATCCACTTCTCGCCGCCGCCCTTTTCCATGGCTGCGCGCACACATTCGCGCACACTCACCAACCCAAAACGCAAATACGGCGAAAGCTGGCTGGTGCCGATGATGGGCAGTGCATCACGCGCGGTGGGGTATGCAGTGAGCTTTTTCTCAATAAAACTGCTCAAGCGCGCAGGCACATCATCCACTCGCCACAATGCGTCCTTCGTATACTCATAACCAATTTGGGCAAGCAATTGCCCTGCCCCCGCATCGAGATTGATGCGCGTTAAGCCCGCTTCCTCTGCTGCTTTAAAACTGGTCTCGGGCTTCGCGTAGCGCCCTTTATCCTTCACCTCATACGGCGCATAATCCGTCGGCCCCATGTCCGCGCGCCAGAGCTTGTAGAACGGGGTGAACACTTTGTAGGGCGTGCCATCGGCCTTCAGCATGCGTTGTGGCGCGCGCATCAAATGGTCGAGCACCTGCACAAAGCGGGTGGTGGTGGGCAGCGCCTTACGCACCGCTTCATCCCGCGCGCGGGTGGCGGGCTCAAAATCCTCGGCGGAATAGATGCCTTTGGCGCCGAGCGCGTGTGCCAGTTTCGGAATAGCATCGACCGCCTTGCCATGCAGTACCAGCAGCCTTCCGCCGCGCTCCTTCAATTGGGCATCGATGTGGCACAGCGCTTCGGCTAGGAAGACTAAACGCCGGTCACGCGGGTTGGCAAAGCGCGCCAGAATATCGGTATCGAACACAAATACAGGCTGCACAGCATGCTCATCCGCCAGCGCGGTTGCGAGCGCAGCATGATCATGAAGCCGCACATCGCGGCGAAGCCAAACAAGGGAGGTCATGGCAAGCGTTATGCAGCATGCACTATGAAAGGGCTATGATTTTTTAACGCGAGTGGGGCGAGCTAGCTGTGCCCGCACTGCGGCGCGAAGCACTCGAGCAAAGCGAGAGAGGCGATTCCAAAGATATTCTAAGCCAATCGTCAGCAGACGATCTCGCGAAGCAATGAAAATTTAATTCGAGGCAAACTGGCTTGGAAGTTTGCTTAGCGGGTCGATCGCGGTGCGGTTCTCGCGCACGGCGAAATGCAATTGCGGCTGCTTGGCACTGCCCGTTTGCCCCACATACCCAATCACGCTGCCCGAATTAACACGCTCGCCCTTAGCGACCACCACGTTGCGCGCATGAGAGTAGGATGTCATCGCACCATCGGCATGGCGCAGAATCGCGATATTGCCATAAGTCTTCGTGTCGGTGCCAACATAAGCCACTTCCCCCGCTTGGGCGGCGCGGATGGGAGTTCCCTCGGCAGCGGCAATCACAATGCCTTCATTACTCACCCCTTCGGTTTTTTGGCCGAAGGTTTCAACCACATTCCCCTGCACTGGCCACTGCCATGTGCTTGCCTTGGCAAAAGGCGCACTGCCTAGGTCATTACTAGCCACTTCCATGGTTGGCACTGCCTGCTGGGTTGCCGACATGGCGTTGGCCAAACTCAGCACCCCGTTGCGGCTGTAGAAATTGCCACTATGGTCATCCACCGCTGCCATTTCATTTTTTGCACAGGCAGAAAGGAAGATAGTAGTGAGAATCATAAAAAACGCAGCAGCGGAAATGCGCATGGCTCTACCTCGGTCTTGTTTGAGGATGGTAACGTCTAACTTCACTTGCCAGTGCGACTTAGGGCTTGTTATTTAAAAACACCCTTTTTATAATAAGTTACCAAAGATTCTTGATGTTTTTTTCTTTGGTCTTCCAGAGGTAACACACAGAAAAACTGAACGCAACGGCAATGATATGCTGCACTGCATTTTTCACTCAATTCATTGAATGCGGGGCAAAAATGCCACAACACAATTATACGCTTGTTCAGCAATCAAGCGGAAGGCATTTATACGAGCCAAATGCTAGGAATGGTCGCGCGCAAGGAGTGCGCGTAGCGACGCTACGTAATCGACTGAGCACGAACATGACAACGTAGTTGGCCGTAGAAATGCCTCGATTAGCCTGCCACCAGTGGCACAAAGCGCACTGCGGAAAGCACCTCGCGGCGCACTTCATCCTCCGCCACACGGGTCAGGCGCAGCAGGAATTGGTCGGCCACGGTTTCGCCGACAGGAATAATCATTTTACCACCAATGGTCAGTTGGGCGAGCAGCGTTTGCGGTATTTCAGGCGCGGCCGCCGTCACAATAATCCGCTCATAGGGCGCGGCGTGGGGCCAGCCCTTGCTGCCATCCCCAATATGGCTATCGATATTGCGTAACTTCATGGCAGTGAACCGCGCGCGGGCAATTTCAGCCAAGGGTGCATGACGCTCGATGGTGTGTACTCGGCGCGCCAGCTTAGCCAGCACCGCCGCCTGATAACCCGAGCCCGTGCCAATCTCGAGCACGCATTGGGTGGGCTTCACCTCCAGCATCTGCGTCATCATCGCTACCACGCTGGGCATGGAAATCGTCTGGTGGCAGGCAATGGGCAACGCATTATCGTCATAGGCGCGGTCGCGGAAGGCCTCCTCCACAAACTGTTCGCGTGGCACGTTCTCCATGGCGCTGAGCACGCGCGTATCCGTTACCCCTGCTTTGCGCAAACTCATCAACAGCCGAATTTTTTGCGAGGCCAGCCAATCATCCTGCGTGGTGGCAAGGCTGGGGTGTACGCCCTCGATCATCGGCATCGCTGAGGTTTTGGGCTTCGTGGCGCGCTTGTTCATGCATTCAGTTGGCCACAGGTGGGGCGACAGGTGCAAGCCCGATAGCGAAAAAGCGCGGAGTTAAAATGGCGAATGATAGAGATGTGAGGCTTTTACGCCCGCACTATCTTACACAATCCCCTCAAGCCCCTTCAACATCGCATAATCGGTCATATCCAAGCTCAGCGGCGTCACGGTAATCCACCCCTCGCGGATTTGCTCGAAATCGGATTCGGGATGGTCGACAAACCCTTCCGTGCGCTGGCCACCAATCCAGATATAGGGGCGACCTTGCGGGTCAATCCGCCTATCGAGGTTATCGTCGAGCCGACGGCGGCCTTGCGGGCACAGCTTGATACCTTTGATATCCGCCAGCGCCATGGCGGGGAAGTTGACGTTAATCAGGCGATCATGCGGAATGGTCGTTTTAGCAAGGGACTCAATGATTTTCCCCACATAGGCAGCGGGCACATCCCAATTCACCGCGCCGTTGATTTGGTTGCTGAATGCAATAGATGGAATTTCGAGCAAGGTTGCTTCCATCGCGGCGGAAACCGTGCCCGAATAGGTCACATCCTCCGCCAAGTTGCTGCCACGGTTGATGCCGCTCAACATTAAGTCAGGGCGTTTATCTTTCATCACCTCCATGACACCGAGCAACACCGCATCCGTCGGCGTGCCATCCACCGCGAAGCGGCGCTCCGCCACCTTGCGTACGCGCAAGGGCTTGTGCAGGCTTAAGGAATGCCCTGCCCCGCTTTGCTCGTGCTCGGGCGCGACCACCCACACATCATCGCTCAGTGTGCGGGCAATTTTTTCGAGCAGTGCAATGCCCTCGGCATTCACACCATCATCGTTGCTGATAAGGATACGGGCGGTTTTTAGATTTATGGACATCTATTATTTGTCATTCCTGCGAACGCAGGAATCTCCTTAAATGAGGTTATTCAATTCTTCGTATAGGTCTTTCCACTCAGGATTCATTTTTTCAATCAGTTCAATCTTCCACGCGCGTTTCCAACGCTTCAACGTCTTTTCTCTCGCCAACGCATGGTCGATATATTGGAATGCTTCAAAATACACCAGCCGTTCGACGTAATATTTTTTGCTGAAGCCTTCAATGACTCCTTGGCGATGCTCATCAACCCGTCGCGCCAGATGATTGGTGACACCAATATAGAGAACGCCATCACGTTTACTTGCTAGAATATAAACGTAATAGTGATGCATAACTCCGCCAAGGAGATTCCTGCGTTCGCAGGAATGACAAGTTTTTTACTGTTTGTCATTCCTACTCTTCGCTGGAATGACAATTATTTCGTTATCACCTTCAATCCACCCATATAGGGCACCAGCGCATCGGGGATGGTGATGCTGCCATCGGGCTGTTGGTAGTTTTCTAAAATCGCCACCAACGTGCGCCCGACCGCGAGGCCAGAGCCATTGAGCGTGTGGACGAATTCGGTTTCCTTCGCGCCCGTGCGTTTGAAGCGCGCCTTCATGCGACGGGCTTGGAAATCGCCGCAGTTTGAGCAGCTGGAAATTTCGCGGAAGGTGTTTTGCGCGGGCAGCCACACTTCAAGGTCATAGGTTTTGCGAGCACCAAAGCCCGTATCCCCCGCGCAAAGCAGCATGACACGGTAATGCAGGCCAAGGCGTTTCAGCACCTCCTCGGCGCAGCCCAGCATGCGCTCATGCTCGGCGGCGGAATCCTCAGGGCGGGTGATGCTGACGAGTTCGACCTTGCTGAATTGGTGTTGGCGAATCATCCCGCGCGTGTCGCGCCCTGCACTGCCTGCCTCGCTGCGGAAGCACGGTGTGTGTGCGGTCAGGCGCATGGGCGTAGCGAGTTGTGACTCATCGAGGATGGAATCCGCAACGAGGTTGGTCAGCGAAACTTCGGCAGTGGGGATGAGGTAAAATTCACGCAAAGAGACGATATCATCAACAAGCTCCTCATAATCATCTTTGTCCACCGGTATGGCTTTTTTGATGTTGTCATATTCGTCACCACTTAAGGCTACAAACAAATCCTCTGAAAACTTCGGCAACTGGCCTGTGCCAAACAGCGCATTGTCCCTTACCAAATAGGGCACTTGATGCTCGGTGTAGCCACCCAACGTATCGGTGGCGGATGCGGTGTGAATATCGAGCATGAACGCCGCCAGTGCGCGCTCCAGCCGCGCCAGCGCACCACGGGTGACGACAAACCGCGCGCCTGAGATTTTGGCTGCGGCTTCAAAATCCATCAGCCCCAAGGCCTCGCCCAGCGCCACATGGTCTTTCGCGTCCGCAATCGCGGGCTTGCTTCCCACCACACGCACTTCGACGTTCGATTCCTCATCCGCCCCGTTTGGCACATCCTCCGCCAGCAGGTTGGGAATGCGCGAAAGGGCTTCGCTCAGCGCGCCGCCCTCCTCCTCACCGCTTTCGAGCGCGGCGATTTTGGCTTTGATGTCGGCGGCTTCGGCTTTCAGTTCTTCTGCTTTTGCCTTGTCCGTGCGCATGGCTTCGCCAATCAGCTTGGCCACTTCATTGCGCCGCGCTTGCAGGTTTTGCAGCTCGGTTTTGCCGCCGCGATTGGCCTTGTCCAGCTCCAGCAATTCTTTCGAGCGTGGGCCCTCATAGGTCGGGCGTCGGGCGAGCGCAGCATCGAATGCGTCAGGGTTTTCGCGAATGTATTTAATATCATGCATGGGTAATCTCTTTTTCTGGTGCCTCGCGCCGCTTCTCGATCATGCGGCCGATGAGGATGGAGAGTTCATAAAGCGCATACAGCGGAATGAAAAGCAGGATTTGGCTGAGGATATCTGGCGGAGTGATGAATGCGGCGATGGTGAGCAAAATCACCACGGCATAGCGGCGGCCTTTGGCCAATGTTTGCGTGCTCATCAGCCCAAAACGAATGAGCAGTGTGAGCAGGAT
>JAMHWA010000076.1:0-68610 GCA_035911175.1 Alphaproteobacteria bacterium
GAGGTGATGACGGGTGCCATTCAAGCCAAGATCGACGACCTCATCGCGCGCCAAGCGGTGCTTGATGGTCGCGTCGAAGGACTTAAAGGCAGTGAAATTTCTGCCCTTCGGCATAATGACGATCTCTCTCGGCAACAACTCAGCCAAGATAGATTGGCACAATTAGCTAAAGATCGGTGGGTGAAAGAAACCATGAGTAGCCTTACCAGCACCATTCCTCTCAACATACTCACTGGTGGCGGAGACGTCATCGTGCAGTTAGGCAGGAATGCGACACGCGCAGCCGGTTTTAGGGGTGCGCGCGATAATGAAGTGGCATTCCGCGAAATGCTGATTGCCGAATTAGAGGCACAAAAAATTGATGTGAGCCGCTGCGGTACAGAAATCAAAGCTCTGACAGAAGTGGTACAACAGGTTGCTGATTCTGGCCCCATGCAACGCCTACGGAAGGATGAAACACGCTCACGCGCGGTGGTTGAAGGTTATTTGCGCCAGAAAATCTTAAAATCTGGCCTAGAAAATTGTCACTTCCTTGAAGATTACTCAAAACAAAACGGCATCGACTCGGTGGATGCGCTACTCACCGCATTTGAGAAGCAGGATGCACGCCTGCACCAAGCGTTGAGTAACCTATGCTATGGCCATGCGAACTCGAATGACATGGCAGTGCTGCTGGAAGATGTGAATGCCATGCGTGGTGACGCCCTCCAGCCACACGAAAAGGCTCTGAAACGTTTTGTTGAGCGGGTGGTGAAAGGTAACATTGCCCACTATATGACGCGTGCATCACAAATTGATGTGATTGCGGATTTGAAGTTGATTGACTTCGACACCATGAGCGTGGACCATAGCAAAGCAACGGGGGATTTGATTCGTGGCACACGTGAATTGAGCGCCGAGGAACACGGCAGCCGCCAAGTGGATGCGGCCACGCGATTGGCACTCACCAGCATGTTCTCTAACCAGTTCGGTGTTACCCATATCGGTCAATACGATGTGACTCGGATGTTTAGCTACTTCTTGCACCGCCATGGTAAGGATGAACTGATTGCTGCCGAACTGCATGATGGTCAGGTAACGGATGGTCAGCAGCCTAAACGCGTTAGCCTCAAAACTACCCGTGAAATGCAGGGATTTGTAGAGCGTGCAAAAGAATCCGCACATCGTGGCCGTGATAGCCAGCCGGATGTCGGAGATCTTTTCATGCGTGTATGTGGCTATGAATATTATCTGCCACAAGCAGTTATCACTTCTGGACGCGGCAACCGCTTCAAGGAAAATCCTGAGGCTCCCATTGCCTACCCCATGATTAACCGCGTGGTGCAGAACTTTATTCAGCGCATGAGCTTAACAGACATCGCCACCTATCGCCAGCAAGTTGGCGATAAATTGGATAGCGTTATCGCACAGACATTCATCGATTTCTTTCAACAGGCTGGTCGGGAGCATGCCCAGAAGTTTTCTGTTGAACGTGAGAGGCTTCGTGATGCTCATAGCAATGATAATTATGGCCCGCGCTTCGATGCTTATGAGGACAAGATAACGGATGACGTTTTAGCAAAATTCTCTGAGTTCGTAAAAATTTATGAACGCAACCTCGTGAAATCTATGCAAGTAACGCCGGAGCATGAGGCTGAGATTCTGCAGCAGCAGATTGCCTCGCTGCATCAAAATGCCAAAGCATATCTAGCACCATCCATTCCACAAGCAGGTAGCCATGAAGCGCGCGAATTGGCTCGGAAGACCGACCATCGTGGCACGAATATGACGGAGGGCTGGCGATTTACGGGGTAACAGCAAGCCCCCCTACCCGCTAAACCTTCCACACCCCATCAATCGCCTTCATGAGGCGGTCGGTTTCGGTGAGGGCGATGATGACTTTAGCGTAGTGGCGCAGGTCGTCGAGGCTTAGGGTTCGGCCTTTGCGGTCTTTTAGCCATTTCTGGGCGGGCTGGTAGCCGCCGATGAAGAAGTTCCAAGCCACCTCGGGTACGTTTCCGAAATACTGGTCTTTGTTGATATGCACTTTGCCGTCGGCATAGGTGGGCTTCTCGACCATGTTATCGCCGCCGACGGGATAGGTGGTGATGGGCTTTGCGAGCGCGGGGTGTTCGAGCAGGTGCAGCGCACGCAGCTCACCCCCCAGTGCCACGAGCTGCCAGAAGCTGGCGGCATCCGAAGGGTATGGAATGCGCGGGAAGTCGATTTTCAGGAACTCTTTATAGGTGCTGCGGTAGCTGGGGCTGTGCAGTACGGCATAGATATAATCGAGCAGGTCGAGCGGTGAGAAACGCGAATGGTCACCCGCCGCCTTGTCCTCATGGTCAGGCACGAAGGGCAGTTTCAGCTTTTTCGCAATAGTGGCGACGATTTTCTCGTCGAGGTTCGGCTTGCGCTTGGCGCTGCTTGCGCTGACGAGGTCAGTTTGCGTAGCGGAGGCATCGGGGTAGAGGTAAAGTGGGAAATGCCTGTCGCTAGGCGACTTAGACGATTGTTAGTCGGCCTCCCTGCATTCAACCATTAGATTTAATTATATCGCGCGGGTTGCCTGCATTAGCCAGCGGCGCTCGTCTAGGTCGAGGCTTGCCTCGTGCGCTTGATAGACGCGGCGGTGATAGGCGTTTAGCCAGTTGCGTTCGGCAATGCTGAGCATTCCAACATTGACCAAGCGCGTATCGATGGGTGCAAGCGTAAGTGTTTCAAACGCTAGCATGGGCTTGCCATCGGCACTTGTTCCAGCATCCACGACACACACTAAATTCTCGATGCGAATACCGTAATTACCCGCGGCATAATAACCTGGCTCGTTGCTGAGAATCATTCCTGCCACGAGCGGAACACTGCTGCCGCGCTTGCTGATACGTTGCGGGCCTTCATGAACGCATAGAAATGCGCCAACACCATGGCCCGTGCCGTGATCGTAATCCAGTCCAGCCTCCCACAGTGGGTGACGCGCCAATACGTCGAGCTGAACGCCGCTAGTGCCAGCAGGAAAGCGCACTGAAGCCAAAGCAATATGCCCCTTGAGTACGCGTGTAAAATGCTCGCTCATTAGCGGAGCGGCGGCGCCACCAGCAGGGCTAGTCACGAACATGGTGCGCGTTACATCGGTTGTGCCGTCGGGGTATTGGCCACCTGAGTCAAGCAAGAACAACTCACCCGTGCGGGTGCGCCGATTGCTTTTTTCATCCACCCGATAATGAACAATAGCACCGTTCGCGCCACTGCCTGCAATGGTCGCAAAGCTTGGCCCGCGGTATGAAGCATCTTCGGCACGGAATTTTTCGAGTTGGCTCACCACCGTTAATTCATCAGGGTAGCGGCCACGCGTGTTTTGGTCGTCGAACCAATAGAGAAACCGCGTCAAGGCCAAGCCGTCGCGCTGGTGGGCATTACGAATTCCGTTCAACTCCACCATGCTCTTAGTAGACTTGGGAAGGGTTGTCGGGTCATCGCCACGCACAGTTTCAATACCTAGTTTATCGAGAAGCGAAAACCAGCCAACCGATGTTGCGCTAGCATCAACCAATGTTCGAGAGCCAATATCCTGCTTGATCAATTTGCCCGAAAAAACGGATTTAAGTGGTGCAACATCGACCTTTTGCGCCCGCAGATAATCCCCCACTTCTTTACTTAGAGTGTGCGGATGGGTGAATAAGGTAGCCACCCCGCTTTTCTTCAGTAACAAGTGGCCAAGTAGGAGCGGGTTAAAGGGGACGTCGCAGCCACGAATATTGAGCAGCCAGTTGATACCATCGGGCTGAGTGAGCAGCACACTATCGGCCGCACTCTTCTCTAATATTCCAAACATGGCCGCACGTTTTTCATCGTAGCTTATGCCTGCAAATTCGAGTGGATGAAGCATCACCTCACCTGCTGGTGGAGCAGGCTGGTCTTTCCAAATCGCATCCACCAGATTGGGTGAGTGCGCTACCCAGTCCAGATTCTGCGCCGTCGTAGCTTTCTGCCATGTTTCGCGCTGTAGCTGCGTTATCAGCCATGGATCAAAGCCAATTTTCAATCCCTCGCCTTGGCTCTTCAGCCAGTCAATAAAACTAATATCACCGCTATTGATGACCTCAATCACATCACCATCGACTTGATTCGCCGCTTGCAACGTGTAGCGACCATCAACAAACAACACATGTTTTTTGCCTGCCGCTAAATCCGCGCGAAAGACGCCAAGACCAGCAGAGCCCGTGAAGCCTGTGACATATGGCAATCGAGTGGCGTAATCGGGGGTGTATTCGCCTTGGAATTCATCAACCATCGGAATGATGTATAAATCGAGCTTGGCTGCGGCGATGCCTTGCGTGAGTTGGTCGAGTATTGCAAACTGAGTCATGAAACCGTGTTGATTCTGTGTGGGTGAACGCTTATGCTTATCTTTCATGATTTTGGTGAACACACAAGATAGAGTTGGCACTATGCGCACCATCAGGCACTACACTCGCTTCTTGCTGGCAATCCTATGCATGACACCCCTCATTGCGTACGCACAAAGCGATGTAACTGCAAAAGACAAAAAGCCTACTGTTAACCCAGCGATTATCTATCTATATTCGGGTGATGAGGGTGATAGCGCCTTTATTAATTCAGCTAAAAGTGGAATCGCCCTTGCCGAGCGCGATTTTGGCGTAACCGTTAGCGTCACGCGCATGAAGGCCGACGAGAACGTACAGGACGTTATTAGGAAAGTTGCCCTGACCAAGGCGTCTCCTGTTATTCTTTTAGGCAACCAGAACGTTGCCCCACTTATGGAGATTGTGCACCTGTTCCCGGGCAACAATTTTGCTATTATTGATGGCTTGGCACCGCCACTTTACCCGAACGTTCAGTCCATTTTATTCAAAGACCATGAAGGCGCGTTCTTAGTCGGAATTATTGCCGGCCGCATGTCTCACAGTGGCTCGGTAGGATTTGTTGGTGGCATGGATATTCCGCTAATTCGTAATTTTGCGAAAGGTTATACGCAGGGCGTTAAATACGCAGCACCCGACACCAAGGTAAGTGTTCAGATGGTAGGCAGTACAGCCGACGCATGGAGTAACCCAGAAAAAGCCAGAACGATAGCGCATACTCTATACCATGAGGGTGCAGACATCATCTTTGCAGCTGCGGGAGGCTCCTCGGTGGGAGTGCTGCAAGCCGCGAGTGAAATGCATCAGCTAGCCATTGGCGTCGATAGTAATCAGAACGGCATTTTCCCTGGTTCAGTGCTTACATCGCTGGTTAAGCGGGTGGATGTTGCAGTTTACGATACCATCAAGCAAAGCCAGAACAATACGTGGCGCGCGGGTGTTAAATATCTCGGAATCAAAGAAGGTGCGTTAGATTATGCGGTTGATCAAAATAATCGCGGGTTGATGTCTGAGGAACTTATCGAAGAAGTAGCGACGGCCAAAGACAAAATCATCAGCGGAAAGATTACGGTCGAGAGCTATTCAGCCAAATAGCGCGCTATATCGCGCGCGGCATAGGTCAAGATCGCATCCGCACCCGCGCGTTTAATGGCGAGCAAATTCTCCAGCATCACGGCTTTTTCATCCAGCATGCCTGCTGCTGCGGCAGCCTTCACCATCGCGTATTCACCACTCACATGATAGGCAAGCGTGGGCACATTCACCGCCGCTTTTACATCCGAAATAATATCGAGATAGAAAGTCGCAGGCTTGACCATCACCATATCTGCCCCCTGCTCTATATCCAGCGCCACTTCACGGAGCGCTTCAATGCGATTGGCAGGATTCATTTGGTAGGTGCGTTTATCGGCCTTTCCTAGATTGGTGGCCGAGCCAACCGCCGCGCGGAACGGGCCATAGAGCGCCGAGGCGTATTTTACGGCGTAGGACAAAATCACTACATTCTCGTGCCCTGCATTGTCGAGCGCAGCGCGAATTTCACCAATGCGTCCATCCATCATATCGCTTGGCGCAACAATGTCGCAGCCAGCTTGCGCCAACACCACAGCTTGCTTGTACAAGGCCGCAACCGTGGCATCATTTGCCACGTCGCCATTCGCACCCAGCACGCCGTCATGGCCATGCGTGGTGTAGGGATCGAGTGCCACATCGGCGATAATACCAATTTCAGGCACCGCTTTTTTAACTGCGCGAATCGCGCGACACATCAAATTGTCCGTATGATAAGCCTCGCGCCCATCCTCGGTTTTTTTGTCAGGCGGCGTGACAGGAAATAGTGCGATAGCAGGAATACCAAGGCTTGCAGCCTCGCGCGCCGCATCAATAATCATATCGATACTTAAACGCTCCACCCCCGCCAATCCTTCGACAGGGGTAACCTTTCCTGCACCCTCTTGCACAAATAACGGCCAAATTAAATCTTCGGCGCGCAAGTGCGTTTCCGCTACCATAGATCGCATCCACGGCGCTTGGCGCAAACGACGGGGACGAATGGATAAGTTGAGTTTCGCTGTGTTCATGCGCGGGGTGATAGCCTTCTTGGACCTATTTGTCATCCATGATTGAATGAATTAGGCGACGGTGGGTTGGTTTCCTGACCGTTCACGCTCTTTTGCATCGAGACGATCCTTCAACTCGGCATAGTGGCGGCGGACTTCTTCGTCTGTCAGCGGCTTGGGCTTGCTGTCCTTGAAGTGCTTGTCATACCAAGGTTCGAACTTGTCGATTACGGAAGCGTTAATCCAAAACAACGACGTCGCGGCTCCCTCGACCGCGGCCATCATGGCCAAATTCTTGAGCCAATGCCTTCCAGGCTTATTGTGCTCTGTCATCGTGCCCATGCCCATATAGGCAAGGCGCTTACCCGCGACATAAGCGCCAATCCCCATAAAGGTAGGCACCACACGACGCATGGCAAAACAACTAAATGTCGGCGCATCCGCAGGGCGCAAATGCCCCGTAGCTTTGAAAGAATCATAGCTTTTTTGAACCAACTCATCCTGATATTTGGTTGGCTTGTTATTGGCGAACATTTCTTCGCCTTGCGCCAATTCATGCTTTGCCTGTGTTTCGCTTTTACGCACAAGGCTCGATGGGTCATTCAGCCAAATGCCACGCGCCACCTGCGCGTCCTTATAGCGGCGGTCACCTAGCTCGAAGAACGGCACGAAGCTCGCGGCCACGATCGCCATTTCGGGTAATAGACCACCCTTGCGGGTCGTCATGACATTTTTGATGTGCTGCCAGCGTGTGTGGTTGGGGTCAGCAGCTTTGAGCGCTTTAAATCCATCGCCGAATAAGCCTTTTACTTCATATTTTGGGGCGTCTGCACCCAATGGTGCGAGATGGGTTTTAGGATTCCAAAAGCGACGGCCATAACCCAGCGCAAACGCAGCCACTGGGGTGGATGCCACTTCCGCTGGCGATACTTCTTTCAGTGTTTCTTTCAAATTCGTGCCGAAATTTTGTACTTCGGCAATGCTTTCCGCTTCGGTATTTTGCGGGTCAAACAAGCGCTCTTTCATGTAGCGCACTACTTTGAGGGTGCCACGGAACAGGGTGAAGCCCGCCCCAATCATTGCTACATCACGGATGGGTGAGCGGGCAGCCTTGGCTATAAATGAATCAGGGCGTTTGGCTTCAGCTATTTTTGCTACTTTTTCTAAACCCATCCATGTGGCGGCGGTTGCCACACCATAGGGAATCGCCGCCAGCGAGTTACGAATAATCTGATAGCCGAGGAAGCCGCCCAACCCTTCGGCCGCCGCACGATGCTTGTATGCCCACTTACCAATCGCGACCTCGCGCTCGGTTGGTTGGGTTTGTTTAGGGTGTTCGCTGTAATGGTGACGTTCTGTTTTAGGCTTTGGAGAGCCAGCTTCAGGCGCATGAGCCATCTCTGTAGCCGAGGCATCGCGCTCCACAGGCGGCAATTTCTCGCGGCTGGCGTCGGTGTTTGGGTGCTCTGTAATCGGTGTGCTCATAGAAATCCTTACCTTTATTACTAGCACAGACATGCGCGGAGAAATGTGACAGTTCTGTGAAGTTTTTATGAACAAATCTTTACGAAGATTCAGAAATATCTAGATTTTTGTGCATTGCACCATGCCATCCTATAACACCGCCAATAGGCAGCTTAGGACGTGACAACCGCCCACAACCTCGTTAAAGCTCGCGCTAAGGAGAATCTCATGACTAAGCCGCGTATTTTATCGGGCGTGCAGCCCACAGGGAACCTACATTTGGGGAATTACCTCGGCGCCATCCGCAACTGGGTGGGCCTGCAAGATAGCCACGAATGCCTGTTCATGCTGGCGGATTTGCACGCGATTACCGTGCCACAAGACCCTGCGGATTTGACGCGTAACACCCGCGAAACCGCCGCTGCCTATATTGCCTGCGGCATCGACCCCAAACGTTCGGCCATCTTCCCCCAATCCGCCGTCACCATGCACAGCGAATTGGCGTGGATTTTGAACTGCCACACTCCGCTAGGGTGGCTGGACAGGATGACCCAGTTTAAGGACAAAGTAGGCACCAAAAAAGTGGATTTGTCAGAACAAGCTAAAAAGATTCAAGCTACTTTACAATATGCCGCCAAAGAGGGGGAAAAGTTTGAACTAACCAATTTTGACGAAAACACACCAGTAGAGCAATTTACTCCAGCTGATATGATTGAGGCATTCACGAGAGCTATTATTGAGGACAGTGAAAGACGAAACAAAGCAAAACTCGGCCTCTACGCCTATCCCGTGCTCATGGCGGCGGATATTCTTGGTTATCACGCTACGCACGTGCCCGTGGGCGCTGACCAAAAACAACATCTTGAACTCGCGCGCGACATTGCGGGGGCGTTTAACCGTGCTTATGGCACGGAGTTCTTCCCCCTGCCCCAGCCGCTAATCCTCGGCGCCGCTACCCGCGTCATGAGCCTGACGGATGGCACCAAGAAAATGAGCAAATCCGACCCATCGGATTACTCACGCATCACCCTGACGGATGACGCGGATGCGATTGCCAATAAAATCAAAAAAGCGCAGACGGATTCCGACCCCGCACTGACCTATGACGAGAAGAACCGCCCATCCGTCGCCAACTTGCTAACCATTTATGCCGCGCTAAGCGACACCACCCCACAACAAGTTGCCGAGAAGTTTTCCACACTCAAAACGGGGCAGTTCAAAGCGCAACTGGCCGAGCTAGCGGTCGAGAAACTAAGCCCCATCACCGCCCGCATGCGCGACTTAATGGACGACCATTCAACTCTGGATAACTTGTTGAGAGAAGGCGCCGAACGCGCCCGCGCGATTGCTACTCCGATATTCGAGGAAACCAAAAAAATGGTAGGTTTTCTGAAAATGTAGCCACAGGCAATTGCCTGACGCGCCTCGCATACAAAAAATAATATAAAACCAATAGCCCGCTTGCGATGGCCTTGCTACACTGTGCGCATGATCGGAGCACTTTTTAAAATCATCTTTCTGCCATTCGTGCTGATTAATGTGCTGTTTGGTCTGCTTGGCATTTCCACGCGCATCCTGCTCATTCCGCTCAAAATATTGGCTCGTCACACGGTGGCATGCGTGGCAATCGCTGGCATCCTCATACTCTTTTTTGCCCTCAAGAACGACCCAACCCCATTGACCCAATTAAAGCCAGCGCCCGCCGAAAGCCGCACCAAGACCAAAAACGGAGTGCCGCCGCTTGTTGAACAGGTGGCTAAATATGAGGACGGCGACAGTGTTTTCTCGGCAGATTTATACATGAACATGACCGACATCGAGCGCCAGCAGTATAGCAAGGTCTTCTATGCCGTCATGCGCAATGTGCCGAACGGCCGAGAGCATGTTTGGAATTTCTACAACATTCATGGCTCACTGAAACCCACCACCACTTTTAAAACCCAAACAGGCACGATTTGCCGTGGATTCACCGAGGTGCTGAAAGTGCATAAAATTCAGCAAACACTGAGCGGCACCGCGTGTGATAATGGCAATGGCGCGTGGTGTAAGCTGAAGCCTAACGCCACCCCCGCTTGCGGGCTAGGCTATAACCCGAGCTTTATGCAAGGCGTTAGCGATTCCGTGAAGAATCTCTTTTAATCACCTGCTAATTTGTCGATAGCCGCCATCGCATCATCGTGAAAATGGCGCGCACGCTCACGCATATCCTGCGCGATCGCCTTGTGCTGGCTTGCTTCGCGCCAATACGGCTCGATGGCGGGGTGGTCATTGCCAAGCGCTTGCGCCAGCTTACCAAACCCCTTGAGAGTCTGCTCCACGGCCTGCGTTTCCGTTATCGCATGGTCGTACACCTGCTTGGCCCTAAGCGCCCGCGCCAAGTTTTCAGATGTTACGGGGTCGAGCGACTTGATGACACCCGTGTAGCGATTCACCACTTTTGCATGGCGCACACAGAACGCCTCGTAATCCAGCTCGGCAATCACTTCGTGGCCGCGCGGCGTGGTTAGCATAACAGTGTCGTGGGTGGTGCTCGGCATAGACTCCTCAAGGTGATAACGGAATCTAACATGCACGGAATTAACAACCGGTTAACAACCGCTAAAATGCTGGCTAACCAGACTCAGTTCATATCTGCATGGAGGCTTGAATTCTCGCGATTGCCCTACTAATGTCGCGCGCATTAGTCAACGGAGAGCCCTATGATTTTGGAAAATGGCGGAATTTATCTTGGTAAAGGCGATGCGCCTATCCACTTGCTACTCAAATATGCCAACCGCCATGGGCTAATCGCGGGTGCCACGGGAACGGGTAAAACCATCACGCTTCAGTGCTTGGCCGAGGGCTTTTCGGCTGCGGGCGTACCGGTGTTTATTGCCGATGTGAAGGGCGACCTTTCTGGCCTTGCCGCGGCTGGAGCAGGCAAAGCGCCACTGGTCGAGCGCGCCAAGCAAATCGGATTTCCGCTGAATTATGCCGCCTGCCCCGCTATTCTTTGGGATGTGTTTGGCAAAGCTGGCCACCCGCTGCGCACCACCATCTCCGAGATGGGCCCGCTGATGCTCTCGCGCCTGCTCGATTTGAACGATACGCAGGAAGGTGTGCTAACCATCGCTTTCCGCGTGGCCGATGATGAGGGCTTGCTTCTGCTCGATCTCGATGATTTACGCGCCATGCTGTCCCATGTGAGCGAGCATGCAGCCGCTATCTCGGCGCAATATGGCAACATCACTCCTGCATCCGTCGCTGCCATCCAGCGCTCGCTGATGACGCTTGAATCGCAAGGCGGCAAGAACCTACTAGGTGAACCTGCGCTGAATATCACGGACTTCATTAAAACCGCGCCAAACGGCGCTGGCGCAGTGAATATCCTCGCTGCGGATACCCTAATGCAATCGCCGAAGCTTTACTCCACCATGCTGCTATGGCTGCTTTCGGAACTATTCGAAACCATGCCAGAGGCGGGTGATTTGGATAAGCCAAAACTGGTGTTCTTTTTCGACGAGGCGCATTTGTTGTTCAACGATGCACCAAAGGCGTTGGTCGAGAAGATCGAGCAATTGGTGCGCCTCATTCGCTCGAAGGGAGTTGGCGTTTACTTCATTACTCAAAATCCCGCCGATATTCCAGATACGGTGCTTGGACAGCTTAGCAACCGCGTGCAACACGCATTGCGCGCCTATACGCCCAAAGATCAAAAAGGCGTGAAGGCTGCGGCAGAAACTTTCCGCGAAAACCCTAAATTTAAAACAGCCGATGCAATTATGGAGCTTGCCGTGGGTGAGGCGCTGGTTTCGGTGCTCGATGCCAAAGGCATCCCCACCATGGTCGAACGCACGCTGATTCGCCCGCCCCTGTCGCGCGTGGGCCCTATCAGCCCAGCCGAACGCGCACAAGCAGTGGCACAAAGCCCGCTGGCTGGCGTATACGAAGCAGTAGTTAACCGTGAATCAGCCTACGAGCGCTTACGTGGTCAGGTGCAAGGCACAGCAGGCGCAGAAAATTCGGGCAGCATCTGGGGCACCGTTGCCAAAGCAGCGGGGATTTCCACTCCCGCACAAACAACCCCATCTGGTGGTGGCCGCGCCGATTACATGAAGGCTTCACCGAAAAAAACACGCAGAGAACCCGATAGCGCACTAGAAATTGTCGGCAAAAGCATCCTGCGCACGGCTGGCAACAGCGTTGGACGCCAAATCGCACGCGGCCTATTAGGGGCTATTCTTAAATAGCGGAATTTAAGGTTAGCAACCTTTGGGTGACAGTAAGCGATGATTTTGCTTACTACGCAGGGTTGAATCCTGTCCACGATTGACAGCCTTTGCGCGCCCTCCCAACAATGGGGTATGAGCAGCATTCAAAAATCAGTTCCCTCTGCGCACCGCCTAGCTGATTCGCCGCGCTACGATGCCTTTATGGCCTCTTTTCTCATTTTTCTTCTGCTAACCCCAAGTATTTTTGCCGTCATCCTCATTGCGCGTGATGGTTTATATGAGCATATCTTCTCACTGGGCCTCGTCCCCATTATCATCATATGCGCTATAGTTTATTGGCTCGTTTTTGTTCGCCAACAAAGCATTGTACGCGAAAACGCAGTCATGCAATCCCTCTACTCCGAGCTTGCCGTTGCCAAAGAAAGGGCCGAAGCCGCAACAAAAGCAAAAAGCCAATTCCTTGCGAATATGAGTCACGAAATTCGCACTCCCATGAATGGCGTGCTTGGCATGGCGCATCTTCTGCTCGATACCAAACCATCGCCGCAGCAGCTCCAATTCATTAAAACAATCGATCACTCTGCACGCAATTTGCTGATGATCTTGAATGATATTCTTGACCTATCCAAAATTGAAGCCAATGAATTGCGTATCGAAAATCTGAGCTTCGACGCGCACCTTAACTTTGAACAAACCGTTCAACTTTTCACCTCGCTTGCTGCGGATAAGGCCGTCGACCTCGTTACCTCAATCGATGATAATCTGCCTCAATATGTCATGGGCGATCCCGTTCGCTTCAGCCAAATTCTGGCTAATCTTATTGGGAACGCCGTTAAATTCACGGAGCGCGGCTATGTGCGCGTGTCGCTCGCATGGGACGCAGAGAAGCAAATAGCTACCTGCACTATTAAAGACAGCGGCATAGGCATTGCCAAAGAAAACCAAGATAAAATGTTTGAAAATTTTGTTCAGGGCGACGCAAGCATTACGCGCCGCTACGGTGGTACCGGACTGGGACTCGCCATCATTAAACGGTTAGTCATGATGATGAACGGAGACATTGGCTTTACTAGTGTCGAGGGTGCGGGGTCCACTTTCTGGTTTAGCTTACCAATGCCCCCATGCACCGCCCCTAGGACCGATGCGCAGCGCATGGTGGAACCGACCAATATCAATAGGGTCAGCGCCAGTGAAGCAAGAATTTTGGTAGTTGAGGACCATCCAGTCAACCAACTATTGATTACGAAACTACTACTTAAATTCGGATTCAATAATATCGATACCGCTGAGAATGGCGAAGAAGGCCTCGCAGCGATTGCTCAGCATCACTACGATATGATTTTTATGGACTGCCAAATGCCCATCATGGATGGCTATGAGGCAACGCGCCGCATTCGCGAAATGGAGAAAGAACAACCTAATCAGCCGCGCAACCTGATTGTGGCAATGACTGCAAGTGCCATGCAGCACAACATCGACGCGTGCATGCAAGCGGGCATGGATGAATATTTCAGCAAGCCTGTGGAGCCATTGAAGCTGGAACATTTCCTCAGCCGTTGGTTTGTTTCACGCGCGCAATCACAGATGCTTGAGTCGCACGGCGGCACGTCAGAAACGCCTATCGATAGAAATCACCTCCTGCAAATCTCCGAGACAGCAGCAGATTTACGCCACATCCTCGATCTATTCTTTACCCTTGGTGAAGAAAAAATATCGGAAATGCGTATGCATCGCCGCACCGAGGAACAAAAGAAATGGGCAAGTGCCGCGCACTATCTCAAGGGGTCGGCAGCATCGCTGGGCATGAAGCAATTAAGTGCTGCTTGCCAAGAGGCGGAGCAGAAAAAATCGGTGGGCTATGAAGAGAAGATTAAGCTCGTTGAGACAATTGAGGCTGAATATCATCGGGCACGCGCGCACGCCACCTATTTACTCAGCGAGATGCAGCCTAGCCAAAACTCGTGATTTGGTGCCAACTTGCAACGACTATTACTTAGTTTCGCCTTCCACGCTTGATTTTGTTGGCATTGGTTGCCTCGCCTCGGAAGAGAATCTAGCAAATATTACATGATGCAACATGCCCCAACCATCGCCGCCTTGCTCCCTTGCTATAACGAGGAGCTTGCCATAGCTCAGGTTATCCGTGCGTTTCGTGCGGCATTACCAGAGGCCACCATCTATGTCTTCGACAACAACTCGACCGACAATTCGGTTGCCATTGCGCGAGCCGAAGGCGCGATTGTAAAACACGTCCCGTTTCAGGGCAAAGGCAATGTCGTTCGGCGCATGTTTGCTGATGTGGATGCTGACGTATACGTGATGGCGGATGCGGATTTAACCTACGACATAAGCCGCGCGCGCGAATTAATTACTCCCATCCTCAATGGCGAAGCTGATACCGTGATCGGCGTGCGCGAGGGCAAAAGAACATCGTTCCCGCCAGCTCATATCTTTGGCAACAAGCTCTTCAACCTTATTGTTCAGCGCCTTTTTGGTCGCGGCTTGAAGGATATTTTTTCAGGCTACCGCGCATTCTCCAAGCGTTTTGTAAAATCATTTCCTGCACACAGCACCCGCTTTGAAATCGAAACGGAAATGAGTATCTTCATGCTGGAGCAACGCATTCCGATGCGTGAAATTCCCATGCATTATGGCCAGCGCCCCGAAGGCTCTTTCAGCAAACTGCACACCTATCGCGATGGAAGCCGCATCCTGTTGGCTATCTTGATGCTCTTTAAGGAGGCGCGCCCATTTGCCTTTTTCTCTATCATCGCATCGCTGTTGGCCATCATCAGCCTTGTGCTCGCCTACCCCGTGTTCATCGAGTATAAAGCAACAGGGCTGGTGCCTCGGCAGCCTACCCTCATTCTCTCGATGGGTTTGGGGTTGCTATCAGCGCTCACCTTCATTGGCGGAATGATGCTCGACAGCTTAGCGCGCACCTATCGCGAAACACGCCACTTGCGCTATTTGAACATTTCCCCTCGCATGTAACCAGCATCTCTGGCGTGCATGCGCTGCAAATAAAACCTAGAGACTCCGTCGTATGAGAACACACGTGCCAGAGTTTTTTCGCTTCTGCATTGTTGGTGGCGGGTTGTTTGTGTGCGATGCCTTGATGCTCGAACTTTTAGTGTATTCGGGATTTTCTGCATTCACTGCACGCCTTATTTCGCTGGGCCTTGCGCTACAGTTAGCTTATCTGGCGCACGGATTTTTTACATTTAAGGGGCATGCAGGCTTTAATCGGCGTAGCTGGCTTGGCTTTCTTGTTGCGAATGCTTTGGGCGCATCTATCAATTATGCGGTATTCAGCGCCACCCTCGCACTCATGGAAGGTGCCAACAATGCTAGCACACGCATCTTCGCTATTGCGATAGGAACCGTAATCGCCCTCTTCTTCAACTACTGGATGAACCGTCGCTATGTGTTCAAGCGCAAGGATTCGTGATGCTATCGCTCCTTAAACGGATTCCAGTTTCCTTGTGGGCGCTACTCCTCATCCCTGCGGTTCACCTCATTTATATTATCTCACAGTGGCACCATGTTCCGCTGCGCGATGGCCTGCCAATTGGGCAGACCGACCCCGATACGTGGCTGCGACTCACCTTAGTGCGCGAGTGGCTAACGGGCGGCGATTGGTACAACCATTGGGTGCCACGCGCCAACGCACCCTTCGAAGCTTCCGCCAGCCCATGGACGCGCCCCGTGGATTTGGTTCTCGCGTTTTTTGTTTATCTGCAACCCAAGGATATCGACCTCAGCCTACGCATTATGCGTGCATCCCTTTTATTGCCATGGCTTTGGATGTTCCTGTTGATTGCAGGGATGCACCGCGCCATTCGCCTGATTTTACCAATTCCATCGGCATATGTTATGGCAACAGTTTTGATTGCCACCACGCCAGTGTTGATCAACTATTTTGGTCTTGGCAATGCCGACCATCACGCTCCACTTGCTGTATTATTTATCTGGGCAATGGGAGGGATTTTAGCCGCCGCACCGACATCACGAATGATGGCTCTTTCGGGACTATGCTTTGGCCTACAGTTATGGATTAGTGTCGAGGCATTTATGCTAATAGGCGTGGCCTATCTTTGGTTTGGCTTGCAATGGCTGCGCGGTGATGAGCCCAAAACCCACCTGTTCACCATCCTTGCCAGCACCACAGCGATAACAAGCCTCGTCGCTCTCATGATTGAGGTGCCGCGCGCCCAATGGCTAGCGCCCGTCTATGACAGCATCAGTATCGTCTATGTCTACAGCTTGGTGATAGCAGCGCTGGCTGCTTGGTCGCTTCGGTTTCTAATGCCATCCACGTTTCACAGGCGCGCACTCCTTGGTCTGGTCATCACCAGCCTTGCCATGGTGGCCATTGGTGCCTTTTACCCGAATTTGCTACGCGGCCCACTTTACGGTGTGGATCCCTTTATTATCAGTGATTTTCTGCCGCGCATCAGCGAGGCCAAATCGTTTTTACATATCTCCATCGCGGTGCTCATCGCCTACAGCTATCTTGCCGTAGCACTAGTCATCCTTTGCGGAATGGCATGGTTAAAGCCCAGCCACGCGTTCTATACGCGCGAACAGTCCGCAACTCTTATCTTTTTTCTACTGGCTACGTTAGCGCTCTATTATAGCCAGCAGCGTTGGAGTTATTACCTAATGCCACTCACTATCGTTAGTGCGGCGCCTTTGCTTGGGGCACTACTCAAGCCAGAGCATCCGCTTGTTGCTGGGCGATGGCCTGCACGCGCCCTTGCCTCACTCTCTCCGAACGCCCAAATGAAGCGTCGCCTACCCGTGCTACTTATTGCACTCGGCTTACCTCTCATCATCATCTTTGCATCCGACATTCCCTTATTTCAGAACGAAACGAAGGCTGAACAGATCGCCGCCAAGCAGCGCAATAGCTGCTATAATGCTGCTCGCCAACTGATCCGAAGCGGTGAATTGAATCGCCTGCTCCCGACTTCACTTACGTTATGGGCACCAACAGATTTGGGCACAGAAATTCTTTTCTTCACTCCCCATCGCATCATCGCCAGTAATTATCATCGTGAGGGAGCGGCTATTAAATATGTGTGGGATACGAACAAAATCAGCAACGTGAATGCATTACGTACGCACCTTGCCAAGCGTAAGGTAGATGCCATGCTGATTTGCCCTATGATCGAATTTACCAAGGATAGTTTAGTGCAGAAATATGCCTTGGGGGCAGCTCTGCCCGCATGGCTTGAGCCGGTTACCTATAAACTCACCACACCGCAAAATGAGATAGAAGAGGATGGCGCCACTATTTCGCCCCCCCTACTAGTAAAGGTTAAGCAGCATTAATCTAATTACTGCTCCACACTCTAGTTTTCTTACTGTTTTATTTTTGGCTATTGAGCAAATCTTATTGCAGTTATTCTAACTCGCGTTAAAGTGGTTTATAGATTCGCATTAAGCGAACATTCTATACAAACTCTTTGCACAGGATATCGTTATGAAGCTTCGCGCCAAAATCATCTTGGGTCTCATTGCCTTCACCTTGTTTTGCACCCTGCCTATTCTAGGCGTTTTCCTCTTTAGCGAAGATAAGATTAAGCAGCCAGGTCTCGACCGCGCTGCCCAGACAGCTGCTGTTATTAACGAAATCATCGACCGCAACCTCTTCGAGCGCTATGGCGATGTGCAAGCGTTTGCAAGCAACACAGCCGCCTATAACGAGGCGAACTGGAATACCCCAGGCACTGGCCCTCTGGTAACGGCAATCAACAGCTACATGACGGACTATGGCATTTACCGCCTTAGTATTTATGTCGATTTGGATGGTAATGTGCGTGCAGTAAATAGCGTCGATCCTAAAGGCAAAGACATTGCAACCTCAGACCTTTACGGCAAAAACTACGCTGATGCCGACTGGTTCAAGAATACCAAAGAAGGTAAATTCCTCGAAGGGCGTGATGGCCTGACTGGAACCTATGTTGCAGGGCCTCTGACCAATGAAGACGTGAATGCGGTTTATGGTGACAGTGGCAATGTCATTATTTTTGCGGCTCAGGTAAAAAACAGTTCAGGCGAACTGATTGGTGTATGGGCTAATTTTGCAGACTTCGGCTTAGTAACAGAAATGCTTTCGGGGAAATTCAGCAGTCTTAAAGAAGACAATCTTGCTGATACAGAAATCATCCTAATTGACAGCAAAGGCTATGTCATCACTGATTACGGACATAACGAATCTGGTGAAGCGGGCAGCCACGCTGCAATTCGGGGTAAAAACCTTATCGAGATGGGCTTTGGGCCAGCGACCGAGGCTATAGCCGGAAATAATGGGGCCATGTATGCTACCGGCGTAATTTCTGGCCATAAAGAAGTTGTAGGGTATCATAAAAGTACTGGTGCATACACATATCCGGGATTGGGTTGGTCTACATTAGTTTCATTTAATGAGAGCGAGCTTTTCTTTGCGGTCAACAAAGCCATTCAATTAACGTGGCTTGCAATTGCAGGGATTATGATTGCTGCGGTTCTTATTTCATTTTATTTGGGCGGTGTGTTCTCAAAACCTATCCAAAAAATGACGGAAACGATGCGCTTATTAGCAAGCGGTGATACTTCGGTCGAAATTCCCTCAACAGAAAACAAAGACGAAATTGGCGACATGGCCAAGGCTGTTCTCGTGTTTAAGGATAACATGATTCAAACGGATAAACTTCGTGCTGAGCAGGAACAACAGAAAGCTAAGGCTGAAGCTGAAAAACGCCAAGCCATGCACACCATGGCCGATGGGTTCGAGCAAAGCGTTAAGTCGGTTGTAACAGAAGTTTCCGCTTCTGCGACCCAAATGCAAGGCAATGCAGAACGCCTGAGTACGTTGGCGGGTGAAACGAAGTCAAACTCAGCGATTGTTTCTTCTTCGGCCACCACTGCTGCCCAAACAGCGACTCAAGTTGCGGCCGCCGCAGAGGAGCTCACTGCTGCGATTGGTGAAATCAGTGCTCAGGTGCAAAAATCCAGTAGCGTGGCCAATCAAGCAAGCTCACAAGCAGAGAGCATCAACCAATCGATGCATGTGCTGGTTGAGAAATCCAATCGTGTTGGCGAAGTGATACAATTCATTACCAATATCGCTAGCCAAATCAACTTGCTTGCGCTTAACGCCACTATCGAGTCGGCGCGTGCTGGCGAGGCTGGTCGTGGCTTTGCGGTTGTGGCTTCGGAAGTTAAAAACCTTGCGAATCAAACCGCGAAAGCAACAGAGGAGATCGTCCAGCAAGTACAATCCATGCAAGAGGCTACGCATGGGGCGGTACAATCGGTTGGCGAGATCATCTCCATCATCAACGAAATCAGCCAAAGCACCGCAGGTGTTGCGGCCGCTGTTGAGGAGCAAAGTGCCGCAACGAACGAGATTTCACGTAACATTGCGCACACGGCACAAGGTACCAGCGAAATTTCACGCAGCATTGGCGCTGTTGAAAAAGGCGCCGACGAAACTGGCTCCTCCTCGCGCCAAGTGCTCGATTCAGCGAAGGCGCTTACTACGCAGGCCGCAACTCTTAGCCAAAAAGTTGATGAGTTCCTGCGCACCATTCGCGCCAGTTAGCACATCCCTTTCTTGATATTCAAACCCCGCTGCTCATAATGTGCGGCGGGGTTTACTTTGCCAGAGAGGTGCAATGCTATCGATTCCGCTCATGACTATCGGTTTACTTACTGTGGCGAATATTTTTATGACCATCGCTTGGTATGGTCATCTGAAATACAAGGAGTCTCCACTTATCCTTGTGATCCTTATCAGCTGGGGAATCGCTTTTATTGAGTATTGTTTTCAAGTTCCAGCTAACCGAATTGGTCATGGCCATTTTAGTGCTGCACAACTGAAGGCCATTCAGGAAATCATCACTCTGGTTGTATTTGCTGTGTTTTCCATGCTCTACCTCGGGGAACCGATTCGCTGGAACCACCTTGTGGGCTTTGCCTTCTTGGTGCTTGCTGCGTTTTTTATCTTCAAAAAGTGAACCGTTGACCGTCACCCGCGTACACGATAAACGGAAAGCCCATTGAAAAGTAACCCAGAGGAAGCCATGCCCATCGTCCATATCCACATGCTTGAAGGCCGAGATACCGAAAAAAAACGTCTGCTGGCCAAGCGCATCACCGAAACCGTACAGGAAGTGCTTGGCTCGGCACCGCATAAAATCCGCGTCATCATGTCTGATATGCCTCATGACAGCTACTCTGTCGCGGGCGTACTGTATTGCGACGAGGAAAAAACCTAGATGAACTCACCTACCCCACTGTTGCCTTCAGGCTTGATGGATGTGCTGCCGCCGCTCGCTGCCGCCGAGTTTCGGCTTGTGCACCACTTCCTTAAGACCTTCATTGCGTTTGGCTACCAGCCGGTGATTCCGCCTCTGGCTGAATATGCGACCACTATGCTTGCTGGTCAGGGCGAGGCCACCAGCCACCACGTCTTCAAAATGCAGGATGTGCTAGCGCCAGAAACCCTCGCCATCCGCGCCGACATCACCGGCCAAGTGGCCCGTATTGCCACGAGTTCCCTAAGCCAAGTCGCGCGACCATTGCGCCTGTGCTATGCGGGCTACACCCTGCGCACCGCACCCGAGGCGCTCAAAACCCGCCGCCAACATACACAAGTCGGCATCGAGCGTTTTGGCGATATGCGTGCGCAATCGGTGGCGGAAGTGCTTGCCATCTCCGCCCATGCACTCGAAAATAACGGCGTCGATGGCCTAACGATTGATTTACATTACCCTAGCGTGCTCGAAGCATTGCTCAACCGCTACCCTGAATCAAAGCATGTAGCCATACGCGATGCTGTGCGCCTCAAAGATCATGCGCGGCTGCACGCGCTCGAAGCTCTTGATATCGCCGAGATGATGCGCCATGCGGGCTCGGCGGCCAGCGTGCTGCAACGCTTAAATGCTAGCAATGTGCCTGAAGTTGCAAAAGCGGCAGCGGATCTCGCAGCGCTGGTTAACGCACTCGAAGCGGCACAGGTGAACGCTAGCCTTACCATCGATTTGCTCGACCTCTCGGGCTATGGCTATTACACGGGCGTCGGCTACGCTATGTTCTGGAACAAAGCTGGCCTCGAGGTTGGCCGTGGCGGCTGCTATGCGACGAACAATAACGAGGATGCCGTTGGCTTTACCCTCTACATAAATGATTTGCTCGATCATTTACCTACCGAGGCCACTGCCCCTATTAAAACCATCCCCCACGGCACCAGCACTAAGGATGCGTCTGAGCTACATAAACAAGGTTTTGTTACAGTTTTTGAAGGTTAATCCTAGTTCTAGACATCCTCAAACATCTGTGGCAAAAGACACACGAAGTTTCGTTAAGGATTAATCATGCAAAGCGTTGTAGTCGTTGGCTCCCAATGGGGTGATGAAGGTAAAGGCAAAGTCGTTGATTGGCTAAGCGAGCGCGCGGACGTCATTGTACGCTTCCAAGGTGGCCATAATGCTGGCCACACGCTTGTAATTGATGGCGTAACCTACAAACTCTCCCTGCTTCCATCCGGTGTGGTGCGCAAGGGCAAGGTTAGCATCATTGGTAATGGCGTCGTGATTGATCCATGGGCGCTATTGGCAGAAATCGAGAAAGTTCAGTCACAAGGTGTGGATATCTCTCCTGATACATTAAAAATTGCCGAGAACGCCCCGTTAATCCTACCGATTCACCAATTGCTTGATGCTGCTTCCGAGAAATTACGTGGCAACAATAAAATTGGTACCACAGGCCGCGGCATTGGTCCTGCGTATGAAGATAAGGTTGGCCGCCGCGCGATTCGTGTGTGCGATTTGGCAAACCACAACACGCTGCGAACCAAACTTGCGGAAATTGCTGGGCACCACAAACCAATCCTGGACGCGGCAGGCGCAGAAATACCTAGCCTACACAAAATGTATACCGACCTACTCAACATTGCACCGAAGTTACTGGCGCATGCTACCCCAGTTTGGCGCTTACTAGCAGAATACCGTGCGGCAGGAAAACGCATCCTATACGAGGGCGCACAAGGCCTCATGCTCGACGTGGATTACGGTACTTACCCCTATGTCACCAGCAGCAATACTCTTGCTGGTTCGGCCACAATCGGTTCTGGCTCTGGCATTCACTCGATTGGTTACGTGCTAGGCATCACCAAGGCCTACACTACACGCGTGGGCAGCGGCCCCTTCCCGACCGAACTTAACGACGCAATTGGCGAGCGCATTGGTGAGCGTGGACGCGAATTTGGCACCGTTACTGGCCGGAAGCGCCGCTGCGGCTGGTTTGATGCGGTGATGGTTAAACAAGCCGTGATTACAGGCGGCATTAACGGCATTGCCCTAACCAAACTCGACGTGCTGGATGGCCTCGACGAACTAAAAATTTGCATCGGCTACGACATCAACGGCACACAGTATGATTATTTACCTGCTGCCAGCGAGTTACAAGCTGCAGCTACACCTATTTATGAAACAATCGAAGGATGGAGCGAAACCACCTTCGGCGCGCGCAGCTGGGCACAGCTTCCTGCGACCGCCATCAAATATATCCGCCGTATTGAGGAGTTGATTGGCTGCCCTGTTGCATTGCTCAGCACTTCACCCGATCGGGAGGATACGATTTTGGTGAAAGACCCGTTTCTGGGGCTCTAAACAATATTAACGACTGCCCCCATTGCCCATGGCATGCGTCTTGCTTATACTGTGCTGAAGCAAGAAAAAACCGTTAACGCACAGAGCCCTTATGGCACAAGCCACCGTGATGCATATGAGTGAAGTCCCCCTGCTTGAAGAGCACGTGGAGACTGGCCTTCAGGAATTAATGGATTCCTATCGCACGAATTATGTGCCAGGTGGCGAGCTTAAAGACAGCCTGAACGATCGCTTTACGCTCTACCCATCGCGTGAATTACCAGAGTTTCATCATGCCTACGCTAAGGCCTATGAGGCACACGATAATTTCAATGCCTCGCGCACTATCTATGGTTTGGTCTGCGACAATACAATGCCCGTACGTTCACTGGCCATTAGCGAATTAACAGGCTTTGCACATCCCAACGTGGTGAGCATCCTTGGCTCTGGAACGGTTAATTGTTCGCACTTAGGTGAATCGCGCCATGTCATTTTCGTTGAGCGTCCGCGAGGTTCCCGCTTATCAGAAGTAACAAAAGCTGGCATGCGCATGCATGAACATAAGGTATTAGACTTAGTCATTCAGCCCATACTCAAGGTTATTACTGAATTACGAAGCAGCAATATTAGTCATGGTCATATTCACCCTGGTAATATTTACATGAGCGACTCGCTGCAGCTCGGGGAATACGTCTCTCAACCATGCGGACTGCAGGCGCACTATCTCTATGAGCCGCTTGAGCGTCTTCTCGCCGATCCGCTTGGCCGTGGCGAGGCGACAGAGAAGTCGGATGTTTATGCGCTCGGCATTCTTGCTTACGAACTAATTTATGGCCTTGATAAAATTAAAACACTACCGAAAGACGCCTTCCTGCTTCGTGTGGTTGACCAAGGAGCCTATTCAATATTCTCTAATGGTCGCGAATTCTCGGACATGTATCAGGACTTTTTTCGTGGAGTTCTGAATGAAAACCCCAGCGAACGCTGGGGCATCGAGCAGCTAACTCAGTGGATCAGTGGCAAGCGCTTTAATATGATTGCCCCTACCGCCTTGAAAGAGGCAGTTCGCCCTATCGAATTCACGGGTGAAAGTTTTTTCAGTCGGCGCACACTTGCCTACAGCTTTCAAACCCACTGGCGACAAGCACTGAAAGATATTCGCTCACTGAAGCTCGATCGCTGGTGCGAAATGAGCCTCAATCGGAATGACATTGCAGAAAAGCTTGAACGCAATATTAGGTTAGCAGGACATGGTTCAACCGACGCCCAACTCAACGATGTACTAACGCGAGTTGTCAGTATCCTTGACCCTGTTGGACCACTGCGTTCGTTGCATGTGTCGCTGCGGCCCGATGCAATCGGCACAGTGCTTGCCGATGTCATTAAGCATAACGGACCTGAGCTGGCGCAGATTACGAGCTACATCGAAACCGATATAAGTAATTTTTGGGTCGAGCAATCGGACATCAATAAGAGCCCAGAGATGTCGATCGCGATATGGCGCATTCAGCGCTCTCGGCCTTATTTAAAAACCAAAGCAATGGGTTTTGGTCTTGAAAGACTGTTGTATGACCTCAATCCATCGCTTTCATGCCAAAGCCCCATCTTGAAGCAATACCATATCACGACCTCATCAGATGCCCTCAAAACGCTCGACGCGATTGCACATACATTAGGCCCTGATACTAGCTTTGCCGATCGACATATCGCCGCATTTGTCGCCAGTAAAATAGATATGACCAAAGAGATACGTTTCAACGATTTGTCGAACATCCGCGAGCTGGTTAATAACCAAGAGCTTATTGTGATGAAGCTGCTAGCGAAGGCACAACAAAAAAATACCAAGCTAAAACTTGTCGGGCTTTGCACTTGGGCAGCTATGCGCAGTGAAAAAATGATCGATACGATTCACAATCGCATCATTCGCAAACGCCTAAAACTGCAACTCAAGAAGTTAGCGCTCACCGGCGACCTATACGAAGTGATGACTGCCGTTATCAATGCCGATGTAACGCATCACGATCAAGAAGGCTTTGTCAAAGCCATCGCGCTTCACCAGTTCAATCACGAACGGATCAATCGACTGAAAAACGAGGATATCCTTGAATACAAGGCAAAGCGCGCTGGCGGAAAAATGGCGATGATTATTAGCTATATCGCGCTTATTGTTACCAGTTATGTATCCATTACTAATAATTATAATATTTAGAGACCTATGAGCCAAACACCTACCATCGCAAATATTGAACAGAACAACAGAGCCGCAGCAATAAAAAATGAGGGCAGAGTTGGGCGCCCTCCGATGCGCCGTAAGCACAAATTCTACCTCATCGTTTTT
Source organism: Alphaproteobacteria bacterium (assembly GCA_035911175.1). Classification (GTDB taxonomy): domain Bacteria; phylum Pseudomonadota; class Alphaproteobacteria; order Rickettsiales; family UBA3002; genus QFOX01. The sequence continues at coordinate 25,075 of JAMHWA010000076.1, forward strand.
AGCCTCACGATGATGGTACTTTTACGTACAGGCTTTGTATTTTTTGTAATCGCCATGCTGCCCTGTATTGTTGCTTTCTACATGGATGCAAGTAAGCACCGTTATACGTTTCAAAGCGTCTTTGCCGCGAATCTCGCAGGCGTCATGCCATATATTACAAAGCTTTTTGCTACTGGTAACTCCAGCGCAATGTTGCAGGAAATAATGGGCAGCTTCAGCACTTGGCTAATCATTTATGGTGCTTCTTTCATAGGGTGGCTACTTGTTAAAATATGTCCTATGGCTGCGCACATCATGGTGCAGGGCATGCACCAAACGCAAATCATGCGCTATGATTGGCTGCAGAAAAAACTAGAGAGCGAATGGGGCGAAGAAGTAAAACAATTCAGTGGCGATAATTTCCATCCCGATGCGGATGAGTATAAACCTAAGCCGAAGCCGTAATCCAACCGCCGCCTAGCACGCGATCACCATCATACACCACACAGGCTTGGCCGGGGGCAATGCCCTCATAAGGCACATCGAGCGCGATACGCGCATCGGTGGATGAAAGCGGTGACACACTGGCCATCACAGGTGGCTGCGCCGAGCGAACTTTCACGCGAATGCCCTCACGTGGCGCCAGCGTATCCAGCCAGTTCAGTTCCTTCACTTCAAACTCGGTGCGTGCCAAAGCCTCGCGAGGGCCAACGATGACACGGCGGTTTGGAGCATCAAGTTTGATGACATAAAGTGGCTCGCCGCTGCCGCCACCCAAGCCTTTACGCTGGCCAATGGTATAATGGATGATGCCGCTGTGTGCGCCCATCACGCGCCCATCCACATGCACAATCTCGCCTGCTTGCGCAGCTCCGGGGCGAATTTTTTGAATCACTTCCGCATAGCCACCGGTGGGCACAAAGCAGATATCTTGGCTATCGGGCTTCGCCGCCACGGCCAAACCAAACTTGTCCGCCAGCGCGCGGGTTTCTTCTTTCTTTAACCCACCGAGGGGGAAGCGTAAAAAATCGAGCTGCTCTTGCGTGGTGGCAAACAGGAAGTAGCTTTGGTCTTTATCAGGGTCAGCTCCGCGATGCAGCTCCGCCTGCCCTGCATCGTTCACCACGCGCTGCACATAATGCCCCGTGGCCATGCAATCTGCGCCGAGGTCGCGCGCGGTGGCGAGCAGATCCTTGAACTTCACACTCTGGTTACAGCGCACACACGGAATGGGCGTGCTGCCCGCGAGGTAGGTATCGGCGAAATCTTCCATCACCGATTCTTTGAATTTGCTTTCATAGTTCAGCACATAATGGGGGATGCCGAGGCCATCGGCCACCCGCCGCGCATCATGAATATCCTGCCCCGCGCAGCACGCACCCTTCTTGCCCACCATCGCCCCGTGGTCATAAAGCTGTAGCGTAATGCCAATCACCTCATAGCCTTGGCTATGCAACAGCGCCGCAACGACAGACGAATCCACCCCCCCGCTCATGGCAACCACCACGCGCGTTTGGCTTTCAGGCTTGTTAAATCCGAGGCTGTTCATGGGGCGGTGTATAGGACGTTATGCACATAGTTGCAAGGTGGCTGGAGAAGTCTCTTGCTATTCACAATAAAACGATGTATTTTATTTTTTGCGGCCATCTCCACCTTATCTTTATAAGGAAGCAAGTCCGCCTACGCATTAAAGTAGCGAGAAGTTCTGCGAAGCAGGCCTCCACTCAGCTCGATTCGATGCATCCATCAACGAATTTGAACTGAACGGAGTTGCGCCATGAAGCGCCTTGTAAAGCTATTACCTACGATAAAATTGTGCCTAGATATCATTTTAAAAGCGATAGCAGTGTTGAAGCAAGTGGGCCTTTAAAAACTATTTCTCCACATTCCCCTTCACCCGCGCGGCGAGGCTGGCATTGACGAACATATCAAGGTCGCCATCGAGCACGCCTTGGGTATTGCTGGTTTCGGCGCCTGTGCGCAGGTCCTTCACCATTTGGTAGGGGTGCAGCACATAGGAGCGGATTTGGTTGCCCCAGCTATTGTCGGTTTTTTGGGCGTTCAGGGCATCCGTCGCGGCTTCTTGCTTGCGTAGCTCGTGCTCATAGAGGCGCGCCTTGAGCATTTTCCATGCTTCTTCGCGGTTTTGGTGCTGGCTGCGCTGGTTTTGGCAGGCCACCGAAATATTGGTGGGGATGTGCGTCAGCCGCACGGCGGATTCCACCTTATTCACGTTTTGCCCCCCCGCGCCGGAACTGCGGAATGTATCCACCTTCACATCTTTTTCCTCGATGACGATGTTGATGTTCTCATCGACCACGGGGTAGACCCACGCACTCGCAAAGCTCGTGTGGCGGCGGGCGTTGCTATCAAATGGTGAAATACGCACGAGGCGATGCACACCGCTTTCCGTTTTCGCCCAGCCATAGGCATTGTGGCCGCTCAGGCGAATAGTGGCGGATTTAATACCCGCCTCATCGCCCGTTTGTTCATCAATAATCTCGACCTTAAACCCGCGCCGCTCACCCCAACGCAGATACATGCGGTAGAGCATGAATGCCCAGTCTTGGCTTTCAGTGCCACCTGCCCCTGGGTGAATTTCGATGTAGCAATCGTTCTGGTCGGCCTCGCCGTTGAGCAGCGCTTCCAGTTCCATTTTGCTTATTTCGGCGACTAGCGCCTCAAGCTCCGCTTGGCTTTCGGCGCGGGTGGCTTCATCACCCTCGCCCTCGGCCAGCTCATGCAGCTCCACCCCATCCGCAAAGGCTTGGGTGATACGTTTAAAATCTGCAATCTGCTTATCGACGCGGTTGCGCTCGCGCATTACCTTCTGGGCGTTTTCGGGGTCATTCCACAGCTCGGGATTTTCCGCCTCGGCGTTGAGTGCCTCAGCCTGCTTCAACAAATTGTCCCAGTCAAAGACACCTCGCGAGCAGGGCTTGCGATTTGTCGAATTGCTCTTTGAGACTGATAATTTCCGCGCGCATTAATACAGCCCCCCCGTACCTACAGCCGCCCCACCGCCCACATTGGGGTCGAACCCTTGCGGGTCGACAGGGCGCTGGAAGGGCGCCATTTCGCCTGCACCGGGGCGCTCGAAGCCTTCGCTGGAAGTTGGCATCTCTTCGCCTACATCCTCAGGTTCCTGAATGCCCACGACTTGGGTGTCTTTATCTTTTAGCTCCTCTGCCAATTCATTTTGCGGTTTGAAGATCGGCCCACCTGTCAGAAATGCTTCGCGGATGGTTGGCGCGCCCTCCTCTAACGATTCGCCATCATAGATGGGTTGGCCCGTCTTACGATTAATCGCCACCTCGCGAATGCCCGGAGGTGCGCGGAATTCTTTAACGGGCATCGAATCACCCGCCAATTGCATGAATTTAATGAAGCCCTGAATGGCGACACGCCCGCCTGTTTCTTTCTCGCCGAGTGATTTTGGCGTATCAAAGCCAACATACGTTCCCACCACAATATCGGGCGTGTAGCCAATGAACCACGTATCGCGGGATTCATTCGTGGTGCCCGTTTTACCAGCCACAGGGCGATTCAGCACCTTGGCCGCCGTACCCGTTCCACGTTGAACTGCACCTTCTAGAATGGATGTAATTTGATAGGCTACGCGTGGATCTATCACGCGTTCGCGCTCATCCTCAAGTGTTGGGGCAATGGTGGAGGCACCAGTTTGCGGCGGCACCACACAACTTTCACAGGGGCGCGTATCACGACGGAAAATGGTTGCGCCATTACGGTCATCAATCCGCTCGATAAACCATGGCGCCACACGGCGTCCGCCGTTGGCAATCATGCTGTAGGCGTTAGTGAGCTTGAGCAGAGTGGTTTCTTTTGCGCCCAGCACCATCGAATAATTCTCGGCCACTTCATCTTCATACAAGCCAAAGCGCTTGGCTACTCGCTTGATGCGCTTGATGCCAACCATCTGCGCAATGCGCACGGTCACTGCGTTGCGTGAACGCTCCAATGCGGTGCGGAAGGTTACAGGTCCTTCAAAATCCCCCTCATAATTTTTTGGCTCCCACATGGGCAAGCCGGGGCCTTGCGGCAACGAGATAGGACCGTCCATAATGACAGAGGTTGGGCTAAAGCCATTCTCGAGTGCCGTGAGGTAGGCGAAAGGCTTGAATACTGACCCAGGCTGGCGCTTAGCTTGCGTGGCGCGGTTAAATTCGGACTTACCGTAGGCATAGCCACCCGACATGGCGAGCACCTTACCCGTGTGCGGATCCATCACCACCAGCGCCCCATTCACCTGCGGAATTTGCAGCAGACGATAGCTACCCTTAGCATCATTAATCGGCTCAATCAGCAACACATCACCCACCGTAAATTTTGCTGCCGCCCATGTCATTCCTTCTGGCGCAATGGTGCCGCGTTTGCCATCAAGCGTGATAAGCTCAAGCTTAGGCGAAACACGCTCCACAGCAGCTAAGGTCTGGTTATCGAATAGTGAGATATTGCGCTCTTGCCGCACGCGCTCCAGACCCTTCACCCAACTTCCTTCATCGTTCTTGAGCGTAGCGATAGGGCCACGATAGCCATGGCGCTGATCGTATAACATGAGCGCATGGCGCAACGCCCGATCGGCATAGGTTTGGTACGTTGGATTAAGGGTTGTTTTTACAAACAATCCACCTTCATAAAGGACATTGCTACCATACATGCCCGCCAGCGCGCGACGCACTTCTTCGGCAAAGAACTCGGCATGGGCAACTTCATCGCGATCACGTTCGCGCGTGAGAATGGGTACGGATTTAGCACGTATCGACTCGACTGCATCGATTGCCCCATCGGCCTCCATACGGCCAATCACGTAATTGCGGCGCTCCAGCGCGCGTGCATAGTTCTTCGCGGGGTCAAAATAGGCAGGTGCTTTGGGCAAGGCAGCAAGCAACGCCGCTTCTTCAGTTGTCAATTCATCGAGCGATTTATCAAAATAATTAATCGCCGCCGCCGCAACGCCATACGTGCCTTGTCCTAGATATATCTCATTCAAGTAGAGCTCGAGAATTTTCTCTTTGCTGTAACTATTGCTAATCCGGTAGGCGAGAATCGCTTCCTTGATTTTGCGCTCAAGGGATTTTTCATTACTGAGCAAAAAGTTTTTGACTACTTGCTGCGTAATCGTCGAGCCACCCGCCATCGAGTGCCCTTTACCAGCATTCAACACGTTGTTGCGCAATGCCCGTGCCGTTCCCATGAAATCGACACCTTGATGGGTATAAAAATTCTTATCCTCGGCAGAAATGAATGCCTGCTGAATTTTATGTGGTATCGCTGAAAGGGGTAAAAAGAAGCGCTTTTCTTTGGCATATTCCGCCATCAACTTACCATCCGCCGCATAAAGGCGGGTGACTACGGCAGGATTATAATTACTCAATTGGTCGGTCGATGGCAGGTCGGCGCTGTAGTGCTGAATAACGAACGCGACGGCGATTGCGCCAAACAGCACCCCCGTAATGAGCAATAACAGCATCCATTTAATGATTCGTCCCAAACGCGATTTGCGGCGCCTTGGCGACGGCGGCATAGCGGATAACGGTGCAGGGCTGATGAGTTGCTCATTCATGGGAAATTGGTGCTACTCCCCCGCGTAGAATCGGTCAATCCCCTTCACCACGGATTCAACAACATGTTCGCGATATTGTTTGGTCAACAGCAGGTGTTCATCCTTCTCGTTCGTGAGAAAGCCCAGCTCAATTAATACTGAGGGCACATCCGGTGCCTTCAACACACGAAATCCTGCATAACGGTGCGTTTTTTGTAATTTTGTAATATCCGAGTGCAAATGCTTAACTACCAAATCAGCAAACTGTGAAGATTTGTTCATCGTCTCACGCTGGGTGAGATCAATAAGGATACTCGCCACATCCGCATCTGCTCCCCTTAAATCAATCCCAGGGATAATGTCGGCTTTGTTTTCCTGCTCCGCCAGCGCGGCCGATTCTGCATCCGACGCCGTTTCTGATAACGTATAAATCGAAAGTCCACGCGCCTCGGGGTTGGGGTTCGAGTCGGCATGCAGCGAAATGAACAAATCCGCTTTTTGGCGCCGCGCAATGGCCACGCGGTCAGGCAAGGTGATGAAGCGATCATCCTCACGCGTCAGCCCTACGCGATAGCGACCCGATGCCAATAAAGCATCGCGAAGCGCTTTCGCGTAATTAAGGGTCACATCTTTTTCGTGTGTATCATGCTTCCCTATCGCCCCGGGGTCTTGGCCGCCATGCCCCGCATCAATAAACACAAGTGGTTTTGGTTTTTCGGGTTTGGCAGGCTTCATGGCTCCAGCTGACACAATCTCGATGGTCATCGGGTTACCCGATTGGCTAGCAACAATCTTGGCTGGCGCGTTCAAATCCAGAACAATACGAGAGGTGTTCGCATCATACTGGCCAAAGCGTATGGCCTTAACCAGTTGGCTTTTATTGGGTTTTGGCAGTTTTAATTCGGCCGATTCCACCCGCGAGATATCAATCGCCACTCGGCTGGGGCTAGCAAGCGTGAAGGATTTTACGACTGAAATTGGTGTATTTGCCTTGAAAGTCAATAGCTCTCCGCCAGCAACGGTCGAGCTTATCTCAACCCCAGTCACGGTTTGAGCCAGCGCACGGGGCGAGGCAAGCGTCAACACCACCGCGCAGCATACCCCTAACAACATCCAGTGAAACTTCATCATACCCCCATTAGCCATGCGTGCTGTTTTTTTTCAACTTGATATCGCCTATCCACACCCCTATAGTCATCTTGCGATACGAAATTCGGTTGCGGCCCAAACCATGCATGACATGAGCGTTTGGGGAGCGCAGCAGGGTATGATTAACATTTGAACATGAAAGTGCGCCTTAAAGCACCTCGATGGCACCATTCGAAACAATCCTGAAAAATGCTCCGCTGCGCGCCTACGGCGCCAAAAATAGCGTTTTTTCAATAGATTTACCCATACAATGCGGGCGGGGTTCTCCTCTGCTCGTAGGTGGAGGGGTGTGCAGCTGAATTGCTGCCACGCCGCACTGATTCGCGGCTAATATCGAATGGTCCTGTCGTGCTCTAAGGCACGTAACAGGAGACTACTATGACCAAACGCATGCTGATTGATGCAGCCCACACGGATGAAACCCGCGTGGTACTTCTCGACCACGACACCGTCTATGACTACGACTTCGTGTCGTCATCCAAGGCCCAAAATAAGGGCAACATTTACCTCGCCAAGATCACCCGTGTGGAGCCATCGCTTCAGGCGGCATTTGTCGAATATGGTGGCGGCAAGCAGGGCTTCCTTCCCTTTTCCGAAATCCACCCTGACTATTATCAGCTGACTGCCGAGGATAAACAAAAGCTTCTGGCCGAACAAATTGCTGAGGCCGAGGCCGAAGAAGCCGCCGAGGATGAAGCGTTTGAGCGCGAGCAAGCTGCCCGCGAAGCCCGCCGCCGTGGCCGTGGCGACACGGATGGTGAAAGCTTTGAAGATGACCTGATTGGCGAAGATGATGCCATTATTACCGACTTACCACCAAGCGATGAAGCCGTCGTAGCCATCAACGAATCAAGCGCGCAGGATTCCGCAATTGTCTCCTCGATGCCCGACCTACCACCCGTTGAAGTTCCCGCCCATAGCTTCGACGATAGCGCGACTGAATCCGCCTATGCCGTTCAGCCCCTGAACGCTGAGAGCTTTGCCGTAAAAACTGACTTGTTCAGCGACCAACTGCCCGAGGACGATCAACCGCGCGATGAGCTTAACGCCGAAGCGACCACCGCTGAAGAAGTAGGCGAGAATGGCGAAACCACCGCAGAGGACGGCGAGGAAACCCGCAAGCGGGGTGACCGCCCTGCCCGCGCCGCTTTCCACCGCCGCTACCGCATCCAAGAAGTTATCAAGCGCAACCAAATTGTACTGGTGCAGGTAATTAAAGAGGAGCGCGGTAACAAGGGCTGCTCACTCACCACCTTCATCTCGCTCGCGGGTCGTGCGGCGGTGCTTATGCCAAACTCGCCCAAAGGCGGCGGCATTAGCCGTAAAATCACCGACCGTGAAACCCGCCGCCGCTTGAAAGAAGTGGCCAGCGAGATGCGCACCCATCGCGGCATGAGCGTCATCATCCGCACTGCAGGTATCGACCGTACTAAGGCCGAAATCCGCCGCGACTACGAATATTTGGTCAAACTATGGAACCAAATCCGCGAGCAGACCTTGGCTTCAACCGCCCCTGCCCTCATTTACGAGGAAGGTAACCTCATCAAACGCTCACTGCGTGATCTTTACACGAGTGATGTAGAGGAAGTGATTATTGAAGGCGAACCAGCCTTTAACGAAGCCAAAGACTTCATGCGCATGTTGATGCCAAGCCATGCCGCACGGGTGAAACTCTACAAAGAATCTATGCCGATTTTCGCCTATGCGGGTGTTGAGGAGCAACTCTCAGGCATGACAGAACCACAAGTGCGCCTTCCCTCGGGCGGCTACTTGGTGATTCACCCAACGGAAGCCCTCATCTCCATCGACGTGAACTCGGGCCGTTCAACAACCGAGCGCAATGTCGAGGAAACCGCCCTCAAAACCAACTTGGAAGCTGCCGCTGAGGTAGGTCGCCAGTTGCGCCTGCGCGATTTGGCTGGCCTCATCGTCATCGATTTCATCGATATGGGTTATGGCAAAAACCGCAAATTGGTCGAACGTGCGGTGAAAGATGCACTGAAGGCTGACCGCGCCAAAATCCAGATTGGTCGTATCAGCACCTTCGGCCTCATGGAACTTTCACGCCAGCGCCTGCGTCCCTCGATTTCCGAGGCTATGGGTGTCATGTGTCCGCATTGCCGTGGCACGGGCTACATCCACTCGGTTGAAACTGTGGGCATCCAAATCATCCGTGCGCTTGAGAAAGAAGCCGCCACGGGTGATTATGTCGGCCTACGCGTCACCACTCACCCCGAGGCCGCGCTTTATCTGCTTAACGAGAAGCGCGCCGCGCTCCAATCCATCGAGCAGCGCTATAATGTTACTGTTGCGATTCTCATGGATGCCAGCATCATCACTGGCAACCACCGCCTGATTAAAGTGACGGCGGATGGTAAGGAAATCCTTCACGAGGTAGTGAAAGCATCCGACAACCAGCGCAGTGGCCGTGGTGGTGCGCGTCGTGGCCGCCGTGGTGGCCGCGATGGTCAATCATCAGGCGGCGTCAGCTTCGCCAACGCCGTTGCCCCAAGCAACCCCGAGGATGATGCCTACGAACCCCAACCCGATGACGACGAAATCATTGGCGTTGCACCTGAGGCAGATAATGCCGAATTTGCTGGCCGCGAACCGCGTGAGTCGCGCGGTGACCGCCCACGCCGTGACCGTGAGCGTGGTGGCCGCAACCGTAATCGCAGCCGCAGCGACCGCCCCGACCGCACCCCGCGTGACCCCGCCCAAGTCGCCGAAGCCGTGAATGGCGAAACGGCTGAGGCAGCACCAGTGGAGCTGGACGAAAACGGCCAACCCATCGTGCGCGAAGCACGTGGCGACCGCAACCGCCGCCGTGGCCGCCGTGGTGGCCGCAACCGCCAGCGTGGTGACCGCCCACGCCGTGAGGATGGTAGCATTGGCAACCCCATTCGTACGGATGGTGGAAACGATGCAACTGCGCCAAATGATAGCTATCAGCCGCAGGAACGCGCAAGCTACGAGCCGATACCAACCAGCTATAGTTCTGGCTCATTCAGCGCATCTTCGTCGCAGCCCGAATCAGCGCCCCGTAGCCCGAGCATCATTCCGCTTAGCGAAAAACAAACCAACCCAGCCGCCATTGCTTCACCGATCATTTCCGAATCTAGTGGCGAAGGCGATAAACCAAAGCGCAAAGGTTGGTGGAGCCGCGTACTGGAAAGCTAGTTTCTGTTGCCGATTGTTACTTTGCTAAGGCTCACAAGCTCAGGAGGAAGTGACTGCATGCTAAGAAAATGCCTTGCCATACTGTTTGCCGCGCTGCTGCCCATCAGTGCGCAGGCGGGGCTGATTCGCGATGCGGAAATCGAAAACACTCTCTACGCGTATTCGCGCCCCATCTTCGAGACAGCAGGAATTGCTCCAGATTCAGTGCGTATTTTGATTGTAGCAAGCCCCGAGATTAACGCCTATGTGGCGGGCGGCCTAAACATCTTCATCAATACGGGGCTGATTCGCGAGGCAAAAAATCCTGCCATGCTGATAGGGGTTATTGCCCACGAGACAGGCCATATTTCGGGGGCGCATTTATCGCAACTCAATGAAAAAACCACCCGCGCCGTGCTCGGCAGCGTGATTGGAGCTGTACTTGGCGCAGCGGCTGTTGTGGGAGGTGCTGGTAAAGCGGGCGCTGGCATCATTATGGGCAGCCAAAACATGGCAACTCGCGGGTTAATGGGAGATATTCGCCTCAATGAACAATCGGCCGACCATGCGGCGCTGAGCTATCTCGACGCACTCGATATTTCCGCAAGCGGCACACTAGAAATGTTCGAGGTACTGCGTCGCCGAGAATCCGGCGGTATTGCGCGCGATAAATACCTCAGCAGCCACCCGCTCTCCTCCGAGCGCATAGCAACCATGCGCAATCATATCGCCGGCTCTACTATTCCTGCCAATCAGGTTCCAAGCACTTTTGTCGAGATGCATGCGCGTATGCTAGCAAAGCTGGTCGCCTTTACTGAGCCTTACGAAACAACACTAAATTTATATCCGCTGTCTGATAAATCCGTCGCTGCTCGCTATGCACGTGCCATGGCCGAATTTAAGCGTAGCCGCTTCGATGAAGCGTTAGCAGGCATGAATGCCCTCATCAAAGAATTCCCAAAAGATCCATTTTTTTACGATACCAAGGGGCAAATTCTGTTCGAAAATGGAAAAGTGGATGCCGCTAGTGTCGCCTACGCCAAGGCATATGCGCTGAAACCAGACTCAGCCCTCATTACTACGGAATACGCCAAAAGCTTGATTGCACAGAACAAGCCCTCACAATTACCACTGGCAGTTGATTTACTCGAAAAATCCCAAAAGCTGGATGATAGTTACAATGTTACGTGGCGCCAGCTCGCCGTCGCCTATGGCAAACAAGGCAAGCTCGGGCTTTCTTACGGCGCCTTGGCTGAAGAATCGGCACTTGATGGCCAGCACGAGGCCGTATTGCAGCACACCGCCCGCGCGCGCGGCTACGCCGATAACAATAAAACCCTTCTTTTGCAGCTCGACGACCTGGAACGTGACGCGAAAGCCCAAATTGAGAAAAAGAAAAAAGCCGAATCACTTTTCTAGTTTCAATTTTACTTGCCATTTATGTTCAAGCACGCACAATCAGTTTATTCACACAGGAGATACCCATGAAATACGCACAACTCATTATCGGTCTACTTGCGGGCACTGCCATTGGCGGCACTGTTATTGCCAGCACTGGGGCGCCTACTTCCATGGTGGGAGGCGATAGCGAGAGCATCAAGAAAATCGTGCGCGAAGTTATTATGGCTGAACCTAAACTCATTCTCGATTCCGTACAAAAATATCAGTTATCGCAGCAGAAACAGCAAGCGGCTGGCGCAAGCGAAATGTTGAAAGACCCAACGGTTCGTAACCTAGTGTTCAACGATCCTAACGCCGCACATCACGGTCCTAAAGATTCGAAGCGCGTTGTCGTTGAGTTTTTCGATTATAACTGTGGCGCATGCAAAATGACCTTCAAGAGCATTGATGCTCTGGTGAAGAAGGATAAAACGGTGCGCGTTGTATTCCACGAATACCCTATTTTCGGCCCCGTTTCCGATGCGAACTCGAAGCTGGGCTTCGCGGTAAACCGCCTCTACGAAGACAAATACTATGAATTTCATACCAAGCTGATGACGCATGAAGGCCGCGTGGATGAGAAAATCATTCTCGACTACGCAAAAGGCTTAGGAATGGATACGGAGAAACTGAAAGCGGAAGCAGCGAAAAAAGAGATCGAAGACTTGCTCTTGGCCGCACGCGAACTGGGTACCACCCTCAATATTCAAGGCACACCAACCCTTGCCATTGGCGATGAAATCATCCCGCATGGCTTGAGCCCTGAGGATTTGGAAGCACGCGTTAACGCTGCCTACGCCGAGAAAAAATAGCCTAGATCTATCCCACAGGTGTATTTTGAACCCACCAATTGGGCTGCTGACTGCGAATGCTGTCCGCTGCTTTTTTGGCATCTTCTTGCTTAGCAAAAAGCGCGTAGCAACATGCGCCACTGCCGCTCATACGCACTAGATCGGCTGCGGGTTGAAGCGTTTCAAGTAACAATAAAATCTCTGCCACCAGCGGGCTGACGCTGATTGCCGCGCGCTGCAAATGGTTACGAGTTGGCGCAAGCGAAGTACAAAAATCCGCCGCGTTCATTGGCGTTTCATGCCATGCAGCAACAGCACTTGGCATTTCCAGTGCGGCATAAACATCCTTCGTAAGCAAAGGCACACGCGGATGTACCAAGACGGCATACATACGCGGTAATGGGTGGCTGAGTGGCTGCAACACATTGCCTATACCGCGCGCAATCGCAGGAATGCTCGCTACACACATCGCCACGTCGGCGCCCAATGGCGCGGCAATCTCTTGCAGCCTGTGCGTAGCAAGCCCCAAATTCCAAAATTCGTTAAGCCCCCGCAACGCGGCAGCAGCATCAGCAGAGCCCCCGCCAAGGCCTGCGCCAACGGGAATATTCTTTGTAAGCGTTATCTTTGCGCCATGTATCGTGTTGCTGTGTGCTTGCAGCGCTGCCGCTGCCTTTAGCACTAGGTTATTTTCATCATCACCCGCATCCTTAGAAAACTCGCCAACCACCGAAAGCGAAAGCGTTGGCGCCGCCTCAATCGTCAGCATGTCACCTAATTGGGTGAACGCCACCAACGATTCAATCTCATGATAGCCATCGGCGCGGCGTCCTAAGATATGCAGATACAAATTCAGCTTCGCTGGAGCATGCACCGTAAATACGGCCATTTTACGGAACCTGAATTGGCGAAACTCCCGCCGCTGCACTTGCTTCAGGCTTGCTGATAGCGATTCCCGCTGGTTGTACAAATGGCGGCAAACCGTTTGCCAACTTATTACGCAGCTGGTCGGCTACTTCTTTTTCTGGTTGAAACACAAGTACACGCTCCCACTGGAATCGTGCCTCATTTTTGCGTCCCACACGCCAATAGGCATCCCCTAAATGCTCGTTGATGGTAGCATCATCAGGCATCATTTCGATGGCTTGTTCGAATTTTTCTACGGCTGCCGCGAAATCACCTGTTAGATAATATGCCCAACCCACGGAATCTAAAATATGCGCATCATCGGGGCGCTGCGCCTGTGCACTCTCTAGGTAATCTCGCGCTTTCACTAGATTTTTATTCATGGTCAGCCAGCTGTAGCCTAAATAGTTCAACACATCTGGCTGCTCGGGCGATAGCGTCAACGCACGTGTAAAGTCAGCTTCTGCCTTGCTCCACATGTTAGCGCGTTCGTAGCTAATGCCGCGTGCATACAACAAGGGCCAATCAGCTTCACTGAGTGGCTCAGTGCGTGCAATCGCGGCGCTATACGATTCAGCTGCCTCAGCATATTTCTTGGCATCGCGCTGCATATCGCCTTTCGTGATCAGCGCCATTGCATCGCTCGGGTGGCGTGCAGCCAGCGCATCAAGCAATTCTGTTGCCTTATCTTTCTGGCCAAGCGCTTCATAATTGAGTGCTTTGCGAATTTGCGCTCGGCGATAGAACACCGTCCCCGCAGGAATCGCATCGTAGGTGGCAATCGCCTGTTTATAGTCTTCCACTTGCTCGTACAGATTCGCCAACATCAACTGCGCAGGCGGTAAATCGGGACGCAAATCCAGCGCAAGACGCAAATAGAGGAAAGTGTCTTGAGTGGATTCTTCACCAAACAAAATACTAGCGGTCGTGAAGTAAAGTTCTGCAATCCCCTGTTTGGCGTTTGCCACGGTGGGTTTCGGCACCTGCTTCATGTCGAGCTTGTCGGGCAGCAAGGTGGATTGCGGATTGGCTTTTGCATACGCATCAAAGACTGCCTGCGCTTGATCTGGCTTACCTTGACGCTGATAGAAATTCGCCAATGCTTCAATAACCCGATACGGCGTCACCGCAGGGTCAGCATTTGATTTTTCATAGGCCGCTTGTGCTGCAGCGGCATTGCCAATCGCATCATTCATCAGCGCAGTATGATAGTTAATGAATGGAGCAAAGAAGCCAGCCTTCGCAATGGCCGCCTTCATATCAATCGGGTGTTTGTTGTCATTAGCAGCCACACCAATCCACTCCAGCATAACGGGACGAATTAGGCCAAACAAACCACCCCCGCTGGAGCTATTGATCGCAGCTTTTGCAGCGACAAAATCGTTTGCCTTGATGCTTTCAACCATGAGCAAACTAGCGACAAGCGGATCCGCCGCATTCTTTTTTTGAAGGATATGCGCGAGCTGCGTAGCCGCTGGTATGTCCCCTGCCAACAGCTGCATACGCATGGTTTCTTGCTGGAGAATTTCGTTCTCTGGGTCACGCTGTAAGGTCTCGTTCAGGTATTTGGCAGCCTCGCGCAAATCTTTGTTCTGTTTCGCAAAGCGGCCCGACAAAAAGCTTCCAGCGAGGCCAGGCTCAACCCGAGTTTCTTTTACTAGCGTTTCTCCGCTCACAGATATGGCTGATTCTTTTTCCATTTGCTTGCGCGCATCCGCCGCCATGGCGGGGCTTGCGGCCAGAACCCCGCAGATTAGACCACACCAAACACGCGAGAAGCCTTGAAAATACGGCGTTTTTGGCATGACGAATCGACCCCAGTGGAAAATTGCTTGCATGAGCGGCCTTTTACATTATATTGCCGCGCCTATCAAACGAAATGCGTACAACCCGTACGCCCACGAGGATTTTATGAGCAGTAAGAACAACCCAGAGCTACGCGGCGCGGTAACAGAACTTCGCAAATACAAAGGCAAAACCGTGAAACCATGCCGCATTATCGACCCTACGCAGGGCATCGACTTCATCGGCGCAGCCTTTGAAACCGGCGAAATCGTGATGGACGCAAACACAAAGCGCCCTATCCCATACCAAGCGATTTACGGCTAGTAATTTGATGCTACGATCTGGCCTGCGGCCAAATCTGCGCAGCTTCGCTGGCTGACGGCTCGCTCGCCCAGCTCGCTTATCGTCGTTACATATTCGGATAATTCGGCCCACCACCGCCCTCGGGCGTGGTCCAAACGATGTTTTGCGTCGGGTCTTTGATGTCGCACGTTTTGCAGTGGACGCAGTTTTGCGCGTTGATCTGCAAACGCTTCGCGCCCGCCTCTTCTACAAATTCATACACGCCAGCGGGGCAAAAGCGTGCCTCGGGGCCATCATACACGCGCAGATTAGTTGTAAGCGGCACACTCGCATCCTTCAGCGTGAGATGAACAGGCTGGTCTTCCTCGTGGTTGGTGTTCGATAGATAAACCGACGACAATCGATCGAAACTCACCACACCATCAGGCTGCGGATAGTCGATTTTTTGACACTGCGACGCAGGTTTAAGCGCGCTATGATCCGCATGGTGCTTTAATGTCCACGGCGCGCGGCCACGGAAAATATAGGTATCCACCGCCGAGAGCGCCAAACCAACCCACATACCCCAATGGAAACTTGGGCGAATATTGCGCACGGCATATAGCTCTTCGCCCAGCCATGACGTCTTCAGTGCTGGCTCATAGGAGGCCATATCGCCATCACCCGCCAGCGCTACCACGGCCGCTTCAGCCGCCAACATGCCTGATTTCATGGCCGTATGGCTGCCCTTAATGCGAGGTACGTTCAGGAAGCCCGCACTGCATCCAATCAACGCGCCACCTGCGAAGGTGAGTTTAGGGATAGATTGCCAGCCCCCTTCATTGATTGCGCGGGCGCCATAGACCAAGCGCTTGCCGTCTTCGAACAGTGGACGAATTTTCGGGTGAGTTTTGAAGCGCTGAAATTCCTTGAACGGGTCAAGATAGGGATTCGTATAATCCAACCCCACCACATACCCCACAGCCACCTGACGATTATCGAGATGATAAATAAACGAGCCACCATAGGTGCTATTATCCATCGGCCAGCCAATACTATGCTCGACGCGGCCAAGCTGGTGCTTTTCGGGCGCCACTTGCCAGATTTCCTTGATACCAATGCCATAGGTTTGCGGCTCAACACCTTCGCGTAGATTGAACGCCTTCACCAATTTCTCGGATAGCGAGCCACGGCAGCCTTCGGCAAACAAGGTCAGCTTCGCACGTAATTCCATGGGTGGCTGATAGGTAGCTTTTTGTTCGCCATGCTTGCTAATGCCGAACGCACCAGTGCGAATCCCCTTCACCGCGCCATCTTCGATAATAGCTTCGCCGCCCGTGAAGCCTGCAAAAATCTGTACCCCTAAGCCTTCCGCCTGAGTCGCCAACCAACGACAGATATTCGCCAAAGAGATAATATAATTACCGTGGTTTTTCATCTGTGGCGGCGTCGGCAGCGTGAACTTACCCGCGCGGGTTAGCAAATTAAAGCTATCACTCTTTACTTCTACATCCAGCGGAGCGCCAAGCGCCTTCCAATCAGGCAGCAATTCGTTGAGCGCTTTAGGGTCGAACACAGCACCCGATAGAATATGCGCGCCCACTTCAGAGCCTTTTTCGATGACCATCACGTTGCAATCGGGCGAGAGCTGTTTGAGGCGAATGGCGGCCGATAACCCCGCAGGCCCCGCCCCCACAATCAACACATCGCATTCCATGATATCAGTCATCAGCACTCCTGCATTTCACGCTTTGGCGGCACAACCGCCCCTGAACCTCAAACGGCTATTTCTTCTTTATAACAGAAATTTAGCGCCACTGCGAGCGGCGTTTGTACCTAGTGCGCAGGCTTAGCCGAGGCGGACTTCCAGCCTAAGTGAATATAGTGTGGCGTGCTCTGATCCTTCACCACAAAAGCTTGGCGCTTGCTTTGCGCCCCCAAGCTTGCGCTGAGCGTGTAGCTACCTGCTGGAAGCGCCACATAAAGCAATGGCCCAGCGACCACATCCAACACCACTTCCATCGCTTCACCTTGTTTACGTGCAATCACCACGCGCGCATCACCAATGAAGCTACTCGCCTCGTTCGCGCTCATGACATAGAGATTATAGTTCGCTTTAGCGGCCTGAATTTCGTGAATTTCATCTTCCCCGATACCGCCCGTAACATAGCGTATTTCCGGATTTACAATGCTATCATTCTGCGTTTCGATCAGCGGAATATCGCGCGGTGTAAGGGCGCCAGCACTCGGATTAGCTTTTTTAGCGATTGGCGTGCTGGTAACAGGTGCAGCGGGCACCGTGGACTTGATAGGATCTGGCTTCTTCGATTCTACAGAGGAAGCAGAAACTTCAGTCTTTTCGTTTGTCGGCAGCGTTTCTTCATATGCCGATGGGTTGGTTGAATTATCTAATTCAAATTCCATCATTGGCTGGGTGGCAAAAGAAGGCTGCGCAAGCGCTGCAACAACCAAGGCAATCAACACGAAACGATGCATCATATTCATGAAAACCCCACAAGAAATATCTCTGACACTAAATAGATGCCCAGATTCCATTGAACGCAAGATACTTATAGCAACCATGCACAGCACCATTGTATCAATGATGGCACAAAGATTGCTCACCTAAGCGTTATTAGTTGCCAATAAAACAAAACTTTAGTCTAGTGGAGAGCCACAATGCACGCCTTTGCAATGGAAACACCTATGGAACAACCCTTTGAAACAATTGAAATGTTTCGCCCTCTTCTACCCACCGCGAAGGATATTTTGCCGTATTTAGAGCGTATTGATGCCGCACGCTGGTATAGCAATTTTGGCCCACTTGAAGTTTCTCTCAAAGCGCGCCTTGCCGAACATTTTAAGGTAACGCCAGAGAATGCAGTCACTGCGGCAAGCGCCACCGCTGGCCTCATCAGCGTTTTACGCGCACTCAATTTGCCTAAAGATAGCCTGTGTATTGTCCCATCATGGACATTCGTTGCCACGCCTGCCTCCGCTATTGCATCGGAACTGACGCCCTATTTTGTGGATGTAAACGAGGATACATGGGCGCTGGATCCTGAATCCCTCAAAAAGCAAATCCCGCACATCAAAGGCATTATTGGCGCAGTGCTGGTTGTCGCGCCCTTTGGTAAGACGGTGGATATTCAGGCGTGGGATAAATTTACCGCCGAAACTTCCATTCCGGTCGTGGTGGATGCAGCTTCGTGCATCGATAGTTTCCGCAATGTAAAATTTGGCAAAACCGCAGTCGTGTTCAGCATGCACGCCACCAAAATTATTGGTGTAGGTGAAGGAGCGGTCATCATTTCGACAGATACAGGGCTACTACGGCACGTATACGAACAAACCAACTTCGGCTACTACACGCGCCGTATTTCCACCCCAGGTATCAATTCAAAAATGAGCGAGTATAGTGCCGCTGTTGGCCACGCCGCGCTTGATTTATGGCCAGAGCGCCGCAAACAGTGGGTTGAAACGACTGAGTATTGCAAGAAGGTGCTGGAGCCCGTAGCGAAAAAGCACAATTTGATTCTCTGGTTCCCCGAGGATGCAGTGAGCACCACTTGCAATGTGCGCCTGCCAACCGAGACAGCTGATTCAGTCATATCGCAGCTACAAGTGCGAGGCATCAAAGCCCGTCAATGGTGGGATAAAGGCTGCATTGTTCAACCTGCCTACGCTAAATACCCGCACAGTGATTTATCGGTGACTGCGCGGCTGGGGCGCTCCATGGTCTCGCTGCCATTCTATTGCGACATACCCAAACACCACCTAGACACCATCGCAAAAACACTCGACCTTATTCTTGACGGCCAGAGTTAGCGATGAATCAAGTCGCCCCCAGCACTCGACAGCTGATGAAACGTGCGGAAGCGGCGTTTGCCAAGAACCGCATGCAAGAAGCGGTAGAGCTGTTCCATCAGGTTGTTCAGCAAAATCCTAGCCATGCGGTCGCGCTCTATCATATGGGGCTTATCATTCTTGGTTCAGGCAACTCTAAAATTGCCAGCGATTACCTACAACGCGCCATTCATGCTGATCCAACGCACGTCGAGAGCTATCTGCTACTGTGTAGCATATTGCAGCAGCAAAATCGCGCCGAGGAAGCCATCCAGATCGCCTTTAACGTAACTCAGATGGCGCCCAACAATGCGGAAGGCTTCTGCACGCTAGCAAATCTACTGGTGATTTTTCATCGCGCGCCCGAGGCGATACCGCTTCTTGAATCGGTGCTTCCACGCTTTGCAAATCACCTCAAGTTGAATCATCATTACTGCTTCATCCTCAAGGTCTGCGGACGAGTTGAGGAAGCTGACAAAGCCTATGCCGAACTCCTTCGTAAGCATAAAGTTCCTCTGCCCTATCGCATGGTCTACGAGCTTTACATGCCGAATGATTTTCAGTCGAATGCCGATATCGACAGGGCGCGCGACGCGTTTCAATCCGCAGTGGATCGCTTCTCCAAAGAAAAACTGAAACTAGAAGAACTGATGGATAACCATCCGCTTTTCAGCTTTGCCTTTCACAATCGCGACAACAAAGAGATTCTCACAAGCTACACGCGCATGCTACGCGCACTGTTTCCGCTGCTTAATTTCACCGCACCGCATTGCAAAGCAGCGCTTGCCGAGCGCTCAGGCCCTATCAAAGTGGGCTTCGTTTCGCGTTACATGCACAACCATTCTGTCGGCAACTGCTATCGCGGCGCAATGCTCAGCATTGCTTCAAACCCTAATTTTTCTGTCACATTTTTTAACTTGGCCGATGTCATGGATGAAAAAATGCAGGAAATTATTGATGCGCATATCCCGATTGTCCCCATTAACAAAAGCGTAGGCACGGCCCAAAACGTCATCGCCAAACACCAACTTGATATGCTGATTTATACGGATATCGGAATGGATTCGACCATTCACTATTTGGCAATGGCTCGGCTGGCGCCCTACCAACTTTGCTTCCAAGGGCACCCTGAAACGACTGGCATCGACACAATCGACTACGTGATTTCGTCGCGCACCTATGAGCCACCGCATGCCGACGAAAACTATACCGAACAGTTATTATGTAACGAGGGCATCGACACCGTATTCAAACGCCCTACACAGCCCGAACGCTTGCTCACCCGCGAAGAGCTAGGCCTTCCTGTCGACAAAAAGCTTTATGTCTGTCCGATGAAAATTCAAAAATTTCACCCCGATTACGACGATTTCTTGGCAGATATTTTGGCGAGCGACCCCAATGCAGTGCTCGTACTCTTTAATGATACAGCGCAACAGACTGCAACCGACATGGTCTTTAATCGCCTGCTAAGTAAGTGCGACAAATCACGCATTGCATTCATGCCATGGCTCACTCTTGAGGGGCTATTCAGCGTCCTGAATACTGCCGATGCTGTACTCGACACAATCTACTTCGGTGGCGGCACCACGGCGCAATATGCCTTTGGGCTCGGCATTCCTATTGCCACCATGCCTGGCAATTATGCCCGTGGTCGCATTGTTTATTCTTATTATTCGGTCATGGGCATCGAGGATGCACCGATTGCTAGCGACCTTAAAGACTTTGTCGCCCGCTCTATTCGCCTTGCTAACGATAAAGATTATGCCGCTCATTTACGCGCACAAATTCTTGAGCGCAGAGAGCGTCTGTTTGAAACCGAGCCCTATGGCCCACGCTTAGCAGTTCTACTACAGGATGTGATGAGCCAGAATCTTGAAAAGTACAAACGATGAGCACCTGCTTACTGTTTCCCGGCGGCACTCCCGAATCACTAGCGCAATTGAACGCGCTTAAAACACAGGGCAGCGCAGTTATCGGCGCTTCATCCATCATTAATGACCCCGCTCGCACACTCTATTCATCGTGGAAATTTTTGCCGTTCGTAGCCGATCCCGCGTTCGAGGAAAGTATTCTAACCCTTATCAAGAACGAGAATATTACAAGTATCTTCACACGCCACCCGATTATTGGCCGCTACTTAAAGCGTCTCGTTGCAGCACATAATCTTAGCATTACGCTAGATGCTGAAGAATTCGCAGCTCAATCAATTACGCAGCAGCGCCTACTTTTTAAACAAGTGGATGATGCACTGCATATTCCATTCAACCTTAACTTAAACAATGAAGCGCCAACATTAACCCGCCTTGAAATGGCCGCGATGATGCAGCATGTGCTACGCATTGATGGCCAAAGTAGCGACGAAAAAATTGTTGCCCTCATGGAAATATTCCGCAGCTGCCCCAAAGGCGACATCATCGAAATTGGCAGCTTCTGGGGGCGTTCCGCCTGTTTGCTGACCCTACTCAACCATCATTACGCCATTGGCCACCTCTTGTGCATCGACCCATGGGAAAATCTCTCCGCTCATCAGGAGGGGGTGCCAGAGCACGTGAACGATGAAGCACGCGACATTGATTTTGAATCGGCCTTCAATGGTTTTTTATTGAACCTCCTGCCTTATAGCCAAGGCCGCGTAAATTATATCCGCAGCGACTCGCACCGCGCACACGCTCAATACCGCCCGAATCATACCGTTACAAGTGAGGCATTTGGCAGCACTACTTATGCTGGCACCATTGCCTGCTTACACATCGACGGCAATCATGACCTTGCACACATTACAGCCGATATCGACGATTGGGTTCCGCATATGGCCGCGGGGGGATGGATTATTATCGATGATTACCAGTGGACCTTCGGTGATGGGCCGCAAAAAGCTGCCGATGCTTGGATGAGCAGCAACGCTTCGCGCATCACCCGCGCTTTTGTAACCGGTTCAGCGCTTTTCATTAAAATAGCCAACTAATTTCAGGCAATAAAAAAGCCCGCCTGTTCTCACAAGCGGGCTTTCATTTAGCGTACGCTGCTTATGCAGCAGCCTGTTCGTCTTCAACTTTGCCATTGGGCGTCATTTGGTCGACCACTTGCGGCAGATGCTCGGCAAGCTGAGCGTTCAACGTTTCAGGCGAAACGCCAAATTTACTGGCAAGCGACGCCAGCATGCCACCCGCACCCGCGCCACCTAGCACTTTGGTGATCTGGTCGACTGAGATAGGCAAATTGTAGCCAGTGCCAACCCACGATTTCACTTGCTCGCCCATGCCATTTTGCTCGAACTGAGCAATGACATTCTTAAGGCCGCCTTGCTTGGCAATGTAGTCTTTAGCAACGGATGCTATGGTAGCGCCAACGGCACCGCTAACGAGGTTTGAAAGTAAGCTCATGGTGGACTCCTGAGATATATGGTTAACCGAGCGTAACAGACAGTTTCTGCAACGCCAGCATCATACAAAGCGATGCAAATTACGCACGCACAATAATAGTATTAAAAAACAATGTGTAAAAGAAAATTACAGTGAAAGACCAGCTACTTCTTTGGTATCACGACGCACATCCTCGCGCGTTGCCCATTGTTGCTGTTCAGCCTCAAGCTTGGCGATACGACTTTCTTGTTCACTAATCGTATTACTTACTTTGTGCCGATAGGCCTGCAGTCTGCGGCCTTCTATTTCACCCATCACCACACCAATGGCAGCACCACATGCAGCGAATACAAGGCTTTGTTTATCTCGCTCTACTTCCGACAGTCTAGGCTTTTTCTTTAGAATCACCTCAACCATATGCTCGACAAACGGAATCGCGCCGCCAAACATAGCGCCAGTACCCACACTATTAAACAAGGTGCTGACACGAGCCTCTGAAGGCGGGTTAATGCCCAGTTCTTCGGCGCTGACTGATTTTGGCTTCTGTTCCATTAACTTCACCATACCAAACAATTGTTACAGTATGATGACATAAGTGCGATTATTTCGCCAAACGGCTCTTATCGGCAGGGTAAACACCCAAAACGCTCACTTTCTGGGTAAAAAAGCCAAGTTCTTCAATAGCAAGCTGCACCGGACGCTGACGGGGATGGCCTTCAAATGTCATGAAAAACTGCGCACTACTGTTGGCGCCTGCGCGGATATAGCTTTCGAGCTTAATCATATTCACGTTGTTGGTCGCAAAGCCACCGAGTGATTTATAGAGCGCGGCAGGAATATTGCGCAAACTGAAGAACAAACTCGTCAGCACTAACCCATCAGCAGGCTCTGGATCCACGGGCTCGCGCGAGAGAACAATGAACAAGGTCTCGTTATCCTCGGCATCTTGAATATTATCCGCCAGCTTGGTGAGCTGATATAGCTCGCCCGCCAGTGCCGAGCAAATGGCACCCTTGGAGGGGTCATTCCACTGCCCCACATCGCGCGCGGCGGTGGCAGTATTGTCATGAATATGGGTGATAAGCTTATGTTCACCAATAAACCCACGGCATTGCAGCAAGCCTTGGTGGTGCGAGTAGACATCTTTCACCGATTCTAATGTCGCGCCCTTGACGCTATATAAGTGATGCTCAATTTTCTGAATATGCTCGGCCACAATGTGCAAATTGGTGCGCGGAAGCAGGTTATGAATTTCCGCCACGCGCCCAGCTTGGCTGTTCTCAATCGGCACCATGGCATATTTCGCCTTACCTTCAGCCACCGCTGCAAACACATCCTCGAACGAATGAAATGCCAGCGTTTTCATGTACGGATAGTTCTGGCGGCAGGCCAAATCGGCGTTTGCCCCTTCCACACCCATGAATGCAATGCTATTTTCCGAATCGATACTGCTGGACATTTTGGACTCCCATCCTTACATATACGGCACATTTCCTAGGGTTAAATGACCCGCAACGCAAGTGTTAGAACCATGGCAAGCATCGAAAAAATGAAAACCACCCCTGCCCCCACCTTGTGGACGCCCGATTCGTGGCGCGCGAAAGAAATTCGTCAACAACCCGCCTATCCGGATGCGGCAGCGGTGACGCGTGTCGAGAAAAACCTCAGCAGCGTGCCGCCACTTGTTTCGTTCGATGAAATTCGCAGCCTGAAGAAAGAACTCAGCCAAGCAGCGATGGGAAAAGCATTCCTCCTGCAAGGTGGCGACTGCGCCGAAAGTTTTGCCGAATTTAATGAAACCAATTTGCAGAATTTTTTCCGCGTGCTGATTCAAATGACCATCGCCCTCATGTATGGCGCGGGTTCGCCCGTCGTCAAAGTTGGTCGCATTGCTGGCCAATTCGCCAAGCCACGCTCGGAAGGAACAGAAACAAAAAATGGTTGCGAGTTGCCAAGCTATCGCGGTGACATGGTCAACGGCATGGAGTTTGAATCCACCGCGCGCGTGCCCGACCCAGAACGTTTGACGCATGCGTACTATCAATCCGCCGCAACACTTAACTTCCTACGCTCGCTCGCACGTTCGGGCTACGCGGCTCTGCCACGCGTGGCGAAGTGGAACATGGATTTCGTTTCCGGCTCACCGCAAGGTCGTCACTTCAACGAGATTGTTCAGCGCATCAATGATTGTTTGGCCTTCATGAATGCTACGGGCTTGAACCTCGATGCTGCCGAAGAAGTATCGGAAGCACGTTTCTATACGTCGCACGAATCACTGCTCCTCAATTACGATGCATGCCTCACCCGTCAGGATAAAGCGACGGGTGAATATTTTGTCGGCAGCGCACACATGTTGTGGATCGGTGATCGCACGCGTAACCCAAACGAAGCGCATGTGGAATTTTTGCGTGGCGTGGCGAACCCCATCGGCTGCAAAGTTGGGCCAAGCATGACGAAGGACGATTTGATTCGCCTGTGCGATGTGCTGAACCCAAACAACGAAGCAGGCCGCCTTACCTTCATCTCGCGCATGGGCGCCGAGAAGGTCGAGCAATTCTTGCCACCACTCGTGAAGCTTTTAAAAGACGAAGGCCGCCATGTGGTGTGGAGTTGCGACCCGATGCATGGCAACACCATCAAAGCGCCGAACGGAATCAAGACGCGTAAGTTCACTGACATCCTCGCCGAGGTGCGCAAATTTTTTGCGATTCACCACGCAGAAGGAACACATGGTAGCGGCGTGCATTTCGAAATGACTGGGCAGGATGTCACCGAGTGCTTGGGCGGCGCACAGGCGATTAGTGAACTCGATTTATCCGATCGCTACCACACCCATTGCGACCCGCGCCTCAACGCATCGCAATCGTTAGAGCTTGCATTCCTGATTGCGGAATTACTGAAGAAGCAAAAATAATTTTCGCTGAGATGTTTCGCGCGTAAAAAAAATTTACGCAAAAAATTCTCGCGCCAAATTTGATAAAATTTTATTTTGCGCTTAACAAAATCGTAACTCTTTTTTGTTAGTGTGATTTTGTGCGCTGCACTTTCTGTTGCACGAACGCAACAAAAATAATCGCAATAGAAAAAAATATTATCCTTTACATGTTTTGCTGCAATCATTCGTAGAAAAGAAAAGTCGAATATGAGTAATTGGACTTGTTGTTAACTTTTTTTATTGGAGGACTACCATGGCTGTTGCCAAAAAGAAGACTGCTGCTAAGAAACCTGCTGCTAAAAAGCCTGCTGCTAAAAAAGCAGTAGCTAAAAAGCCAGCTGCTAAAAAAACCGTAGCTAAAAAGGCTGCAACGAAAGTTGTTAAGTCGGCTAAGAAGCCAGCTGCTAAAAAAGTAGCTAAAAAGAAGTAGTTTAAACTTCTTTTAAGAATAGAAAGCCCCGCTATTTAGCGGGGCTTTTTTTATTACCTGCAATAATCTTCACCTCCGGTGGAGATTATGACTTATTGCCCCGATACATTCATCATTGAAAACTTACACCCACTCCTCCAGACTTTCCAAATCATACATCAGGAGTCTGTAATGAAAACTTTATCTATCGCGACATTGTTGATTGCCCTCCCCCTTTTGTGCTCCTGCGTTGTGGAAGAGCCATATAGCCGCCCTCCCCATCATTCGCGCGCGGGTTACTACGCACCTGTTTCCGTTGATGTCTATTCCGAACATCACGACCGTAGCGATTATAATCACAATGATTGGCGTGTTCGCAACAGCGGCTACCATTGCCCTCCAGGCCAAGCTAAAAAAGGCAACTGCTAGCTAATACAAAAAAGGCCGCGTATTGCTACGCGGCCTTTGTCGTTTAGTTTAAGTCTGGCGACTACGCTTCTTGCGCTTCGCCACCTTGACGCTTACGGCGCATCGATTTACCAGCCATTTCATATTGGTCGGAAATGTCTTCGCCGGTTGCTTGGTCAACCACTTTCATGGAAAGGCGAACCTTGCCACGGCCATCGATCTCAAGCACTTTTACTTTCACGGTGTCACCTTCGTTCACCACGTCGGTCACCACGTTCACGCGGTGATCAGCCATCTCGGAAATGTGCACGAGGCCATCCGTACCGGGCATGAAGTTGATGAACGCACCGAAATCAACAATGCGCACAACTTTACCTTCGTAGATTTTACCAATCTCTGGAACAGCGACAATACCTTCAATCCAATTCTTCGCAGCATCGGCCGATTCACCGGTGGTAGCAAAAATATTGATCGTACCATCTTCACCGATATCGATTTTGGTGCCGGTGGTTTCTGTGATCTCGCGAATCACTTTACCGCCCGAACCAATCACCTCGCGGATTTTGTCGACAGGGATTTTGATGGTGGTGATGCGTGGTGCCGTATCTGCCATTTCAGCAGGTGCAGTCAGCGCTTTGGCCATTTCACCGAGGATATGAATACGGCCCGTCTTCGCCTGCGCGAGGGCAATTTTCATAATCTCTTCGGTGATACCTTGGATTTTGATGTCCATTTGCAGCGAGGTGATACCAGCTTCGGTACCCGCTACTTTGAAATCCATATCGCCCAAGTGATCCTCATCACCCATGATGTCGGAAAGAACGGTGAAGTCCTTACCTTCAAGCACGAGGCCCATCGCAATACCTGCAACAGGACGAATCAGTGGCACACCTGCATGCATCATCGAGAGGCTTGCGCCGCACACGGATGCCATCGACGACGAACCGTTCGATTCCGTAATCTCGGAAACAACGCGGATGGTGTATGGGAAGCCTTCTTTGCTTGGCAGCATTGGGCGGCACGCGCGCCACGCCAATTTACCATGTCC
This sequence comes from Alphaproteobacteria bacterium, assembly GCA_035911175.1. Lineage (GTDB taxonomy): Bacteria > Pseudomonadota > Alphaproteobacteria > Rickettsiales > UBA3002 > QFOX01. Next base: position 52,137 of record JAMHWA010000076.1, read on the forward strand.
TTGCTCACGACGACCTGGTGCACGCAGCGGGCCAGCCTCACCCACCGAGTACGGAGGGAAGTTGTAATGCAGCATGAAGTGCTCGTCGTACTTGCCTTCGAGCGCATCAATCATTTGCTCGTCTTGGCTGGTGCCCAGCGTGGTCACCACAATCGCTTGGGTCTCACCACGGGTGAACAATGCCGAACCATGCACGCGTGGCAGAATGCCCACTTCACAGGTGATAGGACGAATCTGGTCAGGGTTACGACCATCAATACGCTGCTTGTCTTTCGCAATCGCGGAACGAACAATGTCCTGCTCCAGCTTTTTCAGCACCGAACCAACAAGCTTCTCGGAGAATTTGCCTTCTTCGGTACCTACGTAGGTTTCCTTGACGGCTTTCTTCGCTTCGTTGATCGCAGTAACACGCTCTTGTTTACCGGTGATAGCATACGCCGCACGCAGCTTGCTTTCAGCAATCGCCTTCACGCCTGCTTTAAGGTCAGCAGGATATTCTGGCGCCACGAAATCCCATGGTTCTTTCGCGGCTTCTTCGGCGAAAGCAATGATGAGGTCGAGCACAGGCTGGAAGCTGCTGTGTGCGAACATGACACCATTAAGCATTTGCTCTTCGCTCAGCTCGTTCGCTTGGCTTTCCACCATCAACACCGAGGTGCGCGTACCGGCCACCACGAGGTCGAGGGTGCTATCAGCTTCTTGCGATTTCATCGGGTTCAGCACAAACTGGCCATCAATCATGCCAACTTTAGCAGCACCCACAGGGCCCATGAATGGTACGCCTGAAAGCGCGAGCGCAGCGGAAGCACCAATCAATGCTGGAATGTCGGAATCGTTCTCAAGGTCGTGGCTCATCACGGTGCAGACAACTTGCACTTCGTTGTAGAAGCCTTCCGCGAACATTGGGCGGATAGGGCGATCGATGAGACGCGATACAAGAATTTCTTTTTCGCTCTGGCGGCCTTCACGTTTGAAGAAGCCACCTGGGATTTTGCCCGCAGCGTAGGTTTTTTCGATGTAGTTCACCGTCAGCGGGAAGAAGTCGATATCTGGCTTGGCGGCTTTGGCAGCGGTAACGGCGCAAAGTACAACCGTTTCACCGTAGGTAACAAGAACTGCACCGTCGGCTTGGCGCGCAATGCGACCTGTTTCGAGGGTGAGTGGGCGACCGCCCCATTCCATAGTCTTTTTAGTAATTGTAAACATAGTAGTTTCCTTCTTTTCCCCCATCCATTCAGTGGCGTTCCCTATGAACGACACGACCGCAAAATTTATATCTCTATTACGTTCCGCGATTCCATCAGGCGGGAGCCTGTTTTGTGCGTTATCCTACACGATGCACCAGCCACACACAAAGCCAGCCACCGTTAAACGAAACGGGCGGAACCATTAAGGCTCCGCCCGATTGTATTATTTACGAATGCCCAGTTTAGCAATCAATGCGCTGTAGCGCTTGCTGTCTTTGGCTTTCAGGTAGTCGAGCAGACGACGGCGGCTCGATACCAGTTTGAGCAAACCACGACGCGAGTGGTGATCTTTCGCGTGGGTTTTGAAATGCTCGGTGAGGTTGTTGATACGCTCGCTCATCAGAGCGATTTGTACTTCGGGCGACCCAGTGTCACCTTTAGCGGTTGCGTTTTCTTTGATAACAGCTTGCTTGCGCTCAGCGGTAATGCTCATGGTAGTTCTCTCTCACGACATCGGGTTTATAAATTCAGCAGCCGATTGGAAATCACCTGATTCCCCACAATCCGCGCCATGCCGACCAATTTCCCTTCAAAAAGCAGCGCGAGCTGCTCCGTATCGGGGTGGTGACTGGCCAAGGTTACCCGTTGGCCATGGCGCAGTGTGTTCCACTGCCCACCATCAAGCGTCAGCGCCGGGATGTCGTCCAGCGCACGTTCGAGTGGTGTAAGCCATTGGGAATATCCCTCTGGCGGTGGCGCGTTATGCACCGATTCTTCCAGAAAATCCAGCGAAATCGCCTCAGCATCCGTAAATGGACCGACCGCCGCACGGTGCAGCCGCGAAATATAACCTTCTGAACCAAGCACCTGCGCAATATCGCGCCCAAGACTGCGGATATAGGTACCCTTCGATACGATCGCGCGGAAATGGGCTTTTCCAGCCTCAAAACCAAGTAATTCAAGCGCATGGATGGTCACGGGTCGCTTTTCCAACACCACCTCCTCCCCCGCACGGGCAAGGTCATAGGCGCGTTTGCCATCTACCTTCAGGGCGGAATAGATGGGGGGTAGTTGGCTTATTTCTCCCGTAAACTGGAGTAGCACCGCGCGAATCTCAGCTTCGGTGGGGCGTTTATCGCTGGTGGCAATCACCTCACCCTCTGCATCCTCGGTGCTGCGGCGCTCACCGAACGTTACCGAAAATTCGTAGGTTTTCTTCGCATCCATCAGCAAATTCACGCATTTCGTCCCCTCACCCAGCGCCAAGGGCAAAACACCTGTCGCGAGTGGGTCGAGCGTCCCCGCATGGCCAATTTTGGAGGGCTTAAGCAGCCACTTCGCCTTATTCACCGCCGCCGCGCTGGTGATGCCCAGTGGCTTGTTGAGGTTTATCCAGCCGTGGATGGGGTTTTTATGCTTGCTCATCATCCGCTGGCTTCATCACATCCGCCCGCACACGCTCACTATTGAGCAGTAGGTTGATGCGGTTCGCTTCCTCGAACGAGGTATCGAGCTTAAAGGCAATGCGCGGCGATGTGCGCAGGATGATTTTGCGTGTCACCATGCCGCGCAGGCGGCTGGCATTGTCCTTCAGTGCTTCCATCACCACTTCTTTATTGCTGCCCGCCAGCGGCATCACATAGGCGGTGGCGTTCTTCAAATCGGGGCTGATGCGCACTTCGGAAACGGTGATGGATGAACCATCCAGAATCGGGTTATGCGTTTCACCATGCGCGAAAATCATCGCGAGGGCACTGCGAATTTCCTCGCCCACCCGAAGTTGGCGCTGGCTGGGTGGTCGTTTGCCGCTTTTTTCCACTGCCAGATTCTCCGTGTTTACGCGTTCGCTGCGTCGTCAGCTTTTTCGGCTTTGGACTCTACTCGCGCCTCAACGGTGCGTGCGAATTCCTGAATCTCGAAGCACTCGATCATATCGCCTTGGCGGATATCCTCGTAGTTCTCGAACGCCATACCGCACTCGAAGCCGGCTTTCACATCCTTCACTTCATCCTTGAAGCGCTTCAGTGTTTTCAGCGTGCCTTCGTGAATCACCACGTTCTCGCGCAGCAAGCGCACTTTCGCACCGCGTTTCACCACACCTTCGGTGATCATACAGCCCGCCACTTTGCCATACTTGGTGATGTTGAACACCTCGCGGATTTCGGCGTAGCCGATAAAGTTCTCGCGACGCTCTGGCGATAGCAAGCCCGACAGCGCGGCCTTAATATCATCGATCACGTTATAGATGATGGAGTAGTAACGAATTTCCACCTTCTGCGCGGCTGCCAATTCCTTGGCTTTTGGCGTTGGGCGCACGTTGAACGCAATCAGCATCGCGCCCGTTGCTTGGGCGAGTGTGATATCGGATTCGTTGATAGCACCGACCGCCGAGTGCAACACGCGCACTTTCACTTCGTCACCGTTGAAGCGGTTCATGCTGCCAACAATGGCCTCTGCCGAGCCATGCACGTCAGATTTAACGATGACGTTAAATTCCTTGGCGCTGGTTTTGCCCGCAATCGCAAACAGCTGATCCACCGATTTGGCAGAAGCTAGCGACACGCGTTTTTTCTCTTTCTCACGGCGATATTCCACAATCTCGCGCGCCGATTTCTCGTTCTCCACCGCTGCGAACTCATCGCCCGCCTCTGGCGCTTGGTCGAGGCCGAGCACCTCAACAGGCAAGCTTGGGCCAGCCTCTTGGATATTCTGTCCCTTATCGTTCACCAGTGCGCGCACGCGGCCATAGGAGCCACCCGCCACGATCAAATCACCCACTTTAAGGGTGCCACGTTGCACGAGAAGCGTAGCGACCACACCACGGCCACGATCCACTTTCGACTCGATCACCGAACCCGCCGCACGGCGATTCACGTTCGCTTTCAGCTCCATCACTTCCGCTTGCAGGAGAATGGTTTCCTGAAGTTTATCGAGGTTCGTTTTCTGTTTCGCCGACACTTCAATCACCATCGTGTCACCGCCGAATTCCTCAGGCACGAGGCCATGGTTCATCAGTTCGGTTTTCACGCGGCTTGCATCCGCACCGGGCTTGTCGATTTTGTTCACGGCCACAATGATTGGCACGTTGGCTGCCTTGGCGTGGTTAATTGCCTCAATCGTTTGGGGCATGATGCCATCATCCGCCGCCACAACGAGCACCACAATATCCGTCACCTTCGCGCCACGCTGACGCATAGCGGTAAACGCTTCGTGGCCAGGGGTATCAAGGAAGGTAATTTTTTCGCTGCCAGGAAGCGTGATTTGATAAGCACCAATATGCTGAGTAATGCCACCCGCCTCACCTGCTACCACATCCGTCTTGCGCAATGCATCGAGCAGCGAAGTTTTACCGTGATCCACATGGCCCATGATGGTGACCACGGGTGGGCGCGGCGTTTGCGATTCTGGCGAATCAATCTCGTTATCAATGTGGACTTCCACATCCGCATCGCTCACGCGTTTTGGTTTGTGGCCCATCGTCTCCACAATAATCTCCGCCGTGTCGGCATCAATCGCTTGGTTCACCGTGGCCATCGTACCGAGCTTCAGCAGCTCTTTGATTACATCCACTGCGCGCACCGCCATACGGTTAGCGAGCTCCTGTACAGTAATCACCTCAGGAATTTGCACCTCACGGACAATCATTTCCTGTTGGCTGGAAGGAATGCTGGCGCTCTTCTTCAACACTTTCGCGCGCTGACGCTTCACCTGTGCCATAGAGCGCACTTTAATATCGTCGCCCATGCCAAGCGCTTGTGCAATCGTCAGCTTACCACCACGCTTGTATTCCGAGACATCCTCGGCGGCTTTGGTGCGTTTTGCTTTGGCTTCGGCGCTCTCGTCTTCTGCCCCGCGTGGAGCAGCTGGCGCACCAAAATTTGGTTTTGGCTTGGCTACCGCTGGTTTCTTAACTGCTGCTGTTGTCATGCTCGAACGGTTCGATGGCGCATTGCGTAAACGTTCCATGTTGCGTGCAGCAATTTCATCCATCGGCGAGCGATGCGGCGATGCGGCAGGCTTAGGTGCTGATTCAGCTGATACAGACGTATCCGCTGCCTCCACACTTACTTCATCCGCCTCAGCTTCTTCTACATCGCGCTCGAAATTCGTGAAGTTTTCTTGTTGCTGACGGGATTCATCAACTTTTTCTGCTTGCTGAAGCGCGCGCAAACGTGCCTCGCGCTCGGCTTGGCTCAGCATCCGCTGTTTCGCCGCTTCGGATGTACCACGATCCACTTCAACCATGCCACCTGCGCGCTGGCTGAACGTGCGGGTTTTCTTGACCTCTACGGTAACTGTTTTACTGCGACCCCGCTGAAAGTTCTGCTTCACCTTGCCAGATTCAACGGTTTTGGTGAGCGAAAGCGTGCTTGGCGAGCTGAGCTTCAGCGCGTCTTTTTTGGGGGTATTGCCGTTATCGGTCATGCATCTATTCCAGTACTTTTCAAATATTTTTCTAGTGAGGTGAGGGCTTATAGTGCAGTTCAGCTAAGAAATAAAGTAAAACGGCGCGCCTCCTCGATAAAAAACGCAGCGGCGGGGCCATGGGTGAGCGCAGCATGCACAGCATTCTCGCGCCCAAGCACCTCAGAAAGCAAGTCACGCGGCAGGTTAGCGAAGATTGGCCCAGTGTAAAATGCTAGTTTGTTCACCCCATCCTCACCCGCATCATCGGCATGGATGAGCGCTTCAACCTTGCCCGATTTACAAGCCGCTTCTACTTTTTCAAACCCTGTCGTCACCTGCCCTGCCTTGCGCGCGAGCGACAGTGAATCCGCCACTCGCCGCGCCATCAGGCTTTCTAGGGTCGTCAGCAAACCATCGGGAATGTTCACCTGTTTCTTGGCCGCTTTCGAGAATGCGCGCTTGGCAATCGCCTCTGCCACCAGCAACTTGGACGCTGTAACATACATTCCCCGCCCGGGAAGCCGCCCCGCCAAATCAGGCACCACGCGATCATCGGGCCCCACCACAAAACGAATCAACTCCGCCTTGGGTTTACTCTCACGGGTAATAATGCAGGTCCGCTCAGACGAGCCCTGAGCAGCAGGCCGCGGGGTTCTAGCTATAGGCGATATATCCGACATAAAGCTAAAACCTCATGGCTTTCAGCTCTGCGCTTGACTATGCCTTCTTCTCGTCGGCAAACCATGCTTCACGCGCCTTCATGATCATGGCTTCCACGTCGTCGCGGCTGATGCCGGATTTCGGTGCCATCTCGAAGAACTCATCGGTTGCCAGACCAGCAAAGTCATCCATGGTTTTAATACCACCTTCAGCCAGTTTGAGAACGATGTCGCTGTTGAGACCTTCGTGCTTCGCAAGCGCCTCTTCCACGCCAAGTTCTTTAAACTTCTTGGCCACTTCGGCTTCTTTCGCCTTGAGGTATTCCGCCGCGCGGCTCTTGAGTTCTTCGGCCACGTTCTCATCGAAGCCTTCGATGTTCGCGAGGTCTTCGGTTGGCACGTAAGCCACTTCTTCAACGCTGCTGAAGCCTTCCGTCACCAGCAAGTGCGCAATCACTTCCTCGACGTTCAACGCTTCAATGAACAGCTCGCTCAGGCGGTTGAATTCCTGCGTGCGGCGCTCGGATTCAACTTCCTCGGTGAGGATGTCGATGCTCCAGCCCGTCAGCTGCGCAGCAAGACGCACGTTCTGACCACGGCGGCCAATCGCGAGGCTCAACTGGTCATCGGGCACCACCACTTCGATACGGCCGGAATCTTCGTCAATCACCACTTTACTCACTTCAGCGGAGCTGAGGGCGTTCACGATGAAGGTCGCGGGATCTTCGGAATAGTGAACAATGTCCACCTTCTCACCTTGCAATTCGTTCACCACGGCCTGCACGCGCGAACCACGTACACCGACGCACGAAAGCACAGGGTTGACCGAGAAATCGTTCGACAGAACTGCGATTTTCGCGCGGCTACCTGGATCACGCGCCACGGCTTTAATTTCGATGATGCCATCGTAAATCTCGGGCACTTCTTGCATGAACAGTTTCGCCATGAACTCAGGGCGAACGCGGCTCAAGAACACTTGTGGGCCTGATTTTTCGCGGCGCACATCGAAGATATAGGCGCGGATGCGATCACCGGGGCGGAAATTCTCACGAGGAATCAGCTCATCCTTACGGATAACCGCTTCCGCACGACCAAAGTCGACGGTCACGTTGCCATATTCCACACGCTTCACAGTGCCGTTGACGATCTCGCCCACGCGGTCTTTAAACTCGTCGTACTGGCGCTCGCGCTCGGCGTCTTTCACGCGCTGAACAATCACTTGCTTCGCGGTTTGGGCGGCTACGCGACCGAAATCAATCGGTGGCAATTCATCACGAATGAAATCGCCCACAGCATAAGTAGCTTTCGGGAATTTCTTTTTCGCGCGGCTGGCGGTGATTTGCTGAACAGCATTAAAGGTGCTGTTGCCCTCCTCGTCCACCGCAGCTTCCGCCGCGTCCTCAGTCACTTCCGTCAGGCGGAACAGCGAAATGGCACCCGTCTTTTTATCAATCTCGGCCTTGATGTTGTGCTCCACGCCATATTTTTTGCGGCCAGCGATTTCAATCGCGTTCGCCATCGCATCCAGCACCGTGTCGCGATCGATATTCTTCTCGCGCGCCACTGCTTCGGCGATTTGCAACATTTCGGTGGAACCATGAATTACTTGGTTAACGGCCATTTTAAACTCCTAAGGTGAATTCGTTATGTGTATTTGGTTAAACTACGATGCCTCTTTTTGCCGCTTCTGATGCGCCTTAATCAACGCATCGGTCAGCACCAGTTTGGCGGATTGAATGTCGGCGAAGGGCAAGCTGTGATCTTTGCCATCCACAGTAACGATAATATCGGTGCCCTCGGCGGCCTTAATGGCGCCGGTAAAGCGCTTGCGGCCATCAATCGGCAGTACAGTCTCGATTTTCACGGTGTGGCCGATGTAAGGCGCATAATCCGCAAACTTCACCAGCGGGCGGTCAATACCCGGCGAGCTCACTTCAAGGCGATAGGCGGTCGGGATAATATCTTCCACATCCAGCACGGCCGAAACTTGGCGGCTGATGATGGCGCAATCCTCGACGCCCATGCGGCCATCGGGCCACTCGGCCATAATTTGTAGCGTTTGCGACTTCTTGCCCTCCAAAAACTTCACCTGAACAATGGTGTAGCCCATGTCGGTAATGGAAGGCGTGATCGCCGCTTCAACTTTTTCTGCCAACGAATGCATCGGTTTTCCTTAAGCAACAAAAAAGGCGGCTCCGTGTGGGCCACCTCTTTGCGAGTGTATGAATGTTTGTTGGTAGGGCTTATCTGCTATTTTACAGTTTATTGCAAGCAGTATCTTGGGGGGGTAGACCACGCTAGTCCGAGTCAGACTAGCGTTCAATGGTCTCATTTTTTGGCTTAGCGCTTACTACAGGAGCACTTTTATCGATACCCGACGGTATATTAACGCCATCCGTTTTTACGCCATTTTCATTGAGTAGTAGTGCGCAACCCATTGCTGTTGCCATGCCCGCAGTTATCGCTAAAGGGGCTGTAACACCACCTGCAACAACGGCTCCGCCAACAACCATGCCCGCAACGGTACAGGCTCCGTTTTTTAAATCATCACTCATATTTCTCACCCATTTAAGCTAAAGAACCAGTTAAAGCTGCATTTACATCAGTCAAGCATAGCATATAAGCGTTAACAAAGCCTCAACACTTCAAGCTTTTTCTAGGGATTCTATCGACAAGCGCAGCTAACGCCGAACACATTCAAAGAACATGGGCTCCCTGCCCTGTTCCGTTGTTTTTCGCTGATATTTCGTTTGCGTCCAATCACTTGGCGGATTTTTCCAATCGGCTTGGCTTTGCGCCGTCCATACATAATCGGGATGGCTTTGCAGCACTTCCAGCATCCACACGCTATAATCGACATGATCCGTCGCCAACAGCAACCTGCCGCCTTTTTTATGGGTGCGAGCCAACATGCTTAACGTTTCCGCATTCACCAAGCGGCGCTTATTGTGCCGCACCTTCGGCCATGGGTCGGGGAATAAAATGAACGCCGAATCGAGGCAGGCATCGGGCAGCGCCTCGATCAACTTGCGCGCATCGTCCGTAAACAGACGAATATTCTTGATTTTCTGAGCCTCGATGCCCACCAAGCATTTCGCCACTCCGTTAATAAACGGCTCACAGCCAATAAACAACGTGTCGGGGTTATGCGCCGCCTGCGCCAACAGATGCTCGCCACCACCAAAACCGATTTCGAGGGCAAGTTTCGCATACCCCTCCATCGGCGATTGCGGCTTAGGCGCCAATGTCGGCAACAAATCATCCACCAACCCTTGCTGGTGTGGCCTAAGGCTGCGCCCACGGTTGCGGCCGAACGAGGAAAGAAACTTGGGTTGAACAGAAGATGACATGGGCAGAAGCAACTTTCGAAAGAGATAAAGCTGCCGCATAAGCCATATTTTTAGCCAAATCAACGGAAAGCGTCGCCTAGAGCATCCCGCGCGCTTTCTCGATAATTGCATCGAACATGGCCTGCGTCAGCCTACCCGTGCTCACATTATAGCGGCTGGTGTGATAGCTATCGAGCAGCAGCAAGCCATTGGGCAGCGCGTGGATTGCCCCATGCGCGAATTTATAATCCTTCACCTTCAGCTTGAACGTTCGCATCACCGCTTGGTGTGAGGTTAGGCCAAGCGAGAGGATGATTTTAAGATTATTCATCGCCCCAATTTCCTGAATGAGAAACGGGTTGCAGGTTTTTTCCTCAACGGGTGTTGGCTTGTTCTCAGGCGGCACACAGCGCACCGCATTGGTGATGCGCACATTGTTCAGGGTGAAGCCGTCATCCGATTTTTGCATCAGGCGTGAAGGGTCATAATTTCCGCTCGCAAAGCCATGCTTGGCCAATGCTGAGTAAAGCACATCCCCTGCAAAATCGCCCGTGAAAGGGCGGCCACTGGCGTTTGCGCCCTTTAATCCAGGGGCAAGGCCAACCACCAGCATCTGCGCATCCAGCGTGCCAAACGGCGGCACCGCGCCATTAAAAAACTGCGGGAACTGCGCCGCATTCGCCTCACGGAAAGTAACTAGGCGTGGGCATAATGGGCAATTGGGTGGTGGAGGAGTGAAAATCATACCTTGGGCGCACCGTCATTGGGCACGCTGGCCTTACTTTTATCCTTACTACGCAGGCGCACGATTCCATAGGCAACCAAGCACAGCAGCGCGAGGATAATGGTATGCGCAAGGCCAGTAAAAATAGTGGTGAGGTAGGTGGCGATGAAATGGTCAGCCGTTGTGGCAACGCCATACTTACCCCAATCCGCCATATTAATCCCCGTGATCATGCCTGACAGCGAAAGCGCCCCCATGCCCACGTATAATTCCCCCATAAACGGCGACATGAGCAGTGTACCAAGCCAACCATTGCCCAGTTTGGAATCAAGATTTAGAAGTATCGAGAGCACGACATAAACCGCCAGCCAGCAGCGAAATTTCACGCCACCATCCAGTGCGCGGGCAAGGCGCGGTGCCGTAGCGCGGCGCGCCTGATATTTTCCATGCGACTCAATTACCGCAAACATCAGTGCCAGCGTCAAAATTCCCAGCACCATCGCCACGGGACTGCCCTGTGTCGACAACCCCCAAAAGAAGCTGTGCCCGCCGCATAGCGATGTAATAAACAACCATTTTAAAAACGCTTTGCGCTGAATCATATTCGCTCCCTGAACCAAGACACCTGTAAAGGGTCGCGCCTTTGTGGCCAAGCGAATTCAATCAATCATCAAACGAGTATATTGAGAGGCTTCTGCTTACGCTCCATCGAGAGTTTAATTTCCTGTTCGATGTCTTCTTTCATTTTTGTCATAATCTTTTGCTGGTCCTCAGGGCTCATTTTCTCGACGTCTTCTTTCGTGAGGCCATGCTTCTTCAGCCATGCCTCAATGTATTTATCCATCGTCGACTTGCTCATATATTCTTGAAAATCGGCAATGGTCTGGTCGCTACGTGCTTTGGCGGCAGCGTCTGCCTCCTCCACTGTTTGCACGAGGGGGCGTGTATTTTTCTTTGCCTGCACCGCAGCAATAATTGCATCCGCATCCATGCCCGGCAAATTTTTCTTCTCTGAAGTTGCAGACGACGTTGGGATGTACGAATTTGCAGAGATATCCATGGCTTTTGCCCTTTCGTGCTTGAATTACCTGCCCTTTTAGATGCAAGCACTATGCCAAATAACCGAGTTTAGGCTTTCGTCGGTGCTGTGTGATTGTATATTTATAACGCCCCCTTCTTGACACCCCAGCACAACCTGCCTATATGCCCTCACGCTTCTCGAGACGCACCGCAGAAAACCTAGCGATTTTTAGCCTTCGCGGTACGGCATTTCGAGGATAGGAAATACTACTGATTAAATTTTTTGGAGGTTCGTATGACATCTGTTCGCCCATTGCACGACCGCGTAATTGCACGCCGCATCGATGCTGAAGAAAAAACCGCTGGCGGGATCATCATCCCTGATACGGCGAAAGAAAAACCCATCCAAGCAGAAGTGATTGCTTGCGGCCCAGGCGCGCGCGATGAATCTGGCCGCGTCGTGCCAATGGAAGTTCGCGTCGGCGACATTGTGCTGTTCACCAAATGGGGTGGCACTGAAATCAAAATCGATGGCGAAGACCTGCTCGTGCTCAAAGAGAGCGACATCATCGGCATCGTCGACAAATCGAAAGCTAAAAAAGCTGCGTAACTAACGTAAAACTTATTCAAGGAGACTATCATGGCTAAACAAATTCGCTTCGGCACCAGTGCCCGCGACCAAATCCTCATCGGCGCCAATATTCTGGCCGATGCTGTTAAAGTAACCCTCGGGCCTAAAGGCCGCAACGTGGTGATCGAAAAATCCTACGGCGCACCACGCATCACCAAAGATGGCGTGAGCGTGGCGAAAGAAATTTCGCTTTCCAACAAGTTCCAGAACATGGGCGCCCAAATGCTGCGTGAAGTGGCAAGCAAAACCAACGACCTCGCAGGCGATGGTACCACCACCGCAACCGTTCTCGCGCAAGCTATCTTCAGCGAAGGCAGCAAAGCGGTTGCAGCTGGCCTGAACCCAATGGATCTCAAGCGCGGTATCGATAAAGCTGTGCTCGCGATTGTTGAAAGCGTTCAAAAAGTTAGCAAGCCTATCAAGTCGCACGAAGAAATCGCGCAAGTGGGCACCATTTCGGCGAACGGCGACCGCACCATCGGCGATAAAATTGCTGAAGCGATGGAAAAAGTGGGTAAAGAAGGCGTCATCACCGTAGAAGAAGCCAAAGGCTTCGATTTTGAACTCGACGTGGTAGAAGGTATGAACTTCGACCGCGGCTACCTCTCGCCATACTTCGTGACCAACGCCGAGAAAATGACGGTTGAACTCGAGAACCCACTGATCCTCATCTTCGAGAAAAAACTCTCCTCGCTGCAGCCTTTGCTGCCAGTGCTCGAGGCGGTTGTTCAGTCGCAACGTCCACTCCTCATCATTGCCGAGGATGTTGAAGGCGAAGCACTTGCTACCCTCGTGGTCAACAAACTGCGCGGCGGCCTGAAAGTAGCTGCGGTGAAAGCTCCTGGCTTTGGCGATCGTCGCAAGTCGATGCTCGAAGATATCGCGATCCTCACCCAAGGTCAGGTCATCAGCGAAGATCTGGGCATCAAGCTCGAGACCGTGAACCTCAACATGCTCGGTAAGGCGAAAAAAGTTTCCATCACCAAAGAAGACACCACGATTGTGGACGGTGCTGGCGACAAGAAAACCATCGAAGCACGCTGCGCGCAAATCAAGGCGCAGGTTGAAGAAACCACCAGCGACTACGATAAAGAGAAACTGCAAGAGCGTCTCGCTAAGCTCAGCGGCGGCGTAGCAGTTCTCAAAGTGGGCGGCGCGACGGAAGTGGAAGTGAAAGAACGCAAAGACCGCGTGGATGATGCATTGCATGCTACCCGCGCTGCAGTTGAAGAAGGCATCGTCCCAGGCGGCGGCGTCACCCTGCTCTACGCCACCCGCGCTTTGGATAAAATCAAAGCCGCGAACGACGACGAGCGCGCTGGTATCAACATCATCAAGCGTGCGCTGCAAGCTCCAATCCGCCAAATTGTCCAGAATGCTGGGCTGGATGGCGCAGTGGTTGCTGGCAAGCTGCTTGAATCCACCGATACCAACTACGGCTTCGATGCTCAAAGCCTCGAATATACCGACATGATCAAAGCTGGTATCATCGACCCAACCAAAGTAGTGCGTTGCGCATTGCAAGACGCCGCATCGGTTGCTGGCCTGATGATCACCACCGAAGCCCTCGTTGCCGACGAGCCAGAAGAGAAGAAAGCTGCTGCTGGCGGCGCTGCTGGCATGGGCGGCATGGGCGGCATGGGCGACATGGACTTCTAGTCGACCCAAACCCTTTAAAATCAAGGGCGGGAAGCAATTCCCGCCCTTTTTTTGTGTGCCGTCATCGTCCAATCTTCATATAAATGTCATACTACTGGCCTACAACGCTGTTAATGTCGCCGCATGTCGTCCAAACCAAAACCTCAAGTTTCCGCCACGAGTGTCACGCCGAACGGCGTGTTGCTCTATAGTGGACTACGAATTGAGAACACCACATTAGAACAATGCCAAATTGCACTCAGAATGGTCTCATCAGGCATGCTTGATTTGGAGCTTGGACACGACACTGGCTTTCGGGTTCAAGCAAACGAAGCCTATGGCAATGACCCCAAGATCTGGACTTATTTATTCTTTTTCAGAGAGCTGCTAAAAAAATACGTCGACCACGAAGAAAACCGCACCCCTGCCTCCGTTGCTGCGAATGCTATAAATCATTTTGCGGCATTCTTAGACACAATAGAACCCATTACCACTCCTGGGATTCCCAAAAGAGTGGAGCTTCTAAGAAATCTTCAATCTGATAGCTTTATAAGTCGCTAGTTCGCTATCAGGGCAGCTCGCCACGCGTTTTTGCGCAGTTTCAAAATCGCCATATTGTCAACGAGGTTAGGATAACGGCGTCCCGCCTTTTCCGCTCGTTCGCGCGCTTGGGCTATTTCCTCAGATGTCAGTTTTTAGCCCTTGCCCTTGGTGGGGCTCGGCGTCTTCCATGGGGCTTTTGGGGGTTGTTTGGGCACGAATCTTCACCGAATTGTCATACTATTACAGCCATCTGCATACTATATCGCTCAGTATTATGAGCAAAAATAAAATTACAGGCACTAAATTAGTCGGAAGCGGTCTGGGCCTAACTCCCCAAACAGCGACGTTAGCGCATTGCAATCAATCTATTGGTTTCATTTCTGAAGGTGTTTTAGCTTTTACCGTCATAAATGACCGAATCGCACTTGTCGGAGATCGCTCCGAAGAGTCGAGAATGATTGGCTATTTCTTTCAAGAATCATTAAAAGATGAGTTGTTTTCTAAAGTGCCTCCCGTCGTGCGGATAGCCCATATAATCAATCGGCTAGCTTCAAGCCTCGATGCCCATGCGCCTTGTGGCCCCCCAAGCCGCATGCAGATGCTGTGGATGTTCCAACACTCCAATGAAATTGAACGCTAGCGCTTCACCATCCTTACATGGCCCATATTACGCCCTGCACAGATTGATACTGCCCATAAATCTTCACCGAATTGTCATACAAAATACAGTTCTGTCGTGTACTATGGCACCATGACGGATAAGCCAGACAACCGAATCAAGCCAACATTTGCAAGCCAACTAGGTAAAGTTGGCGAAGGGCTGAAGGTGAATACGGCAACAATGGATATATGTGTCAAAGCATTATCGTACATCACCGAAGGTCACCTTCAACTGGAACCGGTCAATGGACGTTGGCAATTCAAAGGGGATTTTGGCAATCCCATCTCTATGAACGCCATAAGATTTTATAACGAAAATCTAGGATCTCCAGAGCTGTCTCAACTAAGTCCATTGGAACGCGTTGCAGCGATTATAAATAGACTCGCCTTATCTGAAGATGAGAAAAAACCTCAAAAAGCGCTCGGCGTTCCTAGCCGTATGCAAGCCATCTGGCTCATTCAGAACCATCCCGAACAATCCGTCGGGCGTTAACGTTCCACCAATTTGAGAGCTCTCTTATGAAAAATTCGCCTAATAACCGAGCCCACCTAAAAAGTTCAGTTCATGAGGGAAAAGTTGGCGAGGGGCTAAACGTGAATACGGCAACATTCAATGATTGCGCCGAGGCCATTCTTTATTTGACCGAAGGATATGTAAAATTACTAACGTTGGATGATAAACCCACCTTTTTTGGCGATAGCGCAACATGCGAACGGATAAATGCTTACTTCGAGCGCAACTATAAAGACGAAGCGCTAAAACCCCTGACGCCAGAAGCAAAGCTAGCAACGATTATGAATCGTCTAGCAAAAAGCATGGATGCCAATATCCCTGTAAACTCGACAGGCATTCTACCCATCAAAGAATTAGGCATCCCAAACCGCATGCAGGCTTTGTGGCTCATTCAGCATGAACAAGGCGTGGCGCGCTAACGTTTCACCATCGTCACATGGCCCATTTTGCGGCCAGCGCGGGATTCAGTTTTGCCATAGAGATGCACGTGTGCCTCGGGGTTTTTGGCATATTCTTCCCACAGCTTCCATTCATCGCCCAGCAGATTAGTCATCTCGCACGGGCGATAGGCCGTGGTGTCACCAAGCGCCCAGCCACAAATGGCGCGCACATGCTGCTCAAACTGCGCCGTCGGTGCGCCTTCCATGCTCCAATGCCCAGAATTATGCGGGCGCGGCGCCAGTTCATTCACTAGCAATCCTTGGTCGGTCACAAACAATTCCACCGCCAGCAACCCCACCACATCCAGCGCCTCGGCGAGGGTTTTGGCAATCTTCACTGCCTGTTCCTGATGCTCGTTAATAAACGGCGCAGGGGCGATAGTTTTGTGCAAAATATGATCGCGGTGAATGTTCTGCACCAGCGGATAGCACCGCGCCTCGCCCAACGTGCTGCGCGCGACGATGATAGATGCCTCGGCACTGAAGTTAATGAAGCCTTCGAGAATACACTCGGTTTTACCCAGCGATGACCATGCTTTCGCGGCTTCCTCAGGCGATTTAATCACCACCTGCCCTTTGCCATCATAGCCCATCTCACAGGTTTTAAGCACGCTCGGCGTGCCAATGGTTTTGATAGCTTCAATCAATTCTTCCTGCGTGCGCACGGGCGCGAAGGGCGCGGTGGCAATGCCTTGGGCGCGGATGAATTCCTTCTCGCGCAG
>JAMHWA010000077.1:0-14233 GCA_035911175.1 Alphaproteobacteria bacterium
CAACTTCCTTGCAACCCGCTAGTTGATTTACCCGTTGGCTACACTCGCAATGAAGTGATTGCCGATGCTGACGTCATGGACACATGGGCAACCAGCTCCATCAGCCCGCAGCTTTCCGCGCATGGAATAAATGCTGAAACGGCGAGCGATGCTAACCGCTTTGGCAAACTCTTCCCCGCTGATTTGCGCCCGCAAGCGCACGAAATTATCCGCACATGGGCGTTTTATACCATTGTGAAAGCGCATTTGCATAACGAGCAAATCCCATGGAAGAACCTCATGATCTCGGGCTGGTGCTTGGCCGAGGATAAATCGAAAATGAGCAAATCGAAGGGCAATGTGGTCACGCCCGTCGCCCTCATCGAGGAACGCGGGACGGACGCCGTACGCTATTGGGCGGGAACCAGCCGCCTCGGCGCCGACACCGCCTTCTCGCCCGACTTGCTGAAGATTGGCAAAAAACTCGTCGGCAAATTGTGGAACGCAACCGCCTTCGCGGCGATTCATTTGAGCAAAATGGACAGCGCACCCACCACCGCCGCAACGGATGCCGCCATCACCGAAACGCTCGACCGTTGGATTTTAAGCCGCTTGCAGCAAACCGTGGTGGCCGCGACGGATGCCTTCGCGCGCTACGAATATGCCGATGCGCTGGATGCCACCAACCAATTCTTCTGGGCGGATTTCTGCGACAACTATCTCGAACTCATTAAAAAGCGCGTCTATAACGAGGATGGCAGCACAAGTGCAGCCGCCCAACAATCCGCCGTTCGCACGCTCTATTATGTGCTGGATGGCATTCTGAAACTCTACGCCCCCTTCACGCCGCATGTGACGGAAGAACTCTATGCCCACATCTTCGCCGATGCTTACAAAGACAAAGGCTCCCTGCATGCGATGGGGCAATGGCCGAAGGCGGAGGATTACTTGCTGGATGAGAACGCCATTCGCATTGGCAAAGACGCCGTCATCATTCTTGAAGCTATTCGCAGCGAAAAATCTGAAGCAAAGAAATCTATTAAGTATCCTGTTGAGAGAGCAGCTATTTCGACGCAGCGGGGATATGAAATCAGTGCAAGTGATCGCGAGAGCGTAGCAAGAGATATTGAAGGCGCAGGCAATCTGACTGGAGCGCTTGTTTGGAATCATGAGCAAGTAAACGGTCTTATTACTGAAGGGATGACTAAGCCAGAAATTACCCTAGCCGCTGAAGCCGACGCTGCTTAGCGTAGTCAGCTATTTCGCAAACAGCGCCAGATATTTTCCGTAGCCCTTGGCTTCCATTTCAGCCTTGGGCACAAAGCGCATAGCGGCGGAGTTGATGCAGTAGCGATAGCCGCCTTTTTCTTTCGGGCCATCGTTGAACACATGCCCCAAATGGCCATCGCTCGATTTGGATTTCACCTCGGTGCGCGTGTCGAGGCCGAACGCACTATCGGTTTTCTTGATGATATCATTATCATCAATCGGCCGCGTGAAGCTGGGCCAGCCTGTGCCTGAATCATATTTATCGGTGCTGGAAAACAATGGCTTGCCCGTCACCACATCGACATAAATGCCCTCGGCCTTATTATCCCAATATTTGTTTTTAAACGGCTGCTCGGTGCCGCCTTGGCGAATCACATATTCCTGCATCGCATCGAGCTTCACCGCCTCGGCGGCGCTAGCACTCAAGGGAGCTAGGATGGTGACTAATAGGAATTTCAGGGCTAGGCGCATAAGAACCTCCAAGGATATTCCTAAAGATAGGCATTTGGGGGCAGATTAGCAAGGCACGAGCTTAGTTTACTACTCGTCGCCCATCTTCAGTGCGGCGATGAACGCGCCTTGGGGGATTTCCACATTGCCCACTTGGCGCATGCGTTTCTTACCCTTTTTCTGCTTATCGAGCAGTTTGCGTTTGCGGCTGATATCACCGCCGTAGCATTTCGCGGTCACATCCTTACGCATGGCGCTGATTGTCTCGCGCGCAATCACCTTGCCGCCGATGGCGGCTTGGATGGCAATTTGGAACAAATGCTTGGGAATGAGATCCTTCAAGCGCCCGCACAGCGCGCGGCCGCGTGGGTCGGCCTGTGTGCGGTGAACAATCATGCTGAGCGCATCGACAGGCTCGGCATTCACGAGGATGGAGACCTTCACCAAATCGGCTTCTTTATAGCTATCGATATGGTACTCGAAGCTGGCATAGCCTTTGGAGCCAGATTTAAGGCGGTCATAAAAATCGAACACCACTTCGTTCAGAGGTAATTTATATTCCACCAGCGCACGCGTGCCGACATAGGTCAGGTTCGCCTGAATCCCGCGTTTTTCAGTACACAGCGCCAGCACGTTGCCGAGATATTCATCGGGCACGAAAATGGTGGCGTGGATCCACGGCTCTTCCATCATCTTGATGAGGGTCGGATCGGGGTAATCGGCAGGGTTGTGCAGCTCGACAACTTTGTCGTTCTGCATGGTCATTTTGTAGACCACGCTCGGCGCGGTGGTGATGAGGTCGAGGTCGAACTCGCGCTCGAGTCGCTCCTGAATAATTTCGAGATGCAACAGGCCAAGGAAACCGCAGCGGAAGCCAAAGCCCAGCGCGGTGGAGGATTCCGTTTCAAAACTAAAACTCGCATCGTTCAGGCGTAGTTTGGCAAGACTGTCTTTGAGGTTTTCAAAATCGCTTGATTCGGTGGGATAAAGACCGCAGAACACCACTGGCTGCACGGGTTTGAAGCCTGGCAACGGCTCCGCCGCGAGGTTGTTTTCGTAGGTGATCGTATCCCCCACGTTACATTCCTCGACCAGTTTGATGCCGGTTTGAATATAACCCACTTCCCCAGGCCCGAGCTCGGCCACGGTGGTTTTCTTCGGCGCGAAGACGCCCACGGCTTCCACCGTTTGGGTAATGCCCGCATTCATGAAGCGAATCTTCTGCCCCTTCTTCATCACCCCTTCCATCACCCGAACGAGGATGATGACGCCCAGATACGTATCGTACCAACTATCGACCAGCAGTGCTTTCAGCGGCGCTTTGGCATCGCCCTTGGGTGGTGGCACACGTTTCACAATCGCTTCGAGCAACGCAGGAATACCAAGGCCAGATTTGGCGCTGACATGCAGCGCATCGGTGCAATCGATGCCGATCATATCTTCCACCTGCTGCGCCACACGCTCGGGCTCGGCAGCGGGCAGGTCGATTTTATTCAGCACCGGCACAATTTCATTATTGTTATCGAGCGCCTGATACACGTTCGCTAGCGTTTGCGCCTCAACACCTTGCGACGCATCCACCACTAGCAACGAACCTTCGCACGCAGCCAAACAGCGGCTCACTTCATAAGCAAAATCAACGTGACCGGGTGTATCCATCAGATTGAGGATGTAGGTTTCACCATCCGCCGCCTTGTAGTTCAGGCGCACGGTTTGCGATTTAATCGTAATGCCGCGCTCTTTCTCGATATCCATGTTATCGAGCATTTGCGCATGCATATCGCGCTCCTCCACCGCATGGCAGGCCTGAATCAGGCGGTCGGCCAGCGTCGATTTGCCGTGGTCGATATGGGCGATAATCGAGAAGTTACGAATTTTGCTTATGTCAGTCATGGCCGCGCTTTTAGGGGGTTTGCGGGTGCGATGCAAGCGTTGCTTCATGTTCGCAAATCAATCCCCGTGATTTGGTCTTCGATACTTAGTAACTTATTGTATACTGTAAATTTTTTTATTGCTCAATGCGCTGCTATAGGTGTATCAAAATTTATAGCTATTTCATCCCATCCCAACTTTTAGGAGTTCTTATGCGCCGCACCTTGCTCGCCACTACCACCCTTGCCCTGCTTGCATTTTCGCCTGCTTTTGCTGCTGAACAAAAAGCTGCAGCCGTCGCGACTCCTGCACCAGCAGCCGCAAAACCAGCAGCCGCTACGTTGAGCACCGATATTGCCACCGCACCTGCTGGCACCTACGTGCTTGAGAAAACCCACGCCAGCATAACCTTCAAGGCGCGGCACATGGGCTTTGCGGATTACGTGATGCGCTTCAACGATTTCGACGCCACCATCGTGCTCGACCCCAAGACTCCTGAAAAGAGCAGTGTGAAGGCAACTATCAATCCCGCTAGCCTCGATGCGAATAATCCTAAGCTAACGGCTCACACCAGCAACAAGGATTTCTTCAACGTAGTTACGTTTCCAACGATCACCTTCACTTCGACGAGAATCGAGAAAACTGGCCCGAATACTGGAAAAATTTATGGCGACTTGAGCATGCTTGCGGTTAAAAAACCCATCGTCCTTGATGCTACATTCATCGGCGGCGGCAACCATATCTTCTTCCAAAAGCACGACATTGGTTTTAAAGCCACCACCACCATCAAGCGTTCGGATTTCGGCATGACCTACGGCCTAGATATGGTAGGCGACGATGTTCCTGTTGAAATCAATGCCGAGTTCGTTCAACAGTAGTGGCAATGGATACTAACACCGCACGTTATGACGCAATCGCCATCACCCTGCATTGGGTGATGGCGGTGCTTATCGTGTTCATGTTAGGTCTTGGTTTGGTGATGGAGGGCTTGCCTATCACTCTCAAACTCTCCGCTTACACCATCCATAAATCGCTTGGCATCACGGTGCTGGCGCTTTCCATTTTCCGACTCATTTGGCGTTTCCTCAACCCGCCACCTGCCCTGCCCGCTGGCATGAAGCCGCACGAAAAACTCCTCGCTCACGCTGCGCATTGGACGTTGTATGTGCTAATGGTGGGCATGCCCCTATCAGGCTGGCTGATGGTCTCGGCAATGCGCAAATATCCTACTGAATTTTTCTGGCTGTTCGAAGTTCCGTTTATCCCGATGCCTGCGGGGATCGATGCCAAAGCAACAAAAGACTGGTTCGAGGAAATTCATGAATTGCTGGCCTATGGCGCTATTGGCCTGATTGTGCTGCATGTTGCCGCCGCGCTGAAACATCAATTCGTCAATAAAGATAACCTGCTGGCGCGTATGCGCCCGAATTGCAGCCGCTGTAAGCGCGATGCGTAGTTTAGGCTATATTGGCATCTGTTTCCTTGTTGGCGCAGCTAACACTGCTGTTGCAGCCCCGTGGAAAATCGACGCTGCCAAATCACGCCTCACGTTTGAGGCGGAACAGGCGGGCGAAAAATTCACGGGTGAATTTAAAAAATTCACCCCCATCATCGAGTTCGACCCCGCCAAGCCCGAGCAAGGAAAAATCGACGTCACGATCGACATTGCCAGCATCACCACCGATGATAAAGACCGCCGCGAGGCACTGCCGACGGATGATTGGTTCGCGGTGAAACAATTCCCCACAGCGAAATTTACCTCCACCTCTATCAGTCGCAATCCAGCCACAAAACCAGACATTGGCAGCTATCTAGCCAAGGGCAAGCTGACCATACGCGGCGTAAGCAAGGATATCACTTTGCCCTTTTCGCTTAAACCTATGGCCAACTACACGCTGGCCACGGGAAGCCTGACATTGCATCGCAACGATTTTGGCGTTGGCCAAGGAACGTGGCAGAGCGAAGAATGGGTGAAGAACACTGTCACTGTGCGCTTTCAGCTGAACGCAACACAGTAGCTATTGCAATGCCGCCAATGATATTGGCTGGCCTTGAATCATCTGCCAGAGAGTCGCCACGTCGCCCGCTTTGCGCGTACGAATATTCTCGAATAGCACATGCGCGTCAGGCTTTTTGGGCTGCAAGCGAATGCCCCAAATCGGCATGGTTTGGTTGGGCAACATGGCGAAACGTGCATCACCAATCAAACCTTCATTATTCGGAGCATAGGCAACCCAGCCATCCGAGAAAAAGGTGAAGTATTCGAGGTCCTTCTGTTGGGTGGCGGATAATTTTTTAGGTGCTTTGAAGAGCGGCAACGAGCCGCCCTCATATACCACCACCCCGCGCCACGGACTGATGTGAAACGCATCGATATAGATTTTTCCTTGATGCTGGTATTGCCCACGCCAGACGATGATATTGCCGAGCGATGGCTTCACCTCGAAGCGCTCGACACTGTGCTGGCGCGACAGGGCAAGTTCGCGCATGGCAGCCGTTGCCTGTTCGCGCTGATAGTAGCCAAGACCCCAATAAACCAAAGCGAATGCAGCGCCCATGCATGCAAATTTTCTGGCGCGCTTCCACACCGCAACAATCAACAGCGCACAAAGGGTAAGTGTAAAAATTGGATCAACAATGGAAATAATGCTCCATGATTCACGGCGATTCGTGAATGGCCAGAATAGATGCGTGCCGTAATTAGTGAGCGCGTCAAGTAACCCATGCATAGCAAAGCCAATGAGACAGAACAGATAGACCCAGCGAAACGCTAGATGCTTACGCATCATAAGCCACAGCAAACTAGCCACCACTAAGGAACCCACAGGGGCAAACGCGAGGGCGTGGGTAAAATAACGGTGCATGCCAAGCCCGAACATGGGGTCATCGGCTACTTTTATCAACACATCCAAATCGGGCGCCATGCCCGCAGTGATGCCACACAGCGCCGCAAGCCGCAGCATACGCGATTGCTTGCAGCCCAGCACTGCCGCTGTACCGCCGACCATTGCATGTGAAAACGGATCTATAGGAAGCTCCCTCTATAGGCAGAAACTGGTGCTCACCGACTTAACTCGTACTGAGTTGAAACGTTGCAAGTGGTTATTAAGGGTCTAGACAGATTTTTACAAGTCCCCACCGAAGCTGGATGGCGGGAGCCTACCGTGGTGACACCACCTCAAGACTTAGGTAGCTGCCAGCGGTGATGGTAGGCAAGAAGCCTCAATAGAACACCACTGATAGCAACAATCAGCAGATGGGTTGGGGTAGCGCAATCCAGCTCATCCAAAAGATAGATGATCGCTGCCACGAGAACGGCAATACTGCCGTAAAACCCTGAGTGGAGAACTTCAGGCACATTATTAACCAGAATATCGCGCAGGATGGCACCACCAGTGGCAGTTAAAAACGCCAACATGATATAGCCAAAAAAAGGCGCATTCGCAACGGATGCAACCAACGCTCCTGTAATAGCAAATGCCACCAGCCCAATCGCGTCGCAAAGGACAAAAAGCCAGCGGCTTTCAAGCGCGGCCTGACGATGTAGTTTAAACAGGAGCCCAAACCCTGTGATTGCCAATGATATTATAAAAGGTTCATTGCTGGATAATGCAACAGGCATACGGTTCACAAGTATGTCCCTTAATATCCCTCCGCCATTTGCAGTCAGAAACGAAAGCAGGAATAAACCTATCCAATCCAGTTCTTTTTTTGTGCCAACAATGAACCCAGATAAAGCAAACGCAATACCACCAATCAAGGATGCAAAATACATCGATTGCGATTGCATTAGTGCTTCCATATCAACGACCATTTTGCATGTGAGAACCGATCTATTCGAATCCATCCAGACGGGTTGGTGTTCACATGTCCATCTAAGGCTTTTTCATCGCACCGCCGAGCGGCGCTCGATAAACCCTAGACTCCCATGAGTTTCGTTTTATTTCGACCCACTGGGTCGAAATAAAACAGAAACTGGTGCCGATGACAGGAATCGAACCTGCGACCTACTAATTACGAATCAGTTGCTCTACCAGCTGAGCTACATCGGCACACCGCCACGTGGGCGGGCGTGGTTTAACCAACGCCCGCCACAATGGCAAGTATTTATCGCTAGTCGGTGCGTTTCTCGTGTTCCTCGGCAAGGAACACAGGATCGCCCGGAAGCGGGTTCTGTGCCAAGCGAAGCTTGCTATGCGAGCGGCCATAAATGAAATAAATGGCAGCACCCACCAACATGTAGGGCCCTGTATACATCAAGACTTCGCGGCCACTGGCTGTGAATTCAAAAAAGCCGCCGAAGAAGATGGAGTACACAAGGTAGCCACACGTCGCCATACCCAGCAGCGGGGTGATAGGCGCTCCGGGAGTTTTGAACGGACGATGCAGATCGGGCTGCTTTTTGCGCAGGTACAGCACGCTGAAGCACACAATCATGAACGCGAGCAAGGTGCCAAGGCTCACCAAATCGCCCAGCAACGCGATGGGGGTCACCCCAGCCGCAATCGCCACCAGCAAGCCAACCAGCATAGTGTTGATGTGTGGCGTGTGGAATTTAGCGTGGATTTTGCTGAACATCTCGGGCAGCAACCCATCGCGGCTCATGACGTAGAAAATGCGTGTTTGGCCATAGATGAGCACCATCATCACCGAGCTGAGGCCAAGAATAGCGCCTACTTTGATGAGGAACGCAAACCAGCCAAGGCCAATCTTATCGACGGCGACTGCCATTGGGTCAGCCACGCCGAGCTGTTGGTAAGGCACAATACCCGTCAGCACCGCCGAGACGCCGATATAGAGAATGGTACATACCAGCAGCGAGCCGAGAATACCAAACGGCATGTCCTTCTGCGGGTCTTTGGCTTCCTGAGCAGCAGTAGAAACTGCCTCGAACCCAACATAGGCGAAGAAGATGATGGACGCAGCGCGGAAAATGCCATCCCAACCATAGACCCCAGGAGCCGTATTTTCAGGGATGAACGGATGCCAGTTCGCCGTATCGATATAGAACGCACCAATCAAAACAAACGCCAACACCACAGCCACCTTGATGAACACGATGATATTGTTCACTTTCGCTGATTCGCTGACACCAACGATCAGCAGTGCCGTCACCGCGCCAATACCGATGAAGGCTGGCAAGTTGAACAGACCCTTCACCGCCTCACCCGAGGCAGTGAGCAGCTCGCCCGCCGCACCGAACGTGTAGCCAGCGGCTTGGAACATGGGGTGGTAGACATCCGTCACTTTCACGGCCTGCCCTGTGGCGGCGGTGAGTTCCGGTGGAATCATGACGCCAAAGCCAAGCAGGAAGCTATTCATATAGCCTGCCCAGCCGACCGCCACGGTAGCCGCGGCCACGCCATATTCGAGCAGCAACAGCCAGCCCATGACCCACGCAAGCCCTTCGCCCAGCGTGGCGTAGGCATAGGTGTAGGCACTGCCAGAAATGGGCAGCACCGAGGCCAACTCGGCATAGCAGAGCCCCACAAACGCGCAGGCAATGCCGGTGAAAATAAAGCTGAGCATGAGGGCGGGGCCCGCATGGTTGGCGGCGGCGGTTCCCGTCATCACAAAAATCCCTGCGCCGATGATGCAGCCAATGCCGAGGCTTACCAAATTCCATTTGCCCAAGGTGCGCTTCAAGCCTGTGCTTTGCGCCTCTGCTTGGATTTGTGCCACCGTTTTACGCAGCATTAGGTTTTTCATGGTGCCTCGCGTTGTTTGTCGTGTTTTTTGTTGTCGAAGCTGGATTATTTATCAGGCAAAGCAAGGGGATGCAAGTGGCAGATGCACCCCAACCCTCAGCCCTGCCCGCGCTTGAGCAAAAACTCCAGTTTTTGCACGGCCAAGCGCTCCAGCACCTTAGGCGATTGGCTGGCATCGCCCACCAGCACGGCCTCGAGCCCCGTTTGGGGGTCGACCGCGCTCACCCGCACATAGCGGCCTTGGGGAATCATCTCGATGATGTAGTTCGCGGCCATGCGGCTCTCCTATCCTTGATTCCTCTAGCACAGTGCCGCCAAAAACCAAAGCTTTGCCGCACACTCACACTCCAAGGCGGTAAAAAAGCCCGATTTATTAACAAGCTGTTAATTGTCACAAAAGCTTCACACAACTGTCATCAAACTGACACTATAACGCGTTAAGTTACATTCATGAACGGGCGCACCAAGCACCCACAGATGCACAGAAAGATGGAGACGAAGATGCCAACTGAAGCAGAGAAAAAATCACTGGCTCGTGAATTACAAGACATCAAAAGCTATTCGCAATACTACAATCGCCGTGCGCAATGCATGAGCGGCTTTCAGGCGCAATCAACTCGAGAACTCCGAGAGAAGGGTTTCCCTCAAGCCGATGCTGGCGTTTTGTGCTTAGAACTTCTTAAACATAGCGCCACTGTCGATGCAAACCCAGCCGCCAAAGCAGCGCGCCCAGACCAAGAATTGCTGGGGCCATACAAGGCTATTTCGGCAGATAAAGGCTTTAACCCAACCGACAGTAATGCAGAAAAGCTTCTGCGTGCCTATCATGAAGCCAATAATCTTCCCAATGTCCGTGGAACGTACCCCACCCAACAACAACCTCTCATTATGCCAATTAGAAATAACAGCAAAGGCACCGTGGAAGATTTCTATCTAACGCAAGGGAGCGCATTCGATGCAGCGTTCACCGTGACCATACTTGATGCAGCGAAAACTGGTAAAATTCCAGCCCCAAGCGAGAATGCCAACAGCGCCGCCCTACAAATCGTAACCGATGCATGTTTCCGCAATGCTATTGGAACAACCATCGGTCAATGTGTAGACACGGGCGTTGAACAGGCACGCCAATTTATTCAGAAGTCACCGAAAGTTGTTGCGCGCTAGTCCATTCCACGTTCAGAGACTTTAGCTACAATTGGAGGCGACGAGGCTGGTTGTTTAGACTCAGCCTGAGCAGCATCTGCGACTGGCAAGCGGGTTCGCTCATAATCTGGCTTCTGAGCTTGCTTCAGTTCTTTGTGTTGCTTCTCGAGCCTCTCAATGCTCTCTAGAATCGATGCAGTATCACCTTCTTTCTTGAGCTGCTCTTCACTCTCCTTGAACGCCTTCTCATCACGCTTGATATCATCTGCGCTCTTAGTGCCAAGCTCCTTAGCTTTTTCGATATACTCCTTAAACACCTTCTCGCGTTCTTTAAGCAGCTTCTCCACTTCGCCAATTTCTTTTGATAGCTCGGGGTGGTCGCGTTTCGCTTTTTCCACCATCTGCGCTTCGAGTTTTTGTAGCTCTTGCTGGGCGGCGAAGTCGCCTGCGGCAATGCGTTTTTTGAGTTCTTCGCGTTTCTTCTCGTCCTCTTCGTCGAACACGACGCCTTTGGCCTTCAGGTCATCAAACGCGCTATCTATTTTCTTATTCATTTCCTTCACATCGTTCCACAACCGCTCGACCTGCTGCTCAGGCGTTTCCACCTTCGCCATGGCGGCGGTGGCGGCAGAAGGCGCGTTGGCAAGGGCGGCCGAGATGCTGCTGGCGTCCTTCGCGAGGCCAATTTCCTTCAGCACTTCGCGCAGGGCGGCAATCACATCGGGGTCCATTGCCTTGCTGATCAACTCCTCGATCTGCTTCATGTAAAACTGTTTGAGGGGCTTCAACTCCTCGAGCGCTTTCGCTTCGGCGTCCTTCTCCACCAAGGCCAGTGCGGGAGCAGTTTTGGCAGGGGCTTGTTGCTCGGCAATAAAGGCGCGCGCTGCTTCCTCGAACGCGGAAGGCGCCGCTTCGGTCACTGCATAGAGCAGGTCATCGCTCGTCACGCCCTCGGGCAAACGCACATTACTGGCGAGCCCTAAGGCTGAATCAGTCTCGGCAAGGGGCTTGTCGCCACTCGTCACGCCCTCGGGCAAACGCACATTGCTGGCGAGTGCTGCGAGTGTCGCGTCGAGGGTCTTACCCGAACTGTTCTCTTCTATGCTCACTTCACGTCCACCGATGTTAAAAGCGTTCGGTGGTTTGCTTGGCCATCCCTTGTGCGATGGAGGATCTGACGCCCTCCTTATAAAGATACCATAACCAAGAAAGATTAATGATACCCTAAGCCGAACGATAAAATAGCAAGCATTTTAGCCATTTACTTCATCTTCGTAGGGTGACAATACGACAAAATGATTAATGTTTAATTAATTTACCCACAGGCTTTATCATTAAAGAATTGCCCGCAATGCATCACAGCATGGCTGCGCACCATGTTACCCAACAACCATTTGACAGATATATAAAAAAGAAAGGTATTTAGCGTTGCCTCATCCGCACGCAGGGATGCCCTTTTTACGCTTACTTTATTCATAACAGCGCACCCCATCTCGTATTTTTATGGGCGTTGGACAATGGTCACGGCTCATACAACCCATTGATAGGAGCCGTTATGACCAATGCTGCAAATGCCAACACCCCCGTGATTAATTTAAAGGATTCGAACACGTTAGACCCCAATAGCAAAATCTCCGAACATGGGCACGAACTGGGTGGCGCGCTGGGAATGGCCATCGTTGATGCGGTCGGCGGTATCGTCGGGGCAGTCGCTGGGCCTGTGGGTGTGGTAGCCGGTGCAGCCGTTGGGGGCGCCTTGGGCGGCGTCACGGGTGAAGAAATGGCACGTAATGTGAACCCATTGGCCGAGGAAACCTACTGGGGCCAGAACTACCACACGCGCCCTTATATCATCGCGGGGCACGATTATGAAAGCTATCGCCCTGCCTATCGCGCAGGGATCGACGGCTACATCGCGAACCCAGCCCAGAACTTCGATAATCTCGAGCCATCACTACGCAACAACTGGAACATCGCGCGCGGTGATTCAAAATTGGAGTGGGCAGAGGCGCGCGAAGCCGCGCAGGATGCATTTAACCGCTTAGTGCCTAACTCAAACTAATTTCTACCCTTCGTAATTCTGCGAAACCCACTTTTTAGAAAGATATTTTATGAAAACGCGTACCTTATTCATTGCTAGCATTACGGCTCTCACTGTTGGCTCATCGGCCTTCGCGGCGGATAGAACCTATGAATCGAAAACCAAGGTCGAAAGCGACTCCAAAGGGAACTACACTGAGGAGAGCAAAACAAAAAAAACTAACGCCGCTGGTTCGACGACGCTCAAAGAAAAAGTGAATGTTGAAGTGCACCGCAACGGCGACGTCGACAATACAGCGCAAACGGAAAGCATCAGTGACCCCAAAGGTCTGATGAACAAGCGCACCACTACGATTACCAACACGCAAGACGTGAAGCATGATGGCTCGTCGAAAAGCACCCACAAAAAAGTGGTAGATGGCCGAACTGTCGAAAGTGTGACCGAAACCAGCAAATAGTTCGATTCCGAACCGAGGTCGCTCTGAGCAATCGGCGCGACCTCAACCACCTCAGGAGAGTGTTATGAAAAAAGAATCTACGAAGCGCCCGCAAACCGGAAAACCTGCCCCGCACAAACTCATCGCGATTGGCCTAGACATCGACGCTGGCACACCCGCCAAGGACACTGGCAAAGTGATTGCCGTACAAATAAAAAAAGGGCAACCAATGAAGAATGCGGACTCGCTTGGGCCGGATTACTCGGTTGATAAACGTCGCGCGGCGCGGCGTGAGCATACCAACCACTTCACCAGCCGCGCACCGGCTAAATCAAAATAGTTTACCATTACTCGCGACAGAATCCTCTGCCGTGACCTCACCCACTCGAACAGGATTTCTTATGAACAAGACACTCATTTTTGCAGGAATCGCTGCTGCGTTCGCTGCATTACCAGCCGCTGCGCACGAGCATTCGGCTTCGGATCATAACAAAATGCTCAATCGCATGATGACCATGATGGATATGAATAGTGATGGGCTAGTCAGCACCACCGAACATGAAGCGGGTGCCCGCGAGATGTTCGCTAATGCTGACCTGAACAGAGATGGCTATCTCACGCGTGATGAAATATCCGCGTACGGCACAGAGATGCGCAGAGAAGCGGGCGTGAAGACACGCAAAAAAACCTCGGTAATGACCAATCCAACCCCGCACAAGAAGTAACCTTTTGTTTGTTGGCAATGAGAATGGTCGGTACCGTTGGTATCGGCCATTTTTATGGTCTGTATCTTTTGTATAGCTATGGTTGGCAGCCCTTCGCACGACAGGGTTTTCTCGTCGAAGCCATCGCGCCAACGCTAAATCGTTACACTCATGAAGCTATTCGCAAACCTTTACGCGTGGACGAGCCTAGCACTGGCCAATAAAAAAGCCCAAATCAGGGGCTTTTATTGGCAGGGGCGACAGGGATCGAACCTGCGGCCTACGGTTTTGGAGACCGTCGCTCTACCAGCTGAGCTACACCCCTACAACAAATCGAGAGCCTCACTAGCGCGAATTTTTGCAGGATGCAAGTGCCGAGCAAAGAAAAAGCCGCGAAGATTGCTCCTCGCGGCTTATCTTTTTATTGGCTAATCTAGTTACGCAATGACTTTCGCGACGACGCCAGCACCGACGGTGCGGCCGCCTTCACGGATCGCGAAGCGAAGACCTTGGTCCATTGCGATTGGCGCAATGAGCAGAACTTCCATCTTCACGTTGTCACCGGGCATCACCATCTCAACACCCGCTGGCAGCGTTACTACGCCCGTCACGTCGGTCGTGCGGAAGTAGA
>JAMHWA010000078.1:0-46878 GCA_035911175.1 Alphaproteobacteria bacterium
GTCATTAAACCGTAACAATACCCTGCTATAGTGACACTATGAAAGTAGCACTATCAGGCACCACGATGACGCATTCCACGGCCATGCAGCCCGCCCATGTGGGGCATAAATCCACGCTTGGTGAGGGCGAGGAGGGGCTGCTGCACTCCGCAGCGGAGGCCGAAGAGCAGGCGCTCATCCAAAAAATCGAGGAGCAAGCGGCGCTGCTGCTTAAGGAATCTGAGGTTCTGCATCATCTCTCGCACCAACTGATGGAACGCTCGCACGGCGAGGCGCATCAGGAAGCTATGCACGCCCGCACCCAAGCCGACACGATGCGCGCCGGCGCATTGGCCGCAAAAAATGAAATACAGGCCGCCCGCACCCAAGCGCGCGATGGCAAAGGCCGACTGCCCACCCATAAATTAAGCGCCATGGCCGCTGATATTGGCTTGGCTACGGGCTTTGGCACCCAAGAAAAAGCCACGGTGGAAAAAGCCACGGCCTACTACGGCGCCATTGCGACGGTGGAGCAGGCGGCCAAAGCAGCGCCAAGCCTTGCTCATACCGTCATCAGCGCAGTGAAGCAGGTGACGCATGCCAGCGCCGTAGCGGTAGTGGGTCCGCCAGTATTTCATGGGTTTGGCTATCGTTCCGCCACCCCGTTTGGCAATATTCTCGATCGCATGTCGGCGGCGGGTGAGCAGGTGGCTGAGGAAGTTAGCCAACAATGGACCCGCATCACCGTCGCCATTTCGGAAGTGGCCGATGATGTGATGGAATCCGCCCCTGTGAAGCGCGCGGTGGAGCTGGGCAATGCGGCGTGGAGCCATGCGAAACACGCAAGTGCAGCAGTGGCCAGTGGCGTGGGCGAGTTTGTGCAGGCCCCCATCGAAACCAGCAAAAAAGTCGCCAAAACGGCCGTGGCAAAAGTCAGCCAACTTGCTGATAAAGCAGTGGAAGCGGTAGGCTCCGCGAAGGACAAAGCCGTTGATTATGCCACCAATAAGCTGGCAGCTGCCAAAAAAATGGCCAGTGGCCTGTGGCCGTTTGGCGAAAAATCCGCCACCGCCGAAGCCGATAAACCAAGCCCTTCGAAGAGTGAGGGCCTCGGCGCTATGGCTCGGGCATTGCAACAGGCAACCACCTGTAAAATCATGCCAAAATCGCTGGCTTGCAAGGCCGTTTCGGCCGCCGCGGTGCTGGCACCAACGCGGATTTTACTGCAGCCAGAATTGACGGAGATTTCGGCCATTATTGGCGCATAAATTAACGATTAATTAAGGAAGCTGTGTCATATTTAGATAAAAGTTGAGGCAATTTTTTGAAGACCAAACTCAATGAAAAAACAAAAAGACTATGATAAGATAGAGCAACCCGAGACACGATAAGGCTTAAGACCATGGCATTTGATACAGATATCGTAGACGGTCAGAAAGTGTGGCGCCCCGTTGAGACGGCCGCCGCCGAGGGCAAAGATGGCGCCAAGCGCGCTGAGCAAGATCAGATCGCTGAATTGCAGCGACTGCTTGAGTTTCGTATCGCTGAATTGACGCGTATTGCTGGCTCGCCCATGCCGCCCGAGATTGCCTCGCAAATCCAAAGCATGCGTGCTGCTATTGCAGGTGGAAATTTAACAACCCTCGCGCTCGTTTATAATCAGGTGGGGGCTATCAAGACTGATATAGCGGAAGCGCAGGCTGAGAGTACTAGTGTATTGGCCCGTCATTACGAACAAGCCTATAACGCCCCATTGAGCAGAGAAGCGCGTGAGCGGATTGAGGCAGTTGGAAGAAACTATAACCTCGACAATGTTACAGAGCGTGAGGATTTAGCGCGGTTGTTTGTTAACCCCAATGCGCCAGATGCAGCGCAGGCAGTACAAGGCGCCGCCCGAGACCCTGAAACTATTGCGTTGCAAAGAGAGTACGTGAGCCACCCTGCAGAAGCTAGGAGAGGGGCAGAGGAACATATTGAGCGTTCCAAAAATGGTCTTAAAGCAGCTATTAATGCTACTAAGGAAGGTTCGCAAGAGCGCGCCGTCTTGGAACGGGCGCAGAGTGATGGGCACTTTAGAAACCCTGAAGTCCGCAAAAAATTGAAAGAGTACATCAACAACAAGGATGAAAAAGCCTTGGATGACGCAAAAGAACTCATGGATAAGCGTGACAAGCATGTGCAGGCCAAGGCGCAAGAAAAAGGTACGAGTGTAACGCAGGAAAGAATCGGGCTTTCTCTTGAGGATTCACTGAAAACTATTGCAGAGCTGGGCAAAGGTAAGGATCTCGAGAAGCTGCAAACGTATAACCAGATTATCTCAGGAAAGAGTGAAGTTTTTGGGCGCTCGGAAAAGCTGAGCGAGCAAGAGCAATTGAATGAAGTTGCTAAGCTTGTAAAACGTCAGGGCATGACTGATGCCCAAGCGCAGGAACTTGCAAAAGCAGTGCTATCGAGCTCCGAAATTAAAGCAATGAAAGCGGTCGATTTGAATCAAAAAATCGATGATGCGATGATGGCTGGGTTCAAGGCAATGCAAAAGGGTGATTCAGCTTTGTCTTTCCAGCTTGCTAAAGACGTTGAGGCGCTGATGAAAGAAAGCGGCTACTCGGACAAAGAAGCCGCGAGTATGGGTGCCTTCTTAACAGAAGGTGCAAAGCTGGGGGTCAAGAGTCAGACCCTTATGAGTACATTTTCTGAAGAAACTGCAAAACTCTCGATAGCTATCACTCTGAAAGAAATGAAGGATGCTGTTGCGCAGGGTCGCGAACCAAGCATGGTTAACGTTCAGTATGCGTTTACGAAATCGAAGGCAATAGAAGGCATATCCTCGGCAACATCTGCAGTGACTAATGCCCTAGGCTTTGGAGGGGACACAACTAAGGCGAAAGAGACGCCAGTCATTGCAGCGCAGCCAGCTCAACCAGCTCAGCCTACTGTGAACGCGAAAGAGCTTGAGCAAGCCAAGAAGAAATTTGATGTCAATGGCGACGGGAAATTAAGCGTCGAGGAAATTAAGAAAACGATGGCGGCCAGTGGCGTATCGTACGAAAAATTCGCAGGTAGAGATGGCATTATCAGTAATGCTGAGCTGATAGCTGCTGCTAATTCTATGGCGACTCAGAATGTGGCAGCAGGGCAATCGATTGCGCCATCCTCGACTCCAAACAGACCCGCCGCTGGGCTTCAGGCCGTAAAGTACTAATTCTTTTCTTTCATTATCGGCCATGCTATGCCACCCTCGCATGAACCAAGCTGAACACGCATCGGATATTATTAAGCATGTCGACCTCACTGTGCCCAACGGTGAGAACAAAGTGCTTATGCACTCGTGCTGCGCGCCCTGCGCGGGGGAGCTGATGGAGCAAATGGTGGCCAACGGGATTGACCTGACCATCTTTTTCTACAACCCGAACATTCACCCGCTGCGCGAATATGAAATCCGCAAGAACGAGAATATCCGCTTCGCCGAGAAAATGGGGATTCCGTTCATAGATGCTGATTACGACGTGCAGGATTGGTTCGCCCGCGCCAAGGGCATGGAGCGCGACCCCGAGCGCGGCCGCCGCTGCACCATGTGCTTCGATATGCGCTTCGCCCGCACCGCGCTTTACGCGCACGAGCATGGCTTTCCCGTCATCACCAGCAGCCTTGGCATCAGCCGTTGGAAAAACCTTGAGCAAATCAACGATTGTGGCGTGCGCATGGCCGCGCCGTATGAGGGCATGACCTACTGGGAATATAACTGGCGGGTGAAGGGCGGCGGCGCGCGCATGTATGAGATTGCCAAGCGCGAGGAATTCTATGCCCAGCAATATTGCGGGTGCATCTATAGCCTACGCGACAGTAACGAATGGCGCGAAAAAAATGGCCGCGAAAAAATCGCCATCGGCGAGACGTGGTATGAGGAGAAGCTGGGGTAGCTTAGTTGTCGCGCGTGCGGCAAATGGCCTCAAGGTTTTTTTGCGCCCTTGCTTGGAACAAACAGCATGAACTTTGCCAGCGGGCGTTTGAATAGCAGCAGGTAACTGGCGTGCAATCCTACAAAGATGAGCAGAAGATTTCCAAAAAATTCATGGGTTTCTTCTAATGCCTCATCTGCGAAGCTTTCCTTTTTCTTGTTATGCTCATCGTCATCGGCAAGCGCTGGTGCAATCAGTTGAGTGTTGGCAAGTCCGATGGATTTTCCCTGATCCATGAGGATGCCAGTAGAGGTAACCGAAAGCAGGCTGACGGCGATACCGAGCATGAAAGTTTTGGTAATGGCCGGATGAGTAAACGCATTGAATAAGTTGAGCCCTTCGAATTTGGGGTAAAAACGCATCAACCCAACATGCGGATTGCCGGTCAATGCCCATAGCAGGCGAAACACAAGAACCGCTGCCACCCCATAACCAAGCCATGCGTGGATGCCGTCATCATCGCCGGTTAGGTAAGCGAGAATGGCGAGCACTGCCAGAATAGCGTGGTAGATACGGATACGGTGCATGATGCTCATGGCGAAGCTTTAATCCGAATGTGAAGAAGCTACTTGATTATCATCAATTATTATCCATTTAAGTCGGTGTCGATATTGCGGCTCCACGTCAGACGCAGTGCGTTGGCAATCGCCAGAATATCAATCACTTCTTGCAGTAAAGCTCCCATCACCGGCGTGATGTAGCCACCCGCCGCAAAGCCCATGGCAATGATGCTCAGCACCATGCCACCTATGGCACTTTGCAGTACAATGCGGCGCATGGCGGCGGAGATGTGAATCAACTCATCCACCTTCACCAGCGAATTTTCCATGATGACAGCGCCTGCGGCCTCTGCCGTCACCGAGCTATGCTGGCCAAACGCAATGCCCACGGTGGCCGATGCCAGCGCCGGTGCGTCATTGATGCCATCGCCCATAAAGAGCGTGGGGGCGCTGGCGGTTTCGGCGCGGACGATGGCAACTTTTTGCTCGGGATTTTGTGAGGCCAATGTTTCTTTGATGCCAAGCAGATCCGCCAGATAAGTCACTTCGGATTCGCGGTCGCCCGATACCAGCATGATCTTGTTGAACTGGTGTGAGGGTGCCAGATGGTGGATGAAGGATTTACCATCCGCACGCGGCGCATCGCGGAAACGGAAGGTGGCGGCATAGTGACCATCCATCATGATGATGCATTCCAGCCCCGCTGCGGTGGGCGGCAGAATGGGTGCCATATCGGGCATTTGCTGAAGTAACTTCTTGCGGTGGGTCACGCGGATTTCATGCCCCGCCACCATTCCGATAAGCCCCTGGCCTGGTTTTTCGGAAACTTCAGTCGCGTCAATCGCTGCCAAGTTGGTTTTTTTTGCTGCCTGCAAAATGGCCTTCGCCAGCGGGTGTTTGGAATAATGCTCGAGACTTGCGGCCAGTTGCAGAATATCATTCTGGCTAATGCCCTGCGCGGGGACGATTTCGGTAAGCTCCGGCTTGCCGTAGGTCAGTGTCCCAGTCTTATCAAAAATAGCAGTACGGCAAGTGGGCAAAAGCTCCAGCACGGTTGGATCTTTGATGATGATGCCGCGCTTGGCCGCCATCGAAATGGCGCTGATGAGGGTGATGGGAATGGCAATGAGCAGTGGACATGGCGTTGCCACAACCAGCACCGCTAGAAAACGACTGACATCGCCAGTAAAATACCATGCAGCAACCGCAAACAGTAATGCAAGCGGGGCGAATACCGCGCCGATTCTATCACCCAAGCGGCGCATGGCTGGGCGCTTTTGCTCTGCTTCCTGCATCACTTCCATAATCTGTGCGTAGCGGGAATCCTGCGCCAGTTTCTCGGCGCGAATGACCAGTACGGCTTCCCCGTTGATCGCACCCGAAAGCACCACCGCCCCCGGCGCTTTGGACACCTGATACGGCTCGCCGGTGAGGTAAGACTCATCCATCGCACCATGCCCTTCAATCAGCACACCATCAACCGGTGCAGCCTCGTGCGGGAACACGACGATGTCATCACCAATGGCAATATCTGTGAGTGGTATTTCTTCGATTTGCTCACCGTTCCTTCGGCGCGCAGTGGCAGGCATGCGCTCGGCCAGCGCCAGCAAGACGGAGGATGCCTTTCGCATCGCATAAGCCTCTAACGCCTGACCGCCAGAAAGCATGATAATGATGAGCGCGGCAGCGAGATATTCACCCAGCCACGCTGCCGTAACCAGTGCAAGCACGGCCAATAAATCCGCGCCTAACTCACCGCGAAGCAGTTTACGCAGTATTTGTAGAACCAGTGGAATACCGCCAATAGCAATTACAGCAAGCAACGGTACATCCGCCGCTGCCCAACCAATGACCGCTGGGAAGCCAGCCCAACGTAGCGCGAAATGACCGACAATCGCCATCAGGCATAAGCCAAGCAATGCCCAATGCCAGCGTGATGCAGGCGGTAGAACGATGCGTGATTGGGGCGCAGATATTTTCATACAGGTTACTATAGACCCATTTACAAAAATAGATCTGGATAGTTTTTATCGGTGATGGTGACCGCTTGTCCCGAACTGTCCCGTAGCGTATTTACGGGGCGGTGGCGGATGGGGTGAGATTGACTCCGCGTTGCTCCGTCTCCCCTCGGCCTGTTGGCCTCGTGGTCGAACCTGAGTCCTCAGCTATATTTTATGGAGGAAGCGGTGAGATTCGAACTCACGGAACCCTTGCAGGTTCGATAGTTTTCAAGACTATTGCCTTAAACCACTCGGCCACGCTTCCTTCGCGCCCTTGCTAGCCTAATCGATTTGGCTGTGCAATCAGCGTTTTTGTGATGTGCTGCTCACGCTGGGGTTGAGGGTGTAGGTGCCAATCACGGTGCCCTTGGCCAGCACATGCGTGCCAGTGATGAGGCGGGTGAAGGTGTTTTTTGCGATATTTGGCTCATCCGCTGCGGTGCGCGTGGCAGCGTCAGAAGCATGGGCGATGGGGTGGGCAACCGCGACAGGGGCGCCCTTCGCCAGCGCGAGGACGATGTAGTGATAGTGGTGCACGCGCGCGTCGTTCCATGGTGGGCAGGGGCCACCATAGGCGTTCACTTGGGCGACGTATTTATTCATGCCCATGTCGTTGGCTATGGCTTTGCCATAAGGCGCGGCGCCAGTGGGGGCAGGGTATTGGGTGGCCGAAGCGGGGATATCAACGACGCCGAAATGGTAAAAATCCTGACGTTTGGCGGTTTCGGCAATCACTTTGCCCTCTTTGCCAGCATCGGAGAAATCGGCAGGCACATCGGGGTCCATGATGAAAATGGCAAAGGAATCCGCGCCCTCGGGCGCGCTGCTCCAACGGATGATGGGCTGTTTATTCTTGCCTGAAGCATCGCTTTTCCCATCCGCCGTGGGTAGGCACACGGCTTGCTCGGCAGGAATGGGGGCGTTGTGGGTGACCCCTTCCACCTCGACCGTAAGCGAGGCAGCCAATGCATGGCTGGCGGGTGAGAGGGTGAGAGCGAGCACAAGTAAGGCGGGTGAGAGGCGCATAAGAACTCCGTTTGAATCATGGACAAAAAGCCATAGACCAGCCACGCATAAAAATCCAGCCCGCCTGTGAGTGGCTGTGTTTCATGGTAACAGTGTCCATCTAAGCTGATAATTGGGCGCGTTTTCATGTGGTTTGGCTTGTTTCGCTCCACGCGGGCTGGTATAGTGCGTGCCACAAGACTCTGGGTTCGCCACAGGGCAGTTTGCATCGGTAAGGCCATGAAATACATGTCACTTTCGCGTTGGCGAAGGGCGGTTCTGCCGCGGTGACAGCAAAGAATGAAATGGAGTGAGCCGATGTTAGCGCGTTTTGTGCCTTCAGTGGAAATGCCTGAGTTTGTAAAACACCGCAGCGGCGAAATAGCAGCCGTTTGTTGTGCCGCATTGGGCGTAATGCTTGTTGCCGCGCTTTCAACGTATGACGTGGCGGATCCTTCCATCAACCATCTGAGCGATGCGCCGCCACGGAATGCATTGGGCTATTTTGGCGCTAATTTGGCGGATGGGGCGAAGCAAACCTTCGGCTGGATGAGTGTGCTCGTGGTGTTCTCGTGCTTTGGCTGGGCGTGGCGCTTAATTCGTAAGGACGATTCGCTGCGCATGGCGTGGCGCGTGGTGTCGCTGCTGGTGAGCCTTCTGTGCGGTTGCATTTTGTTAGCGCTCGTCGCGGCAACGGCTCATGCGGCGTGGATGAACCAAGCGGGCGGTGCGCTGGGTATTTTGCTGGCTTATAAGCTGGTGCCGCTGATTGGTATGTGGGGCACAGCGGTAATGGCGGCCATCCTGTTTTTGGCAACTTTGCCGATTGCGCTTGGACTGAAATTTCATGAATGGGCGGCGATTGGCTATGTGATGCGCGTTATTGGCGGCTATTTGGGGGATGCAACGCGCGGATTCATTGCGCTTTTCCGCAGCCGTCATCGCGATGAAGAGGAAGAATACGAAGAGGAGGAGGAAGACCTGCTCGACGAGGAAGAGGAGGACGAGGAAGACGAAGAGGAAATGGATGAGCCTCGCCTTGAGACAAAGCCCAAGAAACGTATCGAGCAGAAGAATGCCAAGAAGAATAGCGGTCAGGATGCGCTGGATTTGCGCGAGAAGCGTGGTGACTACACGATGCCATCGCTTGCGATGATGCAAAAACCTCCCGCGAAGAGTGTGAAACAACTGAGTGAAGCCGCGCTCGACCAAAATGCGCGCCTGCTGGAATCGGTGTTGAATGATTACGGCGTGAAGGGGGAAGTGATTCGCGTGCGCCCCGGCCCCGTGGTGACGCTCTATGAATTTGAACCAGCGGCGGGGATTAAATCCAGCCGCGTGATTGGCTTGGCGGATGATGTGGCGCGCAGCATGAGTGCCATTTCGGCGCGTATTTCGGTTATTTCTGGCCGCTCCGCACTGGGGATTGAATTGCCCAACGCGCACCGTGAAACTGTCTATATGCGTGATTTATGCGAGGATTCGGCCTACAGCAAAACGGAAGCAAAACTGCCGCTGGTGCTGGGTAAGGATATTTCAGGCGAGCCGATTATTGCCGACCTAGCCAAAATGCCGCACGTGCTGGTGGCGGGAACGACGGGTTCGGGTAAATCGGTGGCGATTAACACCATGATCATGAGCCTTGTCTATCACCACACGCCCGAGCAATGTAAGTTCATCATGATCGACCCGAAAATGCTCGAACTTTCGGTCTATGATGGCATTCCGCATTTGCTTGCGCCTGTCGTCACCGAACCAGGCAAGGCCGTGGTGGCGCTGAAATGGGCGGTGAAAGAGATGGAAAACCGCTACCGCCTGATGAGCGCGCTGGGCGTACGCAATATCGAGAATTACAACAAGCGTATTG
This sequence comes from Alphaproteobacteria bacterium, assembly GCA_035911175.1. Lineage (GTDB taxonomy): Bacteria > Pseudomonadota > Alphaproteobacteria > Rickettsiales > UBA3002 > QFOX01. Next base: position 9,311 of record JAMHWA010000078.1, read on the forward strand.
CTGAAGCGAAGAAGAGTGGTGAAGAGCTGACGCGCAGTGTGCAGACGGGTTTTGATGCCGAAACGGGCAAGCCCATTATGGAGAAGCAACCACTCGACATGACGCAATTGCCGTTCATTGTGGTGATTGTCGATGAGATGGCGGATTTGATGCTGGTGGCAGGCAAGGAGATTGAATCCTCCATCCAGCGCCTAGCGCAAATGGCGCGTGCGGCGGGGATCCACATTATTATGGCCACGCAACGCCCTAGCGTGGATGTGATTACGGGCGTCATCAAAGCCAACTTCCCGACGCGTATTTCCTTCCAAGTGACCAGTAAAATTGATTCGCGCACCATTTTGCAAGAGCAAGGCGCGGAGCAATTGTTGGGGCAGGGGGACATGCTTTATATGGCAGGCGGCGGGCGCATCACGCGTGTGCATGGACCATTCCTTGGCGATAAAGAGGTCGAGGCGATTGTGAGCTACCTGAAAACCCAAGGCAGCCCTGTCTATGATGCGGCCGTGACCTATGACCCTGAGGAAGAGGGCGAAACCAGCGAGATGTTCGACGAAGATGAATCCGACGCTGACCGCGCGCTTTATGAACAGGCGAAGGAATTCACCATCCGCGATAACAAAGCCAGCACCAGCTATGTGCAGCGCCGCCTCAAAATCGGTTATAACCGTGCCGCGCGCATCATCGAGAAAATGGAGCAAGAAGGCATTGTTGGCCCCGCCAACCATGTGGGCAAACGTGAAGTGCTAGTGCGGGAATAAAGTGGACTGCCGTTTTTTATGGCATTCTGCGGGCATGAGGTGGGCTTAAAACCCGCGCTTGCACTTCCCAAAAACAATGCTAAAAGGCCTACCTCACCATTCTCGGATGGGGCTTTAGCTCAGCTGGTAGAGCGCTTCCATGGCATGGAAGAGGTCAACGGTTCGACTCCGTTAAGCTCCACCATCTCTTACTAAAGCAGGTGATTCACCACCTAATACGCTGAATGGCATAGAAATATTGGCGGTTTTAAATCCTGCGCCAGCCTTAAAGCGTAAGCGGTCAGAAAAAGCTAAGTTTAAAACCATTTCTTTTTGCTCAAGATTTCCGTTCTGCCAGATTGCCTGTGGGCTACTGATAAATGCCACGGCTTTGCTTATAATCATATCAATGTTAGGCACTCTTGGGCCAGATTTCAGTTCTTGTTCGAGGCCATCCCTTTTAATTTGTAGGCTCTCAATTCGTTTGCGTAGTTCATCCTTAATCGTCGCATTGTTTTTATCCAGCATTTCATCCAGCAATTTATTCATTTGGTCATTCAGTTTGCTTAATTCCGAAGCCTTTGCTGCTTGTGTTGTTTGCGCACCTTCTGCTTTTGCTTGGTAGGCATCCTTAATAATGAATTTCAATAATTTTAGAACTTGGGGGCGCGGCGTTATTTCTCCAAGCAAGTTAGCGAAAGATTCGTGCACATCAGAGGTGCGCTGCATTTTGCGTTTTACGTTACAGTTTTTGTTCTTGCAGTAATAATAAGAATATTTGGTCGTACGCCCCTTACACCAAGAACCAGTCATGGGCTGCCCACAGTCATCGCATACTATATGGCCACGTAATGGAAAATCTGGGCGTTTGGTCTCATAAACCTTGTGCTTAGTTCTGCCATCTAATTTTGCTTGAACCGCTGCAAATACATCCATGCCAATTATTGCTTCATGGCTGCCCTTAGTCAATTCGACTCCCCATTTCTCATACTTCAGATAGCCAGCGTATATTGGGTTTCTTAAAACATTCTTGAGCCATGTTAGCGTTGCCTTTGCGTGGCGCACTTGAAGGTAGCGTGGTTCATGGTGCAACCACTCGATAACCTGATGTTGCGTTTGGAATCTTCCATCGGCAAAGCCTTTAAAAATATCTGCCATAATTGAAGCTGCGGGCTCATCTTTGACGATATGTTTGCTATTACCCGTTCCAACGCGCTTATAGCCACAGGGTAATCTTGACCAAGGACATTCACCCCTTCTAATTCTACTTTCCATTCTGTGAAGCACGCGGCTGCGATTGTTTTGGCGTTCATATTCACTGAAGGCTACGTTGAAAGATTCCATGAACTTGCCAAAATCATCATTGCCAAAGCGTTGGCTTACACTTTCTAATTGGCATCTGTAATTTTCGATGAGTTTGCGTAAATCTAAATGTAGCCTCAAATCCCGAGACCAGCGGCTCAAATCATCTACGATAATGATGAATGGCTTTTTACTAGAAGCTACGAAGTCCATTAGCTTCATCATTGCGGGGCGACCATCAAGTGTATTGGCAGCGGACTTACCCTCTTCGACAAACACCTTGTGTACTGTGTAGCCCTTACTTTTAGCAAATGTATGACAGCGATATTCTTGTGAGTCTAACCCATTACCTTCAGTTACCTGCTTTTGGCTTGATACTCTGCAATAGATTACTGCATCAGTGGTAGCAGTTTGGGTGCTGTTCCTTTTCCCATTCAGCATTAATTAGCCTTTCCGTAAATCCTTGCAGCAAAGCAATCAGTCGTTGCTTCGACTCAATATCCCAATCTAGTTCATCAAGTAGCTGCAGATAACTCATCCTCTAAGCATGCTGGTTTAAAGAAATGCTTCAAGTCCATTTTATTGATGTAGCACAATGTGTTGTGCGTTTATAGCGCAATGTATAAGTTGTGTTAGCGCAATGTATGAGTCACGCCACCTGATTGTTTTCCAATATCAAACATTTAGAAAAAACGTCTGCTGGGCGCATATATTTCTGTGGGTATCTACAAGCTAAGCCCTATCTGACAAGCCAAATAACACTTGTTATCATTTTGTCACCGTGTAGCCTGCACCTGCCGATATGCACTATCGGTGGGGCATAAGAACCCCTGTCATTAGCGGCTTTGTGCAGCCGTTACCAAGCACTCCCTACCGTATGGTCGGGGAGGCGCTAGCGTATGTTCAGGGCGCAAGCCTAAAGGCTAACGCGACCTTTCTAATGACAGGTTTCTTAACTCCCCGGCCACCAGACCCTCTGGTTGGCCCTATAACGTACTATGGGGGGTGGATGCCTAGTCCTTTTGATACTTTGAGCCGAGAGCGAAAAATTAAAGCTTTTGCGATTGCCATTCCACTTGGTGTTTTGTTGGCGGGTGGCCTCATCTCTTGCGATATGAGCGCTGAAAAAAAGAAATCCATGCAACAAGCAGAAGCGTTAGCGCAGCAACAAAAGATTGCTACCGAGAAAGTAGCGCAGGAGCAATTTGTTGCTAAAAAGCGTGCAGAAGATGAAGCCTACGCAGCAGCGAGAGGCATGACATATGATGAGTACAAAGAGGCGGAGCAAATAGTTGAAGAGCAAGTTTGGCTTTCTTGCAGGCGGCTCGTAGAAAAAGCTGCAGTCTGGGGCGTAGATTGGGATTGGGGTAGCGACTTCGAATGGGCAAAAAATATTAAGACGAATACGATTGTGCTATGGGGCAGTGATGTGCGTGTAAAAAATGCATTTAATGCCGAACGACAAGCCTCGTATGCCTGCGAGTACGATATGAAAACCAAGGTTGCTAGGCTAAGTAAATTTGAGTAATTGCGCTCCCCCGCCACCATCGATAGCGCACCTCCGAGCAGCAACTTTTTGTTACTGCTGCGCTCATGCTGCTAAAATTCACAGGCAACCTTCGTGGCACCCCCAAATGTAACCTTATCTGCAACCAAACGCTCATCTAAAAATAATTACAAATCAATTGCTTGCGAATAATTTGGCAACTCCAATGGCAACCTTGCGTGCAACCCTAAAAAATGACTAGCCTTAGCGCTAAATCGCGGTCTGCGCACCAGCGGTGGTGGTGCTGAACTGGTACCTAAGGCACGGGAGGGGGGCACCCGCAAAGACTATGCCGTTTTAAAGTTAAGCTGCTTATACAAATCGAAATCGCGCATCCACTTTACGCCAACGTCATTGCACACATCAGGTACTTTGCGATTCCCTAGCTTTTTGGAGGGTTTGGATACCTCTTTAGTAATGATGGTGCGCGCTGCCGAAACTAGGCCATAAGCTACCAAAAATGCATCTTGCCCAATTTTTACCATATCACTATCGGTCAAAGGCGTGCCATAGCCGACATCAAGCACTTGCTGTAGTAAGACGGGGTCAATTGACTCATTCAACACTAGTGCTTTTTTTACTTCAGGAGCGCAAATCCAATCCTTAAGAGGACCATTGGACACCGCTATTTCAGCATGTATTTCGTAGGGCATTTTAATGATGCCAGCTTCCGCTTTGGCAAGAGTCCAATCCCAAAACTGGGGCACCCTATCAATCGGATAATAGTCTTCATGTGCAGTAATCAGCACGTTTGCATCGAGCAAATACATCATGAGGCCCCAGCAGGGCTGGCATTGATACGGCTTTTTTCATACCCCCTAAGTAAGGGTTCTACCGAAGTAGGCTTCACTCCTAAGATTTGAGCTGCTTTGGTGTGCGTTAAAACATTGTCACGCAAGGAGCGCCTAACTACCTCAATTATAGCAGCCCCAAGTTTGTGCTGCTTGACAACGTAGTAGGATGGCCCCCCATCATCTGGGCTTCTTTCATCCTTTGTTTTTTGCCGAGTTGCTCGCCAACGCGCTACGTATTCTGCAATTAGGGCTTCGTATATAGCATTAGGAATCCAGCCTTCGCTATTAAGCCGATAGGCTGCCATAGCCTCGCTAACAGACCATTGCTCCGCTATTCCAGTAATAATCTGCGCAGCTTCATCTTTGCTAGCTTGATTTAAGATTTCTGGCTTCGGACCTAAAATTTTGCGCGAAAGCAAAAATTCACCAGCCACATCATTACAAAATCGCTCAATTACTCCATGGGCATCTCTCGGCGCATTTGGAGTAGGATTCCCGCTAACACCACTTTCGCCCAACACAATGTGTGCTAGTTCATGAATGAGAGTAAATGAGCGTGCGGCACGTGCATCTTGGTCATTAATAACAACAAAGGGGGCGAGCTTGTCAGCTATTGCAAAGCCTCTAAAAACATCAGCACTGAGTGAGGTATGGAATGACCCTAAATCACCCACGAGCATTACAAATACACCTGCCTCTTCGGATTTGGCCCTTAGTAGCCTGAATAAATCATCTGCATTGCCCTTGCGTAGTAGCTTCGAGGTGTAATCAAAATCCAACTTTGTGGCTATAATGTTTACTACAGCCTCAACCCCCTCAGAAATTGTTGCGGTGCCTGCGAATGGCGCTCTTGTCTCATCCTCATCATCTAGCAGGCTCTTGACCATTTCTTGGCGAGCGCGCAAATCTCTAAGTAGTGAGTCTAGAAGTGCATCTTCTCGTTTTGTAATGCTACCCGCTGTCTGCCTAAAATCTTCTCCTCTATCTCCTTTAATTGGTGGGGTTCTTAGATAGAACGTAATTAATGGGCGGCGGTAAACTGAGGCAATTTTTGCAAGCTGAGTACGGCTTACAGGTTTATTTCCAGCTTCAATTTCGGCTAGTTTTTCCTCAGCTGTAGCTTTTGCGGTTGTTGTAAAACCAATGCGTTCTGCTGCTTCCCCCAAATCTAGGCCAGCTGTTTCTCGTGCCCATAAGAGAACGGCAGGGTTTATGTTCGCATTGCTCATGCGCAATATTTAGCTAGGATGGGGAGTTACCGCAAGCTTGTTAGTATCTGGCAAGGTACGTCAAGTTTTCTTAGGTATGGGAGGGGTGGTTTCCACCGCGAAGCCCTCAAGTGCTTGCACGTACTCTTGCAGGGTAATCAGCCCTATGCATGCCTGTGCGCCTGTTGGAAGCGCGGTGCCTTGCGCTAGTTTGCGGGAAAGCACGATAGCAGGTACGCAGGGTATTTGTGGGCCATCGCCTGCGCGGGCAACGATGAACCATGTGCGGGTATGTGGCATACCATCAGGCGCAGTGCCATTTAGGATAACGTGCATGCCACCATCGGCGCTTCCGAAGCGGTCAAACCAGCTTGCAGCTCGCCAGAGTGGTTTTGCAAAGCGTGTTAGATGCAGTGGTATTCCCACGCGCACTAGCCATGAGAGTGCCCATAGACCAAGATGCAGTGCGCTTAGTTCTAACCCTGCCGAGAAGCGGATAGAGGGGATGCCGTAGCGCGTGGGCAGGAGGTCTAAGTCTGGTATGTCGCAATTCGCCATCCAGCGTTTACCTAGGCTGGGGTATTGCTGCTTGTAAATATCCTGCCAACCATAGGCTCGTGCATGCCCAGCAAATGGCTTAAGAGGCTTGCCCACATAGCTCAGTATGCCTTCTGTGGTGGCCAGTCCGCGCTCGGCTTTCTGGCCGGGACTAATGCCGAATGTCATAGAGCCAATGCTTGCAAACTCGCCCCTGTATGCTTCAACCACCGCTGAGGAGAGGGCAGGCACGGTGCTAGCACCCGCAATTACACTGACGCCTTTAGCTTTTGCTGCAGCATCGAGCACTGTAATGCCTGTGACAAAATCCCGCCCATCGGCAAGGTCAATGTAATGCACGCCACTTGCAATGCAGGCTTCGGCTACGCGGTAATCGGCATTTTGGAAGGGACCGCAGGTGTTAACCACTACGCTGGGCTTCAGAGCAGCTAACTGAGCAGCCAAATCGCTCGCATGAGCGTCCAAGCAAGCTGCCTTAGCAAGTACACCTAGCGAAACTGCTAACGCTTCTGCCTTAGCACAGGCACGCCCTGCAATAATGACAGGCAAATTAGATGCCACCAGTGCAGCGGCAATGCGCTTACCAAAATTGCCGTAACCTCCAAGGATTAAGACTGGCTGCATGTGACCTCAGTTATTTTAAACTCACCACCATATCGGAAGGTTTCACCAAACCATGGGTGCAGCGTGTGCGTCCACATAGCAAAACTATCCTCACCCAGCGGCACTTCCTCGGCATAGCCTCTGCCCAGCACCCATTCCAGCGGCAGTAGAACATGCCAGCTCAACAGGCGCAACACATAGCCGCGATGTGCGAGCACCACCTTGCTGCCATCCCAAGTATAGGCGCAGCGCCAACCAAGCCCAAACCGCATCCACTCCACTAGCTCGTTACCGCCAACGGGTTGCATGCGTGAGCGAAAATGCACGGTTTGCCTGCTGGGGAAGTGGAAGGCGCGGTCAAAATGCAGTGCCCTCGTTTCAGGCGAGCTGCTGAGTAGAACGGTAACTGGTACGCGCTCCCCAGCATAGGGCACCAGCATGCCCGTTAGTTTTGCCAGTAGCCTCACGAACAACGATACCCTTACATCCAGTGCGCCGTCTAGCCGCACTTCATCTGCACTTCCTGAGCGCACTGCATAATGCTTCTGCATTACGGTGGGTAGCTTATCCCATTCGGCACCAAAGATGGGCTTGAATATTATGATGCCTGCTGCTTGCAGGTTTTTTAAATTGGGTGTTCCACTCAGACGAATAAGGGCGTTACGGGTGCTGCGCATGAGAGGGTAGGCCGTTGCAGCAATAAAGCGGTTACGAAATAGCAAGGCGTTGATGCGGTTGAATAAGCCCGATGGTGCGCCTAACCTAGCCATTAGCTCCAGCGCTTCAGCACCATGGTAATAGCTATCACCTAGCACCAGCACCATGCCTGCATCCAAATCAAGCCCACGAGCATTTATTGCAGCAAGGATTGAGCTTGAGTAGTTCTCTCTGGCATTCACTAAATGCAAGGGGCCCACATGGCTTTGTATGCGCAAAGCGTGGGCCGCATAACTGCAAATAGGGCATTCGCCGTCATACACGAAATAAACGGGCCCTCTATAATCCTCTGGTCGTATTTGCTGCATATGTTACTGATACCCCATGGATTACCTAACACTCAAATACATTCACATCGTCAGTTCTACCATTCTTTTCGGCACGGGAGTGGGCAGCGCGTTCTATATGTTCATGGCTAACCGCCGCAAAGACATTGCAGGCATTTACTTCGCTACCCGCCATGTGGTGATTGCTGATTGGCTATTTACTAGCCCTGCAGTTGTCATCCAGCTACTCAGTGGCTTAGTGCTGATGCAGATGGGGGGCTGGGGGATGGACAGCGCGTGGATTGGCTGGGGCTTGGCGCTCTACTTCTTTGTGGGCGCTTGCTGGTTGCCAGTGGTGTGGATGCAAATCCGCATGCGCGACATGGCCAAGGCCGCCATGGAAACAGGCGCACCACTGCCTGCGCGGTACTGGAAGTTTGACTGTTGGTGGATTATCTTAGGCTCGCTCGCTTTTCCTGCCATGATGCTCATCTTCTATCTAATGGTGACAAAGCCTAACTAATGGTTTTGATAGTGCATGGTGGTAGAAATAAGCTCATACCTAGTGTTTGTTCTTTTGCTCATCTGCAAAGGCGCTACCAGCAGGAAGCCCTGCAACGTTGATACGTGCGGCCCATTCCTCAAAAAACTCTAGCAAAGGTTTTAAGTCTTGATATGATGGCCCACCAACCTTTTTATCTCTTCACAGTAATTTTTACTATCGAGCCTGAGCCGCGCCCGAAGGGCGAGGTTGTTTCACGAGTTCAGTGAGAGACCAGTTTCCAAGGGATATAATAGGGCATTTTCTAATTGTTGTCTCCCGACTTTGGGATGGAAAGCGCGTGGCAGCACGGAATGTGGTTTGACGATGAAGCTACGACATGTTAGCAGAAAAATATTGTCAATACTTCAACATAAACCAATAAAATGGCAGCGGAATTTTGAAAGCACTAAAATGAATCAATCCACGCTGTGCACAATTTTAGCCTGTATTGGAGTCATTTTTTATTTATTGATTCGACCTTATATACATGAATTCAGCCAAGCTGCTGTATGCGCTGTACTTATATGTCTTGTGGTCGCTTGTTTTATTGTTGGCAAAATATGTCCAGAGTTTTTCACCCCAGCCAAAAATATAGATTCATTTTCCCAAAGCATTCAATTTGAAATTGAACGGATTAAATTAAAAAAGTTTCTTTTTCAGCTTCTAAAAAAACTGTCGCAACTTGGCTTGATACTTTGGTTTTTGATGAGTGTTTATATAAGTCTGCCAAAGAACGATGAGACAGAATGGCATTTCTCATACTTTATACTTTCCATGATTTATCCATCTGTAGTGCTTGGCTTGATTATGCTTTTAAGTAACAAAGTAATCAAAAGAATGAACCAAAAATTAAGGGATGCTATAAAATTATAAACTGGCTGATGCGACGATGATAATCTGCCAAGCATGGCCAACTCCAAAAATTGAATGCATGGGCACGTGATACACCAGCCGATTTGATTGCTTACACAAATGGACGCACACCGCGAAGGCAAGCGCTACGTCATCGCTCCCATAAACATTCGACAAAATTGCCAAGACAGTTCGATAGCTTCCAGTCATCGACCACCAATTCCCTCTGCTTTATGGTGTCTTTCTCTTGGCTAATCCTAGAATTATAGCGATTTACCTTACGATGCGTAGTTGGTATAGTGCCGCGCATTGTTGTGTCGGTTCGCGATTGAAAGAGATTAGCATGCTGAATTATAATTATAAAAAGAATCTCTGTGCATTGGCGCTTGTGGTTGTTTGTTGGGCAAGCCCAGCCGTGGCGCAGCCACGCATCACAGACCCTCATGGGTTTACAGACAGGTTCGAGAATATTGATAGGACGCGCTGGCGTGTATCGCATGGTTGGGCAAATGGTGATTACCAATCCTGTGAGTGGCGCGAGAGCGCGCTTTCGCTGACCAAGAACGGTTTGGCGATGACAATCTCGGACAAAGGTGGCAAGCAGCGCCCGATTGCCTGTGCCGCGATTCAGAGCGATGCGGTGTTCGGCTATGGGCGCTACGAAACGCGCATGAAGGCGGCCAAAGGCTCAGGTATTGTGTCGGCGTTCTTTAGCTATATTGGCCCGCCGCATGGTGTGCCAGAGTGGGACGAAATTGATTTTGAAATCATGGGCAAAGATACCACAAAGGTGGAAGTGAATTACGTGGTGAACGGCAAGGGCATTATAGGTAAAATCGTGGATTTAGGCTTCGATGCCTCGGAAGATTTCCATGATTATGCCTTCGAGTGGACCAAGCAGGGCATCACGTGGTATGTGGACGGCAAAGAAGTCTACCGCACGCCAGCGGGCGCGCCTGTGCCACGCAACCCCATGCGGATTATCTACAGCATCTGGACAGGCACTTCGCCGCAGCAGGATGATTGGCAGGGTAAATTTACCTATACTCAGCCAGTGGGCATGGAAACGGCCTACACGCGCTTCACACCGTACGAATAATCACAAGATAGATAAGGAAACGGGTATCTCATGACAGCCCCCACGACCCAATCTGCTGTTCCCACACTTGGCAGCGCACTTGATTTTGCCAAAGGCAGGCCAGCGGGATTCGACTACATGCGCTTGCTGCTCTCCATTGCCGTGTTGGCATGGCACACCATTCTTATCACCGAGGGGGTAGGGGTACAAAATTATAATATCGAGCATGCGTCGTTCCGAGCATTTGCGTTACTCATTCTGCCAATGTTCTTTGCTTTGAGTGGGTTTCTGGTGGCAGGCAGCTTGGATCGTGCCAAAAATATTGTCGATTTTGCCTGCCTGCGTGTGTTGCGCCTCTTGCCTGCTTTGTGCTTAGTGGTGTTGCTTTCGGCGGTGGTGATGGGGCCACTGATGACCTCCTTTTCGCTCAATGAGTATGTCGCAGATCCACGTTTTTCACGCTATTTTCTGACCATTTTGGGGAATATTCAGGAGCAATTGCCTGGTGTTTTTGAAAACAATCCCTTCCCCGGTGTCATCAACGGTCAGCTTTGGACGATTCCGATTGAGCTCGAGTGTTATTTGATTTTGATCATCCCTGCAGTGCTTGGCATCTATAAGCGTCCTAAATTATTTTTGGCATTTGTGCTGATGGTGCAGTTGGCGTTCGCCGTGCGAGCTATTGGTTGGCCAGTAATTTATGGTGGCGTGCCACCGCGCGTGCTCATCATGTGCTTCCTCGCGGGTGTTATTATGAGCATGTATCGCCATAAAATTCCCTACCGAATTGATTTGGCATGTCTGTGTACCGCTATTGCCTTCGCGCTTGTTTATATCCCCGGCGGTAATTACTTCCTCGCTTTTCCAGCTGCGTATTTGACGGTCTATCTTGGGTTGATGAACCCTAAGAAAAATTGGTGGGTGAGTTCGGGCGATTATTCCTATGGGGTGTATTTGTTTGCGTTCCCCATTCAGCAGCTAGTGGTTTCCATCCCATTCTTGCCGCAAGTGTGGTATGTCAATTTTCTGGTAAGTTTGCCGCTAGTAATGCTGATGGCGCTTTTTTCATGGTGGGTGATTGAAAAGCCAGCTCTTTCGCATCGGCATCACATCCCAAAAGTGCATGCGGGATTGGTTAAGATATCTGCTCCGCTTGCAAGGATTGTGGGTATACGCCGCCCTGCCACTGATGGGCGCTAATGCTGCTTGGAGCCAACATAGAGGGCTCGCGTCCTAACGCTACGGCGCCAATGCAAGAAGAGGGCGCAACGCCGCTGTTTATTGGCATCAGCACCATGTTGTTCATCGCCGTGAATATTCGCATGCTGGGCACTATCTGGGCCGTATTTATGGTTCTGCTGTGCCTCGCCATCCTCTATATGGGACGCTCGGGCATTATTATGCGCTTCCTGCGCCAACCAGTTCTTGTGTTGCTGCCCTGCATTTTTGCACTTTCCTGTTTGTGGTCGGATGTATTCAAGGTGTCGTTGTCGCTTGGGCTGCAAACACTACTGACAGTTGTAACTGCAGTGACGGTAGCGCAGTGCACCACGATTCGTCAGTTTTTGTTCATTGTATTTCTTTCGACGAGCATCGCTTCTATCGGCTGTATTCTGCATGGCGGGCAGGGCCCTTCTGCACATGGGCCTGTATTGATTGGTTTTTTGGGAAGTAAGGACGCGATGGGGCTCTTTGCCTATTTGGGCGTAATGACATGCATTGCACTCATGTTTGATCGTGAAAACTCGTCTACGCTTCGTCGGTTTGCATTGGGGATCTGTTTCATCCAGCTCTATATTGCTACCACTGTTCATGCATCGGCCGCGATTGTTGCCTTAGCGTTAGGGATAACGATTTTCTTCGCTACTTATTTTGTTTTGGCACGCTGGGTGCTTGCACGTTGGGCGTTCTATTTTGTGATTATTCTTGCTGGCTTGACGATTTGGCTGGCCGGCAACGAACTCATGGAATTGTTTTTTGAGTTTACTAGTAAGCATTTGGGAAAAGACTCGACACTCACTGGCCGAACACTTTTGTGGGATAAGGCGCTTGCTCTCTTTCTTGATTCACCAATCCTTGGTCACGGGTATCGAGCTTATTGGGTAAGTGACGATTTGAGTGCTCGACGCCTACTGTTTATGATGGGCTCACCCGATGGGCGCGGCTTCAATTTTCACCAGCAATATTTGGAAGTGATGGCCGATACTGGATCGCTTGGCTTGAGCGCGCTGCTAATTACGTTTGCCATATTCACGTATCATATTTGGAAAAGTGTGGGCACGATGCCAAACTATTTCTCGGCCTATGCGTTTACGATTTTAGTGGTTTATTTAATTCGGTGGAAACTTGAATCGTCGTTTTTACCATTCTCGTTCGATATGATGATGTTTTATGGCTTGGCCACACTGGCCATGAAGCGCTCTGCCTTCCAATGCGAAAGCAAACCGATGGTTGGTGATGCGAAGGCGCAGGTATCGGTTCACAAGAGTAATAGGCCTAGCCCCAGCTTGTCATCGGTACGCAATTGGCAGATTGGTGCCTTCAAACGCGATAAATTTGATAGATAATGATGCTCGCCGCTTTTGGGTGAGACCTTATGCGTGATAGCGCACTCATCTCGCTGCGGTTGAAGCATATCGACATCGATCGTGAACTGGTCAATCAAGACCCGAACACGGTACGCACTAAGGCAAGCAAACAGATTTTTACCTACTTCGTGCCGGTTGGCGATGACTTGAAAACCATCGTAAAAGACTGGATACGCTACCTGCGGGAGCAACTGCTGTATGGAAACGACGATCCTGTATTTCCCCGCACCAAAGTCGGTGTAAGCGCCACCACTGGGTTCATGGCCGATGGCTTAGAGGCAGCTTGCTGGTCAAACGCTGCTCCGGTTCGCAAGTTAATGAAAGAGGCTTATGCTCGTATCGGCCTTGGCTACTTTCACCCTCACTTGCTACGCAAAACACTCGTGCAAGTCGGCGAAAAACGTTGCCAAAGCCCAGAAGATTTCAAAGCATGGAGCCAGAACATCGGCCATGAAAGCGTACTAACTACCTTCCGCAGCTATGGCAATGTCAGCCTAGAACGCCAAGGTGAACTCATTAAATCGATGGATGGCAAGAAATCTGCCATCACGCCAGAAGCCATCCGTGACGTGCTTGAATATCTTCGCATGAGCGGCCAAAGCATTAATTGATACCTTCCATGTAGCCACCGTTTTTCTTGAACCAGAAGCCGGAGCCAACGGGATGCTCGACGACCTCGAACCCTAATGAACGGTATAATTCAATTTCTTTGAGGGGTGGATTCTTACGGCGTGCTTCTTGGGCAGCGGCCACGCTTGCTTCGAGTTGCTCTTTCGTTAGTGTCGGCTTCCGCACGGGAGCGGCAGCGGTAAGGTGGTTGTCTTTGGTAACGGGATTTTCGGTAACTTCTCGTCTCTCTTCGCGCATTCGTTTTATAGTGTGCTGGCCGCCAGCCTCCGCTAGATCAAACAACTGCTGCCAAGTACGATGCAAAAACGCAATAATAAGCCATGCCAGCATCCATGACGATCCGGTGGCTAATCTCACTGCGAACCATACACCATCGTCTGTACGCCAATCGCGCGGCATCCAGAATAGAACCTGAATAATGATGCCATAGCAGCCATAGGTGGCACCAGCAAACCCGACAGCAAGCAAAGCTGTGCGCCAGAGACGCGAGGAAGTATACCAAGGCGGTGGCACATAGGTCAGCATGGATAGCGCATGCTCAGGGTAAAACTCACGATTGCCGACCGCTAGGCCGCAAAACCGATTGTAAGCCACGGGTGTCCACAACATCATGAAGGCAAAGGCACAAGCGATCAAAAAACAGACTGCGCCTGTTGCATGCAAAACAATAAAACTTAGTTCGCCAGCTTCCATACCCGAACCTCCATCGACTGGTGGACGGGGAGTTCAAAAAACCTACCATTGGTGAGGCCGCATGAGCCTTTAAGCCTTTCGGCTCTGGACATACGCGCATGCCTCCCCGGCCATACGGTCGAGGAGTGCGAATGACGGTCACACAAGCCGCCAATGGTAGGGATTTTGAAGTCCCAGAACGTCCTATCGGTCGTTCCGCTTAAAGTTCTAGGCTTTCCAACGGTTCCGGTCAAGGATAGCCTGTTAGACATCGAAAAAAGCCAATAACAGAGATCCTATATGATATTTGAACCGTACTCATTTCCTGACCGCTATGATGCTTCCATAGAATTGGCCGTTGGGAGATTTATCCTGTTATGTGGCCAGATAGACCGCTTGTTAATTGAGGCAATAAAAACGAAATCGAAACAGAATCTGGATACCAAAAAAGCTATTGGCATCGTTCGCGGTCATAGAAAAGGGCAAGGAATGATGCTTGGCGACTGGCTTCAATGGCTAGAAACTTGCGTAAAGGAACATTCCATCGATGCTGAATGGGCGAAGGAAGTGGCGGACTACATAAGGTTAATAAAGCCGACGCGGGACAGGATTGCACACGATAGCTTGATGCTAAGCATGGGAGATAGTTTAGAATGGAAAACCAACCAGAGCAAAAGAGAGAATAATGGCGAAAAGCGTAGAGACCATAAACCGTTTGAAATGAGCGAACTCACTTCGGCCTTGGATAGCATTTATAAGTTCAGGAACTTCATCATAGATCCAAATCCGGCAGCCGAGCGCGAACCCGACTGCCGGTAAGCATTAATGCTTCATTTTACCATGCTTGGCTTTGTCAGCACGGGCTTTGCGCTCGGCTTCCTCACATACTTGGCATGGTTCTTCCTCATTAGCCGCAGATTTGGCTGCCTTCTGATTACACATTGGGCAGCTTCCGTCGGTGCAACAATCGCATTTTCCGTTCTTGCAGCAGTCGCCGCAATCACCGGATTTGCAACATTCGCACTTCTCGCAGCAGGCCATTTTCCCATGCGAGTCGGTTGAAGCGGTTTGCGTGTTCGCGCACGCTGTCAAAAGTGCCATCACAACGAGTGGCAATAGTTTCTTAATCATAAGAACTCCTAAAAATAGTGATTTCAAAATAGATTTATTCCGGAAATCACACGAGTTTTGGAGGTCGATCGATGCCATTAGGGAGGTTACTCGCTATCCTATCAACATTCTCGCCAAAAAGGGCTGCATGTTCAACGGGTGCAGCAACTGATTCCTGCCGTGGGGTTGTCAGCGGCGAGGAGAAGCACTTGGGGCAAGAGAAATCAATGCAGCACTGCTTCTGCGCCTTTGGCTGGGCTTCGGTGTTCATATCCATTGAGGCGCAGTCCATTCCTGCCATATCCGCCTGCGCTTCCTGTTTGGCTGGCGGTTCCATTTCACAAGCGTGGTAACTGGCGCTCAACGTGCCGACAGCAAAACACAGCGAAAGGGCTGTGATAGAAAACCGGCGCATCAGTTTATGCAGTTTCGGCAGCTTCATGTGCGCTAACTTACCATAGCCTAATCATTTTGGCAGCGATAATTCGTTATAGCAGCAACCATTATAGTAATTCTGTCTCGATTCGCTGTTTTAGCATCAAAAAGGCTTCATCAAACGACGCATGGATTTTTTCTTCCGTACCTGTTGTTTTGGCGGGGTCGGGGATGCTCCAATATACTTTCTCTTGGTTGCCCAAAAATGCTGGGCAGCTTTCCGCAGCGGCGGTATCACACACTGTAATCACCATATCGAAACGTTGACCGGCGAATTCATCCCATGACTTGCTGCGTGGTGTACCTGCATTGATGCCGTGGCGTTTCAATGTGTCTATGGATTTGGGATGCACATAGCCAGTAGGGGTACTGCCTGCGCTGACGGCCTCATAACGCCCCGCACCCAGCGCATTAATCAGTGCCTCCGTCATGATCGAGCGACAGCTATTGCCGGTGCATAAGACCAGCACTCGTTGCATTAGCAGCATCCGCTTTTCGGGGGACAGCCAGAACTGGCGGGCATTTCTTTGGGAGGAATGCCACAGGCATCTTGCGCTAGGCAGGCAGTCTGCTTAGGGCTTAGAACAAAGTCCTTACCGTCATATTCAAGGTCGAATTTGCCAATCGTATTTTGTTGATATTCTACTTCGATATTCAACTGTTCGGCATCACCCAACACCTTTTTGGAAAGGTTGAGAATGTGAAGGAACTTCTGCGGAGCGAGTCGGTGGTCATAGTCGCCTGCTTCCCAAAGCTGGAAGTTGACGACAGTTTCCTTGCGTTCTACGCCGCCGCAATCAATGAAATGCTTCGTAACCAGCCCAACTTCCGTGACGTGGAAATGCTGTGGCACATACGACCCATCCGGCAGCTTGAAATTCACCGCAGATAATCCGCCAAGGGCTTGCTTAACGTCTGAAAGTATCATGATTTTCTCCTTTTGTTTTTTGATTTATTGGTTGGTTTGCAAGCCTTGGCGCTGCCTTCCTCACGAATGCAGCAATTCGCACGTAGATAGGCCAATAGGCTATCCATCGCATCGCAGTTGGCCGCATAAATGATCGAGCGCCCTTGCTTATGAGATGTGACAAGTCCTGCATGGCTTAAATGCGAAAGATGGAATGATAAGGTGTTGTGTGGGATATTAAGTTGGTCGCTCAATGTGCCTGCGGCCGTACCGCTGCGACCGTATTCGATAAGTAGCTTGAATACTCGCAGACGCGTTTCCTGTGAAAGGGCTGATAGGGCAATGATGGCAGTATCAAGGTTCATCCGTCCACATTAATGGACAGATTAAATATGTCAATGACTGTGGACATATTTCAGTTATTTTGACATCGATAATTCGCCAGTTTGGAATTTTCATCATTTTACTTTACTGGAATTATAGATAAATCCAGCAAGCAAAATAACTGCTACCGCCAGTTGGCTAAGTATGCCTTCTGTCGTAGGATATATACCCAACGCCTCTATGCGCGGATAGCCTTGCAGTAAGTGAACGGATAAATATCCAGCTTCCTGCAAGGCCGAAATCGACTTGCCGATAAGCACCACCGCTAGCACGGCGATGAGCATGGAACTGTATGCAAAGAACTTTCCGATAGGTAGCGCGCGACTATAACGCATCATAGCTCCTGCGACAGCAGCAAGAACTAGAATTGCTGCTCCTGCGCCTGTGAGGACGGAAGTTTCATTGCCTTGTTCCCATATCGCAGCATAGAACAGGATTGTTTCAAACACCTCCCGATATGCGACAACAAAGGAAAGCCCGAACAGAAACCACGCAGACTTGCGGTTTAGCACATGGGTCAGCTTTTCGCGGATGTAACGTGACCAAGCCACGGCGCTACTCTTGCCGTGCATCCAGATACCAACCCAGACTAATACAACGGCAGCGAATAGCGAACCAAACCCTTCGGTTAGTTCGCGACTGGCTCCACTAATGTTAATGAACCATCGTGCGGCCGCCCAAGTTGCTGCGCCACCGATCAGGGCAGCAATCCACCCACTATGCACATAGAGATTCATATCTTGGCGCTCTGCCTTACGTAGGAAAGCAAGCATGGCGACGATAATGAGAATAGCTTCCATCCCTTCGCGCAACAGGATGGTGAATGCGCCAATGAAGCTGGACCACGATGATGATTCCTTCGACCCTAGAAATTTTTCTGCTTCGAGGAACAACGCATCTAGTTCTTCCAGCCTCGCTTTTACTGATTCTACTGGTGCAGCTTTGGCGATACTTTCACGCAACGCTCCCATCCCCACTTCGATGCGTACCATCAGTTCTTTATTGCGAGAGGCCAGCACAGGCTCCACTGGTTCAAACCCGTCGAGATAGGCGGAAAGTGCTAGGTCGTTTGCTTCCTTGGCTTTACCGGCCTGATATGCTTCGAGGGCTTCTTTGAGGCGGGTGCGGGTAAGGCTTAGTGGACTACTGGATGGTTGACCCACGACTGACGCAGGATTGCGGCGCAAGTAAGCAGTTACAGCAGCCGCTTTTTCTTCTCCGAGTTCTGCGGCAAGGTCTTTTGGTGTTTTACCGACTAGTGTTTCAAGATTTGTATGGGCGCGTAGTTCACTATCGTTTTCCCAAACGTTCTTACCCTCGGCAGTATCCTTCTTGGGGTATGCGAAGCTACCAGCGAACAGAGCCAATGCCCAACGATCAGTCGGTGCAAGATGTGCAAAGCTGGGCATGCTGGTGCCATCTATCCCTTGCTCGATTACTTGATGAAGTGCGAAGATGCTCCGCTCACGCGCACGGCTCTGGTCAGTGAAATTGATGGGTGGCGGTTCCATGCCGTTCGCAAGTTCGCCTCTACCATTCCCTGCACTGCCATGACAGCTCGCGCAATGCTGCTTGTAGAGGGCTTGGCCGCGCATAAAGTCGGGGGGGGTAAGCGGTGCCAGTGGCACGGGATAATTTTTTAATAGGTCAGCAGCAAGCTGTCGGGATTGTTGGCTAATTTCATTAGGCGATGCTTTGGCGCTGATAGCCTTCTGCAAGGCTGCGGACTGACGGATTAAATTTTTCTTCCCTTCCGTCGGCGCTAATGCGGTGATGCGCTCTTTTGAAGTAGCCGCAAATTCTACCATCTCGGCATACTCGCTGGTGCTGATGACTTTTCCGTCCGCTACCGCTCCCTGATAATCGACTGCAATATAATCAAGCAGCCGCCAAGCAGTCTGAACAGATGATGTTTCTGCGAAAACGGGCGAGGCAACAGCGCAAAGGAATAAGAAACCAATTATGCGGGTACGAATCATCTCAAAACCTTGAAGGTGTTAATGCGAACTATTCGCAACTGCTATCAGTCCGCTCGCATGGCGTCGAGAAAAAAGCCAAGCTGCCTAACTTCATATTAGTTTCATTTCTTTTCGTGCGGCTTTTAGGATCTGCCATGCAGCAGAAATAGCAAGCCACGCAAGGATTGTAGCTACAATCACATCCGGCCATACGCTGGCGAAGGCAAACACGCCACCCGCTGCGAACATGACGGCGATGTTACCTAGCGCATCGTTACGACTGCACAACCATACGGACTTGGCATTACTGTCGCCCGAGCGATAGCGGTAAAGCAATACCGCGCAACCGACATTCACTGCTAGGGCGATGAGGCTGATGACGGTCATGAGAAATGGCTCTGGTACAACCGGCTCGAAGGCTTGATGGAAGGTTTCATAAGCCGTCCATAGGCCGATAAGCCCCAGCGATGCCCCCTTGAAGATGGATGCCTTGGCTTTGGTTGCCAAGCTATGGCCAAGCACATAGATACTGATGCCATAATTCGCGGCATCGGATAGGAAGTCGAGGGAGTTGGCGAGTAGTGCCACCGAATGCGCCTTCTGGCTTGCAATCACTTGCAGGACAAACATCATGGCGTTGGCGATGAGGCATATCCACAGCACCTTGCGGTAAGCTGGGCTATTATTCTCGTTTTCGCAGTGGTTGCCACAATTTGCACTCATAAGACCTCCTTGGCTAAGCGAAAGCGGGAATAAAGAGCAGGTAATACCAGCAGCGTCAATGCTGTGGCGGTGATGAGGCCACCGATGACGACTGTGGCCAGTGGCTTTTGCACCTCGGCACCGGCACCCATCGCAATCGCCATCGGGACGAAGCCGAGGGATGCGACAAGCGCTGTCATTAGCACCGGTCGCAGACGGGAAAGCGCTCCCTCGCGCACCGCATCCTCCGGCGACCTGCCTTCACGTACCAACTGGTTGATACTGTTGATGAGTACAAGGCCGTTCAACACCGCCACACCGGATAAGGCGATAAAACCTACCGCTGCCGAAATGGAGAAGGGCATACCCCGTAGCCACAAGGCGAGGATACCACCCGTAAGTGCGAGCGGAACACCCGTGAATACCAGCAACGCTTGCTTGGCTGATTTAAGCGCCGTGAACAGCAGCAGGAAGATCATGAAGAAACATGCGGGAACAACCAACATCAGGCGTGAGGTGGCCTCTTGCAGGTTCTTGAACTGCCCGCCCCATTCCAGCCAATAGCCGGTCGGGATTTTCACCTCTTCATCGAGCCGCTTCTGCGCTTCATCCACGAAGGAGCCAATATCCCGCCCGCGCACGTTGGCTTGAATCACCACGCGGCGTTTACCGTTTTCGCGGCTGATCTGGTTCGGCCCTTCGCTAAATGTCAGGCTCGCCACCTCCTTCAACGGCACATAACGCGGCCTTGCATGGACTTCACCTTGTTTGGCGTCGAAATCATCCGTTGGCAGTAGAATGGGCAGGTTGTTGAGGGTTTCAAGGTCGCCACGCACCGCGTCCGGCAGCCGCACCATCAACGCGAAACGCTTATCACCCTCGAAGATGAGGCCAGCAGGTTTGCCACCAATGGCAATCGATACCACATCCAGCACATCGCCCGTATTCATGCCGTAGCGGGCAATGGCCTCCTTGTTGAGTTTCACTTCCAGCATCGGCAGGCCGGAAGTTTGCTCGACCTTCACATCCTCGGCACCCTCGATGGTTTTAAGCACTTTGGCGATCTGTGCAGCGCTTTTCTCCATCGCGCCGAAGTCCTCACCGAAGATTTTCACGGCCACATCACTACGCACGCCGGAGATCAACTCATTGAAACGCATCTGGATGGGTTGGGTGAACTCGTAATTATTGCCAGGGATTTTGGCAGCTTCGGCTTCGATCCGCTTGATGATATCGGCCTTATTGCGCGCATCTTTCCACTCATCCTTGGGTTTCAGGATGATAAATGTATCCGAAACGTTTGGCGGCATCGGGTCGGCAGCGGCTTCTGCTGTGCCGGTTTTAGAAAAGACAAAATCCACCTCCGGCACACGGCTAACGGCACGTTCCACCTCAAACTGCATCGCCTGTGATTGAGTGAGCGAGGTTGAGGGAATACGCATAGCGTGCATGGCGATATCCTTCTCATCAAGCGTCGGGATGAACTCGCGCCCCATGAAGCTGAACAGGATAAGCGCGGCGATGAAGCCAGCAACAGCGCCCACGATGATGGTGAAGGGCTTGCGTATCGCGTAGGCCAGACGTGGCGCATACCAGCCCTTGGCTTTTACGATAACGCGGCTTTCCTTCTCCTCGACACGGCCTTTGACGAAGATAGCGATCATCGCGGGAACGAAGGTGAGCGAAAGGATAAAGGCCGCAACCAGCGCCAGAATCACCGTCATGGCCATTGGCTCAAACATCTTGCCTTCAACACCGGTGAAAGTGAGCAGCGGGATGTAGACCATAATGATAATGGCTTGCCCGAATACGGTTGGTTCGATCATTTCCTTCGCCGCTTGCATCACTTCATGCAGTCGCTCTTGCAAGGTCAGCACGCGATTCACGTGGTGCTGACGCTCGGCAAGGCGGCGTAAGCAGTTCTCAGTGATGATAACCGCGCCATCCACGATCAGACCGAAATCGAGCGCACCAAGGCTCATCAAATTACCGCTGATACCGGCTTTAAGCATGCCCATTGCCGTCATCAGCATGGCGAGGGGGATTACCAGCGCCGTAATCAACGCCGCACGGATATTGCCGAGCAATAGGAACAATACGGCAATCACCAGTAACGCACCCTCGGTGAGGTTCTGCTGCACTGTTGAAATGGTGGCATCCACCAGCTTTGTGCGGTTCAGCACTGGCTTGACTTTGATATCAGGTGGCAGGGTTTTGTTGATAATGGCAAGTTTTGAATCCACCGCTTCTGATACCGTGCGGCTATTTTCGCCAATGAGCATCAGCGCGGTGCCGACGACGACTTCATAGCCATTTTCGGAGGCACTACCCGTGCGTAGTTCCTTGCCGATGGAAATATCCGCGACATTGCGTAGGTAAATCGGGATGCCGCCACGGTTGGCGATGACGATATTGCCGATATCCTCCATCGAACCAATGCGCCCATCCGCGCGGGTGACGAAAGCTTCACCATTACGCTCAATGAATCCGGCTCCGATGCTGGTATTATTCTCTTCCAGCACCTTCACCAGTTCGGCGAGTGACAGCCCATAGGCCAGCAGTTTATCGGGGTTTGGGGCGACATGGTATTGCTTGGCATAGCCACCAATCGCATCGATCTCGGCAACGCCTTCAACACCTTTCAACTGCGGGCGGATCATCCAATCCTGCACCGTGCGTAGGTAGGTGGCCAACTCATGCTCCTCGCGCAGTATCTGGCCTTCGGGCGTGCGGTAGCTGCCATCGCTCTGCCAGCCAGCTTCACCGTTCTTGGCGGGGGCATCCTTACCCATCGGGTGACCGTATTCCACCGTCCACATGTAGATTTCGCCAAGGCCGGTCGAGATAGCGCCTAAGCGAGGCTCTACGCCTTCGGGCAGCGTTTCACGCGCCTCACTGATGCGTTCGCTCACTTGCTGGCGGGCGAAGTAAAGGTCGGTGTCCTCGCTGAATACGGCGGTAATCTGTGAGAAGCCATTGCGCGAAAGTGAGCGCGTGCTTTCAAGGCCGGGGATTCCCGCCATCGCAGTTTCAAGCGGATAGGTCACTTGCTGCTCGATTTCGAGCGGCGAGAAGGCTGCTGCTTCGGTCGTGATCTGCACCTGATTATTGGTGATATCCGGCACAGCATCAATCGGCAGCTTTGTGAGCGCATATAAGCCGATGGAGGCGATGACAGCCGTCATCAACCCCACTAGCACGCGGTGATTCAGGGAAAAGGAAAGAATCGATGCAATCATGACGCGCTCCTAGTGTTCATGCTCGGCACCGGCTTTCCCGATGTCGGCTTTGACCACAAAACTGCCTTTGCTGACGACATGCGTCCCAGCTTCAAGCCCAGCGGTGATTTGTGTGAGTTCGGCATCCGCGCGACCGAGTGTAACCGGTGTGGCGCTATATTGGGTGCCGTTCTTCACGAACACGACATCCTTACCTTCCATCTGCTGGATGGCGATGTTTGGCACAGCCAACTCCACCGGTGATTCGCTGATGACGACATAGCCTTGCACGGTCATCCCAGAGCGCCAACTGCCAGAAGCATTATCGATCTCCGCGCGCGCCACTACCGTTTGGCTCGAAGCCTCGGCGGTTGGTTGAATAGTACGCAGGGTGCTATTGGCAGTGAACTTGCCATCAAGCGAACGCAGGATGATGGCTTGGCCTTGACGTATCTTCTCCATATCGCCCGCAAACACGAAGAATTCCGCCCAAAGGCTGGTTAAATCTGCGACCACGAAAATCGGCGCGTCGCTCGCTGTGTCGCCTACGCTAATGCTACGTTCAAGCACCACCCCATCAAGCGGTGAGTGTACTGCATAGACTTGCAAACTCTCATTGCTTTCCACGGTCGCTATCTTTTCACCGCGTTTGACGGTATCGCCGACCTGTTTCAGAACACTACGCACTACACCCGAAAAGCGTGCCTTCACTTCGGCGGAACGGTTCTGGTTCAACACCATGCGACCAGAGAGGCGAACCGTCTCGCGGATATTAGCGGGCGCAGCTTCAACGGTTTCAATGCCCATTGCTTTGGCCGATTCGTCGCTGATCTCGGTGGCATCACCATGGGCTTCTTCCTTACCTTGCCTGTGGTCATGTTCATCGGTGCCATGCGCGTGTTCGTCCGCATCACCATGCCCATGTACACCGGATTCTGCGTGGTCATCCGCGTGTTCTTCATGCGCGTGTTTTTCGGTGTCTTCTTCATGGTGGGTAGGGGCTGCGCTCTCGCCACCAAACAAGGCCAACCCGCCGCCGATGAGGATTGCAGCCAGTATAACTGCCATAAATAGGGGTTTCTTATTCGTTCTCATCGGATGCTCCATCAGTTTTTTCGCTCGTGGTATAAGGGGTGCTTAGACGCTCTACCTCTGCCTTGCGGCTATGGTAGTCGCGCAAAGCGGCCATGTATTGCGTGCGCGAATCGAACAATGTGCGCTGTGCATCCAGCACTTCGAGATATTGGAATTTGCCCGCTTCATAGCCGTGGCGGGAGAGTTTGAACGACTCCTCCGCCGCTGGCAGCACCGTGGCGTTGTAGCTGGTTGCTTTGAGATAAGCTGTCCGCAGTGCCGCGTTAGCGGCTGAGTAACGCTGCAAAAGGTTGAGCCGTGCTTCCTGCTGGTCGCTCGCGGTGCGCGTCACCTCGGCGCGTGCTTGGGCGATATTGCCACGGTTACTATTATGCACCGGCAGCGGAATAGAGAAGCCGAGCATAAAGGCGCGGTCACTCGTTTCGCGCAGTTCGCGCACGCCAAGGTTCAGCGTTGGGTCGGGGATCGCGCTGGCCTTTTCAATATCGAGCAACGCTTTCGCCCGATCTTCTACCAGTTGCAGACGCATCATATCCGGTATGCGTTCTAGGGCTTCCTTATCGACTGGCTTCGGCTCCGCAATCTCGAAGAAGGAACCGGCATCGAGCGTTTCGGGGATAGTCGAACGCCCCAGCAGTACGGCCAACTGCGCCCGCGCTAAGGTTTGCTCCTCACGCGCTTGCTCGACATTGAACTTAGCGGTGGCAAGCGTTACTTCGGCTTTGCTTTTTTGAATGAGTGGGGAGGCAGCCTCGGCTACACGGCGCGACACGCTTTTCATTTCCTTCTCGGAAATGCTCAACGCATCCTCGGCCAAGCGCGAGGCTTCCTGTGCCGCAACGGCAGCCGCGAAGGCCTGCTTCACATCGCGCGCGACATCGAGGCGCATGATGGCCGCATCGAGTTTGGCCACAGTAAGCTGCTTGCCTGCCGCGTCTTCACGGGCGCTTTGCTTGCCGCCGATTTCGATTTGTTGCGAAACACCCAAGGTGATCTCGGCGCTATCGAACCCGCGATATTGTCCACCGCCACCCATGTTTTCGCCTTGTATGCCCAGTTCAGGGTTGGGCGATGCGCTCGCTTGGGTGAGGCTACCTTCGGCCGCTTTCACCGAAGCATCTGCCGAAGCAATGCGCGGCGAATTGGCCAAGGCCTCATCGACGGCTTGGACTTGGGTTAGCATGGTAGGCGTAGCGGGTTCAGCGGCTACTGCGTTAGAGGATATCAGCACCCAGAGAAGGAATGCCGTAATCGAACGGATCGGAAATGACATAAACACTCGCGTAATAATGGCTCAAATAAGACGCACTAAGGGTGCGTGGAGGCATTACGCGAAAGAGGGTGGCTCGATGAGTCCTTCGAGGGTCGCTGATTCGGGCATAGCGCCCTTTGCCCATACAGGTACAGCGGTAATAGATGCAGGCAGGATGATGCCTGCTGTTTGTTGAATGGCGAGGTTGTGACTATGGCCGACCGCGCAATGGCTTGGGCAGCACGGGTCTTTGCTATCCTCGGCCTTCTTCACGATGCTTTGCGATTCGGTGCAGGTCAGATCCGTACAATGCTCAAACGACGAGGCTGCCACTTGGTTTGCGGTGAAAAAGAACAGCATCAGTGTGACGGTTAAAAAGAAGCGCATGGGGTTGTGTTACAGCAAACTCTGTTAATAATCAACTCGCAGATAAACGATCTAGCAATGCTTGGGCTTTTTGGCGCGCATCTGTTTGGTAGTTAAAGGTTCTTGTACCCAAAGTTTCCAGCTTCCCATTATGATATAGCTCCCAATATGCGCGCACCGTACAGTTCACGACATAAAGCATGTCATCGACATCGCCTATTAACGTTGCGGAAAATAAGCCTGTTGTCACTACTCTGTTCGCTAAGGAGTGAGCATAAATACTATCGCGAATCGCTCTGTAATCACGGTCGTATGTTGTTTGCGCGGGTTGAACATATTTTCTAAAAGCCCTGAGTTCATCTATATTGGGGGCATGTACTCCATGTAGCCAATCTCCTAACCAATCGGCATCGTCATGTCCGCTAACAACCTTGCGGCTATAATGCGCCGCCTGCGAGAAAATATCGGGACTTCGGGATGCTCCGCCTACGAGTTTATGGATAGAAATTGCATTAGGATTTCGGGAATCGAAGATACGACCGAGAGCAACAAAAAATGATGTCTGTAAAGAATTGAATGTCAGGTTCCAAAAATCGGCATCTAGATTCAGTTTATTAAGAATTGCAGGATCTGCGAAGGCTATATTATTCAGCTCTGACCATGTGTAGAAACTTCGAGTAGCAATCGTCACATCCCGCTCAACATCATGCAGGATTTCTATAAATTCAGCATCTGTGAGCGGGAGTGGACGGGTCATGTCGTTTGGCTTTTGTTCAGGGTTATGGGAAGATTTTATCAAGGTTCTTTTCTTTGAGCGCATCGAAGTTGCCGCCGTTTTTAGCGATGTCATCAAACATTTCAAGAATGCGCGGGCGGCGATTGTGGACACCCCATTCTTTAAGTACGGCCATACATTTTTCATGTGTCGTTTTGCTGCTCCACGGCGTGCTACGATCGGCAAAATAATGACTTACCGAAGTTTGAATATTTGCAATCCAAGTATCAGGGTCAAGAGTAAAGACTTTCCCATCGCGGGTGCGCGCCCAGATTGGGCAGTAGTCGCGATTGTAAAGCACTTCTGTGCCATCGGCGCATAGCCATTTCCCGTAGGGTAAGTAAAGCCGCATAGGGGTCAGATTTTCTGCTGTTGATTGATCGTGCGGCACTGACACTTCAAAGTCAGCGACCATATAGAAGCCACCTTTGCCATAGTAACCGATACGGCTGTCCCACGCTGACCGCGCCACATACGCTCGCGCGTGGCAACGGTAAGGTTTTAACCATACCAATGTGCCTGCCTCGATTGCCTTCCGTTTTCTTGAAGCCGCGGGGTGCGTAACATGACCTCGACCATGCCAACGGTCGAGCGCATTAATCGCTTTATCGAGACGCTTTTGCATCTCTGCAATAGGGGCGCATGGGTGATAATGTTGGCTGAGAAGTTCCTGCACCTGACGCAGATTTTCAACTAAACGCACGTGCATGGCATCAGGTAAGATACGCTCGGGTTCTGGGGACTTCACCCCACGATAGTACATTTCAAAGAACACTTCATTCGGCATTTCTTTGTGGTCGGGATATTCCTTCTGCACCCAGTAATCCAAATCGCTGCGAACGATACCGACAGCATTCGATACGCTTTTTCGGTAGTAGCTGGCAGCAATTACTTCTTGTAGCAACTTACCGACTGCTTGGTGAGCAGCGATTGACATACGGGCGTTCGGCCTCCGCAATGGTTTACGCATTGGGAACATCTGATAGGAAATCGTAGCAGGCTGCGGAATAGTTTTTGCAACCAGCACTGTGCTTGCGGCTTCACCACCATTGGTGAAATGCTTCCAGTTTGAATAGCCCTGAACTTGGACAACTTTATCCAAGGCTTCGTGATGGGGAATACCCGTTTCGTTTTTCAGCTTACGGGCTTGGCGTTTAAAATAGCTAGCATTGTAGGTCATCGGAATCTCCATTTCCCGCCTGCAAAACGTCACCCGCCAACCATTCTCAAACGAGAACTGTGATTCGATTACCCAATGAAAAAACAACTAAGCAGTACTGATGCAGCTTCGCTACCGGCGGGTGGCTAGCCTCTGCTCCAAGGCTGGCTTCTATATATACCCTTCGCTCGCTTTCGTCAAAACGAGTGTCATACAAGATGATATATTGCGGCAATGGTGCGGCAATGAGTTCTTGATGGCGATTTGGCCAATATCCGTAGATTGGCTATGGTTGGTGGTTGCGGGGGCGCGATTTGGTTCAAACTTTAACGCCTCGACGCATGCTTTGGTAGTGCAGATTCCCACAAAAGCCCAGCACGGAGAGATTTGTATCAAACGTCCGATGCTCATTGCCGCCTAGCCGGATTTGTTGCGGATTATTAAATGTCTGCCGCACAGAGTGCGATTGACGATTGTTGTGCATTATTAATCGCCACGCGCTGTGGCATGTCGTATCCAGTTTTTGTCCAGTATTAACTGGCTAGCGCGCCTGACGTGGAATGACTGTTTCCTGACTGTATTATCAGTCGTTGCGGTAAGCTAACCTACCATTGTTTTTCCGTTGTATTATCAGTGGTAGTCTAATGCAGAAAGCTCCCAGTCCTATAGCGATTTATTGACGATATTAAACATCAGGGGGCTATCCTTGGCCAGCTGACTTTGGCTGCAAACTTGCACAATATTTTCTTGCGGACTCGGGGGCTTTCGGGAAGACATGCTCATTAACAAGATTGATTATTCGCTGTGGAGCAATCCCCTGTTCAATAAGCAGGTTCAGGCACTCAATCACCTCATCAAAAGACCAAGAGTATTCTGCATATTTTTGTGCAAGAAGGTACTCTACAAAAAGGAAACATGACTCAGGATAGAGGCTATAAATTTTGGTTTCTTTAATCGCATCGTAGACTCTGGGATGAATGTAATCTTTGTCTATTGTGAATGTTATTGACTGGGTAACAAGCGTTACAGCCTGTTCAAACATGCTGCTCAAGTGGGGTACAATCTCGATAATTGACTGAGCGTTTTGGAAGCTAAGATGCTTATTGCTGACGACAAGATTGCTTATGATAGGTTTGATCGCTTTCTCCCATACGGCATCTACCTTAGCCGCAACGAACTTCTCGCCTTGGAGAATACGACTAAAGTTTCTAAACACGTCTGAGATAATATCAGGAGTGCTATTGGTAACAAAATGCCTGACCCAGTCTTCTGTGATAGGTGTTGCGCCCTTCCATACTATTGAGCGTATAACCGTGAGGCAGGTAAGCTGTGCGATACCTTCTGGAATATCGCCATCTAACGTCTTGTCTTCGGTAGTTTTTAGCAATCCGTTGGCAGCATTCTCGTAGAGTCCTTGTAGCAAATCTACCAATACAGGCAAATAACCATCATTTGCTTCATGACTGTAGGCAATACCATGCCAGACTGCCTCAAATTTAGTCTGGTCAGTCGCGGGGGACTTTATGATTGGCAGTACATTTTTCTGGAACCACTTTTTATCCCATAAAAATAAGAAGAATGAATAACGGCCTAAGATTGCCAATGCTGGATTGGTTGTAGTTGTGAACGGCAATAAAAACGCATCCAACATCTCTCTTAGGGTTTTCTTTGACCAACCAATCCGGGCTTTGGAAATTATATCAATAATGGCTTCACATGCTTTCCCTTGTTGGTCATTGATTGCCAATGAGTACCAATTCTTGCTATCTAATATTGCAGAATCACGACTAGCTACGCTGCCACAAGCCTTTAACAACTCTAGGCACTCTTGATAAAGGGCTTCAGGTATTGAATTTTCCTTGGACGACACTCCAACACTTACAAGCTCTGTGACTTCACGTGGAGAGCAGGTAAATAGCGCCATTCGTGCGGATATGAGCGCAATAATTTCAGGCCATTGATTTTGTGTAAGGCTGGATTTCTTCCAGCCTTTTAAGAGAGACTCCACCAAATCTTTATTGCTTGTGCCCCCCCCCAGCTCAATCAACTCAAGTAGCTGTAATGACCAAGCATAGTTTTGTGCAACAGCATCGACAACGGCCTCCATTAAACCTTGGCGATTGGTATGCACGAACCCATCCTCCACGTCTTCATAAGATGATGTGTTCCAGTTTAGCAGTATATCTCGATGAGCATTTGGAGGCTTTGCAGATAATTCCTCAAGGCCAATCGGTGATTTATATTTGACCCATCCCGCCTTACTAGTCGGCAATATTTCTGCAAGCTTTCCATTCTCTGCTACAGATTCTGCAATTCTTCTGAAAATATCACCATCATCCTTTGCCAGCCATGCAGTTCTATAAATTTTACCAACTTCGTTACTTTCACTAAGTAGAAATGAAAATAAATCTCGGGTTGCCCTTACCAATAATGCGCCAATATCTCGCTCGTCCCTGTCTTGAAAAAGGTAGCTTCCTGGAATTCTGCTGCCTTCATAGATGTTCTGTATTTTTTGCAAATTACGAGGGAGTATCTGCAGCAAATCAAGATGCAGTTCCGCCAAGTTTGGCAAGAACACATTTTCCCATGCTTCATGGAGCCAGTAAGCATCTCCATAAAAGCTGACCAGCGGATAGTTTTGCTTGGACGGCCTAGGTTCGCTCAAAAACTCTAGCAAGTTCAGCGCTAAATGCTTGCCTTCCAACAGCGAGCATTTTGCTAACATTGAAGTAAGCTCATCAGAATCGCGGAACCCATAATGCCTATGCGCATTACAGATTATGTGCATCCACTCATTGAAGTATGAAAGCTTTTTAAGCCTAAAGATTGCTAGGGTAAGGTTGCGGGCAAGCAGTACGTTGATGTTATCTTCAATCTTCTCGCGTGCAACTTCCAAGCAGATATCTGAATGCTCACCGATGAATGAGCAATACCAAAACGAGAACCGCTGCATTCTATGGCGCACAGCTAAGTCATCCGGCCAAATTGTAGAGAATAACTGGTCTAACAAGCCCGAATCTTTAGCCCAGCGCAGCCATGCTTCATCTTTTGCATGTTCTACAAATATCTCGGTAAAATCTGTTTTGCGTAGCAGCAAGTATTTTAGCCAGCCATTCTCATGCGGGAGAAGTGTGTTAGGGTCTTGTTGGCATTTTTCTCTAATAAACTCGGCGGTTTGAATGTTGCTAGAGTTTGTTAGGTCTTTTAGCAAACCTAGCGCTACCCATGCCTTATCGTGCGCGCCTTTTTCATATTCCACGGGGGATATATTTAGCTTCTTCCACTGCCCCTCCCGCCCTTTTTCTGTAAGGATATATCGCTTGCCGCTAAAAAGGTCCGACTTGGCAATTAGGTTGAGGATGGGGTCATTATGGCTGCTACCCACAAAAAGCACTGTGTAATGGTCGAACATCTCTCTTAGAAATGCCGTTGTTCTGCCGTACTTAATATATGCGCGCGCAACATCTCTCTCTGTAAGAATTAAATCTTCTAAATTGCTTTCAATCGCGCCATGCAAATATACAAGGCCATTGAATTGATCGCCCTTTGGTAATGCTGGTACAGAATACCGCTGCACACCTTTTGGAAGTACGCTAGAGAAATGAGAGTCGAAGTTTGTTGTGACCACCTTGATTTGTGTTGCATCCCTAAACAGTCCGACAACGGAATGATGATGCTCATTAGGTTCAGATGCCTCACGGTAGGCAGAAGATTTCTTATGGGAAACTGCGTGTTTTGCTAAAGCTCTGATGCTTATTCCAGCATCTTCTAGTTTCTCAAATGCACCGAATAAATCTTTTTTATCTTCTTCCGTTGCCGCGCTACTGCTGACGTATTCCAGCAGTTCTTCAAAATCAGGTAAAGACGATGGCTCGTCGAGCGAAACACCTGCACCAGCAAACACCACGAGCCTACCTTCTAGAAGGTCATCAATTAGCTCGTCAGGAAAATCTACTGTATCTAATAGCATGAGCGCCAACAAAGGTTTTTGGCATTTAAGCACATTAGTGATTGATAGGCACTAGATTACTGCGAGGTATAATGCTCTTGAGCCCCAACGGTTGAACAGCTTTTTGAACTGTGCGGCGGAAGCGTATAGCGAGGCTGTGCATTTCAAGCTGCGGTGCTTTGTATTGATACTGCCTGAGTATCTCAGTATTCTGCGCCGTGCGTCTAATTAGTCAGCTTTCCGTTCCAATTAACGCATTTGTCACGGGCTAATCTAGCTTTATCTACCATCCCCTTATCGCTTTCAGGTAGCGCTTCGTATTTAAGCTCTTCTTTAGTTGCCGCGACTAGAGCAACATAGTCAACAAAGTTAATGCCGCTTGGAGAGTTATCTATAACACAGTCACAAAATGACTTGCTACCAATGGCCTGCATGCATTGGCCTTTCTTCTTCATTGAATCTGCATCAACAACAGTTCTAAGAAACTCCAGCGCCCTTATTTGGTTATGTAGTTGCTGTACCTTTTCTTGCTTCTCAAGTGGCATAGCTGGGGGCAATTGTGCTTCTGCTGCATAAATAGCGCACGGGGCTATTACAGCAAATAGGGCAGCGATAATAAGTGAAGTTATTTTAATCTGATTCTTCTTTTCCATGTGGCTACCGTACAAGTTTAATGTGATGTGCAGTTCACTTGATTGCCCGATGCTTGGCAGTTGGTATTGATTGGTGAAGGTAGGCGTCGAACTGTAGGCATTTCAAGCTGCGGTGCTTTATACTGATGCTGGAATTGCCTGAGCACCTCGGCATTATGTGCCGCACGTTGGTTTTCTAATTGCTGTTGTATTGCATCTTCGCGGTCTTGAATTGCTTTCATCTCGTTAAGCTTGCCCGCTAATTTTAGGCGTGCATCGCTTGCGGATAGTGTTTTACGAGCTACCTTTTCCTGCAATGACTGCATAAGTAACATGTATTCCTGAATGCCCGAATCGGGTGCAATGCCGGTTGCAGCTAAGGCATTGCTAATGCAATTTGTCTGCGCATCAAATTGTTTAAAATTGGAGAAGCATTGCCCCTGCATCTGGGTCAACGTTTGTGGCTGCTGAACAGCATATTGCTGCTGATAAATTGGCTCCGCACATGCTGTAAGCGCTAATAATACCGCCGCAGGCGCTACTGTACGTAATATCCGTTGCATAACTTTCCTCGCTCGCAGTTAAAATGCAACCAACCAGAAGGGTTAACCCTCTGGTGGCCGGAAGTTAGTAAATCGCGATAAAACGATTGCGACGGCCTTTAGCCGGAGCTTGGACATCCAAGGCACACTTACGCATACCTCGCCGCCGCCTTCCGGCCATAATGGACGGAGAGGCAGCGTCGTGTCGTGACGCCTAGAAACGTTTATCGCGAGGTTACTACACCCCGACAGGCAGATTTTCTCTGCCTGTGCCAGTAACATAGGCTGAAACGCAGCAATGGGAAAGGAGAAAAAAGTGGGCGGCTATAACGCCACTAGCTATACTTCTCAGGAAAATGGAGCAGCGTATGGCAAAAGCTAAAAAGGGTAAGCAACTCTCCCCTAAAGAAGCAGAGGAATATCGCGCCGAATGGAATGTGCCTGATTGGAGGAATTCCAAGCAATACGAACACGTGCCAAGCTTGGAAGATAATCAACTTAGATGGGAATTTCTAAGACGTGATAAAAAATATCGTACGGATTGGGCTAAAGGGAAACCCTATGGTTATATGGAATATGAATTGCGTGCATGGCGCAATCCTGCCGAAATAGGCTCTCCAGAATTTATACAAACTTGCCGCTTGGTTGATTTCTCTGAGCGCGATAAAACAAAGCGGTACCTGCACTATGCCGCTCTGGCTGACAGCAAATTATTCGGTCATTTTATTTTTATGGTGGATGGAAACCTCCCGCTAAAACCACAATTAGCCTACATAACGGAAGTGCACGAGGCGTATGCAAAAAACGCCTTATCACCAGCAGAGCGTCGTAAACGCGATAAGAGAAAAAATAATAAGAATGGCAGATCTCCCGAACTTTTGCTGCGAGTCCTAGACGCTGATAATGAGCATGTTGATATAGAAAAGTTAGCCTACGAATTTGGTGGTGAAGATGGCATTACGGATTCCGCTATGCGGCGCACGGTAGCTTTTGCCAAAGGTTATTGGCGCAGGTTTTAGTACCGTTCAGGCTTCCTGATAGGGTGTCAACTTCTAGTGCCGCTGCTGTTATACGCAGCTCATGACCCCAGCATTTCGCAATTTAATCAAATTTTTAGCGCAGGTAGCCGTTGAGCAATACCTCAATGAACTCCGTGCGCCGGAAAAATTATTGCCAAGTGATGGGCGTCATTCTGCGTGTGAGCATGATGCTGCACGCACCACCAACGCTAAGGAGTAGTTATGACTAAATTCAGAAAAGCGACACTTGATGACTTAAAAAAGAGTGGCCTTGATAGGTACGCAGCAGAACGCATGCAAATTCGTGATGTGTCGCCGGACGAGCTAGCAGATTTATTCCGTGCAGCTTACATCAAAATGGGCTGGGCGGCTCCTAAAAATCTACCTAACGTATGGGCATACGAGATTCCATACTTCAGTCCTGATGGTAAAACTAATGGGTTTTGCCGCTATAAACTTCTTGAGGAGTACATACTGCCGGGAGATAAAAAACCTTCGAAATACCTTCAGCTTCCTGGCACTAAACCACAATTTTATTTTTCCCCATTTTGCGATTGGGAAAAGGTAGTTGTTAGTTGCGACGACTTGTATCTCGTAGAAGGTGAAAAAAAGGCCGCTGCACTTACATTGCTAGGCTATCCGGCTATTGGCCTAAACGGTGTATGGGGCTGGAAATCTAAAGAAGAAGCATCTTCTGAGAACATCAGCGATTTCAATCATATTCAGTTGATAAATCGCAAAACCATTATCGTGTTTGACGCCGATGTATAAGAACAATGTACAGGCGGCGCTGAATGCGCTGCGTGACGCGTTGGTTGCTTATGGTGCCAACCCGTTCCGTATAGATTTGCCTCGTCCTGCAGGCGTTATGAAAGTCGGCGTAGATGACTTCATTATAATGCACGGAAAAAAGGCAAAGGAGGCTTTTGCTAATCTGGAGAGGGTGCCTTTGTTTCTTGGAACAGGCATTACTGCGGATGTGTTATTGAAAAAGGATATAGCACCCATACGTTGGGTCATACCGGGCTTAATACCCGTAGGCTTAACCTTTTTGGCAGGTAAGCCTAAGATTGGTAAGAGTTGGTTGGTGCTAGCGCTGGTTGTGGCCATTGCCTCAGGACGCAAAGCACTTAATTTTTATGATACCGAAACCGCCGAGGTTCTATATCTAGCCCTTGAAGATTCCGAGCGTCGTTTAAAAGAACGGTTAAAAAAAGTTGCACCGAATCTAAGTGGCGGCGACGCGCAGCGCTTAGAATTTCATGTGACATGGAAATCCGTGAACGAAAAGGGGTTGCTTGCGCTTGAACGTTGGATTGCTGAGCATACTGCCTGTAAGGCAGTTTTCATCGACACTTTCGCCAAGGTTAGAAATACACCAAAAGGCGGGGGTTCTTACTACGAAGATTATGAAGCTGTTTCTGCATTAAAGGCTATTGCAGATCGCTTCGCCATAGCAATTATCGTAGTACACCACGTGCGAAAACAAGGCTCGGATGACCCTTTTGAAATGATTTCTGGAACTAATGGTATCTCTGGCTCTGCAGATACTAATCTCGTTCTGATTCGTGACCGCAACACAGCTGACGCATCACTGCATGTTAGTGGCCGTGACGTCATGGAGCAGGAAATTGCTCTGGCTTTTGATGGAGGAATCTGGACAGCGCTGGGCGATGCTGCGAGCTTGCGCATAAGCAGCACGCATCAGGAAATCTTATTTGCCATGCAGCAAGCGGGGCAGCCTATGAGTGCTCGTGAGATTGCATTAGAAACCGACCGCAAGCAGGGTGGTATTGGCAAGACGCTAAATCGCATGGTGCGTGATGGAGTCATATTGCGCGCAGAGAAGGGCAAATATATTCCGGCACCACAGGACGGACAAAAGCGGGATAGCAGTAAGTTTAAGGGCAAGGGTTAAGGGGTTTAAAAGGTTATAACCCTGTAACCCTAATAACCCCCATTCTTAAATACCCCCTCCACCTTTTCCCTTTCGACTTCTAACCCTCCATGTATGTTTGAGGGTTGTTTAACAGGAGGATTCCCCATGCGTGCAGCAATATACGCCCGTTTCAGCAGTGATAAGCAGAGCGAAAGCTCGATTGATGACCAGATTCGCAATTGCACACGCTATGCGGAGAGGCACAGTATCCGCGTTAGCACATGCTTTGAGGATAGGGCTATTTCGGGTACTAGTAAAAACCGTCCCGGCTTTGCTGCTATGGCGGCAGCAGCAATGCGTGGTGATTTCGATGTGTTACTGGTGGATGACCTTTCTCGACTTTCCCGCGACGACATAGAAATGAAACAGCTAATCCGGCGCTTTAAATTTCGTGGCATCCGTATTCTCGGCACGTCGGATGGCTACGACAGCACTAACAAGGGCGAGAAAATTCAATCCACGATGCGTGGCCTGATGAACGAAATGTACCTTGATGACCTGCGCGAGAAAACTCACCGTGGCATGACTGGGCAAGCATTGAAGGGCTTTAGCGCAGGCGGACGCACATATGGTTATCGTAGCGTACCAATTCCAAGCCATAGAACAGATGCGCATGGTAGGCCGGAGATTGAAGCAGTAAAGCGCGAAGTAAATCTAGACGAGGCCGAATGGGTGGTAAAAATCTTTGAGTGGTTTGCTAACGGTGATAGCCCCAAGCGGATTGCAAGCAGGTTGAATGACCTTGGTGTGCGCTCTACGCGAGGGTCTACTTGGGCAGCCAGCGCCATTTATGGTGACTATACGGATGGTACGGGGTTGCTGAATAACCAGCTCTATATCGGGCATTATGTATGGAACCGTTCGGCTTGGCTGAAAGACCCTGATACCGGCAAGCGTAAG
This sequence comes from Alphaproteobacteria bacterium, assembly GCA_035911175.1. Lineage (GTDB taxonomy): Bacteria > Pseudomonadota > Alphaproteobacteria > Rickettsiales > UBA3002 > QFOX01. Next base: position 45,748 of record JAMHWA010000078.1, read on the forward strand.
CGCATTAAGCGTGACCCTAGCGAATGGGTACATACCGATATGCCAGAACTGCGAATAGTTCCGCAGGAGCTTTGGGATGCTGCGCAAGCACGTCAGCTAGATATCCGGCACCGCTCAGCTAAAATCCGTGAGGCGCTGCAGAACCCAAAGACCCGCTCACACACTGGAAAATATCTATTCTCCGGATTGATTCAGTGTGGATGCTGCGGAGCAAGCTATACGGTATACAGCGCTAGCTCTTACGGCTGCTCCACTAATATCAATCGCGGGGACGCGGCATGTAACAACCGCCTGCGGGTATCGCGGAAGATTCTTGAAGGAAGCCTTCTTGAGATTATTCAGCAGGACTTATTTTCTGACGAGGCGATGGAACTGTTCATTTCTAATGTTACAGATGAGATACAGAAACAGCAGTACACCAGCACCCCAGAAGTGGTAGCACAGAAACAGCACCTTGAAGAAGCGGAGCGCCAGATTGCCAATCTTATGAAAGCAATTAGCGCAGGGATTATTACCCCTACTACCAAGGAAGCACTGCAACGAGCTGAAGGCGAATATGAACAAGCCAAGCGTGCGCTGGCCGCCAATAACCAAACCACGGACGCAATAACGACCGTTTTACCGAATATGGCGGAAAAGTACCGTACTATGGTAGGTAGCCTCGGTAAGACGCTTTATGCCGATGTGGGGCGAGCCAGAGAGTGTTTAAAGGCGCTTATGGGGCAAATAAGCCTACTACCCACGGCCAGCGGCTACCTAGAGGCTGAGTTGCGTCATAACGCAGAGGGCTTGGTAAGCCTTGCGTTGGGTGATCCATTTAAAGTTAGAATGGTTGCGGGGGCCGCAATTGAACCAGAAAAATAAGCTGCTGGATTCAATAGCTATTCCACGCAGCGAGAATCATTTATACCCTAAAATATACCCTAAAAAAATTTTGCTAGCCTTGAGGTTTCGACTAATGAGCGTGGGTTAGTAGGAAATTCAAACTCTAGCAGCAGATTAGCAAACTTACCTTAGAAGACATTTAATCTGATTACAATGCGCGGTTTCCGAAGGTTACGAGGAATATTGGACACTGGTGAGGATGTGTAATGAAGGTACAATTTAAGTCACTTGATCTGGGGTGTGCAT
>JAMHWA010000079.1:0-4147 GCA_035911175.1 Alphaproteobacteria bacterium
GAAATGCTCCACTGCACCTTCGGCATAGGCGCGCACTTTGTTTTCGTCGGCTTGCGGGCCGTGGCAGGCCATCAAAAAATTAAACATATTGTCGGTGGAATCTTCAAAACCGCTGGCTTTTTGCACGCGCGTGCCACCGTTGCCGCCGAGATACACCTCGCCGGACGACATCGCCGTCGAGCCGCCGCTCGCACTCGCCAATTCAAAAATCATCACCTGTGCGCCAGCATTTGCCGCTTCCAACGCAGCGCAGGCACCCGCGCCGCCAAAGCCGACGATGGCAACATCGGTTTCAAAATCCCACTGCGGTACATCTTTCAATAAAACGGGGCGTGCCGGTGTGTAACGCGTTTCGCTCATGGTGAAATCCTTACTGTAAAAAAATCGAAGGCACGCATGATACTGCGCAGCGTGCATTGTGAGGCCAAAAGCGTGGCGGTATAGTTCGCCGTCACACGAAATCCACAACAATGAGCGGGGACTCGCATGCAAGACAATTATGATGTGATCGTGGTCGGTTCAGGCGCTGGTGCATTTATTTCCGCACTGGCTGCCGCCAAACAGGGCGCTTCGGTGTTGATGCTGGAAAAGGGCACACAATGGGGCGGCACCAGTTCTAAATCGGGCGGCGGTGTGTGGGTGCCCAACAACCGCAACATCGCACAAGCCGGTGTGAGCGATTCGCCAGAAGATGCCTTCACTTATATGCGCGCCGTGATTCCCGCCAGCGAAGTGCCGGATGCCACCATCAAAAATTACATCGCCTACGCGCCAAAAATGATGGACTTTTTGGAAGCCAATACCTGCCTGAGCTTCACGCCGGTGCCAGGCTACGCCGATTACTACCCCGACATCGCCGGCTGGAAAGCGGGCGGCCGCACCATGGATCCATCGCCGGTCGATGGCCGCAGCATGGACTACAGCATGCTGTCCAACTTAGTGGAATCGCCGCGCGCCTCGAAAGCCTTTGGTCGCTTCTCCATGAGCATTCTGGAAGGCGTACAAATTCTGGCGAAAACGCCAGGCTGGCAAAAAATCTTCATGGGTATTATCTGGAGTTACATCAAAGATATTCCCGGCCGCTTCAAAGGCGCGCGCGATCGCCGCTTAACGCAGGGCAACGCCATCATCGGCGGCTTGTACTACGCCTGCCAACAACAGGGCGTGAAATTATTACTGGATTCTGCGGTGGCGGAGCTGCAACAAGACGGTGATCGCGTCAGCGGTGTGGTGTTAAAAAATGGCAAAACATTTAGCGCAAAACAAGCGGTCATCCTCGCGGCAGGCGGTTTTGATCACAACCAACAACTGCGCGAAAAATATTTACCCAACCCCACCAATGCCGACAACTCCTCTGGCGTAATAACCAACACCGGCGATTTGCTGTTGGCCGCACAAAAACTCGGCGCAGCTACCGCTCTGATGGGCGAAGCGTGGTGGGCGCCCACGGTGATGACACCTTGGGGACCGACGGTATTGTTCTCAGAAAAATCCAAACCTGGCTTGATTATCGTGGATAAAAAAGGTCAGCGTTTTATGAATGAATCCATCACCTATAACTCTTACGGCGATTGTTTTTATCAAGCTGTGCAAAAAGGTCACGACATCTTCCCCGCCTACTGCATTCTGGATTCGCACTACCGCACCAAATACATGTTCGGCGGCGTGGTGCAGGGCGAAGCCATGCCCGACGCCTTCTGCAAAGCCATGATCGGCGACGACAAAATGTTGGTGAAAGCTGACACCCTGCAAGCACTGGCACAAAAAATCGGCGTGGATTACACCGGCCTGCAAGACACCATGGCAAAAGTGAAGCAGTACGCCACCTCCGGCGTGGATGCGGATTTTGGCCGCGGCAGCGATTCACACGACACCCTGTACGGCGACCCAGAAGTGAAACCCAACCCCTGCTGGGGCGCGATGACGCAAGGCCCCTACTACGCAGCCAAATTGCTGTTGGGTGATTTAGGCACCAAGGGCGGCTTGGTCATCAACGAGCACGGCCAAGTGCTGCACGAAAGCGGTCAGCCGATTGCGGGGCTGTACGCCACCGGCAATATCACCGCCTCCATCATGGGCAGCAAATACCCAGGCGCAGGCTGCACACTGGGGCCATCCATGACCATCGGTTACAAAGCCGGTCATCACGCCACGGGAAAAGCACTGTAAAAACCAGCGTCCATATTGTTTAATGCGCACCCTTCTTTTTTCTCCTGCGCATTGGATTCGACATGAGTCTGCTGGTTCAAAAATTTGGCGGCACCTCGGTGGGCTCGGTAGAGCGCATCGAAGCCGTCGCCGACAAACTGGTGAAGTTTCATCAGCAAGGTCATCAACTGGTGGTGGTGGTTTCCGCCATGAGTGGCGAAACCAACCGCCTGATCGCGCTGGCTAAAGCCATTACCGATCACCCCGATCAGCGCGAATTAGATGTGCTGGTATCCACCGGTGAGCAAGTCACCATCGGCCTGTTGGCGATGGCGCTGAAAAAACGCGGTGTGGATGCGCGTTCTTACACCGGCAGCCAAGTGCGCATCCTCACCGATAGCTCCTTTAACAAAGCGCGTATCGAACACATCGACGATCAAAACATTCGTGCGGATCTAGCCGCCGGTCGCATCGTAGTGGTAGCGGGTTTCCAAGGCGTCGACGAGAACGGCAACATCACCACCCTCGGTCGCGGCGGTTCCGACACCACCGGCGTTGCCCTCGCCGCTGCACTGAAAGCCGACGAATGCCAGATCTATACCGATGTCGATGGCGTTTACACCACCGACCCGCGCGTGGTACCGGAAGCGCGTCGCCTGAGCCGCATCACCTTTGAAGAAATGCTGGAAATGGCCAGCCTCGGCTCCAAGGTGTTGCAAATTCGTTCGGTGGAATTTGCCGGCAAATACAATGTCCCCCTGCGCGTGCTGCACAGCTTCCAAGAAGGCCCCGGCACGCTGATTACCCTTGAGGATGAGTCCACTATGGAACAACCCATCATTTCCGGTATCGCTTTCACTCGCGACGAAGCCAAGCTCACCGTGCGCGGTGTACCCGACAAACCGGGCATCGCCTCACGCATCCTCGGTCCCGTCAGCGCCGCCAATATCGAAGTGGATGTGATCGTGCAGAATGTGGCCGCCGACAACACCACCGACTTCACCTTCACCGTCGCCAAGGGTGAAATGGCGAAAACCGCCGCTATCCTCGACACCGTGGCGAAGGAACTCGGCGCGCGTGAAGTCGTCCAAGACGACAAGGTAGCCAAAGTGTCTATCGTCGGCGTGGGCATGCGCTCACACGCAGGTGTAGCCGCCAAGATGTTCCAAGCACTGGCGGCGCACAACATCAACATCCAGATGATCACCACCTCGGAAATCAAAATCTCGGTGGTGATTGAAGACAAGTTCATGGAATTGGCGGTGCGCGGTCTGCATGAAGCCTTCGAACTGGATAAAGCGAAGTAAGCCTTCGGTTATTGCCGCTTATCCAGCAGCATTTTTTGGCACTACAATGGCTTGTGCTAGTCGTTTTAAGCACGACCTCGGGCTTTGCTCTCCCCGAGCTAAAACGGGCAGGTGGGCGTCTACGGAGTTTTGACACCCTGTCTGCTTAAACTTTCGACGAGTGATTGGCTCGTCACATGGAAAAAGGAGATAAGGCTATGCTTATTCTTACTCGTCGTATTGGTGAAACCCTGATGGTTGGTGACGATGTCACCGTCACTGTGCTGGGCGTTAAAGGCAACCAAGTGCGCATCGGCATCAACGCACCGAAAAATGTTTCCGTACACCGCGAAGAAATTTATCAGCGCATCCAGCAGGAAAAACAAGGTGGCGGCGCAAGCAGCTACAGCAAGCCTTCCTATGATGATGACGATTACGGCCACGACGATCACGGCAACCGTTAATCATTCCACCCAACACTGCGCTGGCTGTTTTGCTGTAAAAAAATAGTCGGCGTTTTGTGTGTGCTGTCGGAGCAGGGACGCTCATTTTCTTCCAGTAAAACCCCTGCTTTTGCTTTGATTGGCATGGACTTGTTGCTATCATGCCGCCCCTCTGGAGAGATGGCCGAGAGGCCGAAGGCGCTCCCCTGCTAAGGGAGTATCGGGTCAAAAGCCTGATCGAGGGTTCGAATCCCTCTCTCTCCGCCATTT
>JAMHWA010000080.1:0-1043 GCA_035911175.1 Alphaproteobacteria bacterium
ATCAACAAAGCACTTTGATATCATTTTAACAAATCCGCCATTTGCCGGTGACATTCAAGAAGCGCCGCTGTTATCGCAATATGCCATCACATCAAACCGGCAAAAAGCCGAGCGAGATGTACTATTCCTTGAGCGCTGCGTTGATTTATTAAACCCCGGCGGACGCTTGGCGATGATTCTGCCGCACAATAAGTTCTCTGCAGAGCCGTTTGCCGAAATTAGACGCTGGCTTATCCAGCGCTGTCGCGTGATTGCCGTGGTGGCGCTGGGGCGCAATACTTTTTTGCCGCATACGCACCAGAAGGCCTCGGTCTTATTTGCAGAAAAGCGCGAGGCGCAGTTTGGCCATCATCACAAATCACCACATTACGAAAAAGAAAACATCTTCTTTGCCATTAGTGACCGCGCTGGGAAAGATTCAAAAGGGAAATTAACGTTGAAGCCTGGTAGCGATGATAGCCATTTTCTATGGGATCGCATCGACCATGACTTTGATGAAATCCTCAGCGCTTTTGATGCTCACCGCCAAAAGTCCGGGATTTGGAGTGAGGTCTAGACATGGCGCACTTCTGCATCAAATCCCACGCTGAGCTAGGTCCGCACACCGTCTTAGCCCCCGAGCGCTACGATCCCCGGCGCTCGCTGCGACACCGCGTGGAGTCGGCGACGGTGCCGCTGCAAGAGGTGGTGACTTTCCAGCGCACGCTGATGCTGCCCAAGCAAGCGGCGCAGTCGCAGGGATTGTTTCAAGTGCTGGATACCTCGGATGCGAAAAGCGGCCTGATTCAGGGACCGGGGCATCAGCTACGCGGCGACGAGCTGGGTAGCGCCAAAAAACGCATCCGCACCGGCCAGGTCCTGATCTCGCGCTTGCGGCCCTACCTCCGTCAGGTGGCGTTTGTCGACGCTGGAACCCACAGAAACAGCTCTGAAAATCTGCCCCTGGAGCTTTTGTGCTCAACGGAATTTTTTGTGCTGAGACCACTGTCAGAAGAGGAGCCGGGGCCAAACGGAGCGGAGCGCTCGATTGCGTTTTTGGTGCC
>JAMHWA010000081.1:0-1026 GCA_035911175.1 Alphaproteobacteria bacterium
TGCCATCAACAATATTGGGCTGGCAGCGACTTTTCACGCTTTCATCGAACCCATGTCGTTGCGGGGGGCCGGCGCGCTTGTCGGTATTGGCAGTGTGGCGGGTATTCGAGGATTGCCGGGTCATGGGGCCTATTGCGCCAGCAAGGCCGGTGTGATCAGTTATTGTGAGAGTCTGCGGGGTGAAGTGCGCGACGCGGGTGTCAAGGTGGTCACCATTTGTCCTGGGTATATCGACACGCCTTTGACGCAGAAGAATCGCTATGCCATGCCGTTCTTGATGCAGCCCGAAGTTTTTGCGGAAAAAGCCTTCGCTGCGATCGGCGCTGGCGTAACGTACCGCGTCATCCCATGGCAAATGGGATGGGTAGCCAAAGGATTGCGTTTGTTACCTAATTTCGTCTTTGACAAAGTGCTCTCCGGACGTCCGCGCAAGCGGCGCGTGACCGGTGACTGAAGTAGCGGCCAACAAAAAAAGGACCCTTGGGTCCTTTTTTTGTTGGAGATTGACTCCGGTAGCTGCTTAGTAGCTGCTACGGCCACCGCCGTAACCACCGCCGCCGCCGCCACTGCGGCCGCCGCCACCACCACCGTAGCCGCCACCGCCGCTACGGCCGCCGCCAGCACCGCCGCCGAAGCCGCCGCCGCCAGTACGGGGAGGACGTGCTTCCATTGGACGCGCTTCGTTGACCACGAGACCACGGCCACCAAATTGTTGGCCATTCATGCCACCGATGGCTGCTTGTGCTTCCGCATCGCTGCCCATTTCCACAAAGCCGAAGCCTTTGGAGCGGCCCGTGTCACGTTCCATCATGACTTTGGCGCTGGAAACGGAACCGTAGGCTGCAAACGCTTGTTGCAAGTCTTCATCACGGAAAGAATAAGGCAGATTGCCTACGTAAAGTTTGTTGCCCATGTAAGGACTCCTCAAAATAACTCTCAAAACGCGATGGTGTCCAAACCCGCAATCAACAAACCAATGAAGACTTAAAGCAGACGCGAAACTGGTAAATCACCGCAAACCCGTAC
>JAMHWA010000082.1:0-1038 GCA_035911175.1 Alphaproteobacteria bacterium
GCATCTCCATGTAATGACAAGCTGTTTTCTCATATCGCGTAGCGATTCTGCGGTAATGCTTCAGCTTGCCAAAGGTGCACTCGACCACGTGGCGTTCCTTGTAGAGAACAAAATCACAATCTCGTGGCTCTTTTCGGTTGATCTTGGGCGGAATCACTGCCCGAATATCGTTGTTGGCCAACCATGTCAGGAACGCATCGGCATCGTAGCCTTTGTCGGCAAGCACCATCGGTGTCTGGATGTTTTCTACCAGTGGCTGGGCGTAACGGATATCGGCACACTGTCCACCGCTGAGGATAAACCTCAGTGGCAGGCCCAAGCCATCAACCGCCATGTGTACCTTGGTGCCAAAGCCGCCTCGCGAGCGCCCCAAGGCCTCATCGTCCTCACAGGAGGCCCGTGCACCTGCAGCACAGGCATGAGCCCGGATCACCGAACTGTCGATGCAAATGTTTTGCAAATCCGCCTCTTGCGCCAATGTATTGAGCAATGCTTGCCAGACGCCATGCTTGCTCCAGCGCGAAAAACGCCTGAATACGCTATTCCATTTCAGGCCCGATGCAGACAACTGGCGCCATGGTGATCCCGTGCGCAAAATCCATAACACCGCTTCAACAAATTGCCGGCAGCGGGCAGGAAAAACAACGTAAATGCCGGGTGTGTTTTTAAGAATAGGGAGTAAGCGCTCCCATTCCTCATCGCTCAGTCTGTGTCGATCCGTCATGATGTCAAAGCGGCAAATTTTACCGCCGGCAATACGTCAACAGAACCTAGTAGGGTGGGCAGCCTGCTGCCCACGCAATCGCATTAACCACATCGCCGATGCTTTCGGTGGGCAATACTTGCCCACCCTACCCTTCCACGATCACTGCACCGCCGCAGTCCGCGCCCCTATTGCCTCACAGCCCGGCCTGCAGGCCAGCACCAGAGCGGCTTGCAGGCCGATGCTTTCAAGCGTCAAACAAACTGCCCCGCCGCATACCCCGATGCCCACGCCCACTGGAAGTTGAAGCCGCCGAGGTGGCCGGTGACGTCGAC
>JAMHWA010000083.1:0-2931 GCA_035911175.1 Alphaproteobacteria bacterium
CGTTGGCGTTCGCGGGCAATAGCATGGTGGTGGAATTTTTGGCGAGCTTCTCGAACGCGCTCACATATTGCTCGGCAACGCGCAAGGAAATCGCATCCTCGCCACCGGGGCGGGTGATAGCAGCAGCGATGAGCTCGATCCCTTTCGCGGTTGCTTCCGACACGGCGATGATGGCTTCGGCCTCACCGCGTGCGCGGTTGACTTGGTCGGTGAGTGCCGCCTCGGAGTTGAGGACGATCTCTTGTTTCGCGCCTTCCGCCATGTTGATTTTCGATTGGCGCAAGCCTTCGGATTGAAGGATTTCCGCGCGTTTTTGGCGCTCGGCAGCGACTTGCAGTTCCATCGCTTTCAGCACGCTTGTTGGAGGCGTAATGTTTTTAATTTCGTAGCGCATGCACTGGATGCCCCATGTCTGCGAGGCTTGGTTAAGCGAGGTGACGATGTTGGCGTTGAGTTGCTCGCGCTCTTCGAAACATTGGTCGAGGCTGAGTTTACCAATCTCGGAACGCATGAGTGTTTGCGCCAGTTGGCTGATGGCATAGATGGGATTGGATACGCCGTAGGATGCTTGTTTGGGGTCGATAATGCGCAAATAAAGCACGCCATCCATCATCATGGTCACGTTATCGCGGGTGATGGCGGGTTGCTCTTGCACCTCGTGCGCAAATTCCTTGAGCGAGTGTTTATAGGCCACCTTTTGGGTGATGGGGTTCAGCAGGTTCAAGCCTGGCTCGAGCACGCCCGTGTAGCTGCCGAAACGCTCGACTACCCATGCTTGCTGCTGCGGCACAATTTTGATGCCCTTGAACAGCAACACGATGCCAATTAGTGCCAGCGTTAAGATGAGAAACAGACCCATGGCAAACTCCTGATTTGATGAGGTGATAGGCTATTTTTTGGGCGATACGAAAAGCACATTACCTTCGACGCGCTCGATGATGACGGCGGTACCTTCGGCGACGGCCGACAAGCCGTCATTGCTGATGAGTTGGGCGCGCATGAGGGTGCCTGACCATTTCACTTCGCCCTCTTTGTTGCCCACCAAGCCGTCTTTGCCAACAATCGCCTCGGTGCCAACCATGTTGGAGTAGGAAGGCTCGGCGTTATTTTTCGCTTTGAGCTTGTTCCATAACAGCATGGCGCTGATGACGCTAATGAGCCCAAACACGACAAATTGGATAAGGTGCGCATCACTCGCGATGACGCCCAGCTCGATGCTGCCGCCGACCACAAGTGCGCCGATGCCGATGAACAAGAAGCCAAGCCCTGGCATGCCAAACATTTCGACGGCGATGAAGATTGCGCCAGCAATCAGCCATAATAGTGTTGGCGACATAAGGACCTCATTGCTTAGTGTTTAGCGGGTACCTCGGCAGGTTTCGCTGCGGCATCCGCAGGTTTTGCTTCAGCTTTTGCATCTGCTGCTGCAGGTGCCTCGGCAGGTTTCGCGGCGGCGGGATTAGCCTTTGGCAAAGCCGAGGGGCTATCGCTCATGCTGTTGAGGTAAGCAATCAAGTTCGCGCGCTCTTGGTCTTTCTTGTTACCGGCATAGGCCATGATGGTACCTGGAACCGTTTTCTTGGGGTTCCATTGGAATTTGTTCATTTCCTCGAACGTCCATTTGCCGCCATGCGCTTTCATGGCCGAGGAGTAACCAAAGCCAGCAACGCTGCCAACGGGGCGGTTCATGACCCCCCAGAGAGCGGGACCAACTTTGTTCGCGCCACCTTTTTCAATCGAGTGACAGGTGGTGCATTTTTTCGAGAAATACTCGCCGCCCGCTTTCACATCCGCCGTGGCATAGAGCGCTGAAATATCGGGCGCCTCTTGCGGGGCAGCCGCGCCGCCTTCAGCTACTTCGGTCACCTCGATGCTGTAGCCGCGTTTCTCTTCCGCGTGCGCGCCAACGTGCTGTGGCCCACCGAAATAGAGAAACTCCGTCACTTTGCCGCAGACCATACCAATCAGGCCTGCGCAGAGAATGGCAGCAGCAGCTTTGTTCATATTGAGATTCGACATAACCTATCCGTGCGTGTTTTGTTGAAATTGCAAACTGTCGCGGCTAAACGACGTAGAGCTGTTAGGGCGGTAGCACACGCATCATCTGCTCGCAACATTTTTAGAAAGCTTGAAGCCATGTCGGTTCTGATTGTTATTCCTGCGCGCATGAAAGCCACGCGTTTACCCAACAAGCCAATGGCGCTCATCGGCGGTGAGCCTATGATTGTGCAGGTTTGGCGGCGCGCTATTGAATCTGGTGTGGGCGAGGTGGTGGTCGCTTGCGATTGCGAGGAAATTGCAACTGCAATTGCAGCGGTGGGTGGTCGTGCTATCCTGACCGATCCTGATCACCCCAGTGGCTCGGATCGGATTTGGGAAGCCGTCAAAATTGCGGGTGGCGCGCCTGACATCATTATCAATCTTCAAGGCGATGTGCCGACATTGGAGCCGCGATTGCTGCGCGATTTATTGCAGCCACTGGAGAACATGAAGGTGGATATAGCGACCCTTGCAGCCCCTATCATGCGCGCGGAAGAACACGACAACCCCTCGGTGGTGAAGGCGGTGTTAGCGCTTGAAAAAGTTGGAAATACTGGCCGCGCACTTTACTTCACGCGGTGTTCGGCGCCGTATGGCGATGGGATTCGCTACCATCACATCGGGGTCTATGCTTATCGCCGCCGCGCGCTCGAGACATTTGTCTCGCTGCCGCCATCGCCCCTCGAGATCCGCGAAAAACTTGAGCAACTGCGCGCCCTAGAGGCTGGATTACGCATTGACGCCGTGGTGGTGGATACTGTACCACTCGGCGTCGATACGCCTGAGGATTTGGCGCGGGCAAATGAACTATTGGGGTAAATCATGACAAATAAAATGTATGACGTTGTCGCTATCGGCAATGCGATTGTGGATGTTCTCGCGCTGTGCGAT
>JAMHWA010000084.1:0-17583 GCA_035911175.1 Alphaproteobacteria bacterium
ATCCATCGAGGATGCGCGCAAGCGCGGGATTTTGGAGTTAGCGCAGGATTACAAATTGCGTTTGGCCGCGCTGTTGCCCACACTGAATGACCCAGATGCCCATGCGGTGAAATCTCAGGAACCTGAAGCTACGCCGATCCTCCAGCCGATGCATGGTTATGAAACTCTCCGCTCGCGATAGTGACCAGTTCATTCGCTCGCACGCTAACGCTGCGGCGGCGTTGATTTATGGCACCGATGCTGGCCAAGTGCGCCAGCGTGCGGCAGCATTGGCCGAGGCATGGCTGGGCAAAAATGCCGACCCCATGGCACGCGCCGAATTCACGCCCGAAAAACTGGCCGAGCAACCCGGGTTACTGGCCGATGAGATGGCCGCCATGTCGCTCATGTGCCCTAAGCGTGTCATCATGCTGCGCGAGGCGGATGATGCGAGCCTAGAGGCGATTATGGACGCCGTCGCCCTGCGTTCGCGCGATAATTTCCTGATTCTCTATGTCACCGAATCGCTCCCCGCCACCAGCAAACTCAGGGTTTGGGCCGAAAAATCGGCGGATGTGGGCGCCATTGCCTGCTATAAGGATGAAGGCTCGGGGCTTGAGCAATTCATCCGCGACACGCTTCGCGGCTATGGCCTGCGCGCCAACAACGAGGTGCTGCGCCTACTCGCCCATCAGCTTTCGGGTGACCGCCAGATCATCCTCAACGAGCTGGAAAAACTCTCGCTCTATGTCGATGACGAGGCCGAGGAAATCACCATGGAAGACGTCGTCGCCAGTGTCGGCGAGAATAACGACAAGAGCTTCGATGAGCTGAATTATGCCGTCGCCAGCGGCGATGTGGTGGCGCTGTGCCGCCTGAGTGACCGCCTGCTGATGGAGGGCAATGTTGGCCTACTGCTCGTGCGCTCCGTCATGCGCTACATCGCCAAGCTCGAAACCATTGCCCATAAACGCGCCGAGGGCATGAGCGCCGATGCCGCCATTGATGCCATGCGCCCGCCTGTATTCTTCAAGGCCAAGCCCATCCTCAAATCCCACAGCCAGCGCTGGGGGGCGGATGCCTGCGCCCAAGCCCTTGCGCAGCTCCAGCTACTGGAGCTCGATTCCAAGCGTCACGCCGATGAATCCACCACCCGCATGGCGCATGGGCTGATGGCGGTGGCAGCCCTCGCGGGCGCGGCCAAACGGGCTGCCTAGCCCCCTGCCAAAAAAATGCGCATCCCCCCTTGACGCGGCCCACGCTTTCGCCTAAACGAACCTCCTGTTTTTTTCGCGTGGGGATGTAGCTCAGTTGGTAGAGCGTCTGCTTTGCAAGCAGAATGTCGCAGGTTCGATTCCTGTCATCTCCACCATTCCACAGGATTTTTTAATCCAGTGGATTAAAAAATTCTTGGAATCTTTGAGTGCCCGCCATTTTCAAGCGACCTCGTGTCGCGCCGAAAAGGGCTGTGGCACGAAATGACAAGGCCGCCAAGGCCAACCCTTTTTATTTGGTGATGTGCTTGCTATCGAACCTGAGGTTCGCGCAAATGTTCAGTAGAACATTTGGACTGCGTTAGCAGCCCGCTAGGGCGCATGTCAGTAGACATGCGTCAATCCTGTCATCTCCATCAAATTCTCTAAATGGCCTCTGAGTATATTGGCCATTATCAGCCCTCTATCAGACCGGCCTGAGGGAAGAACCCGTTGCCTGAATAAATCGTTCGGATTCGGGCAACAGAGATTCAAGCCCATTCCACTCAAGTCGACCTTCCCACGTGGGCAAACGAATATCGATCCGTGGGTCGGTTAAACCCATTTCTTCCAACGTGAATCTGTCCCTACCGAAATTACATGCGGCGCAAGTAACTACAATGTTGTCCATGTCGGTACTGCCGCCACGGGAATGAACCAAGACATGATCATACTGCATCCACATCACCTGTAAGCCGCGATGCTGGTCGGTTTCCCGAGCCGATGTCCAACGAGCGGCATTAGGATAGAGCTTGTTTAGAAGCTTTCGGACTTCTGGTCGAACCAGAGGCATCCCACAGAATCTACAATGGTGGCCGTCTCTTTCCACCAGTGCTTTGCATAATGCTCTCGAAGCGAGCCGTGGCTTGTATCTCTGTTCCTTGGGGAGTACAGGCGGGAGGCCCTCTACGCTTCGTGCCTTGACGAGGTCGCTTTTGCGGAGCCATATTGGATCTAGCCAGTCACCGATTGCCTGAATGTCAGAATCCCTCAGATAGCTCGCAGCCGCTTCGCTATCTCCTCGCAGGTGAGCCGCGACCGCCTGATTCAGTAACTGTGCCGCCTCAAATATTTCTGGAATCGGCACAGAAAAACACCGTCTTGTACCTGCAATTTCATGTACCAGCATCCTAAGCTCCAGCGTGATTTTCTGTTCGTTTTAAGATTTTAATTTTTGACTCATATACTCACCCCACCGGTTTCGCCAACCGCTCCCCCGTCTTTTTCGTCTGAAGCAGCTCGCGGGCGCGGGTGAATTTTTCGTCGTGCCAGAAGGGTAGGCAGCCATTGCAGCCACGGGCGCAGCAGCCCTCGATGCCGGTGCGCGGGGTGCGGAAGCTCTTGCCCTTGTGTTCCTGCTCGCGCGCATCCACCAAGGTCTCACGTTTTTCCTGATATTTCGCTTCGTATTTCGCCTCGCCCACATGGCCAGCCTCGACGATGCTCGCCACCTTATCGAGCCTCAGGCGCGCCCATTCATCGGGGGTGAGGGATTTTTCCTTACGCACCACCGTCAGGGCTGGAAAGTCACGGCGCAGTGCAGCGGCATCCTCGGTGTGGAACCACGCAAACGGAATGCGAATCAGCGGTCGCCTGCCCGCGTGCACGCCCTCGGCTTTGGTGGTCACCTTGTTGCGCACATCCTCGAATTCGTAAATACGCAGCAGCATCGGCGCGCGGGTGGAGGGCGGCACAAACTCAAGCACATCCCCCTCCTCGATGCGGTTCTTCACCTCGAGCAAAAACGCGTCCTCGGTCACTTCGGTCACCATGCCCGCATATTCCCATTCGGCCAGCGTTGTTGTGTCCTCGTAGTTATGCGCGTGGTGGGTCAGCCGCCCTTCGTGGAAGGCCAGCGAATAGCCACGGTTGGGGATGGTGTTCAGCTCGCGCATGAAGGGCTCGGGCGACCAGTTCTCAGGGTCGGCATAATAGGCATCAATCGCCATGCGGTAGGCGCGTGCTGCCACCGCGACATAATACGGGCTGCGGCCACGCCCCTCCACCTTCAGCGAATCAATGCCGAGTGAGAGATATTCGCCCAGCTTAGGCATCAGGCACAAATCTTTCGCATTGAGGATATACGAACCACGGTCATCTTCCTCCAGTGGCATCAACTCGCCGCCGCGATGTTCCTCCTCAAGGAAGAACTCGAACAAGTCGCGGTTTTCATCCGTCAGCTCCAGCTCCTTCACGGTGCCGTCCTTCAGGCGCATATGCACCTTGTAATTCCAGCGGCAAGAATTGGCGCAGGCGCCTTGGTTCGCGCCGCGCTCGGCCATATAGTTCGAGAGCAGGCAGCGCCCCGAATAGGTCATGCACATCGAGCCATGGATGAACGCCTCGAGTTTAATGTTGGGGCATTGCTCGCGGATTTCTTTCAGCTCGGCGAACGAGACTTCGCGCGCCATCACAATCAGTTTCGCGCCCATGTCCTCCCAGAATTTTACTGAAAGCCACGAGCACACATTCGCTTGGGTGGAGATGTGTAGTTCGAGCTCTGGCGCATGGGTTTTGAAGAACTGGAACACCCCTGTATCCGCCACAATCAGCCCGTCGGGTCCAATGTTGCGGATGGTTTCGAGGTAGTCTTGAAACTTGCCGATATCGCTATTGTGCGAAAATAAATTGAGGGTGAGGTAGGCGCGTTTGCCATAGGCATGGGCAAAGGCCACGCCTTCCACCACATCGGCGAGCGACATTTGCGAGGTAACGCGTAGCGATAAATCCGGCGTGCCCATATAGACCGCATCCGCGCCATAGAGCACGGCGATTTTCAGTTTTTCCAGCGAGCCCGCAGGCATCAGCAATTCACTGCGACGGGGTGTGTTCATAGTCGTTTACGCCTTTTTCTGGAGAATCGTGTCGCCCACCCGTAGTGCCAGCGCCATAATGGTCAGCGCGGTGTTGACCGCCCCTGCCGTGGGTAGCACCGAGGCATCGGCTACATAGAGCCCTGCAATGCCATGCACTTGGCATTGCGCATCCACCACCGAGGTGGCGGGGTCATGCCCCATCACGGTGGTGCCCACGTCGTGCCACAAATAGGGCTCGCGGGCGCGGGCAATCGAGCGATAACCCGCCGCACCAAAGGCGCGTTGCGCCAATTGCCGCAAACGGCCAAAACTTTGCAGATTGTGAATAGGCTGAATGGTTTCTCGCACCGTATCATCCTCATTAAACACCAGCCCCGATTCGCGGCTGGGCAGGGCCTCGCCCATATAGAAACACATGACCGATGATTTTCCGATGAGATAGGCCAGCGGCCTCAGCAGGCGCGAGGCTTGCTGCCAGAACGGCACTTGCCCCGCCGTCTGGATAACCCCGAGCGGATGCGGCCAATCAGGGGCGCCGTTGTAATATTGGTTCAGCGCAAAGGATTTGGTGTGAATGGCAGGCAGCATAGCGGGCGATACCAGCACAAACATCATGCCCACCGAATGCCCGCTGTAATAGCGCCCGAGCGCCCCGCCATTATTGCCCAACCCCGCTGGGTGTGCCGCCATGCGCGATCGGCGCAGCAGCAACGCACTTTCGGGGATGCCCGCTGCCACCACAATCGTTTCCGCCTGTAAGGTATATTCCTTCCCCTCATGGCGCAGCACCACGCCGGAGGCTTTCGTTCCAGCCTCGTTGGTCAGCACGCGCAGGCATTCGGTTTGGGTGGCAATGGTCAGGTTGCCGGTGGCCAATGCGGGGCGCAACGCGGCAATTTCCGCATCCATTTTGGCATCATAGGGGCAGTAATACGCATCGCAGGTAGTGCACAGCACGCACTTGCCCTCGGGGCCGTAATCCAGCCCGCGTGGAATCACGCTCACGGGGTGGCCTGCCTGTGTTAGCCGCGCCGCCATTTTGGTCATCAGCGGCGGATAGGGAATCGGTGGATACGCCATCGCACTGCTGCGTGGCGGGTCGGTTGGGTCGTCCGTGGCCGAGCCATGCACGCGGTAGAGTGCCTCCGCTTGCGTGTAATAGGGCTCGATCTCGGCATAGCTAATCGGCCACGCCGGCGAGATGCCTTCCTCGTGCTGCACCTCTTCAAAATCGCTGGTACGCATACGGTAATGCGCCGCGCCATAGAACTTTGTCAGCCCACCAATGAAGCGGGTATCGTCAGGCTTGCCCTTCAAAATATCGTACATGAAATGGCTCGCCGTTGGGTCATCGCCAATCGCCTCTTTCAACGAGGTGCCGCGCTCCACCACCAGCACGCGTTTGCCGCCATAGGCAAGCCGATGCGCCACCGTGCCGCCACCTGCCCCGCTACCAATAATGATGGCATCGTAGGACTGACCCAGCGCATTCTGTATCTCGGGTGATTTCATGGGCGTAGCTATACGAGGCGGCTGTGGCCATATCAAGAAGGAAACAGGGGCGCGGCCTCACGTCACCCTTGCCCCGCGCGCCATTTCCGCCTAAACCGCCGCTATGAGCCAACGCCCCACCATTTTCGCACTCGCCTCGGCCGCTGGCCGCGCGGGTGTTTCTGTCTTTCGCATCAGCGGGCCAGCGGGGCTGGCTGCCTTACGTTGTTTGGGGGTGGAGCGCGAATTGATGGCCCGCGAAGCAACGCTCGTCTCCCTTTACGTCCCTATTCATAGAACCGCTTTATGCGAGGCAGATGCTAGAAGCGACCGCGCGCAGAACCGCAGTGTAGCGGCGTTACATGAGGATTCGAGCACGGGCGCGACACCGCAGATGCCCGCAGAAAAGGTTCTGATAGATCGCGCCCTCGCCCTTTATTTCCCCGCTCCTCATTCCTTCACGGGCGAGGATGTGGTCGAGCTGCACACTCACGGCAGCCGCGCCATTACGCGCATGCTGCTTGATGCCCTAGGCAGTATCGAAGGCCTACGCATGGCCGAGGCAGGCGAATTCGCCCGGCGTGCCTTCATGAATGGCAAAATGGATTTGGTGGAGGCGGAAGGATTGGCCGACCTCATCGACGCCGAAACCGCCTCGCAGCATGCCCAAGCCATCCGCCAAATGGGTGGCACCACCACCCAGCGCGTGGAGGCGTTACGCGGCGCAATTCTGGAGCCACTCGCGCTTATGGAAGCCTATATCGATTTCCCTGACGAGGAAATCCCTGAGGAAGTCCTGTCCGACGCCACCCAGCGCGTCGAGGCATTACGCAAAGAATTGACCGAATTACTCGACGATCAAGGTATCGGCGAAAAGATCCGCGAGGGCTTGGATATTGTCATCCTCGGGCCCCCAAATGCAGGCAAATCAAGCCTCCTTAACGCACTCGCGCGACGCGACGCGGCCATTGTCTCGCCCGAGGCAGGCACCACCCGCGACCTCATCGAAGTAGCCATGGAAATTGGCGGTTATGCCGTCACGTTGGTCGATACCGCAGGCATCCGCACCACCGACGCCGCCATCGAATCCGAAGGCATTCGCCGTGCCCTCCACCGCGCCGAGCATGCCGATATTACCCTCCACCTGCGCGATATTGCTACGATTGCGGAATCATTCAGCGAATTAAAGGCGCTCGACGCGAAAAATCACCTTATCATTGTCACCAAATCCGATCTTGGCCCCCTTCCCGAGCTGCCGTTTTCTGCTATTCTTATTTCTACCCAAACGGGGGATGGCATTGCCGCGCTCATCGACACGCTAAAACATAAAATCGCCGAGCGGATGGAATCTGTTGCCTCGCCCCTCATTACTCGCGCCCGCCACCGCGCGGCGATTGCCGAGGCACTCTCTGCCCTCACCCGCTTCGATGTTCATGCCCCGCTCGAGCTAAGTTGCGAGGAGCTTCGCCTCGCCGCTTCGGCCATTGGCAAAATCACTGGCAAAATTTGGGTAGATGATGTACTGGACCTCGTTTTCAGCCGTTTTTGTATTGGTAAATAGAGGGTTCAGGAAAATGTTTCACGTGAAACATTTTGATGCAGTTATGATGGTAAGGATATGAGTAACAACGATTTTGATGTTATCGTCATTGGTGGCGGCCACGCAGGCACCGAAGCTGCGGCAGCAGCAGCGCGCATGGGTGCCAACACCTGCCTGCTCACCCATAAAGAATTGACCGTGGGTGAAATGTCGTGCAACCCTGCCATTGGCGGCATTGCCAAGGGAACGCTGGTGCGCGAGATCGACGCGCTGGATGGCGTGATGGGTCAAGCGATTGACCGCGCGGGCATCCACTATAAAATGCTGAACGCTAGCAAAGGCCCTGCCGTTCGTGGCCCCCGCGCCCAAGCAGATCGCAAGCTCTACCGCGAGGCGGTGCAATCCCTTCTTTCGGAATACAGCAACCTCACCATCATCGAGGATGGGGCGGATGATATCATCATGGAGGATGGCCGTGTGGTGGCCGTCAAAGGTGCCTCGGGTAAAACCTATGGCACGCAACAGGTGGTGCTAACTACGGGCACCTTCCTTAATGGCCTCATCCATTGTGGTGAAAAGCAAACTCCTGCTGGCCGTGTCGGTGAGAAGCCCTCCATTGCCTTGGCGGAATCCATTCGTGGCCTTGGCCTCACCATGGGGCGTTTGAAGACTGGCACCCCTGCCCGCCTTGATGGCGAGACGATTAACTGGAACATCCTCACCCCACAACCGGGTGACAACCCCCCCGTCCCGTTTTCGTATCTCACGGACGAAGTGCGGGTGCCACAAATCACCTGTTACATCACGCATACGAGTGCCAAAACTCACGATATCATTCGTGAAAATATCCATCGTTCGCCCATGTATTCGGGGCAAATCAAGTCCAGCGGCCCACGTTATTGCCCCTCGATTGAGGACAAAATCACCCGCTTTGCTGACCGCGAGCGCCACCAAGTGTTCCTCGAGCCCGAGGGTTTAGATGACTCTACGGTTTATCCTAACGGCATCTCCACCTCCCTCCCCGAGGAAGTACAATTGGCGATGATTGCGACCATCCCTGGCCTCGAGAATGCGCGCGTCATTCGCCCTGGTTACGCCATTGAATATGACTATGTCGACCCTCGCGAATTGAAGCCAACACTCGAGACCAAGAAGGTCAGCGGCCTGTTTTTGGCAGGGCAAATCAATGGTACTACGGGCTATGAAGAAGCTGGTGGCCAAGGCTTGGTGGCTGGGCTCAATGCTGCCCTTGCCGCCCTCGGTAAGGCACCATTTGTGATTGATAGATCAGAAGCTTACATTGGCGTGATGATTGATGATTTAACGACGCTTGGCACCCAAGAGCCGTATCGTATGTTCACCTCGCGCTCCGAATATCGCCTCTCCCTTCGCCCAGATAATGCCGACCTTCGACTGACGCCGCGTGGTTTGGAAGTTGGATGTATTCGCGACGAGCGGAGCAAAATGTTTCACGTGAAACAATCGCTCCTGAATGACGCCATGGAAATTGTTTCACGTGAAACAATTTCACCGAACAAAGCATCCGAAGTAGGATTACAGATTAATCAGGATGGCGTGAAGCGTTCGATTCTTGATCTCCTCGCCTACCCCACTATCAGCTTTGATCAGCTTTCCGACATTTGGCCAGCGTTGAAAGAGTTCCGTCCTGATGTTCGTGAGCAAGTGGAGATTGATTCAGTCTATCGCTCCTACCTCGCCCGTCAGCAAGCCGATATCGAACTCTTTAAATTGGATGAGCAATTGCAGATTCCAGATTCACTGGATTACGATTCCGTCGGTTCGTTGAGCAACGAAATTCGCCATAAACTAAAAATCGCGAAGCCCCCTACCCTCGGCGCTGCCAGCCGCATCCCTGGTGTCACCCCCGCCGCCATTACGGCTATCATGACTTATATGAAGCGTCGTTCACTCGCCGCCTAAATCTAAAAATGTTTCACGTGAAACATTTTTGATTCTCCATAGACACGGTTCAATGATTGGGCTATGCGATTTAGTATGAACGCAGCCCACGCAACATCATCCAGTTCGCAAAATGTTTCACGTGAAACATTATCTGTTCTCTCTAACTACGTTGCGCTGTTGTTAAAATGGAATTCTAAAATTAATCTCATTGGCCCTGCGACAGAAACCGATGTCTGGTCGCGCCATATTGAAGATAGTTTGCAGCTGGTCGATTTGATTCCTGAATCAGCAACCTCGTTGGTGGATTTAGGTAGCGGTGGTGGTTTGCCGGGGTTGGTGATTGCCATCGCTCGCCCGAATTTAGCAACCACGCTCGTCGAACAGGATCAACGCAAGGCAGCTTTTTTGAAGGAAGCCAAGTCGCTATTGGGGCTTTCGAACGTGACAGTTGAGGCAAAGGATATCGCCACTGTCAAAGGCCAGTTTGACGTAGTGACCGCCCGCGCATTATCATCATTAACCAATTTGTTGGCGTTTGCAAATCCACTGATGAGCATAGGCTCGACTTGCCTTTTCCCTAAAGGTGCCAACCACAAGGCCGAATTAGAGGAGGCTGCCACAGATTGGCGCTTTGAGCACCACTTAACACCCAGCAAAACCAATGGTGAATCCTCGATTGTTACGATAACGAAATTAACATCTTGCCACGCACAGAACAGGTAGGTAGCCCATGACGCGTATCATTTCCGTTGTAAACCAAAAAGGCGGGGTCGGGAAGACCACCACCGCCGTCAATATGGCAACCGCCCTCGCCGCCATCGGCAAGCAGGTCTTGGTGATCGACCTCGACCCGCAAGGCAATGCCTCCACCGGTTTGGGCATCGAACAGGCCAAACGGGTTCATACTTCGTACGATGTTCTGGTCGGAACCAGCACCTTGGAGCAGGCAGCCGTTAAAACGGCCATTCCACGCCTTTCGGTAGCTCCCGCTACCATCGACCTATCCGGAGCGGAAATTGAGCTTGTAGCTATGGAAAGAAGGGAATTTCAATTAAAGCAAGCATTAGCGCCGATGTCCGCGCATTGGGACTATGCCATTATCGATTGCCCCCCTTCCCTTGGCCTCCTCACCCTCAATGCGCTGGTTGCGAGCGACGCGGTGCTGATTCCGTTGCAATGCGAATTCTATGCCCTCGAGGGTTTGGCGCATTTGCTCAAAACCATCAAACTGGTGAATGCGAACTTGAACCCGCGCCTTTCCATCCACGGTGTGGTGCTCACCATGTATGACCGCCGCAACAAGCTGACCGAACAAATCGAAGAAGATGTGCGCGGCTTTTTGGGTGATGATGTGTATCGCACCGTTATCCCGCGCAATGTGCGGATGAGCGAGGCGCCCAGCCACGGCAAGCCTGCATTGGTCTATGATCTCAAATGCCCTGGCAGCCAAGCTTACCTGCAATTAGCAAAGGAGCTGATCGCGCGCGAGAAGCAATTCACCACCAAAAATGCTGCAGCATAACGCTGCACAATTAATCAGAACAAAGGAGCAGAACATGGCACAAGCAAAACAACAAACAAAGGGTCTCGGCCGCGGGCTTTCATCGTTGATGGGTGAGGCGGCGTTGGTCGAAGTGTCGCCTAGCGCATCGAGCAAACAGGCAGATGCCGAGCGTGACGTGATGCGCTTGCCAATCACCCAATTGGTGGCGGGCAAATATCAGCCGCGTCGCCATTTCGATGACGAAGCACTGACGGAACTCTGCGTCTCGATCGAAAAGCACGGCCTCATGCAGCCCATCATGGTGCGTGAAATTGCTGCGCAGCAATTTGAGATTATTGCGGGCGAGCGTCGCTTCCGCGCCGCCAAGTTGGCGAAGCTAAAAGAGGTGCCTGTTATCATCCGCAACGTCAATGATTCTCAGGCGCTCGAGCTAGCGCTGATCGAGAATATTCAGCGCGCGGATTTGAACCCGCTGGAGGAAGCGGCGGGCTATCAACGCCTCATGGACGAGTTTGGCTATACGCAAGAAAAACTCTCGCCCATCGTTGGCAAAAGCCGCAGCCATATTGCAAATTTGCTGCGTTTGCTGAAGCTGCCCGAGGGCATTAAAAAACGTATTGATTCGGGTGAGCTGACCATGGGTCACGCCCGTGCGATTTTGATGGCAAAAAACCCCGAAGAATTAGCGCAGCAAATTATTGAAACAGGCCTTTCTGTGCGCCAAGCCGAGGAGCGCGCGAAGGGTGTAGTTGCCGCGCCAAATGTGCCCGATAATGTGGAGATGGTTTCAAGCCCAAAAGCGCGCCCACAAGTGCTGCGTCGTAGCAGCACACCGAAGAGTGATGATGTGTTGCAGCTTGAGAATATGCTGGCGGATTCACTGGGTTTGCGCGTGAGCATCGATGCGCGCGGCGCGCAAGCGGGCGAGGTGATTATCAGCTATGATTCGCTAACACAGCTTGATGAAATTCTGCGTCGTTTGGGTGGTGGCGTATAGCGGCTATGCTGCACTAAATGCTGCAGCAAAAAGTCGCTTCGTATAATCATGCTGCGGTGCAGCAAAAACGGTTGTTGCGTCGCCTTGTTCAACCACTTCTCCACGTTTCAGGACGAGCACCTGATGCGCCATCGCGCGCACGGTGCGTAAATCGTGACTGATAAAGATATAGGCTACATCGTGGCTTTGCTGGAGGGATTTAAGAAGCTCCAGCACTTGTTTTTGCACCGACATATCGAGTGCGCTGGTCGGCTCGTCGAGCACCACCAGTGCGGGTTTGAGGACCATCGCGCGGGCGATGGCAATGCGCTGGCGTTGACCGCCACTAAACTCGTGCGGGTAACGATGTTGCATGTCGGAGTTAAGCCCAACTTGATGCAAAATTTCATCAAGGCGAGGCTCGTGATTCGTGGCATCCGGCTCGTGCAAGCGTAACCCTTCGAGGATAATCTCGCGCACGCTCATGCGCGGATTGAGGCTGGAGAAGGGGTCTTGGAACACGATTTGTAAGTCACTTCGGATGGCGCGTAATTGCTGCATGGTTTGGGTGTCGATGCGTGCGCCCAAAAACACAATCGGTCCCTCGCTTTTGATGAGGCGGAGCAGCGCATAACCCAGCGACGATTTGCCCGAACCCGATTCACCCACCACGCCCAATGTTTCGCCAGCATGAAGGGTGAACGAAGCATTCTTTACCGCCTCCACAACACGAAGTGTCCGACGCAGAATTGGACTTTTAACTGGAAACGTTACGCTTAGCGTGTCGCACGAAATAATGGCTTGGGCGTTGGGTTTGATGGGGGTAGGGGAGCCGCTTGGGCTGGCCGAAAGTAGCATCTTGGTGTAGTCGTGTTTGGGTGTCTTAAACACCTCCGCCACCTTGCCCGTTTCGACGATTTTGCCTTGGTGCATCACCGCGACGCGATCCGCAACGTGTTGCACCATCAGCAGGTCATGCGTGATGAAAATCATGCCCATGTTGCGGGTGCGCTGGAGGGATTTGAGGAGGTCAAGAATTTGCCCAATCAAGGTCACATCGAGCGCCGTTGTTGGCTCATCCGCAATCAGCAATTCGGGGTCGCAGGCAATGGCCATGGCAATCATGACGCGCTGGCGTTCGCCGCCAGAGAGTTGGTGCGGATAGATGGTGCCGCGGCTCGCTAAATGCTGCAACCCCACCGCCTCATAAAGCTCGGCCAATTTTTGTCTAGCGGCGGTGCTTTTGGGGCTGATGTTGTTGTGCCAGCAGTAGGATTCAATCATCTGTTTGCTGATGGAATGTAGTGGGTTCAAGGCTGTCATCGGCTCTTGGAAAATCATCCCTACGTTGCGGCCGCGATAGGCAGTGATATCGGCTTCATTGAGCGCGCTAAGCGTGCTTTCGTTTAAGGTGATGGTGCCGCTCATTTTGGCGTTGCTGGGGAGCAGCTTTACGATGGATTGTGCGGTGAGGGATTTGCCCGAGCCAGACTCACCGACGAGCGCCAAGACCTCGCCGCGCGCGAGGGTGAGGGACGCATCATCCACCACGGTTGTATCGCCGAAGGAAAGGCTCAGATTTTGAATAGAAAGGAGGGTCATTTTTCACCCCGCACGAAAATTTTACGCGGGTTGAAGGCATCGCGTACCGCCTCGCCAACGAACAGCCACAGCGAGAGCATAAAGGCGAGGGTGAAGAAGCCAATCAGCCCCAGCCACGGCGCCTGCGGGTTGTTTTTTCCTTGCGCTAACAGCTCGCCCAGCGAGGGCGAGCCAAGCGGCAAACCGAAGCCCAAAAAGTCGAGCGAGGTGAGCGTGGTGATGGCGCCTGTGATGAGGAAAGGCAGGAACGTGAACACCGACACAAGCGCGTTGGGCAATACATGGCGACGCAGGATGGTGAGCTCGGAGAGGCCCAGTGCGCGTGCGGCACGGACATAATCAAAATTGCGGGCGCGCAGGAATTCGGCGCGCACCACATCGACCAGATTCATCCAGCGGAAGAGTAGCATAAGGCCCAGCACCCACCAAAAATTCGGGGTGACCATGGAGGAGAGAATGATGAGCAAAAAGAGGACGGGAATGCCCTCCCAAATCTCGATGAAGCGCTGGAGGGCAAGGTCGATCCACCCGCCGAAATAGCCGCTGAGCGCACCGATGGTGATACCAATGATGGAAGAAAAGAAGACGAGTAGAATGGCGAAACACATGCTCAGGCGGAAGCCATAGATGATACGCGCAAGCACGTCGCGGGCTTGGTCATCCGTGCCGAAGAAATTGTCCGTGCTGGGTGGGGCAGGGGCGCGAGTGGTGGCGAAGTTGATGGTGCGATAATCGAACGGAATGGGTGCGCGCACCAGCCAGCCATTGCTGCGGATTTCGTTGATGACCCATGGATCGTTATAATCCGCCTCAGACTCCATGAACCCGCCGAAGGTTTCATTCTCGTTGTAGGTCTTGAGGATGGGGAACAACAGCTCGCCTTTGTAGGAAACAATGAGCGGTTTATCGTTCGCAATCACCTCTGCAAACACGCTGAGCGTGAATAAAAATAGAAGGATGATGGCGCTGATATAGCCGCGGCGGTTGGCTTTGAAGGTAGCGATGCGGCGGCGCAAAATAGGGTTAATTGAAGGGGGCTTTTTGCCCCCTACGCTGCGCTGACCCCCGCCGCTTTGCGGCTCGCCTTCGGCTACGCTCGGCATAATTTGACCGTCATTTTTTTTCATGACCGCCCCTCGAAATCAATGCGTGGGTCGACCAGCATATAGGAAATATCGCCCAGCAGTTTGAGCACAAGGCCGATGAGGGTGAAGATGAAGAGGGTGCCGAACATGACGGGATAATCGCGGCTGACGGCTGCTTCGAAGCCCAGCAGCCCCAAACCATCGAGCGAGAAAATGACCTCGATGAGCAGCGAACTGGTGAACAGCACGCCGAGGATGGCGGCGGGCAAACCGGCGATGACAATCAGCATAGCGTTGCGGAAAATATGGCCATAGAGCACGCGCGTTTCGCTGATGCCCTTGGCGCGCGCGGTCATCACATAGTGCTTGGAAATTTCCTCGATGAAGGAGTTTTTGGTGAGCAGGGTGAGGGAGGCAAAACCGCCCACCACCATGGCCGTAACAGGCAGCGCCATGTGCCAGAGATAATCGAGAATTTTACCGCCAATGCTGAGCGTCGACCAATCATCCGAGGTGATGCCGCGTAGGGGGAACCATTGGAAATAGCTGCCGCCCGCGAAGAGGATAAGGAGGAGAATGGCGAACAGAAAGGCGGGAATGGCTTGGCCAATGGCAACGGCGGTGGAGGTCCAGACATCGAAGCTGGTGCCGTCGTTCACGGCTTTCCTAATGCCAAGCGGAATGGAGACAAGGTAGACGATGAGGGTGGTCCACAGCCCGAGCGAAATGGAGACGGGGAGTTTTTCGAGTACGAGGTCGATGACGGGGGTGTCGCGGAAGAAGCTGTTGCCGAAATCGAGCCGCGCATATTGCTTCAGCATCAGCCAAAAACGCTCGGGCGCGGGCTTGTCGAAGCCATATTGTTTCTTGATTTCGGCGATGAGTTCGGGGTCAATTCCCTGCGCGCCGCGATAGCCAGTTGCGCCGCCTGTGTTGGTGGTGGTGACAGCCGCCGCACTCATATCGCCGCCACTGCTTAGGCGATCCGTGCCGCCATGTGCGCCAGGGGTGGTGAGCTTGACAATCATCTGCTCCACTGGTCCCCCAGGAGCGGCTTGGATGATGACAAAATTGATGAGCAGGATGCCCAGTAGGGTTGGAATCATCAGCAGCAAGCGGCGGAGGATATAGCCTGTCATTTTGCGCTCTCCTTGGTGCTCGCCTCAGGCGCAGCCTGCCACCATGTATCGATTCCTAAATTATAGGCAGGGGTGATGTCTGGCCGCCCGAACTGGTTCCAATAGGCAACACGCCATGCGGAGAGATTCCAGTGGGGGATGATGTAGTGCTCGTGCGTCAGCACGCGGTCGAGCGCGCGGGCGGCGGGGCGCAAGGCATCCAGCGTTTGGGCGTTCTGGATTTTTTCGACCAGCGCATCCACCGCAGGGTTTTTCACCCCGCCAATATTCTGGCTGCCCTCCATATCCGCTTGGCTGGAGTGCCAATAGAGATATTGCTCGGTGGAGGGGTAGAACAGGCCGAGATTCCACCAGACGGAGACGATATCAAACTGTTTTTTCTCAAGCCGTTTTTGGTATTGCGAGGCATCGACATAACGGAAGGTGGAATCGATGCCCAGCTTCTTCAAATTGTGGCGCATGATGCCGATGACGCGCTCGAAGGTTTTTTGTGTCATCAAGAATTCAATCGTCAGCTGCTCACCCGTTTTGGCGTTGATGCGCTTGCCGTCACGCATCACCCAACCTGCCTCGTTGAGAAGGCGCTGCGCGCGGATGAGATTGGCGCGGGCAATGCCCGAACCATCGGTGGTGGGGACAGTATACTCAGAAGTGAACAGGGCAGGGGGCAGGTGCGCGGCGAAGGGTTTCAGCAGTGAATTCTCCCCCGCGTCGGGCAGTCCTTTGGCCTCGAACTCAGTGTTGTTAAAATAGCTACGGCCGCGCTCATACGCGCCATAAAATAGGGTCTGGTTCATCCACTGGAAATCGAGCGTCAGGCCGATGGCTTCGCGCACACGGCGGTCGGCGAATTTGGCCTCGCGGGTGTTGAAAATAAAGCCCTGCATGCCGCGTGGAATTTTGTTGGGGATCTTCACTTTGATGAGTTCGCCCGATGCGACGGCGGGGATGTTGTAGGACGTCGCCCAGTTGCGGGCGATGAATTCCTCGTAGTAATCGAACTGATGGGATTTGATGCCTTCGAGCGCGACGGTGTCGTCGCGGTAGACGTCGACGCGGATCGTATCGAAATTATAAAAGCCGCGCTGGGTGGGTAAATCCGCTGCCCAATAGTTTTTGTCGCGCGTGAAGGTGATGGCGCGCCCCGCTTCGATCTTGCTCACAATATAGGGCCCTGAGCCAATAGGTGGGGTGAGGCTGGTTTTGTCGAAGGGGATGCATGCTGGTGTTGTTTTTTCTGTATCGGTTTTTTTCTCATCTGCAGCGCAAAACCCATGTTTGGGCAGTACGGGCAGGCTGGCGGCAATCAGCGGTAATTCGCGGTGCGATTTATCCGCGAACATAAAGCGCACGGCATGTGGTCCACGCGCCTTGATGGTGATGGGCTTGAACTGCACCTTGATGCTGGGGTGGCCTTTTTCCTTGAGGGTCTCAAGACTCCACACCACATCTTCGGAAGTAATCGCTTTGCCGTCGCTCCAGCGTGCTTTGGGGTTCAGGGTGAAATCGGCATACGACCTGTCAGGCGCGAGGGTGATGCTGCTGGCGATGAGAGGATAATAGGATTGTGGCTCGTCATAGGAACCCACCATGAGTGACTGATAGACATAGGCGCTGATGCCAGGGGCGGCGACGCCTTTCAAGATAAACGGGTTGGTGCTGTCGAACGCGGCGCTGGTGGAAAGGCGCAACGTGCCGCCCTTGGGGGCGCTCGGGTTCACATAATCGAAATGCGCGAAGCCTTGCTTGTATTTTAGCTCGCCCCACAGGGCAATGCCGTGCGCGCCGTAGGCAGGGGCGGCAAGCAGCAAGGCAATAGCAACAGCGAGGTGTTTCATGGCCGCAAGGTTAGGGGGCGCAGGCGCAGGCGTCTAGCGTAAAGTGGATGCGCGCTGGGCGAGCCCCGTTGTGCCCGCACGGCGGCGCGCAGGTTTGATCAGTAGATCAAACTGGAGCAACCCAAAACACTACGCCTTGGGCTTGTTCCATGGGTTGGCGGCGTCTTTGCTTTGGCCGCGGGATTGTTTGATGGTTTCAAACACGCTCATGGCTTGGGCAACCATGCCGCCGGTGTCGTTGGCGTTCGCGGGCAATAGCATGGTGGTGGAATTTTTGGCGAGCTTCTCGAACGCGCTCACATATTGCTCGGCAACGCGCAAGGAAATCGCATCCTCGCCACCGGGGCGGGTGATAGCAGCAGCGATGAGCTCGATCCCTTTCGCGGTTGCTTCCGACACGGCGATGATGGCTTCGGCCTCACCGCGTGCGCGGTTGA
>JAMHWA010000085.1:0-5594 GCA_035911175.1 Alphaproteobacteria bacterium
TATCCAAAAAGTTTCCCACATACCCGTGGTGCCGGTGACCACTTCATGGGCTAGCGTGTGAATAGGCGTGAAATAGCCGACAAACGTAAAGCCGGTCCAAAGAGCGATCAGCACCCAAAAAAAGTGCTTTCCGCCCTTACGCCAAAGTTTCTCAGCGGACATTGGCGCAGCGTCGAGTTTCATTCGAGCGGCGCGATCCCCCTCAAACTTTTTCTCGATCCACATGAAGACTTCTGTGTACACCGTTTGTGGGCAGGCGTAACCACAGAAAACGCGACCGGCTATCGCAGTCACAAAGAAAAGCGCGTAGGCCGAAACGATCAGGATGAACGTGAGATAAAGCACGTCCTGCGGCCAGAAAACCCAGCCGAAGATGTAGAACTTGCGCTCTGTGAGATCAAAGAGAACTGCTTGTCGCCCGTGCCAAGGCAACCACGCAAGCCCATAGAAAATGGCCTGCGTGATGAAGACCATCAGCACACGCCAGTTCGCAAACCGTCCAGTGACGGATTTGGCGTAAATCTTCTTCTGCGACTGATAGAGCGAGACGACTTTCGTCTCACCCGTGGTGCTACTCATTACAACCTTGTCTCCGCTGTGCGCACGTCAACGTTCAACGTGCGCTTCGCTTCGGTGCTATTTGTTAGTGCTAGGTAATTGTTCTTGCGATTGCGCGTAAACGTAGGCTGCCAGCAAATGAACGCGTGGCTCACCCAGCAACTCCTTGTGCGCAGGCATTTTTCCTTGACGACCTTTGTTCAGCGTTTCGGTAATTGTGGCGAGACTTCCGCCGTACAACCACGTGTTATCGGTGAGGTTAGGTGCGCCCAGCGCTTGATTACCCTTGCCATCAGCGCCATGGCAAGCCGCACAGCTAGCCTTGAACGTCGCATCACCCCGCGCCGCTGCTTCCGCCGACGTTGAACGACCCGAAAGTGAAAGCACATATTGGGCAGTGTCCGCGATTTGATCAGGTTTGAGCTGTTCAGCAAACGCGGGCATCATGCCATTGCGGCCTTCCATGAGCGTCGTTTTGATGCCCTCGGGTGTGCCGGGGTAAAGCCAATCGCCGTCGACGAGATTTGGAAACCCTTTCGATCCACGCATGTCGGTGCCATGGCACTGAACGCAATAGGTCTGGAACAGACGTCCACCGATTTGTTGGGCACCTTTATCCGCCGCGACTGTTTTGACATCCTGCTTAACGTACGCATTGAATATCGGATCAGTCTCGGCATTGGCTTGCTTCACTTCATCGGCGTAGAGCGAGTCCGTACTCCACTTCAATAAGCCCGGAAAAACGATAAGCCCAGGGTAGAGCAGCAAATAGCCGAAGGCGAAAAATACGGTAATGTAGAAAAGGTTTGACCACCATTTGGGGAGTGGATTGTCATATTCACGCAACCCGTCCCACACGTTTTCGCCATGAAGGTGCGGCTCGTCGTTGTCACTGACTTTCTTCACGCGATTTGACCGCAATATCCAGAGGCATGCGAGCAAGCTCACTACCGTGAGAATTGCGACATACCATGCCCAGCCAGCGGACATCATTCCGCTTGCAAAAACATCACTCATTTTTGTTCTCCTTGACCCGCTGGAACTGCACGGTCATCATCAGTCATCAAGTCGGCCATGATGTCGCGCTCTTGACGCTTGCTACCCGGACGCCATGCCCACCAAATGATTCCGATAAATGTGGCCAACGAAATGACCGTGAATGCGCTTCTTAGCTCGATCATTTTTTTACCCCTTTGTTGCTTTGATTTGCGTGCCTAGTCCTTGCAGGTAGGCGATCAACGCGTCGAGTTCGGATTTACCTTTGATGGCTTCTCCAGACTTCGCAATTTCTTCCTCAGAGTACGGATGGCCCAAGACCTTGAGCACTTTCATCCTGCTAGCCACGTCTGCACCACCGATGGGGCGATCAAGGAACGCGTACTTCGGCATATTGGATTCGGGCACAACATCACGCGGATTGGTCAGATGCAGGCGATGCCAGTCATCGCTGTAACGACCACCGACACGGGCAAGATCAGGCCCTGTACGCTTACTACCCCATTGAAATGGACGGTCGTAGACGAATTCGCCAGCAACCGAGTAGGGGCCGTAGCGCTCGGTCTCGGCGCGGAATGGACGGATCATTTGCGAGTGGCAGTTGTAACAACCTTCGCGCACGTAAATGTCACGGCCCACGAGACGTAGCGCGTCGTAGGGTTTGAGTCCCGCCACCGGTTCAATCAAATTCTTTTGAAAGAACAGTGGCACGATTTCGACTAACCCGCCGATGCTGACAACGAGGATCACCAGCGCGATGAGTAGTCCAGTTTTGCGTTCAATGGTGTCTTGTGTGATTTTCATTTTTCTTACTCCTTCACTCAAGCAGCCAACGCAGCGCCAGAAACAGGCGCAGGCACGGAAGGCTTCACGACTTTAGCGCCACGAACCGTCATGTAGACGTTGTAGGCCATGATGAACATACTGCCCAGATACATCGCGCCACCAAGGAAGCGAATGAACCAGAACGGGTAGCTGCTCTTAACGCTTTCGACGAAGCTGTAGGTCAAAGTACCGTCGGCATTCACCGCACGCCACATCAGACCTTGCATCACGCCCGAGATCCACATCGAGGCGATGTAGAGAACAATGGCGAGTGTGGCAACCCAGAAATGGATTTCGATCAGTTTGGTGCTGTACATCTTCTCTTTGCCGACGAGGCGAGGAATCATGTAGTAAATCGCACCGATGGAGACGAACGCTACCCAACCTAACGCGCCGGAATGCACGTGTCCGACCGTCCAGTCGGTGTAATGCGACAACGCATTGACCGTTTTGATCGACATCATTGGGCCTTCGAACGTCGACATGCCGTAGAACGACAGCGAGGTAACGAGGAACTTGAGGATTGGGTCGTCGCGCAACTTGTGCCATGCGCCGGATAGCGTCATGATGCCGTTGATCATTCCGCCCCACGACGGAGCTAACAGCACGAGCGAGAAGATCATGCCGATCGATTGAGTCCAATCTGGCAGTGCGGTGTAGTGAAGATGATGTGGGCCCGCCCACATGTAGGTAAAGATCAACCCCCAAAAGTGCACGACCGACAAACGATACGAATACACGGGGCGTTCAGCTTGCTTCGGCACGAAGTAGTACATGATGCCAAGGAAGCCTGCGGTCAGGAAGAATCCCACTGCATTGTGACCGTACCACCACTGAATCATCGCATCCTGAACACCAGCGTAGGCGGAGTAGGACTTAGTGAGCGATACAGGGATCGCCGCGCTGTTAACGATGTGCAAAATTGCGACGGTGAGGATGAACGCACCAAAGAACCAGTTGGCAACGTAAATGTGCGATGTGCGTCGCTTCGCGAGCGTGCCGAAGAATACGACCGCGTACGAAACCCAAACCACCGCAATCAACAGATCAATCGGCCATTCCAGCTCGGCGTACTCTTTACTACTCGTAAAGCCAAGCGGTAAGGATACTGCGGCCAGCACGATGACAAGTTGCCAACCCCAAAAGGTGAAGGCAGCCAGCTTTGGCAAAAACAGAGGCGTATGGCACGTTCGCTGCACAACGTAATACGACGTTGCAAAAAGCGCACAACCACCGAACGCGAAAATAACTGCGTTGGTGTGCAATGGACGCAGGCGTCCGTAGCTCAGAAACTCGTGCACGTTGATATCTGGCCACACAAGCTGTGAGGCGATGAGCACGCCTACCAGCATGCCCACGATACCCCACACGACCGTCATGATTGAGAACTGGTAGACAACTTTGTAGTTGTAGTTCTCGTGTTCGGCGCTGATAGCGCGATTATTCCCCATCGTTTTACTCCGCTCGTTTGTAAACGCCAACGGCGTTCAGACAATTTCTTAGGACGCTGTAAAGATAAATGTCTAACGTGGGCCGCGTGTTGATACGTGTCAATGCGCAGCAACATCACTACTTGCGCAAGGGATTTCTACCCTCAGGGCCATCGCATTTTCTGCACTTAAACGGTGCCGCAACTTACATGAGCGTAAGCTAACGGTCGTCATCGTCAACGATGCTCTTGCCCGCAGCCTCAAGGTCTTCAAATTGACCCGACGAAGTCGACCACCAGAAGGCCGCGCCGATAATGACGGCGAGCACAAGCGCAAGCGGGATCAAGATAAATAGCGATTCCATTAGTGTTTCAACCCCGATCCGTTGGCGCCACCGAGGCGCATCACGTTAAGCATCACTACCGCCGAGCTCAAGGCCATTCCGACGCTCGCAATTAATGGATTGACGATGCCCGCCACCGCAAATGGAATAGCAACGAGATTATACCCTATCGCCCACGCGAAGTTCAAGCGAACGACACTCACCACGCGCCGCGCGTAGTCAATGCCGTCGTTAATCGCCCCAAGGCTATCGCTGATGCACGCTAGATCAGCCCTAGAACGCGCGGCGTCGGTCGCGCCGCGCACGGCGATGGACACGTCGGCCCCCGCGAGACTGATGGCATCGTTTACGCCGTCTCCGATCATCACCGTCACACGGCCTTCGCGCTGCAGCTGCTGTACACGCATGGCCTTTTGCTCTGGCGTGTGTCCGCCGAGGCTATGCACGATGTTTAGACGCGACGCCATGTGCGCGGCTTTGATCTGATCGTCGCCACTTAATATCTCTACGGAGCCGCGCCGCTTGAGCGCATCGACAAGCGATTGCGCATCCTCTCGCGGCGTTTCGCCCATTCGCAGTGAACAGACCAAACCACGCTCATCCGCAAGCCACAGCAACGCATCATCGCGCGCCCCTTCCGCTTGCGATCCGACAAAATCCGCCCGACCAAATCGATAACGCGTTCCGTCAATAACACCTGAAACGCCAGCACCAGGCGTCCACTCTAAATCGCAAGCGGTGCGCGGTTGCGCCGTCGAAAACTCCCCTTGACGAAGCGCCGCGGCGAGCGGATGGTTTGCCGCACCTTCAAGCGCCGCAACGATTGATAGCGCGTCGTACTCCCGCACCTCCGGCCGAAGCATCTCAACCGCGATAACGCTTGGTGTAGATAGCGTGCCCGTTTTATCAAGCAAGAACGCATCCGCCTTGGCTAGTCGCTCGAGTGCTGCTGCGCGTCGCAGCACGATGCCACGATTTAGCAAACCCGCAAACGCTCGCGCATACGCTGCCGGCGCAGCGAGTGCCAAGGCGCATGGGCAACTAATGATGAGCACCGCAATCGCGCGTTCCGCCGCCATGTTTACCCCCTGTGGCAACATCGCAAAAAAAGTGGCGCCTGCAACGAGCAACATCGCAGGCATGAAGTAACGCGCGACAACATCCGCCAACGCCAAGGCGCCGGGCTTTACCGCGTCGTCGGCGAGCATGGTCAAACGTCGTGAGGTGCTCGATTCGGCTGTAGCGGTTGTTCGCATCGTGAGCATTGCGCCACTATTGATCGCACCTGCCACGAGCACTTCACCACGCACATGAAGTACTGCAGATGATTCACCCGTGAGTAACGACTCATCACACAACGCGGTATCACTTTCCAATGCGCCATCCACTGGAATCGCTTCCCCTGTTCGCACCCAAAGCCGGTCGCCGATGGCTAGTCGCGA
>JAMHWA010000086.1:0-32590 GCA_035911175.1 Alphaproteobacteria bacterium
CCGCCTGTTCGAGACACTGATGCAAAAAGTGCGGCAATACCACACGGTGACTAGCCGCCTTGCCACGCGCTTGCAACGCTTGCTGCTCGCCCAGCAAACACGGCAATGGATGTATGAATTAGAAGACGGGCTGATTGATAATGGCCGCCTTGCGACGCTAGTGGCAGTGCCCGAAACCACCACCATTTATAAAATCGAGAAGGACAGCGAATTCAAAGATACGGTGGTTACACTCCTCATCGATAATTCGGGCTCAATGCGCGGCAGGCCCATCACCATTGCGGCACTGAGCGCGGATATTCTGGCACGCACGCTGGAGCGTTGCGGGGTAAAAGTAGAAATCCTCGGCTTCACCACACGTGATTGGAAAGGCGGCCACAGCCGCAAAGCGTGGCTGGAGGGTGGACGCGTGGCCGAACCTGGGCGGCTGAATGATCTGCGCCATATCATTTACAAATCCGCCGACCAGCGCCTCAGCCGTGCGCGGCATAATTTGGGGCTGATGTTGAAGGATGGAATCCTGAAAGAAAATATCGACGGCGAGTCCATCCTCTGGGCATATAACCGCATCCGCGTGCGGCGCGAGCAGCGCAAGATCCTCATGATCATCTCCGATGGTGCGCCAGTGGATGATTCCACCCTCTCAGCCAACTCGGGTGCCTACCTTGACCGGCACTTGCGTGAAACAATTGGCCGTATCGAGCGCGCTGGCGATGTGGAGCTGCTGGCGATTGGTATTGGGCACGACGTGACGCGCTATTACAGCCGCGCCGTCACCCTGCATGATGTAGAACAGCTGGGCGATGCGATGCTGAACCAACTCACGAGCCTATTCTCGCCCACCGATATTCGTAAGAACCGCAAAGAAACAAGGCGGCGCGCGGCCTAAGCCGCCCAACAACACCTAAAATGCCACCATTTATTTACGTTTTATTAACGTTCTGCTTGTAGGGTTGGAGGGTTGCAACAGCTAGCAGGAGGGAAGGATGCTCATTAACCAGCCAATCACCCGTGAAGCGTGGCGTAAACTCGTTGAATCACTCAAGGAAGCGAGCAAACCAACCTACATTCCCGAATACGACGAAAGCCGCGATACGGGCTTGAACAAACGATATTATCTCTAATCCATGGTGGGTTAACAACAAAAAGGGCGCCAATTGGCACCCTTTTCATTTCAGTATCGCAAAGCGAAACTAGGCAGCTGCTTTTGGCGCTGCTTCGCGTGCTTTGATGATGCGCGATTTGAGTTTGCGCGCTTCTTCGCTCAGCGATTTGCTGTGGGTGGTCATCAGGTAGTTATCAAGGCCACCATTGTGATCGATCGTACGCAAGGTGCTTGCAGCAATACGCATACGGATGGTTTGACCCAGCGAATCCGACTGAAGGCTTACTTCCTGCATGTTTGGCAGGAAACGGCGCTTGCTCTTACGGTTGGAGTGAGAAACATTGTTGCCCGATTGGACACCTTTTTCTGTGATTGCACAACGACGCGACATTTGCCGACCCTACTTTCTGACTTTTTTTTAAGTGTTACATTTAGCTCCGGCGCACATTGGGCGCGCCAGTGGAGTTTGGCCTCTACACGGTTGCAGCGCACAAGTCAAGCACTGCCTTAATATTTTAATTGGTCATCACCATTCCACATATTTACATTATTAATATGTGGATGAGTAATTGTCACAAAACCTTCATAAAACCAGCACTATTCTATGATACTATTGAAATAATGGAATAATTAACATTATTTAGCTGTGATAAGGCCTCTGCACCGCATGAAACGCGACACCAACACCCACTATGAATGGCCCAGCGGCAGTGCTGTGACGCAGGTGGACGTGCGCACCCAGAAGAACGGCCAGTCCGTCGCCTATCTCTATGCCGACCCTGCCGCGCCGAAAGATACACTGCTTGAAATCCGCAGCGCGCTTCGCCTCAAGGGTTGGGGCACCCTCTCGGATAACCGCGACGGCAAATTTGGCCTACGGGTGAGTGGGATGAAAGATGGCGGAAGTTCTCTCATCGGGCTTCTCGAGCACTCAGGTTATAGTGGAGGCACGCCACAAATCCGCACCGATAAACCAGAAAAGGAAGCGCCTAAAGGCTTCATCAATACAGTGAAGGATCACAGTCTTCGTGCATCAGGCCTATTCTATACACTAGGTAATGCTGTTTATCTTGCTAGCGGCATACTGCGAAGCAAAGAGAACTTAAAACGAGAGAATAAGACTGGAAAAATTGACTCTGGCCAAATTCAGAGCGCGCTGACATGGGGCGCAGGCGATTTGCTAGTTCTTGCGATTGGCGGGAAGAATGACAGTAGGCAGCTTACATCCCTACTTACAAAACTCAAACAACACTATGTGAAGGAAGGCATCGACCTTCCTGTCACGGCTGCAATTCATGCTGAAACCGCAGACGCAAGCAACACAGTTGGTAAAAAAATATCAAATTTCGCTCACGAATATCTAAATCAAATTAAGTGCCTAACAGAATCCGTTGCCGCAATTGGCTACTACAAAGCAGGTAAAGACCAAGGCAACACAGCCAAACAAATCACTGCCGTAACATTCGGCTTAGGCTTTCTTGCATCGGCACTCATTCCCGAAAAAAAGATTGATGAAGAGAAATACGAAAAAGCTGGAAAGCTAGGTCGCTGGTGGATGCGTATTCAGGCAAACCCGCTGAGCGTGGGGGGCCTCTCTGGCTATTCCAATACCATCCTCACCACCTACAGTGCTCACAAAGAAGGCCAGCGGCGGAAGCTCTACGAAAAGGACCCAAAAACCTTTCCATATACGTTTGATAAGAATAATAAACCCATTATTCCATCTAAGCACTACAAGCTCGACTATGCTGCCCCAGGCGTTATGTTCTTTGGCAATGGCCTTTATGCCGCATCGAAAAAAACCGTCGGCGGTGATATCAAAACGACCGACATGGTGAGCGACGTGTATCGCATCGCTTCGCAAATCATCAACAAGCTGCCTGAAGGCGAGCGCGAGCGGGCACTGGAATCGACCGCGAAGTTCTTGGGCGAGCGCCCCGAGGTGAGCGACACTCGCGCGCAAGTGCGTGAGAAGCTGGTCACACAAATGACCATCCAACGCCAGAACCCGTGGTTTGAGAATATCACTCTGCCTGCGCGCACTAAATCGGCAAGTCCTGCCCCTTCCCTAGTGCAGGCACCGCAGGCCGCGCCGAAACCAACCATCGACGCAACGAATGCCACCCATATCGCCAAAGGCGTGGCGGAAAACCCACAACTCGAACACGCCACTGCGCGCTAAGTATATACTAAGGAGTCTAGGATGAGCACTGAAGCAACCGACAAATCAGCCGCAGGATTTAAAGAGCTTCAGCGCGGCCTCACCATTCGTTCGAGTGCATGGACACCTTCGGAGCAAAACGTCAAAGACGTGATCACTAATTTTTTAGACCGCGAGCCCAGCTGGCTGGGTGAAGCCATTCGCCGCGACCCCGCACTGGTCGAGGAAGAGGATAAGGCGCGCATCCACACAGGCCAACCCATCCCCGAAGATATCATCAAAAAGGCAAAGCCACAGTTGGATCTTTATCAAGGGCTTCATGCCATTTCATTTCATCGCCATGCGCATGCGAAATACGCCGAGTATGAGAGAAAGAAAGCCGATGGCAACACGCAAGGAGCTGCAGATTCGCTGCGTGATGCGCGCGCCATTTCGCAAGGAGTGCGGCGGCTGACCGCAGGCATCGAAATTCACCCTGCCGCCACGATTGGCAAAAACTTCTTCATCGACCACGGCGCAGGCGTGGTGATTGGGGCGACCACCACTATCGGCGACGATGTGTTTCTGTATCATAACGTCACCCTCGGCGCGACCTCGCAAAAAGGAGATACGCTGACAGCAACCGTGGGCGGCAAAACGGTGCGGCACCCACAAGTGGGCAATGGCGTCATTCTCTCGACGGGTGCAAAGGTGCTTGGCCCAACACTGATTGGCGATCAGGTGAGCATCCACGCCAATGCCACACTGGAAGGTGTTAAGTCCATCGGCGAAGGCAGCAAGTCCATCGGCGAAGGCAGCCACGTGTTCGATGGCGCACGCATCGTGGCCACGCCCGAAGGCCAACCCGTGATTGGCAACAAAGTCAAAATTGGCGCCGGTGCACAAGTGTATGGCAACGTAACGATTGGCGATGGCGCGGTGATTGAAAACGGCGTGACGGTGACCAAGGACGTACCCGCTGGCGCGCGTGTGGTCGGCAGCGTTCCCAACATGCCTACCCTATTAACTCCCGAGCAAATTGGTACGCCGATTATGGTCGCCAAGGGGAACGCTGAACCTCGCAT
This sequence comes from Alphaproteobacteria bacterium, assembly GCA_035911175.1. GTDB lineage: Bacteria > Pseudomonadota > Alphaproteobacteria > Rickettsiales > UBA3002 > QFOX01. Next base: position 4,331 of record JAMHWA010000086.1, read on the forward strand.
CATCGGCCAAGGGCTTGAGCATATGGGTAAGCTGACAGCGGGACTATTGCAATCGAACGCGCGCTAACCTGCTAGCGTCCGCGCGTGCCATCGCCTGCGCGCGCTGCAAGGAAATCTTCCCAGCTACTAACTTTCGGCAAACCCAAGCTGGCAGCGGGCACGTAAAGCGTATTGCCCACTTTCGTAGATTGACCTCCGATGACAGGCGTTGCTGGGTACGGGCTTCTTTTCCCTAGCTTGAAAGACATGCCAAGCTGCTCGAGCCGTGCTGTGTAACGCTTTGTAACCGTAGGGGTGAGCGGCACAGTGTCTTCGCTTCTGGCAATATGCTTACGTTTACTGAGGATCTCAGGCTCGTAGCGATAATTGACCATCATGCCAAATGAACCTGCATTATCGAGCAGCGTGGTTTGCGCCGAAGGCAAATAATGGATGTTGGCCAGCTTCGCGCCATTGCCAATATGAAAACCCGTCACTGGATCGAGCGGCCGATCTGACTTTGTTTTATTGCGCGCATAGGCAATATAATGCGTGCCCAAATCTTCCATAAGCATTTCGAAGGTTTTCTTCGTTTCACCCTGAAGCGTTGCATAGTTTTTATGCAAACTGCTGATGCGCTCGAAATAGTTCGCTCCTTGCGCGGCGGCTTGCAAGAATGCCTGTTCGGAAGCGGTGAGGATTTTGACATCTTCTCCACTCAATTGCGACTTAAGCCATGTTGCAAAACCTGTAACTTTTTCAGGGTCGATGCCCGAACGCATAGGTGACAACGTAGAGAAAGCCTTGATGTTATGTTGATTTTGCAAATGTTCTGCAACGGAGCGGATAAGCAACTCGCCATCGCTCAGTTGTGCTGGCGTCAGTGGGTCACCCTCGCGAACCGCCATGTGCCATTGGGGAGCTTTCTTTGCAACCTTAGTAATTGCTTTTGCAAGCAATGCCGCTGCTTTCTTTTTTTCCTTGGGATTGAGCGCCGCTCGCTGCTCTGCATCTGGCGTCATTCTGGGCTTATCCTTGCCCACATTCATGCTGCTGATGCTGTAAAAAATGGCCGTATCAGGCCCATCAACAAGGGCCTTCGCACCATTTAGTGTATCATGGATATTCCCAGGCAGATCTGAATCTTTGACAGTTCCGCCCGCCTCTTTTGCAGCAATAGCCAGATTAACATAAACAACCGTGCGCAGCTTGCCTGTTGCCTGCTCAAATAGGCCGTAGCAATGCTTATCATAAACGCCGCTCGAGTTTTTTTCGTCAAGGCGACAGCGGTCGAGCTGAGCATATTTTTCCTGTTGATCATTCCCCACAAACGGGTGAACTTTTTCAGCAGCAATCAGCTGATCCTTGAGGGCCTGCAAATTCCCTGTAATGCCTTCAGGCATCGCATCCGCGTAAATCTCGCGCATGACTAGGGTGGGAGCAGCCTCTTCTGGTGCTTTTGTACGGGGTAATTTTTTAAACAATGCCATTTTCACAATCTCCTGAAAGCCCTTAATACAGGGGCTTCTTTAAAGAAATGTGAAGATTTGATGACAATTCACCAAAGCAAGCCTTACACGTCTAGATTCACCACTTTCAGCGCATTGCTTTGAATGAAGTCGCGGCGTGGCTCCACCACATCGCCCATCAAGGTACTAAAGGCTTCATCGGCATCGGCCGCATCGTTAACCGTGACTTGCAACAGCGTGCGCGCTTTGGGGTCGAGCGTGGTTTCCCACAATTGCTCGGGGTTCATCTCGCCCAGACCTTTGAAGCGCTGGCTCGACAAGCCTTTGCGGCCAATATCGATGATAGCTTTGTAGAGCTCCGCCGGTGTGTTCACACTCACCTCTACCCCTTTGCGGGTGAATTTGGCAGGTGCAGAGAAATCCGCTTTCAACGTCGCGTGGATGGTTGCTAGTTCCTTGCCCTCGCGGCTACCGAGCCACTTGGCATCCAGCAGCACATGCTCCACCACCGAACGCACCGTGCGGCTGACGGCGATGCCTGCTTCCGTCTTCTCGGCCTTCCATGGGGTGAGACCTGGCGACAGACGGTTGAGGGTTTTTTCGAACTCCTCCACCTTGCCACCACCAAACAAGTTACTAAGCGCGGCGGCTTCTACCATCGGCATTGGCACGCGGCGGGTGAGAACCTGCATCATTTCAACAATCTTCGAATTATCCAATACTTTTTTAGCAAGCGCTTCGCCTGTCAACTTACCACTCGCCAGCACTAGCTCTGCCTCATCAAGCGCCACAGCGCGCAGATATTCCTCCAGCGCCTCAGCATTCTTCAGGTAAGTTTCACTTTGGCCACGCTTCACCTTATAGAGTGGTGGCTGCGCGATGTAGAGGTAACCACGCGCAATTAGTTCCGGCATCTGGCGGTAGAAGAAGGTTAGCAACAGCGTGCGGATGTGTGAACCATCGACGTCGGCATCGGTCATGATGATGATTTTGTGGTAGCGCGCTTTGTCGGGGTTGAACTCTTCGCGCCCAATGCCGGTGCCAATCGCGGTAATGAGCGTGCCCACCTCTTGCGAGGAAAGCATCTTATCGAATCGTGCGCGCTCGACGTTGAGGATTTTACCCTTGAGTGGCAGAATCGCTTGGTATTTACGGTCACGACCTTGTTTCGCCGAACCCCCTGCCGAGTCACCCTCGACGATGAAGAGTTCGGACAAGGCTGGGTCACGCTCTTGGCAATCCGCCAATTTGCCTGGAAGGCTGGCAATATCGAGCGCACCTTTGCGACGAGTCAATTCACGTGCTTTGCGTGCAGCTTCACGCGCGGCAGCGGCTTCATAAATTTTGCCAACGACCGATTTCGCCTCGACAGGGTGCTCCTCGAACCATTGGCCGAGTTTATCCCCCACGATGCTTTCCACCACAGGGCGCACTTCGGAGGAAACGAGCTTATCCTTGGTTTGCGAGCTGAATTTAGGGTCAGGCACTTTCACGGAAATGATGACTGTCAGCCCCTCGCGCGCATCGTCGCCGCTGAGGTCGATTTTCTCTTTCTTCGCCATGCCTTTTTCGTTCACATAGGCGTTGATGCAGCGGGTGAGCGCTGCACGATAGCCAATCAAGTGCGTGCCGCCATCACGCTGGCGGATGTTGTTGGTGAAGGTCAGCGTATTCTCGTGGTAGGAATCGTTCCACTGCATCGCTACTTCCACGGTGATGCCGTTTTTCTCACCTGCCATCATGATGGTGGGATGGAGCGCGACCTTGCTGCGGTCGAGATATTTGACATACGCCTCGGTGCCGCCTTCGTAATAGAATTCGACTTCCTTAGGCTCCGCCCCACGCTTATCAGCCAGCAGAATACGCACGCCCGAATTGAGGAACGCTAGCTCGCGGATGCGATGTTCCAGCGTGTTATAATCGAACACAATCTGCGAGAAGGTTTCAGCGCTTGGGAAGAAGGTCACTTGCGTCCCTTTTTTGCCCTTGGCATCGCCGGTCACTTTGAGCGGCGCAGTCGCCACGCCATGCTCGAAGCGCATGCGGTGCTCTTTACCATCGCGCCAGATCACCAGATCCAGCCACTCGGAAAGTGCGTTCACCACCGAGACACCCACACCGTGCAATCCGCCTGAAACCTTGTAGGAATTCTGGTCGAATTTACCGCCTGCGTGCAGCTCGGTCATAATCACTTCCGCTGCCGAACGGCCTTCGGTTTTATGCATATCGACAGGGATGCCACGGCCGTTATCTTCCACCGTTACCGAACCATCTTCATTGATGGCCACGTAAACCTTATCGCAATGCCCCGCGAGGGATTCATCGATCGCGTTGTCGAGCACTTCATAGACCATGTGGTGCAGACCCGAGCCATCATCCGTATCGCCGATATACATGCCAGGGCGCTTACGCACCGCCTCGAGGCCTTTCAGCACTTTAATGGAGTCCGCGCCGTATTCGGCACTGTTGGCGGGCGAGCCCGTAATGTTTTGGTCGTTCATTTGCTCTTCACTTTTTGCTGCTTGTTTCGCGGTCATGGCTAGCTCTTTTTCACATCGTTTTTATCTATCACATTTTCACCGTTCCGCCATCAATTTCGAGGGTGGTCGAAAACCCCTCCAAGCCCTTAAAATCTGCGGCGTCGGTGCCTGTCATCCATGCTTGTATCTGACTATGACGAATGAGGTCAAAAAGCGAAGCCCGCTTATCCACATCCAAATGGGCAATTACCTCGTCTAAAAGCAGGATGGGAGCCACCTTGCACCACGCCATGCGTGCCCGCGCCGCCGAAAGCATGATGGATAGGAGCAGTGCTTTTTGCTCACCCGTTGAGCATTGCTCCGCAGGCATATTCTTGTCTCTGTGGATAACAATAAAATTACTACGCTGGGGACCAATGATGGCGCGCCTACGCGCGGCATCATAATTACGTGATTGCGTTAAACGCTCTGCAAATTTACCTTCGACATCGAGTGCGGTTTCACCATCATCGAGCCAGCCTTCCATTAGCCCTTCCAAGCCAAGCTGTGCCCGTGGGAAGCGCGCAATATCCTCGACCAGCTCGTGGTGCAGCCTACCCAGCACTTCCTTGCGAGCCAGTGTGATAGCCACCGCATGCTCGGCCATTTGCTGCTCGAGCACCGAAAGCCAATAGGGATCGGCCAATGCACGATCCGCAAGTAACTTGTTGCGTTCGCGCATTGCGGATTCATACGCCAACACGCGCGCGGCGTGCTCAGGCACAAAGCCATAGACAATACGATCAAGCAATTTGCGCCGCGCGGCGCCACCCTCGATAAAGACTTGATCCATACTCGGCGTCAGCCATTGCACACAGATATAGCTAGCGAGCGCAGCATGGCCACGCAGTTTTTCGCCGTTCACTTTAACAATGCGTTTTTCGGCTGACGATTCACCATCGCGGGCGGTGCCAATATGGGTGGTTTCATCGCCCGTTGTAATTTTTGCCGCAACGACCCACGGTGCCGATGGGGCGGATGGCATATCGATACGCTGCTGATTACTAAGTGCCGCCAATTGTAGGCTTGCTGTTAAACTATCCATCTCGCGCAGTTTAGCGCCACGCAACCCGCGCCCTGGCGAAAGCAACGAGATGGCTTCGAGGATATTGGTTTTGCCTGCCCCATTATGCCCACGCAGCACCACGGGCTGCGCCGGTAGCGATAGCGAAAGCGACCGATAATTACGGAAATTTTCGAGCGTGAGTGAGGTGATAGCGTGAGGCGTGCTGGACATAGGCGCAACCTAGCCAACTTATACGCGCCGCGAAAGCAGAAAGAGGTAATTACTTGGGTATTATGCTAGGAGCGCACAGGCCCTTTTGCGGGCGCTACAGCAACTGGCGTCGCCAGTGGAGGCAAGACCTCGCTAGCATCCGCATGCGATGCTTTTTCTCCTAGGCAAGATAACTTAGCGATTCCTTTTGCTGCCAAATACGCTCCACCACCTAGCGCACTTCCGCCAGCCACCGCCCCCACTGCAGCCACTGCCCCAATAGGCGATGCCACTAGCGCTGCTCCACCAACCACGCCAGAGATTCCAGCGAGTGCGGTAGCACCGTTAGCGACTTTTTGATCCTTCATATCTTCGGTAGCTGCAACCGCCAACGCGCCAGAGAGTGAACCACCAACCAACCCGCCAGCCGCAGCGGAGACTACAATCGATGCAGCCGTCATCGGCACCACCACTGGGGCTGCCAATTTCACTGCAAGAACCCCACCTGCAATACCACCTATCGCAGCACTACCTGCGATAATCGGTGCAGCAGATTTCATGATTTGCTCTTCACAACTAGCGCGATCAGCCATAATTTTTCCTAATTTTTTTAAACGAGTAAGTGCGACTCAGAGATTAAGTCTTACTCCAATGCCGTTAATATTTAGTTAAAACGGCCAATACGAAGTGCCTTGCGATTGCAGCAACCATTCGAGAAGTCATCTAACAATTGAATTATAATGTGATTTCGGCGAAATCACACCCGCATCGGCATGATGACATAGAGCGCGCCCACGTCCGCAGGGTCACGCACAATCGTTGGCGAATTCGCGTCCGCAAACACGAACTGCGCTGTTTCACCTTCCACTTGCGCCATCATATCGAGCAAATAGCGGCTGTTGAAGCCGATTTCGACAGGGTCCGCACCATACGAAACGGAGAGCTCTTCGGTCGCCGTGCCCTGCTCCGCGCTGGAAGCGCTGAGGGTGATCTTGCTACCCGCGAGCGCGACCTTGATGCCGCGCGATTTTTCGGATGTGATGACCGACACGCGATCGACCGCACTAGCGAATGCTTTGCCATCTACTTCCATCACCTTGTCGTTACCCGTTGGGATCACGCGCTCGTAATCGGGGAAGGTTCCATCAATCAGTTTGCTGACAAGAATCGCGTTGCCGACAGCGAAGCGGATTTTGCTTTCGCTCATACTGATTTCAACTTTTTCGCTGCCCTCTTCCACCAGCTTGTAGAGCTCGTTGATGGTTTTGCGTGGAATGATAACGCCCGGAATGCCTTCGGCACCTTCGGGCAAGCCCACTTCCATACGCGCGAGGCGGTGACCATCCGTCGCCACGGCACGCAGCACGGCAGCACCTTGGTTGCTCGCCGCATGCAGATAGACGCCGTTGAGGTAATAGCGGGTTTCTTCGGTCGAAATTGCGAAGCGCGTTTTCTCGAGCAGTGCTTTGCATTCCGAAGGCGTGATGCTGAACTTGTGACCCAGATCGCCTTCCGCCATCACGGGGAAATCATCGATCGGCAAGCTGGCGAGCGAGAATTTCGATTGGCCTGCGGCAATGGTCAACTTGCCTTTGTCGCCTTGGGTGATTTGCACATTGCTGCCATCGGAAAGCTTGCGAATAATTTCATAAAACATGTGCGCAGGAACGGTGGTGGCGCCCTTTTCTTGCACTTCAGCAGGGACTTTCTCGACAATGGCAATGTCCATATCAGTCGCGGTCAGGTGCAGCGCGCCTTTGTCAGCATCGAGGCGCACGTTGGCAAGAATAGGAATGGTGCCACGGCGTTCAACCACCGACTGAATGGGGCTGAGGGCTTTGAGCAATACCGCGCGTTCGATGACCAATTTCATGGGATTTCTCTATAGGTTGCAAGAGTTAAATGAGATTGAAGATAGGTATAAAAGCGCCCCTTGTGCTTGCCAAGTGAATTATAGGTTATACACAGGAAATGCGCTAAAAAAACGGCGCCGCGAGGGCGCCGTTTATATTCCAATCACGAGCGAGACTAGGTCGCGCTTTGTAGCATACGCATCAATAGCTCGACATCATCCGCGAAATCTTTGTCGTTACGGCTGAGTTCGTCGATACGCTTCACGGCATGCATGACGGTCGTGTGATCCTTGCCACCGAACTTGCGGCCAATCTCGGGCAGCGATTTGGTGGTGAGTTTCTTCGACAGATACATCGCAATTTGGCGTGGGCGGGCAATGGCCACCGAGCGGCGCGCTGAGTGCATATCCGTCACCTTGATATTGAAGTGCGCCGCAACTTTTTTCTGGATGTCCTCAATCGTGATACGACGATCGTTCGCACGCAGAATATCGTGCAGCACTTCCTGCGTCGATTCCATGGTCACCGCACCGCCGATGAGCGTGGCGTGAGCAACAACGCGGTTCAATGCACCTTCAAGCTCGCGCACATTGCTGGTGATTTTGTGGGCAAGGAATTCGAGCACACGCGCAGGCACTTGCGCACCTGGAACTTTCTCGAGCTTCGCTTGCAAAATGCCAAGGCGAAGTTCGTAGGTGGTCGCATGCACATCAGCAACCAAGCCCCAGCCAAGGCGGCTCTTGACGCGCTCTTCCATGCCTTCCAAATCGGCAGGCGAACGATCACCCGAGATGATGAGCTGTTTGTTTTGATCGACCAGCGCGTTGAAGGTGTGGAAGAATTCTTCCTGCGTGGAATCCTTGCCGGAGATGAATTGAACGTCATCCACCATTAGCACATCGACGCTGCGGAAATATTCCTTGAATGCCATCGTATCTTTGCTGCGAATGGCGCGGATGAAAAGATACATGAATTTTTCTGCCGAGAGATACACCACCTTGCGCGATGGATCTGTCTTGCGGATATGCCATGCAATCGCGTGCATGAGGTGCGTTTTGCCAAGACCAACGCCACCATAGACAAACAGCGGGTTGCCACCTTGCGTCACGGTGGAGGATTCCGCTACGCGGCGTGCGGCAGCGTGTGCAAGTTCGTTGCTTTTGCCGACCACAAAATTCTCGAACGTATAACGCGGATCGAGCGGTGCTGAAATCGAATCTGGGTTGATAGGCTTGTCTTCGTTTGCCGCTGCACCCAGCATGGCCGCTTCGAGGCCTGCAGGTTGTTGCTCAGGCTGTTGAGCAGCAGGGTTATGGATAGAAATAGGCTCGGCTTTTACGAAGATATCAACCGAGTGAACGGTCTGGTCTTCTTGGCACCAAAAGCGCAAAATATTATCTGCATAGTGCGCGATAATCCACTCGCGCATGAAGCGTGTTGGGACGGTAATCATCGCTTGTCCGTTCTTAACATCCGCTAATTTCAAAGGCTGCAACCAGCTCTTGAAGATCGCTTCGCCATAGCTGGCGCGCAGGCGTTCACGCACGCGCTCCCAACGGGCAAAGTGATCGGGACGACGGATTTGGATGGAGGAAATTTCATTCATGTGACTTGCCTTACCTGGATTGTTTTTGTTGTGACGAGTTGAGGTAGTAAAATAATGCTTAGGCTTGTTGCCACGGCAGACGACTGGCCTTCCAACCATTTATCTGACCGCGCTGGTGGTTGGTGTTGATATCACCTTCAAAGCCACCCGCTACGTTATGGCATTGCGTGTAGCCCGCCGCCGTTGCAGCAATCGCTGCATCCGCCGAACGTCCACCCGTTTTGCACAAAAAATAAAGCGGCGCGTTTTTATCCGCCACCGCTTGTTCTAACTGCTCGATGAATTGTGCGTTCACATCGAACTTAGGATAGAATTTCCATGAGATTGTTTTCACGGTCTTGTTGAGCGAGTCGAGCGAAGGAAGCCCCGCAAACGACCACTCAGCCTGAGTGCGAACGTCAATCAATTGTGCATTTTCGGATTGGGTAAGCGCGCTCCAAGCATCGACTGGTGAAATATCACCGGCATAGCTAGGGGTTACTGCGCGTGCAGCTGAAGTCATGGTGTACCTTTCAAGTCTCTAGTAACGTAACGTTGATGCCGCTGCAGAACGCAGACAGCAGAAAGGGGAGCGGCCCACGCGGGTCGCGACACACATCAGAGTATTTTAGATTTTTTTATTAGGAGGGAAAGTAGGCTTAGGCAGCGAGTGCTTTCACGCGAGCAGCCAAACGGCTTACCTTGCGTGACGCCGTAGCTTTAGGTAGAACACCCTTGGTGACACCGCGCATGATTTCCGGCTGCGCCGACTTCAATGCGTTTTGTGCATCCGTTGCGTTGCCTGCTGCAATGGCAGCTTCAACTTTCTTAACAAACGTTCTGATGCGACTCATGCGCGAACGGTTAACTTCGGTACGCGACTCCGTTTGGCGGATACGTTTTTTTGCCGATTTATGATGTGCCATGGTGACCCACTTTTTGTTATGACTTCGTTGTTTCAATCCTCGTTGTCGAGGAGGGCGAAACTAGCGACCACTTTTGCACCCGTCAAGCGCTTTTATGCACACGGCAAAAAAAGATTTTTCTTGCATTGCGCAAGCCTCAAAAAACCTAGGATTTTTGCGCTTTAGCGCGGATTGGCTGGCACTGCGGGCACCAATAGGTAGAGCGCCCAGCGTGAGTGCCGATTTCAATCATCGTGCCACATGCAAAACAGGGTTCTCCATCGCGCTCGTAAACTTTAAATTCATGCTGAAAATACCCCCCCTCATTTTGCACCCCCACATAGTCGCGCAAGGTGGAGCCGCCAGAGGCAATTGCAGCCATTAACGTTTGCCGAATTGCGTTAACCATTTGAGGGGCATTTGCCACAAGTTTATGAGCAGGCGAGGACGGGTGTAAACCGCACAAATGCAGGGCTTCCGAGGCATAAATGTTGCCAACACCCACAACGAGCTTCTGATCCATTAATACGGGCTTAATGGGCCCTTTGCGACGCGCCAGCTGTACCGCCAAATACTTCGCAGAAAACGGCTTTTCCAGCGGCTCTGGCCCTAGATTTTTAAGGAGTACGTGACGCCCCTCCTCACCCGTTTTTAACACATCGATAACGCCAAACCGTCGTGGATCATGAAAAACAGCTAAGCTTTTGTTTTTTAATTCAATTAGCACATGGTCGTGCGTTTTGGCTATATAGCCCGCCTTCGGATGGACCGTAAAACTGCCCGACATACCCAAATGCGCCAGTACCGAATGGCCAGAATCAAGGTCAATCAGCAGATATTTAGCGCGCCGGCGCACATCCGTGATGGTGGCGCCAACCAGCATTTTTTCGAGATTTTTGGGAATGGGCTGGCGCAAATCACGCCGCCGCACGGTGACGGCGACGATTGTTTGCCCCTTCACCGTCATCAGCAAGCCGCGTCGCGTCGTTTCCACTTCAGGTAATTCGGGCATAATAACCTTGCACTTGTACTTGTGAACCGCTGCAAAACAGAGTAGCAGCAGCTTGAAAAAAGGTAGCGACATGAAACACAACGCACAACAAAAGCCAGCCGATGACGCACAGGATTCCGCGTCCGAGCATTTTGGTTTCACCAAAGTGGATGCAGGCGAAAAGCAAGGCATGGTGCGCGAGGTGTTCTCCTCAGTCGCGGGGCGCTACGATATCATGAACGACCTGATGAGCGCAGGCATGCACCGCGCGTGGAAAAACACGTTCGTATCAAAAATCAATGTCCCCTCCTCTGCCGCCATTTTGGATTTAGCGGGTGGCACGGGTGATATTGCCGTGCGCCTGAAACATAAAACTGGCGCGAATGTCACTGTGTGCGACATTAACGAAGCGATGCTGAATGTTGGGCGCGACCGCCAATTTGATAAAGGTGAATCGCAAGGATTACGCTGGGTGTGCGGCAATGCAGAGCACCTGCCCGTGCCCGATAATTCGCTCGACGTGATTACCATTGCCTTCGGCCTGCGCAACGTGACGGATATTCCCCAAGCGCTGCGCGATGCCTATCGCGCACTGAAGCCTGGCGGCCAATTTTTGTGCCTCGAATTTTCGCAAGTCGTTATCCCCGTGCTCGCAAAAATGTACGACAAATATTCCTTCGCCCTCATCCCCAAAATTGGTGAACTCGTGACGAAAGATCGTGAGTCGTATCAGTATCTCGTCGAGTCCATCCGCATGTTCCCCAAGCAGGAAAAACTCAAGGCGATGATGGCTGAAGCGGGCTTCTCGCGCGTCACGTATGACAATCTTTCCATGGGCATTGTCGCCATCCATCGCGGGTGGAAGATATGAAACTCGTCGATATCAAATACTCCCTGCGCCTGCTCTCCATCGGCTGGACATTCGCCCGCCACGACGCGCTGTTCGGGCTCGAGGCACTACATGTCTCGCCCGCGCTGCTGTGGTTCTGCCGTGGCCTAGCGCGGCCGCACGACGGCATGCGTCGTGGACAACGTTTGGCACGCGCGCTGACGGCGCTTGGCCCCACCTTCATTAAAGCGGGGCAAGCGCTTTCCACCCGCGCCGATTTAATTGGCGACGATCTCGCGCATGATTTATCGAGCCTGCAAGACCATGTACCACCCTTCGATTCGCAACTGGCGAAGCATACTATCGAAGAAGAACTCGGTGCGCCGATTGCCACATTATTCGCACAGTTTGATGACGAGCCCTGCGCGGCAGCCTCCATTGCCCAAGTGCATTTCGCGCTAACTAATGACGGTCGCGAAGTCGCGGTGAAAGTGCTGCGCCCGCATGTCGAACGCACGTTCCAGCGCGATATCGACTTAATGTTCTGGATTGCGCGCAAGGTCGAAAAACGCCTGCCGCATTATCGCCGCCTGAAGCCTGTGCAGGTGGTGGAAACCTTTGCCAACACCATCCGCATCGAACTCGATTTACGCTTCGAGGCCGCCGCCGCCGAGGAGCTGCGCGCCAATACCAAGGATGATCCCGATTTCTTTGTCACCCCTGTTGATTGGGAGCGCACCAGCCGCCGCGTGATCACCACTGGTCGCATCCGCGGGTTTAATGCGGGCGATGTGGAGGGTATGAAGGCAGCAGGCATCGACCCCACGGCGACGATGGAAAAAGCTGCGAAGGCATTTTTCAACCAAGTGTTCCGCGATGGTTTTTTCCATGCCGACATGCACCCTGGCAATTTATTCGTGCTGCCTGATGGCCGCCTCGCGCCGGTGGATTTTGGCATCATGGGTCGCATCGACCGCGAAAACCAATTGTTGCTCGCGCAAATTCTCTGGGCGTTCTTCCGTCAGGATTATCACGAGGTCGCACGCCTACACCATGATGCAGGGTGGATTCCCGCACATGTGAATGTCGATTACTTTGCGCAAGCCGTGCGCGCGGTGGGCACGCCGATTATGGGTAAGGCGATGAACGAAATTTCCGTTGGGCGTTTGCTTGGCCAGCTCATCGCCATTGCCCAAACCTTCGAAATGGAAGCGCAGCCACATTTGCTGCTGCTACAAAAAACGATGATGACCGCCGAGGGCGTGGGCCGTGGCCTCAACCCCAACATCAATATGTGGCAGCTCAGCGAACCGCTGATTCGTGATTGGGCGAAAAAGAACCTAAGCCCCCGCGCGCAAGCCAAAGCCACCATACGTGAACTAGCCAGCGTGTTGCGCGATGCGCCACGCGTGCTGAAGCAAATCAAGGCGCTGGTGGAGCGGGAGCTGGAAAGTAATAAGGCTTAGCGCCATACACTTACTTTAAACTTGCGGACTCTAGAACTTGAATACTTATTCCTGTAAAGCCCGTTTGGTTAATCCAAAACTGCACTTCATTTTTTTTTATATTGCATGTTTCCAAAGAAATAATTTTCTTAACTATATGCTGATGGCCATCTGAAAGAGGCAATATTGCACGCGGTTTCTTTTGCCATGGCTTTTTAAAATCAAGATCAAGTTCTAGATGACCTTCATGTATCATGTTCGGGTAATGAATAATTCTCGTCTCTTGCTCATCCTTGTAGGCAGTATCTTTCTGAAGAGACAATAGCCCTAGCGGCCCTTTTCGTTTCTCTGCATAGACAGCATAATTAGGAACATACTTATGTAAGATTTCTGTAGGATTCGATTCAGCCTGAACAACTTCCCCAGATAATATTTTTTCCCTAAGTATCGTATCATCTAGCGGTTGAAGTCCCTCCACAGACTGTGCACACAGCTTGCGATAGCTAGCAATGTCATAGTCCATTCTGCTCATCCCAATACTAGCGGGCGTTACCCTGCCATCATAGTTGCCATATACTTCATACAAACCACGCGCATCTAATGCGATAACTACCCCGCTGCCTTGCTGAGCATACTCATTCCATAAATGTCTGTTGTTAGCTCTTGCGCATGTGCTTAGTACATACATGTCGCCAATAATTTGTCGCATTTCAGGTATCTGCGCTTTACCCCACAAAGGTCTCACATATTCTTCATAGATATCGGCAGCCCGTACAATTTCATTTTTATCTCCGTTCGGATGATGTGCAAAATCTAAGTAATGCGTCATAAGAAAACTACGTGAAGTCATTATGCTCTTAAATGCATCAACCGAGGTATAGTGATAAATCATGCCATCAGGTACACCCAACAAGCTAGGGAAGCGTGGTTTGAAAGGCGTAATTGTGGGAGCTAGTCTCAACAAAGTTAAATTCCTAGTTCTATTTCCCTTGATTCTTACTGCTGCTCCAAGATAAACACAAATCATACTTGTAGTTTAAGGGAATCCACATATGGCGCTTCCGAAATCGGTATTACTTATCATTGGCGGCTCGGTGGCGAGTTATAAATCGCTGGAGCTGATTCGGCTGATACGCGCCGAGGGGATTGCCGTCACTGCTATCCTGAGCCGTGGTGGTGCTGAGTTTATTACGCCGCTGGCCGTGTCGTCCCTCACCGGCACCAAAACCTACACCGATTTATTTTCCCTTACCGACGAAACCGAGATGGGGCACATCCAACTCAGCCGCGTGGCGGATGTGGTTCTGGTCGCGCCCGCCTCGGCCAACCTGATGGCAAAAATGGCGGCGGGTATGAGCGACGACCTTGCTACCACCGCGTTGCTCGCCACCAACAAGCCTGTCATCATCGCCCCTGCGATGAACCACATGATGTGGAGCCACGCGGCCACCCAACGCAACCTAAAACAATTGCAGGCGGATGGTGTGCAGCTGATTGCGCCCAGCGAGGGCAACATGGCTTGCGGTGAAGTGGGTGTGGGGCGCATGGCGGAACCTTCCGAGATTATGGAATTCTTGGCGCGCCACAGCACCTCCAACGTGCGGCCACTGGCTGGTAAACACGCGATTGTGACGAGTGGCCCGACGGTGGAATCCATCGACCCCGTGCGCTATCTGGGCAATCGCTCCAGCGGCAAGCAAGGCCACGCTATTGCACAAGCACTGGCAGATGCGGGAGCCGATGTGACGCTGCTGTGCGGCGAGGTGAACCTGCCCGCCCCACGTGGCGTGAAGCGGGTAGCAATTCACAATGCTGAATCCATGCTCGCAGCGGCAACCGCCGCACTGCCCGCGGATATATTTGTGGGTGCGGCGGCGGTGGCAGATTGGCGCCCCAGCATCACCGCGCCACAAAAAATCAAAAAGCAAAACGTGCTCGATATTCTCACGCTGGAATTTTTACCCACCGTGGATGTGGTGGCCAGCATTGCACAGCATGCGCAGCGCCCCGCGTTGGTGGTGGGCTTTGCAGCGGAAACGGAAAACGTCATCGAGCATGCCCGCGCCAAACGTGCGCGCAAAAGCTGTGATTGGATTGTCGCGAATGAAGTGGGCGCTAGCCTCGCTTTCGGCAAAGATGAAAACGCCGTCACCCTCATCACCGAAACGGTAGAGGAACATTGGCCACTGGCCAGCAAGCGCTCCATTGCGGAAAAGCTAGTGCAGAAAATCTCGGAACATTTTAACGCCCCAAAATAGGATAATGATTATGAGTAACAAGCCTGTCACCATTGCCATCACCCGCCTTCCCCACGCCAAGGATTTGGCTCTGCCTGCCTATGCCACCGAGCAAAGTGCGGGGCTGGATTTGCTCGCCGCGGTGGTGGAGCCTGTGACACTCACCACAGGCGAACGGAAACTCATCCCCACGGGTCTTTCCATGGCACTGCCCGATGGCTATGAGGCGCAAATCCGCCCACGCAGCGGCCTTGCGCTGAAGAACGGCATCAGCCTTGTAAATTCCCCCGGAACGATTGATGCGGATTACCGCGGCGAAGTTGGTGTCATTGTCATCAACCATGGTGCGGAGCCTTTCACCATCGAGCGCGGCATGCGCATTGCGCAGATGGTGATTGCGCCCTACACCCGCGCGGCGTTCTCCGAAGTGCTGGAGCTGCCGACCAGCGAACGCGGTGCAGGTGGCTTTGGCTCGACAGGTACGAAGGGTTAACCATGCTGACACCCAACAAAAAAATCTTCTACGCAATCGAGGCGGTGCTCTACATTGCCTATAACGCGAAGGCGCAGCCCGTGGCGGGCACTGCTGTTGCCGCTGCGCAAGGGCTGCCCACCCGCTACCTTGAACCGATGATGCAAAAGCTGGTGCGCGCAGGCATTTTACGTGGCGTGCGCGGGCCCGCAGGTGGTTATGTGCTGGGGCGTGAACGCCGCCGCATTACGCTAGCGGATATTTGTGAGTGTATTGGCAGCAATGCCTTGCCCGCACCCGCCACACCGCTTGGCAAAAAAATTCTACAACCTGCCGCCGCTGAACTCACCAAGGCATGGAGCACACAACTCGCCACCCTCTCAATAGCCGATTTGTGCGAGCGGGCGACCGCAGCCAACATCGCCACCGATAGCCAAACCCCTACCGATTTCACGATTTAAGGAGCCGTTATGACCCGCCTCGCATCCGAAAACCTCGACGCCCCACGCGGACGCATTTACGAAAATATCCTCGAAACCATTGGCCACACACCGCTCGTGCGCCTCAATCGCATTGCAGAAAATTCTGGCGCGAAAGCAACCGTGCTCGCGAAGCTCGAATTCTTCAACCCGCTTTCCTCGGTGAAGGATCGCATTGCGCTAAGCATGGTCGAGGCCGCCGAAAAATCGGGCAAGCTGACCAAGGACTCTGTACTTGTCGAGCCAACTTCGGGCAACACGGGCATTGCGCTCGCCTTTGTCTGCGCGGCGAAGGGCTACAAGCTCATCCTCACCATGCCAGAATCCATGTCGCTCGAACGCCGCAAGATGCTGAAGTTTTTGGGCGCTGAGCTGGAACTAACCCCCGCCCCCAAAGGCATGCGCGGTGCCATTGAAAAAGCCGAGGAAATTGTGGCCAGCAACCCGAAAGCCCTGATGCTGCAACAGTTCAAGAACGAGGCCAACCCTGCCATTCACATCGCTACCACGGGGCCCGAAATTTGGGCAGACACCGCAGGCGCGGTGGATGTGTTCATTGCGGGCGTAGGCACGGGCGGTAGCATTACGGGCGTAGGTAAATTTTTGAAAGAGAAAAAGCCAAGCGTGAAAATCATCGCGGTGGAGCCAGAGGATTCGCCCGTCCTTTCGGGCGGCAACCCTGGGCCACATAAAATCCAAGGCATTGGCGCTGGCTTCGTGCCCGATGTGCTGGCGCGCGATGTAGTAGATGAAGTTATCACCATCAGCAACGCCACCGCCTTTGCCACCGCGCGCCTTGCCGCCACGCTTGATGGTATCCCCGCGGGCATTTCAAGCGGTGCCACCATCGCTGCTGCACTCGAAGTCGCCAAGCGCCCAGATATGGCAGGTAAAACCATCGTCGTCATCGTCGCCTCCCCCGCCGAACGCTACATTTCGACGGATTTGTTTGCGGAGATATAAGAATGCATCCGGAATTTTCTGCTGAAAATTCCATGATGCGCCGCTTCGCGGGCTCATGGCTGGTGCGGTCTGCTGACCGCACGCTCTGCCGCATATGAATCTCGACCAACAACGCCGCTACGCACGGCAAATCATGCTTGCTGATGTGGGCGAAGCGGGGCAGCAGAAACTGCTCGATGCTCGCGTGCTTGTCATCGGCGCGGGCGGTCTTGGCAGCGCACTCATCAGTTACCTTGCCGCAAGCGGGGTCGGGAATATTGGCATCATTGATAATGACCGCGTGGAGCTGAGCAACCTTGCGCGGCAAATTATCCACGAAACGGGCGACATTGGCCGCTTGAAAGTGGAAAGCGCCGCCGACCGCGTGGCCGAGATTAACCCCGAAGTGAAAGTGACTACCTACCCCTTCGCACTGACGCAGGAAAACACCGCCGATATAATTCGTGAATATAATATCGTTGCCGATGGCTGCGATAATTTTGCGACGCGATTCATCGTCAACCAAGCCTGCCTTGCCCATAACATCCCTCTCGTCAGTGCCGCGATTGCGGGCTGGCAGGGGCAGGTGATGACTATTGCCCCGCACCTTGTGCCAGAAACAGGCTGCTACCACTGCTTCGCTCACCCTGATGCACCCGAGGCCAATACCTGCCGCGAATCGGGCATCATGGGGCCACTCGCTGGTATCATCGGCAGCATACAGGCACTAGAAGTGGTGAACACACTCCTTGGCCGCCCTGCTCTCATCGGCAAACTCATCCGTTACGATGGCCGCACGATGGAACAACGCATCAGCACCCTTGGGCGCGATCCCAGCTGCGCAGTGTGCGGTGGGCAGTGGGTGTAATATTTTTGTGTTCTCGTCGGTGGCTGGTGCTATAAACACCCTATGAAACACACTCTCGCCATCCTTGCCCTGCTTGCCGCGCCGCTTGCCCATGCGCAGGTGGATGCTTCGATTTTGAATCCCTCGAACCTGCCCATCCCGCGTTATGTGTCGCTCAAATCATCCGAGGTGAATGTGCGCGTTGGGCCTGGCAAACGCTACCCCATTCAGTATGTTTACAAACGTATCGGGTTGCCTGTTCAGGTGGTTGAAGAATTCGCCCATTGGCGCAAAATCGCTGATTATGAGGGCGCGAGTGGCTGGGTGCACAAAGGCATGATCGATGGCAAACGCACCGCCATCATGCTCGGCAAGGCCCAAACGCTTTATGCCAAGCCGGATGCGACGAGCGACCCCGTCATCAAGGCCGCCAAACTGGTGATTGGTGAAGTGAAGCGCTGCGAGCCCGATTGGTGCGAAATGGAAATCAACAGCCGCACAGGCTGGATCCGTAAAGCCGATATTTGGGGCGTAAAGCGCGAGGAAGTGTTTGAAGAGTAGTAGTTAGCTACCGCTTACAATCCGCTCTACCAACTCACCCACAGTGGGCACAAAGCCATTGCTGTAGAATGGGTCTTGCGCGAATTTGTAGGCATTGTGGCCGCTGAACATGAGGTTATGTTCAATATCGCCACCACGCACAATTTCCTGCAGCGATTTTTGGATGCAGAAGCTGCGCGGGTCGGCCTTTTTGCCCGTGGTGTAGTCGTCGTGGTCTTTCCAATTGCTGAAGCGGCAATGCGACAAGCAGCCCATGCAATCGACTTGATCTTGGTGAATCTCGGTAGCCTTCTCGGGCGCGACAAACATCAACGTATCATCGGGCGTTTTCATCGCCTCGGAATAGCCGAGGGCAATCCAACCATTGATGCGCTCGAGATCCTCGGGCGTTACATAATGTGGGCGCTTGCGCGGGCCAAAGCCATATTCCTCGGTGCGGTAGCCCTCAGGCTCGGTGCTGAAGGGCACTTGGCGCTCGTTGCGCGCGCGCAGTTCTTTGATGAAGCTGTTGTTCACTGCCGAAGAATAGAACCCCGTGGGCGAAAACTGGTTGAGGAATACATCGCCTTCTTTTAGCGTCATCAAGCGTTGTTTCCATGCTTCGGGGATGGGGCTTTCCTTCGTCAGCAGCGGGCGCGTGCCAAACTGGAAGGCGATTAAGCCGATATCGGGATTATCGATCCAATGCTCCCAATCCTTGAGGTGCCATGCGCCACCCGCCATCACAATCGGCACATGGTGCAGGCCGACTTCATTCATGAATTTGCGCAGTTCCGCCACGCGGGGGTATGGATCCTCGGGGCGTGTGGGATCCTCGCCGTTGGATAGGCCGTTGTGCCCACCTGCCAACCACGGATCCTCGTAGACCACGCTGCCGAGTAGTTCGACATGCTTGCTGTAGCTGCGCTTCCACAGCGCACGGAAGGCGCGCATAGAGGAAATAATCGGGTGATAATAGACGCCATGCTTGGTGGCGAGCTCGCTCAGGCGATAAGGCATACCTGCGCCGCAGGTGACACCGTGCACCAAGCCTTTCGCGCCTTCTAAAATACCTTCCATAACCTCGGCTGCGCCGCCCATTTCCCACAGAATGTTCATGTGGATGCGGCCTTGGCCGTTGCTAATCTCGTGTGCAATTTTGGCGTGCTGAATGCCCGCGCGGATACCATTTGCTACCAACTCGCGGTGCTTCTCGACGCGCGTTTTACCGTGGTACACAAGCGGAATCACATTACCTGCCGCATCATACTCCAGCTGGTTCACCGCTGAAATGGTGCCCACCGCACCTGCTGCCGCAAATGCGCCTGCGCTGTGGCCATTGCTGGCACCAACGCCTTTGCCGCCTTCGATAATCGGCCATACTTCTTTGCCCGAAATCATCATCGGCTTGAATTTGGAAGCGAAGCTGGTGCTTGCAGTCATGGGAAATCCTTGAGGCTTATGAACGCGGTTTTATAGGGCGAAACAAAAGCGCTGCCAAATGAATAATGCGCTTAGAAGACGGGTTGTTAATTAGACACTAAAACTCTCGCCGCAGCCACAACTGCCCTTCGCGTTGGGGTTGTTGAAGACAAACCCGCTTTTGAACTTATCATCCACAAAATCCATCTCGGTGCCGATGAGGAACATCACGGCTTTGGGGTCGATAAGCACACGCACGCCCTTCTCTTCAATCACCTCATCAAATTTGCCGATCTCGTCAGCATATTCGATGGTATAGGAAAGCCCCGAGCAGCCGCGCGTGCGGATGCCGACCTTGATGCCCGCCGCAGGCTTCTCACGCTTGGCGAGCAGCGATGCCACCTGCGCCGCCGCGCGGTCGGTAATCGTAACGGCTTTGGATGTGGAGGATGGGTTCAATTAGCCCGCCTTTGCCTCGGTAGGGTTATGCTTCGCCTTATAATCCGAAATCGCCGCTTTAATCGCATCCTCGGCGAGTACACTGCAGTGAATTTTCACTGGCGGCAGCGCCAATTCTTCGGCGATTTGGGTATTCTTGATGGTCATCGCCTCATCCACATGCTTGCCCTTCACCCATTCGGTGACAAGCGAGCTGCTGGCAATTGCCGAACCGCAGCCAAAGGTTTTGAAGCGCGCATCTTCAATCACACCCGCATCATTGACGCGGATTTGCAGCTTCATCACATCCCCGCACGCCGGCGCACCTACAAGGCCGGTGCCGACATGGTCGTCGTCCTTATCCATGCTGCCCACATTGCGCGGGTTTTCGTAGTGATCGACGAGTTTTTCTGAGTATGCCATTGTAGTTCTCCTTGATATGTTTAGTGGGCAGCCCATTCAATCTTGCTAATATCCACGCCCTCTTGCACCATCTCCCAAAGTGGGCTCATGGCGCGGAGTTTTTCGATGCTGCCGCCGACGATACGAATCGCCTCGTCAATTTCAGCCTCGGTGGTGAAGCGGCCAATGCCGAAACGGATGGAAGTGTGTGCCAATTCCTCACCCACGCCGATGGAGCGTAGCACGTAGCTTGGCTCCAAGGAAGCGCTGGTGCAGGCCGAGCCGCTGGAACAAGCGAGGTTTTTAATCGCCATGATCATGCTCTCGCCCTCGATATAGGCAAAGCTGAGATTGATGCAGCCAGGGATGCGCTGCTCGCGGTCACCGTTGAGGTATACATCCGGCACATCGTCCATCACGGCTTTCAGGAATTTATTGGCGAGGCGTGTGATGCGTGCGTGCTCATCCGCCATCTCGATTCCTGCAATGCGCGCCGCTTCACCCAAGCCCACCACCAGCGGGGTTGGCAAGGTGCCGCTGCGCATGCCGCGCTCCTGCCCGCCGCCACTAAATAGTGACTCGAGGCGAATACGCGGGCGACGACGCACATACAGAGCGCCAATGCCTTTGGGAGCATAAATTTTATGGCCGGAAATGCTCATGAGGTCGATATTCATCGCCTCCACATCCAGCGGGATTTTGCCGAATGCTTGCGCCGCATCCGTATGGAAAAATACATCCGCCGCGCGGGTGATTTTGCCAATTTCAGTGAGGTTTTGAATCACGCCAAGCTCGTTATTCACGGCCATCACCGAAACCATCAGCGTGTTGGGCTTCATCGCAGCTTTCAGCACCTCAAGGTCAATCAGCCCGTTTTGCATCACGGGCAGATAGGTCACCTCGAAGCCGTCCATCTCCATATGGCGCGCCGAATCGAGCACGCATTTATGTTCGGTGACCACGGTGATGATGTGATTTTTCTTCGACTTGTAAAATGCACCGACAGCCTTCAGGGCAATGTTGTTGCTCTCGGTCGCACCGCTGGTGAAGATGATTTCTTTTGCATCGGCATTGATGAGGCTTGCCACCTCGCGCCGCGCAATTTCGCAGGCCTCCTCGGCCTCCCAGCCATAGGCATGGCTGCGCGAGTGCGGGTTGCCGAATTGTTGCGTGAAGTATGGCAGCATTTTCTCGAGCACGCGCGGGTCGCACGGCGTGGTCGATTGGTAGTCCATGAAAATGGGCATTTTCGATGCTTTTTCAGGCTTTAGTGCGATGACGTCGCTCATGGTGATTTCCTCAGTGTGGCATTGTTGCCTGCGCTTTAGAATAACATAGTCCTGCAGTCAACAATTATCAAGAGGTCAAAACATTGATTTTTAAGCATTTGCGAATGACTCGCAACTGGCGAGGTTGTCTTTTTTATTGTGTCATTAAACTGTAACAATAACAGGCTATATTACCTTCAATGCTAGAAAAAATTACACGCTGGTTCAGCAACCTCTTCGC
This sequence comes from Alphaproteobacteria bacterium, assembly GCA_035911175.1. Taxonomy (GTDB): domain Bacteria; phylum Pseudomonadota; class Alphaproteobacteria; order Rickettsiales; family UBA3002; genus QFOX01. The sequence continues at coordinate 26,410 of JAMHWA010000086.1, forward strand.
TGACCGACAACTACCAGACACACCGCAACTAAACGCAGCGGATGACTTCGTTGCGCGCACAGCTATCAATTCACCAAGCCAAGCAACTGAAATTGGCTCACTTGCTGGCAAAATAACACCATGGGAATTTGCAGATTTTTGCGCGGCATTTGCAAAAGGCGTGTCCTACGTAAACAAGCGTTTTGGTAGCAGTCCAAAAACTATCATCATCACGGATGAAGATTCAACTAGTCCTCGCTATAACTATGAAACAGGAAACATATTTCTGCCACGCCAATTCATTTATTATGGCGTAACATTAAGTGCCCACCGCCAAAGTAAGACCGAGCCCTATGTGCTCAACCCATTGGAAAGTGCCTTTGTTTACGGCGTTGAAGAAGCATATCACTGCCATCAAATGACCAAACAAGGCGACTACTATCTCAAACTTCCAAGAGAATCTATGCCCAGTGATAAAGGATATACGGAGGGCTACGACAATCATCCGCTAGAATACAATGCGGAGCTAGTAGTGCGCGAAGCAATACATGAATTTGGATTCGACAAACATATTTACCAAATGGTTCCAGGCACTAAGCCTCTCACTTGGAACCACATAAGTCAGTGCACGCCTAGTCACAAACCAACAGAAAAAAGTTCATCGAGATTTCAAGATAGAGTTACTTCCGCAACACCAGCAACAGCCAATCAACGTGGCTAAGCCGCTTTTTTAGTAAGCCGTTGAACCATGGCCTTCCACGCCACCGCGAATGCCTCAATCTCCGCCCGCGTGGTGCCCCAACCCCAGCTGATGCGCAGAGCACACTCAGCAATTTCGGGAGCAATATTCATGGCAATCAGACTAGCCGAAGCCGCCACCCGACCCGAGGAACAGGCCGAACCGGCCGACACCGCAAAGCCCGCAAGGTCGAAATTCATCATCTGCGTTTCGCTTTTCACGTTCGGCATGCTGATGTTGAGCGTGTTGGGCAAACGCGGCGCACTCGATCCCATCACCACGGCATCAGGCGCGGCGCTCACTAATTCCTTTTCTAGCCACTCGCGCCATTCCAACCACTTCGCAGCGTCAGGGCATGCGGCGACATCCCTCACCATCTGCGCAAAGCCAACGATAGCGGGCACATTCTCCGTCCCCGCGCGGCGGCTTAGTTCCTGTTTGCCACCGACGATGAATGGTTTGATGGGCAGATCATTACGGATCAGCAGTGCCCCTGCCCCCACGGGCCCGCCTGCTTTGTGGGCACACAGGGTGAGCATATCGACCCCGAGCATTCCCCAATCGATAGAGATTTTACCGAGTGCTTGCACCGCATCCGTATGCACCAGCGCCCCATGCGTGCGGGCGAGTTTGACCACCTCAGCAATCGGTTGAATGACACCCGTTTCGTTATTGGCAAGCATCACGGAAATCAGCGCGGGCTTGCCGCCAAGCGCTGCCAGCATTTGCTCCAGCACATCGAGCTTTACTACGCCATTATTATCGACAGGAATGACCGCGCCCCCAAGCATGCTGGCTGGTTTGGCGATGGCGGCATGCTCCACGGATGATACCAGCAGCGCATGTGTAGGCGCGAACGCGCGCAGCACCATGTTGTTGGCTTCGGAGCCACTGCCGACGAACAGCACTTCATTCGGGAACGCACTTACGGCGGAAGCAATCGTGGCGCGTGCATCCTCGAGATGTTTCTTCGCTGCCCGCCCCGCACTATGGATGGAGGCAGGGTTCATCGGCACGGTGCCGAGTGCATCCATCGCATCTTTCACGCTAGGCAACAGGGGGGAAGTGGCGTTGTAATCGAGGTAAATCATCACACGTTCTTCCGTTTATCATCGAACATCTTCGCGAACATCATCAACTCTGGCGTGGCGTGCGCGCGGGGGAATTTTTGCTGCACGCGGCGCTCGCACACATCGGCGAGCATGATGGAGCCGAGATAGAGGCGAATTTGCGCGGTGAGGCCTTCCCATAAATCATGCGTCAGGCAACGCGCCTTGGTGGCCATGCAACCTTCATGGGTTTCACAGCGGGTCATTTTCATCGGCTCATCGGCAGCGAACATAATTTCGGCAATCGACATGTCGCTTGCGGATTTGCCGAGTGTGTAGCCACCACCCGGACCACGGACGGATTTCACAATCCCCGCTTTTTTGAGGCGCGCGAAAATTTGTTCGAGATACGCGAGCGGAATTTCCTGCCGCTCGGCAATACTAGCCAAGCCCACAGGTTTGCCCGCTGGCTGCGTTGCCAAATCAACCATCGCCATCACCGAATAGCGGCCTTTGGTAGAGAGTATCATAATGTCCTCATTCGCTCAAATATAAGGCTTTAAGCTGTTTATTCACGCGTGCTATTGTATAGTCGCACAACTTTATCACCAACCAGATAATAACTCCTGGAAACGCCACCAAGATAAGTAAAACCCAAGCTTCCTTTACAAAATCCGTCTTTGTCATCACGCTCGAAAGTACACATACACAGAGCCAAAGAAAAAACAGAACTTTACAGAGCTTTTTTAAAAAAACAGCGAATCGTTTTTTTAACCTAATCGACTCTATGCACATCTCTAAATATGCATCACGCATCGAACTTCTCATCACGTGAGACAGGAACAGTTTTCACGCCCATCGAACTTTCAAGCGCAGCGAGGCGACCTTCCAACGTGGCCACGCGCTCCAGCAATGTCGAGCTATCGGGCTGGCCACTCGCGGGGCGAACACGTGCGGGAATGCCAACATGGACTTCACCCGCAGGCACATCCTTGAGCACGACTGCATTCGCGCCAATGCGAGCAGCGTTACCGATGGTGATGGCACCAAGAAGTTTCGCACCCGCACCGACGACTACTTCATCGCCCAGCGTGGGGTGGCGCTTTACTTTATCCGTACTCATGCCGCCGAGTGTGACACCCTGATAGAGCGTGACGCGATTGCCGATGATGGCGGTTTCTCCAATCACCACGCCCATGCCATGATCGATAAAGCAATGCTCGCCAATCACGGCGGCGGGGTGAATCTCCACCCCCGTCAGCAAGCGGCTGATGGCAGCAATGAAGCGCGCGATGAGTTTAAGCTTCAACTTCCACAAACCATGCGCAAGGCGATGCAGCAACACGGCATGGAACCCCGCATAAGTAAGTGCAACCTCGAGCCGCGAGCGCGCGGCAGGGTCGATCGCCCTGATGTGGGAAAGTTCGCTGAATATGGATGCCATGTGCGCCGTGTGCCTATGAATTTCACAAACATCTTGTATCCGCTGGGCGTTTGGTGCTACCACCCAACCTTGAAAGTTTCCTGCGGATTCAATTGTTTCGTCCATCATAGGGAAACCAAGCAAAAGGGTCAACCATCACGCGACGCCCGCGTTTTGTTGCAATTTGAAGGAGTTATGAATGCCTGAAGTGATTTTCCAAGGCTCCGAAGGCCGCATTGAAGGCCGTTACCACCACAACCCCGATAAACAATCGCCCGTTGCCGTGGTGCTGCACCCGCACCCGCTTTATGGCGGCACGATGAATAATAAAATCGCCTATCGCATGTATACCAGCTTCGCGCGTGCGGGGTTCTCGGTGCTGCGCTTCAACTTCCGCGGCGTTGGCCGTTCGATGGGCAAGTTCGATGATGGTATTGGTGAAATGACGGATGCCGCGAGCGCGCTCGACTGGGTGCAGCTGCAGAACCCCGATGCATCGAGCTGCTGGATTGGTGGCTTTTCCTTCGGCGCTTGGATCTCGCTGCAACTGCTGATGCGCCGCCCTGAAATTGAGGGCTTCCTTGCCATTTCGCCACCTGCGAACATGTACGATTTCAGCTTCCTTTCCCCCTGCCCCGCACATGGCCTCATCACCCAAGGTGACCGCGATGATATCGTGAGCGAGCCTGCGGTGCAAACGCTGGTCGACAAGCTGCGCGCGCAAAAAGGCACGAATGTGGAATATAAAGTCATCCCCGGTGCCGACCATTACTACCGCACACAGATGGAATCGCTGACCAACACGACCGATGAATTCATTGCCCGCAAACTGGCTGAGTTCAAGGATCGCCCACGCATCCGCCCTGATCGTAAGCGCCGCCAATTGCCTGCGGATTTGCCAATTTAAGGCTTAAACAACACCCCACCCGTCATGGGCTCTTTCACGCCTGTTGTCGTCGGCAAGCTGAGCGGCAAGCCTTGCACGCTGCGCGCGGCGAGGTAGGCAAAGGCTTGCGCTTCGAGCATGTCGCCATCCCAGCTCACGGCCTCCACCGCATCGACAGGCGCGTTGACGCAGGCTTTCAGCAAGCCCATGAGATGTGCGTTTTTGCGCCCACCCCCGCAGATGAGCACGCGCGTGGGGTTGGCGGGAACACATCCAAACGACAGGCCAATCGCCGCAGCAGTCATGCTGGCCAGCGTTGCCGCACCATCCTCGAGCGTTAGGTGTTTAATTTTCTCCATCACCCCATCGAACTGGTTTCGGTCGAGCGATTTGGGTGCATCCGCCAGAAAAAATGGCTGGGCGAGAAATTCACGCACCAGCCCATTATCCGCCACGCCGCGCGCGGCAATTTCGCCATCTTTATCATAACGCTGGCCAGTGTGCTTATGCACCCAATCATCGATGAGGGCGTTTCCTGTACCAATATCGAAGCCGACGATTTCATCGTTCGCGCCAATCCATGTCGCGTTCGACACACCGCCGATATTCACCACCATGATGGGCTTGGGCAAATGTTCGCACAGCGCTGCATGGTAGAGTGGCACCAGCGGCGCACCTTGGCCACCTGCCTTCACATCCGCCGTGCGGAAATCCGCGACAACGGGAATGCCCAATTCACGCGCCATGCGCGCCCCATCGCCAATTTGCACGGTGATGCCCTGATGCGGCGCGTGGCGAATGGTTTGCCCATGAAAGCCCACTAAGTGCGCCTTTACTTTTGTTCTTTTTAGTAATTCTTGAACGGCTTCGATATGCACATCGGTTAGGCGGTGTGCTACGTCGGCCTCGTCCCCCACCCCCCGCATAAGGGCGAGGATATCCGCCCGCAGCGCATCATCGTAAGGAACGAACAGGCTCTCGTCCGCCTCGGCCACCGCGCGGCCATCGGTGCGCAACACAGCCGCATCGACCCCATCGGCGCTGGTGCCGCTCATCAGGCCAATCACGTGGGTGGGAAATGTAATCGCACTTGTCATATGCGCTATTATGCGACAGATAGAGAGCCTATGTCACACGATTTTATACAGATTATTAAAGAGCGCGGCTTCGTCCACCAGATGACGGACGAAGATGGCTTGCGCAAACTTTTGGAAACGAAGGGGCAGACGGCCTATATCGGGTTCGATTGCACGGCCAAATCGCTGCATGTCGGCTCGCTGCTGCAAATTATGCTGCTGCGCTGGTGGCAAAAATGCGGCCATCGCCCCATTGTGCTGCTCGGCGGCGGCACCACAAAGATTGGCGATCCATCGGGCAAGGATGCAGCGCGACCAAAGCTCGATGATGCAGCAATCAGCGAGAATATGGATAGCCTGAAGCAGGTGTTCGCGAAGTTTATTGAATTCGGCGACAACAAGGCGCTGATGGTGAACAACGATGAGTGGCTGAAGGACATCAACTACATCGAGTTCCTGCGCGATTATGGCCGCCATTTCTCCGTCAACCGCATGCTGAGTATGGACAGTGTGAAGCTGCGGCTGGAGCGTGAGCAGAATTTGAGCTTCCTCGAATTCAACTACATGATTTTGCAGGCTTATGATTTTGTGGAGCTGAACAAACGCCTTAACTGCCGCGTGCAAATGGGTGGTTCCGACCAGTGGGGGAATATCATCAATGGGGTGGAATTGCAGCGGAGAATCAAAGGCTTTGATGGCATTATGACCGCTGGCAAGCCAATAACTCATACTCAAGATATGGCGACTCAGCACAGCCTCTTCGGCATCACTTCTCCCCTGCTCACCACCTCCAGCGGTGCGAAGATGGGAAAGACGGCGGCAGGTGCGGTGTGGCTGAATGCGGATTTGCTGAAGCCCTATGATTACTGGCAGTTCTGGCGCAATACCGAGGATGCGGATGTGGTGAAATTCCTCAAGCTATTCACCGAACTGTCGATGGATGAGATTGCCAAACTCGGCGCGCTTGAAGGCGCTGGCATCAACGAAGCGAAGAAGGTGCTGGCGACGGAAGCCACCGCCCTGCTCCAT
>JAMHWA010000087.1:0-1386 GCA_035911175.1 Alphaproteobacteria bacterium
GGCTTCTCACTGTGGCGCTTATTGGCGCTTAAAGTGCTGCGTGGAATCTGGAGTGAACCATGGCAAATGCAACGGACCTCCTAAGTAGTGTGTATGAGCTGCTGTCGAAGTCACTTGGTATGTCGGCATCCTCAGATCAGTATTTGCAGCTAAGCTGGCCCGGAATTGGCTTAAGTCCAGCTGACTTCAAAAGACAGGACAATCCCAGCGGTGGCTATGACGCTGCGGTGGCGCAAGAAACATTTTCCGTTCTTGCCAACATTGCACCTACTTGCAATGCACTTAAATTCGAAAACTCGGGATTTGAGATTGATGATTTATACCAGATCTTAATATCCGGGGCTGTGATTCAGAATTCTGACCCGGCAGGCCTTAATGCGAATCCAGCGTACAAGTTATTTAGTGACGCACAGTATGAGCTCTCTCAAGCACAACGGGGCAATAGTCAGGACCCGAGCCTGTTTTATTATCCCAGCAAGGCAACCCCGGTTGATTGGTATACCGAGGCAAACGCTCTAAGTTGGTCATCGATCTCTATATCATCTAGTCAAGTGAAACCGACAGGCCCGGACTCACCATTTATTCGCTTGGGCGGCAAGGAGCTAGTCGAAAAGAATCTTATGCGCATGATTCCTGTTAGTCGCGACCTGACCCAGATCAAGCAGCAGCTGCAGTCACAGCTTGCCGCGCGCATCCGTCATTTTGACGTGATGAAGCCTACCCCTGCGCTGCTTACGCCGCAGGCTCTAAAGCCAGTCAGCTCGCGGGTGATGGCCCGAAAGCCGCTAACTAGCAGCAATGTAGCGACGGGGCCGGTGGCAAAGCCTGCAATCAAGCTCCCCGCGCGCCCGATGCTGTTGGCCAGTCGGCTAGGCAGCCTTGAGCACATCGTCATCGAGCCGAAGACCTATGAGTTTGTACCGCCCAAGGCAATGCGATTAAACGAAAAGCTGCTGCTACGCGGCCTGCTTATTGAGCAGCTGGCCGCCGTCCCAGTCAGCGCTGCAACGGAAGGCTTTAGCATTTCGTTTAAGTATTGTCTGGTAACAATCACCCGCAGTTGGCTGAAGAGCGCACTCATTAATACCAGAAATTGGTATATGCTCGGCACGGCTGCTGGTGAATATTCGCAGGGACGATTAGATGGCAATCTGGGGATGTTCCCACTGCTTACAATGTCATTTATCGCTATCCGAGATTTGAAAATATCGGCGAACTGGTCCCCACAAGATCTGCATAACGCAGTAACGGCTAAGTCATTTGGTCCATTTGATATCTCGGCTGGCTCGGTAAATCAGAATACTATCGAAGCCAAAGGATTGCAGATTATCGCATGGCAGTCGCGGCTCACGCCGATTCTGCCACCGCTCGCGCCATCTGTTGCAT
>JAMHWA010000088.1:0-1351 GCA_035911175.1 Alphaproteobacteria bacterium
GAATGGCAAGGCGATTGCGCTTGGTGAGCCTGAAGGCCTGGTTAAAACTATCTTTGATGCCAAGACAGGCGCGTTGCTGGGGGCACACATGATCGGTGCTGAAGTGACCGAGCTTATTCAGGGGTATGCGATTGGCAAAACGCTTGAAACGACCGAAGCCGAGTTGATGCACACTGTCTTCCCGCATCCGACATTGTCGGAGATGATGCATGAAAGCACGCTCGCGGCGTATGGCAAGGCTGTTCACTACTAAAATAAAAATCTAGCGCGGGGCTGCGGCTGCAAGTTTTTGTAGGTGTTCGATCACGTTCTGGTTCGCGGCTGCGTATACCTTGCGGTTTACTTCTCGCAATTCGTTGACGCGGGCCGCGATCGGCGTTTTGAGATCTTCTTCGAGATATAGATGCTTGTTGAACTCGATCTGCAGCGCTTGGGCGCAGAAGGGATCGCGGCCAAGATCGGGCATATGGTTCGACCAGCTTGAAGCATTGTGCGCGCCGTATTTCTGCGTGATGTAGCCGCCACGGAATGGCGCATTAATCGCAATCGAGGTAAAGCCGTGATCTTTATAGACCTGCTGCACAGCATTTAAAAATCCGGCGCTGCAACTTTTTCCATCGAGATCACCGAGAATGATATCTGCGCGCGGGGCCGCATAGCCCATTGCATCGATAGCACCAAACGGATTGCATGAATGCATGTCCAGCAAAGCATAACCGCCATGGCGGCGGGCTGTGCCCACAATCATGCTTTCGAGTTGTTCGTGATAGGCTTGATAAAACTTGAGGCGATCTATGATTTCGCGCGCTGTCGGGCGATTGTCTTCCCGGTATAGTTCAAACCCTTCGACCTTTGCCCTGATCGGGACGACACCGTGACCTAGCGATGTGTAATAGTCGGGCAAGCAGTGTAATTCTTCGAGGTAGTCCCTGATCTGTGTTGGATCAAGGCTGCTTATAGAGCGGTTCACGTCAACGAAGCTGCGTGGCAGGAGAAACTCGAGGCCGCGAATGCCGCTGTTACCCAGTTGGTCAAACGCGCATACGGCGTTCATATGGGTGTCTTCGAACCTATGTAGCTGCTCGGGTGTGCAACTAAGCTCAGTGATATTCCAAAGGCTGTAATTCTGACCGCTATGGGGGGAATTGACAATCAGGGGGCCTGAGCCTGTTTCCGAGACCTGATGAACTTTGTAGGGGGTATTGGACATAATTTGTTATGCGTTCGCTGGATAATAAGTGCAATAAAATTACATTGGTGCGGTGCAGAGTAAAGGCAATAAGTTTGACCTTAAAGGGCGGACTCCTTATGGTTTCTGACAGGAATTAAAAAAAATGACTTATAACCCAGA
>JAMHWA010000089.1:0-1380 GCA_035911175.1 Alphaproteobacteria bacterium
CGGCCCCGTGTCCAATTCAGAAACCCACCGGCCTGCGGAAGCCCCGCCCGCTCCTGCTCTGACGCAGCGCTCCGGCGCACCGCTGCCTCTCCTTCGCGCCATGCGGCCTCGGCAGTGGAGCAAGAACCTGCTGCTGTACGCGGGCTTCTTGTTCACGATGAACCAGGGCTGGCAGCCACTTACCGCCTCTATGTGGCAATATTTTTTGCGCAGCACCCTGGGCGTTTTGATCTTCTGCGCTGTCTCAAGTGGCATTTACTTATTAAATGACATCAACGATATCGAGCAAGATAAGACTCACCCAAAAAAGAAATTTCGCCCCATTGCTAGTGGTGAAATATCGATATTTTCCGCCCGCATTGCCGCCTTCTTTTTACTAATATGCGGCACCGGAGCAAGCATTGCCCTGCGGCCCTTATTCGCCATTGTCATTGTCTCTTATATTTTAATGCAAATTGCCTATTCATTAAAACTGAAGCATATCGTCATTCTTGATGTCTTCGTTATTGCCATTGGCTTTGTCATGCGCGCGATCAGCGGCGCTATTATCATTTATGCCAGCATCTCACCTTGGCTTTATATCGTTACGTTCCTTGGGGCACTGTTTCTTGGCCTGTGCAAAAGACGACATGAGCTGGTCTTGCTAACCACCGATGCCATCCATCATCGCCGCATCTTACGCGAGTATTCGCCGCAGCTCTTAGACCAGATGATTAGCATCGTCACGGCCAGCACGATTATGGCCTATTCGTTGTATACTTTTTCCGCCAAAGGACTGCCGCAGAATCATTTGATGATGTTAACCATTCCCTACGTTTTATATGGAATGTTTAGATATCTATATTTGGTTCATATCCGCGACGGCGGTGGCAGCCCGGAAGAGCTCTTGCTGCGCGATCGCCCACTCCTGCTAGCCATTGCTTTGTGGATTATCACTGCCGCTTTGATTTTGGGTTTTGGCCGCTAATGACTGCTACTCCGTCACCTCCGACGCAAGCTCGCACCACGGCGCGGCGACGCACGGCGCTGCAGCGCAAAGAGCCCAGCCTGGCGACTTGGCGCGCGGGTGTACACATCTTGGGCACCCGGCTGTGGTGCGATGCGCTGCGCCGCCACGATGTGTGCTTTTTGTCGAGCGCCGAGGTGACCCTGGCCCGACGCAGCCTGGGACGCACCGCGACGCCGACTGCGACCACGGCCACGCTGCTGTGTACCGAGACCACGCTGAAGCTCCGTCGTGCGCTGTCGCCGACCGATCCGCTACACCTGTTGCCGGATGCCAACGTGCTGCTCTCGCCGATGGGGCGGCCCTTTCACTTTGGCTCGCTGCGCCTGGAGCTTTTTCCATCCGGGCAGCAGCCGGGAGCGGCCTCGCTGTGG
>JAMHWA010000090.1:0-1572 GCA_035911175.1 Alphaproteobacteria bacterium
CCAGCCAGAAGGTCCTGATCGCCGCCAAGGCACCCAGCGCCAAAGACTTCACCAACCAGCGTACGCGCTACGCTGGAATCGTTGATGAGGCAGTGCGTGCCAAGAACCGCAACAAGTCAAAAATCCGTTCACGCGTGGAGCATGTCTTTGGCGTGGTCAAACGCTTGTGGGGATTTGGCAAGGTGCGTTACCGTGGTTTGCAGAAGAACGCCACGCGGGCGTTCACTGCATTGGCGCTGGCCAACATCTACCTCGGTCGCCAAAGGCTCATGGCACAGGTGCGCCCATGAGGCGAGAAACAAGGGCAAAGAGCCCTGAAATCAGACACGTACGGCCGGAAAACGGCGTCAAATCGGCTGAAAAATGAAACACTACCTCTCTTTGCAACGGGCTCAGCGCTTTGCCCCTACTTGTTCACCAGAGCCTTAACCCAACGGGCCTCCACGAAACCCGGGGCGATTCAATGCAGCTGAAAGCCGCAGTCGCGATTACACGCCCACCAATGCTTTGGCAAATCCCCAGCGCCGTGCGAATCAGTATGGAGCCAAGGTCTATGGTGAGGCGCAGTCGTATCGTAACTATGTGGAGTCAGAAGTGTTTCCTGTGATCGCGAGCCAGTATCGCGCCGATATGTCTCGCAAGGTGTTTATTGGGCATTCATATGGGGCGCTGTGGGGCGCGGCCACGTTGTTTGCCAAGCCTGGCATGTTCCAGGCCTATATTTTGGGCAGCCCCTCACTCTGGTTTGATGACAAAGTGATCTTCCAGTTGGAGAAGCAATACGCGCTGAATCATAGAGACCTGAAAGCGCAGGTCCTGCTGTATGCAGGCAGCTTCGAGACGCTTGGCCCTGGACCGCGCTACTACAAAGATACCGATTTGGTGGGAGATATGAAGCGCTTCAGGGACGTGCTGACGCGCCGCCGATACCCCGGTCTGCAATTGGGAAGTGAAGTAGTTCAAGGCGAAGATCACTTCACGGTTTACACCGCGTTGGTTGCACGTGGTTTGTTGAAGGTATTGCCGGGGTACGGTCCGTACACCAGTGGCTGAACCTCCCCGAGGCTCTGACTGCCTGCCGTATGCACCACGGTTTTGATAGGCGATACTTGAGGCTATGCCGTTGAATGGACTGATTAGTGTTTTCTGTGACGAGGTTTTTGGGCGTCGCATGACCCGGGTGCGCGGCGAAATGGGCCTGCCCTCAAATTTATGAAAGTACTTGACCTTCAGTGCACCTACCAGCATATTTTTGAAGGATGGTTTTCATCAGAAGCCGATTTTCAAAGCCAGCAAGGTCGTGGTCTTGTTGAATGCCCGGTTTGCGGTGACGCCAAAATTACCAAAAAACTCAGCGCGCCCAGACTGAATCTAGGAGTCTGGGCGGCAGAAACGAGGGTTGTCACTAACAACGCTATTTGAGGTTGATCGTTAAAGGAGGATGAGCACCAGCTATGTCCCCTACCACCCCGAACAGCAGCAACTCCTACCCAGCGCTTTGCAGGACTGGTTGCCCCAAGGTCATCTGGCCTACTTCATCAGTGACACGGTAGACAGTCTGAATCTGAGCGC